>CAYZXY010000026.1:0-41798 GCA_964482555.1 uncultured Pirellulales bacterium
TGTTACCTCTCCATGTCGCTGCTTAGAAATTACTTTTGGCGGTGGCATCAACGTTCGTATCAATATAACCACCAGGACACAAAGTCATATAGTTTAGGGCGTCTCTAAACATTCATTTTGGGCTGTAAGCGATCTTTTATCAGCCTGGACGTAGTCATGAAAACCCTGAAAATCCAACAATATGGCCGATTTCCACTTCTTGCCAGACAAATAAAAGTATCGTTTACGCAGCTCATTGTGTCACGAGTTTCCGGAACATAATTGTATGTGGATAAAACATTTACGTATTTCCCTGCCAGTAGCTTTCTGTCCGAAATCTCGAATATTCTCATTTATACCGTTTTGCGTAAGATTCTATACCCAAAGGGTATAAGAATGCCCCCCAGGGTCAATCGTAAACGCTATGCCCGCAAATAGTTACGTATTGACAAAACGGGGGATTATCTATTGGAACAAGTATAAAATAGCCACCTTTAAAAACATGTTAAATAGGAAACTGGGGAAGTTTGGTTAAAGACCGCTGAGTAAGGTAGGCCCATTTATTGGCCGGATCCATTTCGCAGATGCACCGCCAGGCCGCAGTATTTCTATCTACCAGATTCATGTTTTTAAGTGCTAATGCCAGATTGGCCTCGATTTCGGGTTTGGTTGACTCATTTTGCGAGAGATCGAAATATTCGACCGCCAGGGCAAACTGGATTTTATCGCAATACATCAATCCCAGTTTATAGTGCAGGTCGAGGTATTCTTCATTATTATGAAACGCCTCGTCAAATGCATCGAAAGCCGCTTTGGTTTCACCTTCCTGATATTGCATCAGTCCCAGCTTGATTCGAGCCTTAAAATAGGACGGATTAATAGTCAGTGCTCGTTGCAGGTGCTGAATGCAATCCAGATTTCTGTTGCCGGTTCTAAGCAGCATGGCATAATAATAGTGCAAATTGGCATTGTTGGGATTTTCGGTCAGGGCCTGTTCATAGCGGCGCTGCTGAATATGCAAAGCATCGCGCGGCTCGACGTTTGATTTTTCATCGGTACCCAGGAGAAGGTCATGCCGGCTGACGGAGCCGGAATCAACCCGGAATTGCAGGCAGTTCATTTCCTTGAACAGCAGGATGGTGTTGGGCTCCAGGGCCGAAGCCAGGTCGATCATATCATGTGCCGGGGTGGTTTTATCCAGTTTCATGTGTGAAAGAGCCAGTCCGACATAAGCTTCTATCAGCCGGTCGTTTATCTCGATAGACTGGTTAAACTGGCAGGCTGATTCGAAATAGCGGCCCATTCGCAGATGCTGGGTCCCCAGTTTGACGGAGGCTTCGAGATAGCCCGGATGGATTTCCAGGGCCCGTTTATAAAAGTTGACGGCATCATGGTCGCTGCCCAGGCGGCTGTGCAAATCCCCCAGTTGAGCGAAAATATCCGGGAAATCGCCCTGCTCCGCGAGCCGATGTTCCAGTGTTTCAATGGCTTCCTGGACTTTGCCGTCCTCAACCATTTTTTCTATCTGTTCATCCTGAAATTCGAAATTGTCCGGTTCACTAATCAGGGCCTGTTCGAAATTATATTCGGCTTTCAGATAATCGTTCTGGTTCAGGTATAACTGGCCCAGCAGCAGATAATACCACGAATTATGCTGTTCTTCATCTTTCAGAAGATGATACTGATTCAGGGCCATGTCGTAATGGTGGCGTGAAAGGTATATTGCCGCCAGTCGCTGTCGATGCCGCGGCAGGCAGGGTTTTTCGCCGCAGGCTTTTTGGTAGTATTTTTCGGCTTCATCCTTGTTTCCCTGTCGCTCCAGGCAATAGCCCATGCTGAAATGGATGCGGCTGTCTCCCTGGGGCATGCCGTCATATTCACCGGCCAGGGTTAGTTGTTCGATCGCCAGATCCAGATCGCTGTTATCGGCGTGCATAGCGGCCCATGCCAGGCGGGCTTCGGTATGGCGAGGATTACTGTCGAGCAATTCCCGGAAAAGCTGCTCGGCCTCATGGTCGGCCCCGCTGCCGACATAGTGGATTGCCAGGCGGAATTTGTTGGCGTAATGGTCCGGATGTAGTTTTATCGATTCGATAAGCTGATCAACCTCCTCATGGGTGAGCGGCTGGACCATTGGCAGGACCATGTCCATAATCGGTTGTTTTTTTAGGCCTTTTCCGAGTGCTTCCAGTATAAAACTCATTTCTCCTCTCTTTCAACACTTAATTCCACATGATGTTTGGTATTCATTGCATAATGCTTATCGACTGGGCCAACCATCGCCTTGACCGTTCCGACCTGATTTCTATATTGAAATGTTGGATGGCGGTTCCCCTAACCGTTCTAAACGGAACATGCTGGCCAGAAGGTATTTCTGGTCGCTTGCGGGTCCGAAAAGAGGGTGGAATTGTAAGGAATCGGGGGGAAAGAGGGGGGATTGAGAGCGGGTGACGCTTCCGATAATGCCGGGTCGCTTTTCCGCAAAAAATTATCGGGCAATCCTGGTGATGTGAGTTATGATATGACGAATTAAACGTTATATAAGTATACTCGTTCCGAATGACAATTCCCGTTTTGTCCAAACGTAACTATGTGCGGGTAAAACCTTTACGATTAGCCCTGGCGGGAATTCTCATACCCTTTGGGTATAGTTTCTATTGCGGATACATTTTTCGACGACTCTCATGATACAACATTTACTGATTGCAAAGGTTTAATCGTGGTTTAAAGCAGGCAGAATGCCCGCGGTACATGTTTCCGCAACTAGACCTAAGCAGCTTGCTCAGAGTGACCGATTCGATTGCATTGATTGTTCTGAAGGAGATTGAAGTTAAGTATTTTAGTGACAAAACTGCGCCAAATGGCAATAGAATTAAAAAATCCAAGATTTTCATTTTTATACCCAATGGGGTAGAAAGCTCCCGGCAGGGCCGGGCGTAAGCTTTATATCCGCAGATAATGACGTTCCGACAAAACGGGTATTTTCAATCGGAACGAGTATACTTATTAGTTCCGGCTATGCCGGGTGAGGTGAGATGGCAGTTTTTAAAAATAGCGGAGTATGAAATGGCTTTGATACCTGAAATTGGCAAGAAGCATTTTGGTTTTATATCCACGCGATTTGCGGGAAACGACGGGGTAACGCTGGAATCGTGGAAATGGGCGGAGGTGCTCTGGCGCAGCGGGCATGTGAGTTTCTGGTTTGCCGGGCAGTTGGATACCGACCCGGAAACGAGTATGCTGGTGCCGGAGGCTTATTTCGATTATCCCGATAATCGGGTTATTCAGTCGCAGATTTTTGGCCGGCGGGATCGGACCCGGGAATGTACGGGTATGATCTATGTACTTAAGGAACGCCTGAAGGATAAGCTGTATGAGTTTATTGAAAAGTTTGAGATTGATGTCATTGTCGCGGAAAACTGCCTGACGATTCCCATGCATATTCCGCTAGGGCTGGCTCTGACGGAAGTTATTGTCGAGAACCGTATTCCCACGATTGCTCATCATCATGATTTTTACTGGGAACGGGATCGGTTTGCCGTCTCCGGCGTGCCGGATTATCTGCATACCTCGTTTCCGCCGCGGTTTATGAATGTGCAGCATGTGGTGATTAATTCTTCGGCGCGGGAGCAACTGGCCCTGCGGACGGGAATCTCGTCGTATGTTGTGCCAAATGTGCTGGATTTTTCGTCGCCGGCGCCGCCGATGGATGCGTTTTCCTCGACGTTTCGTGAGGATATCGGTCTGAGTCCCGAAGATATACTGATCCTGCAGCCGACACGTGTGGTGTCCCGCAAGGGGATTGAGCATGCCATCGAACTGGTCCGGCGGTTGAAGGATCCGAAATACAAACTGGTCATATCGCATCATGCCGGGGATGAGGGGCTGGAATATCAGGATTTTCTTGTAGATTATGCCGCCAGCGTCGGGGTGGATATGCGGATTGTGTCGCATCGGCTGGCTTCGCTGCGGTCGCAGGATGAGCGTAACGGCAAATATTACACGTTATGGGACGTGTATCCCCATGCCGATCTGGTAACCTATCCCAGTCTTTATGAAGGGTTCGGCAACGCGTTTCTGGAAGCGGTCTATTTCCGCAAGCCGATTCTGGTCAACCGGTATTCAATATATATACGTGATATCGAACCGCGAGGTTTTCAGGTCATTGAGATGAACGGTTATATTAACCGCGGTGTGGTGGAGGAGGCCCGGCAGGTTCTTGAAGACGCTGATTTGCGTCAAAAAATTGTGGATCATAATTTCGATCTCGCCTATCGCTATTACTCCTTTGAGGTTTTGCACCACAGACTGCAATTGATGCTGGCAAATATCTTCGGGGAGAATCCGGAATAGGTTGATGGGTTTATGCGTTAAAGGGTGAATGGATCAAAGCAATCCATGTTTAAGTTTTTCATCTTCGATGAAAGCGGATATACCCAAAGGGTATGAGGATGCCCGCCAGGGCCAATCGAAAACGCATAACCCGCCCATAAATACGTCTTTTCCAGGCGGACAGATTCATGTGTGACGGCTAATGCGTGCCATGGCGTCTAATTTCCAGCTTCTGTTTCCAGGCGGTCGAGTTCCACCCTGCAAACTGGTTATGCCCGGTCTATGATTGCGGTTCGGTTTGTTCTCTAATGACAATTTCCAGTTTTTTCTTCTGGCGGAGCGAGTGGATCAACCACAGGTTACGGCCATAAATGAAAAAGCTGGTCGATTGCCCCAGTATCCCGATGATGTCTTTACGCCAGGAGAAATAGATCAGCATCATGGCGGCGCCCACCAGGCTCATCCACCAGAACGACTCGGAGATGACGGACTTCTTTTTCCTTTCGCTTTTAATCCATTGCGTGAGCATGCGGAGGGTGAAACAGAGCTGGCCGGATATGCCCACCATTATCCACGCCATTCCGATGGGCGAGGTAATATTGAAGATGGTAAACCAGAACGAGGATTCGTGGTTTTGCTGCTGCTCGTAAAGAATGTCAAAAAACTCCTGAGCTTCGTACTTTCGTCCGTCTCTCAGAACGATTGTGTACTGCTCGCCGTTTTTTTCCAGATCGATTTTTCCCAGTTTCAATTCAGGATTAATCTGCTCCGCCTCCCTGGCCCGGGCGGCGGGAACGAAAAAAAACAAACAAAACAACAAGACTATGAGACGTTTATGGGTTTTCATACTATTTGAACTCTCAAGATACTTCATTCACACAGTTTCTTAACGTATTTTATCTGTAAAGGTATAACCTTTTCACAGGAATTTGTCGAAAAGAAAATTGGTAACCATTCACCCAAATTCAAGAATAGTCATTCCGAGTGCCTTTTATGCCGAATCGGGGAGGAAGCTCCTGGCAGGGCCGGCCACGGCATCATGGCGATTATAGAACCGGGCTGTATAAGAACAGCCCGAATTGAACGACTGAATCATCTGGCAGATCGTCGTCTCGTTCTGCCGAACCGTCGGGTTCGACCAGGTTTTGCCGAGATGCGCCGCTGCGATGGTATCGGGGTCGAAAAGTCTTCAGAGAAACCATCAATCGTTTTGATCGTAAATTCACGTTCAATGAAGGCTTCAATTTTGCGAAGGTCCTTTAATTCATTGCGGCAGACAAACGTGATCGCGTCGCCGAGCGCAGTCGCCCGGCCGGTACGTCCGATGCGATGGACATAGTCTTCAGGAAAGCCTGGCACTTCATAATTGATCACATGGGAGATGCCTTCGATATTGATGCCTCGGGCGGCGATATCGGTCGCGACCAGTACCTGATATTTGCCCTGTTTGAAGCCTTCCAGGGCCCGGAGCCGCTGTCGCTGCGTGCGGTCAGAGTGAATGGCGACGGCTTCGATGCCTTGTTTGGTCAGTTTCTGGCAAATGCGGTCCGCGCCCCGTTTGGTCCGGGAAAAGATCAGCACGCTGAACATCTTCTCTTCTACGATGATTTGCATCAGTAATTCAAGTTTTTTACTCTGACTGACATTATAGATATGCTGAGTGATTGTCTCGATCGGATTGTTCTGCCGGCCGATCTGGATAGTGACCGGTGAGTGCTGGATTGATTGTGCCAGGGTTTTGATGGCCTCGGGCATGGTCGCCGAAAAGAGCAGTGTTTGGCGGTTTTTGGGCAGTTGAGCGATAATTTTACGGATATCCTTGATAAAACCCATATCGAACATGCGATCGGCCTCATCCAGTACCAGCATTTCCACGGTGGACAGATTAATCGTATTGCGTTGGAGATGATCGAGCAGTCGCCCCGGTGTGGCTACGACAATATCGACGCCGCGTTTGATGGTTTTGATCTGGGTGTCGATGCGACTGCCGCCGTAAACGGTGAGCGTTTTCAACTTCAAGAACCTGCCATAGCCTATGATGGATTTTTCGATCTGCAGGGCCAGTTCCCGGGTCGGAGTGATCACCAGAGCACGGATGGCGGGTTTTTTAGTTCTTTTCGGTTGGGTCTCAAAGCGGTTGAGGATGGGTAAGACAAAGGCTGCGGTTTTGCCCGTTCCAGTCTGGGCACATCCGATAATGTCATGGCCCTCCAGGATAGCGGGTATAGCTTTGGATTGAATTTCGGTGGGAGCAGTGTAGCCGGTGGCAAGGATACCCTGCACCAGCGGGTCGGCGAGGCCAATGGTTTTAAATGGCATATAGTGTTGTCCTGAAAATATTTACGGGCAGAGCGGGTCAAAAAGATGATGATAATAGCATATTGCGCTACCAAAAGCCGTTGTCTCTGCCGTATCAGGGCTTTCGTTTGGACCATCTTCAACGAGAATCATATTACACGATAGATAAAAGATATGCAAGAAAAGAAAAATCGGATAGAACTGCTATTGAGGAGAGTTTTATGAGCACAAGGCGGTGAAGACGGTCGGGAAACATTAACAAATCCTCGGCAGTTCTTCGCCGTAGGGTCGCTGGATGAGGCGTCTGCCGCCGGCTCGGGTGATGAGGTTCGCCATCGGCTGGGCGTTGGTGAAGGAGCCGATAAGCGCGGCGTTGGCACCATATTTACTGGTCCGGCAGGCCGCGAGGATGCGGTCGGTGTTCGCAACTGGTACGACCACGACGCAACAGCCTTCGTTAGCGACGGTCAGGGGATCGAGCCCGAGCAATTCCGCTGTATGGCGTGCTGTGGAAGATAGCGGAACGGCGGTTTCCTCAATATCGATACCGAGGCCGGTATTTTCGACGAGGTCGGCCAGGACACCGGCCAGTCCTCCGCGCGTGGGATCACGCATGAATTTGATATCGGCGCCGGTCTGGCACATTACCCGGACCAGATGCGACAGCGGGGCGGCATCGCTATGTAATTGGGTTTGGAATTCGAGGCCCTTTCTTGCCGACATGACTGCCAGACCATGCTCGGCGATACGGCCGGTTATGAGAATGGCGTCGTCCGGCTGGATGCGTTTGGCGTCTATTGTTACGTTGTCGAAAAGCTCGCCGATGCCGGATGTGGTAATCATCATGCCCGGTTGGCCTTTGCTTTCGACGACTTTGGTGTCGCCGGTGCCGATGGGGACGCCGGCTTCCGCGGCCGCGTCGGCGATGGAATCCATGATGCGGTCGAGCGTGCTCAGCGGCAAGCCTTCTTCTAGAATCAGCGAGAGGCTGAGAATCCGCGGCGCTGCGCCCATCATACAGATGTCGTTTACCGTGCCGCAGACCGCCAGTCGGCCGATATTCCCGCCGGGAAACTCCAGCGGCTGCACCACGAACGAATCCGTCGTCATACATATTCGTTCGCTGTTGACATTAAACACCGCGCTGTCCATGAGCGGATCGAGCAACTCGTTACTGAGTTTGGGCAGGATGTGTTTCTCGAGTAACTTTTTTGTCAGCTCGCCCCCGCCGCCGTGGGCGAGGAGGAGGGCTTCGCATTTATTCATTATCTTTCCAGGTTGTAAGGTGTTTATTTTTGAAAGCTGGAAGTTAGGAGTCAGGTTCAATGTTTCATCATGTAACGTCATGATTCATTTTATTACGAATACCTTTAATGTATTCAGTTAGCATTTTTCTAATAGCGTCACATAATATATCAAGATGGTCTGTTTCACCATATTTCAATTCATTTGATAGGATAATATAAAAACTGCATTCCGCCAGGGAACCAAATCTTTGAACGATTGAGTCGCTATTCATACCTCCTATATTAAAAAATAAATCCAAACTCCAAACATCTAACTCCTATACTTAAACCACGCCGCACAGGTACCCTCGCTGCTGACCATGCAGGGACCGACGGGCTGCATGGGTGTGCAGGACGTCCCGAAAAGCCCGCATGCGACCGGTTCGATCTTGCCCTGGATGACTTCGCCGCAACGGCAGCCGGGCGGCTCTTTGTCTTCGCCGAAATCCAGACCGAAATATTCAAGGGCGTCAAAACGTCGGAAATCTTCTCGCAATTCCAGACCGCTGCCGGGCAACGTCCCCATCGCCCGCCAGATGACGTCAGCCGGCTCGAATACCTTCTCGATCATCTGCCGGGCAATATTATTGCCTTCGTCCGTCACCGCGACGCCGTAAACATTTTCCATCTTTGTCTGTCTGGAGCTGACTTGTCGGACCAGATGCAGAATGCCGCGCACCATCTGTTCCGGTTCGAAGCCGACGACGACACAAGGCTTGCCGAATTGTTCGGCGATGGGCCGGTAGGCGTTGGCTCCGATGATGACGCTGACGTGACCGGGGCACATGAATCCGTCGATACGCGATTGCTCATCCGACAGCAAGACTCGCATTGCCGGAATGACGAGTTTATGGCCGCACAGGATGAAAAAGTTTTCAAGGCCCAGATTGGTCGCTTCCAGAACCGCCGCCGCGGTAGGGGGGGTAGTTGTTTCGAAACCGACCGCCAAAAAGACGACGGTTTTATTCGGATGTTCCGCGGCATGTTTAACCGCATCACGGGCCGAGTACACGACGCGGATTTCTGCGACCCCACCCCGGCAAAGCTCCAGACTGTCCTTTTCGCCCGGCACCCGCACCATGTCGCCGTAAGTACAGATCGCGACGTTATCTTTTCTTGCGATTTCGCACGCTGTGTCGATATAGCCCTGCGAAGTAACGCAGACCGGACAGCCCGGGCCGCTGATCAGCTTTACGTTTGCCGGGAGCCTCGACTTGACGCCGCTGCGAAACAGGCTGACTGTATGTGTGCCGCACACTTCCATCAATGTTATGGGACGGCCACCGGCCAGACGTGTTATTTCTTCGATGTATGAGGATATTGCGTTATTTGTCATTAAATTATATCGTGTCGCCATATTATGGCTGATGGTTGTAGTAGGGGTAAATTTTCATGCGAACGGCCCAATCCAGCCATTGTTTTTCCAGTTTTCTGGCTTTTTTCGGGTATTTTTCAATGAGATTATTCGTTTCGCAGCGGTCCTGATCGATGTTGTAGAGTTCCCATTGCCGGTCATTATAACGCTGATTGCCGCGTACAAGTTTCCAGCCGCCCTGACGGACAGCGCTGGATTCGAAGTGGTCAAAGCAGAGGGTACGTTCAGGGAGTGTGCCTTTGGTAAACAGGGGGCATATGCTGGTTCCATCAGTGGGGGTAATCGTCCGGTTATTAATTTGCTTTGGATAATTCGTGCCCGCAACTTCGCATAATGTGGGCATGATATCTATAAAATGCACCGGCGTGTGGACCCAGCGGTTGGGATTTTTTATTCCTTGGGGCCAGTGGGCAATGAGCGGGCTGCAATTGCCGCCTTCATGATTGAAATGCTTATACATTCGCAGCGGTGTATTGCTGAGGTTGGCCCAAGCGCTGCCGACAGAATGATGTGTTTCCGGCCCGCCGACTTTGTCCAGTTCTTTACCGGCGTGCAGAATGGTTTTACCGCGGCGGCTGGGACCATCGAAACCGAAAGGGCCCCATTCGTAGCAGGCGCCGTTGTCGCTGGTCAACAGAATCAGTGTGTTGTCAAGTTGTTTTGTTTTTTCAAGAAATGCCAGAATACGGCCGATTCCCTGGTCAACATGATCAATCATCGCGGCATAAACCGCCATGCGATAGGCCAGGTCTTCCCGACGGTTGGCCGGCAAACTGTTCCAGGGAGGATTCGGCTCGCCCGGGTAACCATTGGCGATATCTTCCCTGTCTTCGGGGACTTGGGAACGCTCCGTGAATGACCAGGTATCGGTTGCCAGCCCCGCTTTTATCTGACGTTCATACCGTTCCTGACGCAGCACATCCCAGCCGCGACGGTAAATGTCCACATATTTATCGCGGGTTTCAGCCGGGGCCTGCAAGGGAAAATGCGGTGAGGAATGAGCCAGATACAAAAACCACGGTTCCGTTTTCTTATGAGCCTGGTTCAGGAATTCCATCGCGTAATCCGAAAAGGCATCGGTGGCGTAGAATTCTTTTTTGGTGTATGTTATTTCCTGTTTACGCGATTCCGGCAGCCGCTGATACGCATCAGGATTCCACTGATTCGCACTGTAGCCCTGGATGTAGCCGTAATACTCTTCGAAGCCCCGTTCGACCGGGTGGGCCTGCATGCCAACATGCCATTTCCCGACACCATAGGTGTTATACCCCTTTTTCTTAAGAACGGTTGCCAGGGTGACGCATTGATCGTTCAGATGGCCCAGATAGGCCGGGCCTCGATTGGCGGTCCGGTCCGGGCCGGTAAAATTGGCGATGCCGGCTTGATGAGAATACAGGCCGGTGAGCAGGCTGGCCCGGGACGGACAGCAGCGGGCGGAATTATAGCATTGGGTAAAACGCAGACCGTTATCGGCCAGTTGGTCAATGTGCGGGGTCTTGATCTCACCGCCGTAACTGCCCAGGTCCGAATATCCCATGTCATCCACCAGGATCAGCAGTATGTTGGGACTGGCGTATTTATCGGCGAAAGCTGAATGTAAAGCCAATGTTAAAATGAAAAATAAGCTAGTTACATACCATTTCATACGGCTTACCTGATGAAGCAAAAAGTTGTGACGGCATATTTTTCGGTCTTCGTCATGGGGACATTGTTTCTCGTCATTCCGTTCTCAAAATTCGAAATTCCGGTTTATCCGGGTCAGGGTTTTTCGACATCAATGCCGGCTTCTTCGAGATATTGCCAGGTCTCTCTGGCTTCCTGTTCGTCGAGGACGTTCAAGGCAAAACCCGCATGGACAAGAATCCAGTCCCCCTGTTTCGCATCGGGGACCATCGCCAGGCTGACCTCGATCTGGCTGCCCTGAAAGTCCACCCGGGCCAGCGGCCCCATGCCGCCGCCAGGAGGTGATTCCTGTATGTTTAAAATCTTTCCGGGAATAGCTAAACACATAACTTATTCTCCCGCAATGTGTTACAAGTTGATCTGCTGTAAAGGTCAGCCATATCATATCAGATTTTGACTCGGTTTTCAAGTATTCATTTACGGGCATTTTTTGCATCTGGAGATACGTGTCTGAGAGGGCGTGCGACTTTTTTATTGACTTTTATGTCGGTCGGGCATAAATCACTGTCTGAGTTGTGTTTAGAGCCTTATAGAGAAGAGAAAGTCTTAAGATTATGAAACCAGATACCCGATGCGTTCACAGCGGCAGTTTTGAAGACAAGCAAATTGGCGGCATCAACACCCCGATCTTCACCTCTTCCGCCTATAAGTATATGGAGCAGGATGAAGTTTTATATCCGCGCTATTACAATACACCGAACCAGACCGTTGTCGTAGAAAAGATGGCCGCCCTGGAAGAGGGCGAAGACGGCGTGCTGTTCAGTTCGGGTATGGCCGCGATCAGTACGACGCTGCTGGCCTTTGCCCGGGCGGGCGATCATATTGTCCTGATGAATGAGCTTTACGGCGGGACGCATTTTCTGGCCTCGGACGCCTTTGAACGCATGGGATTGTCATATACGTTTACAGCCACGGATGCGGCTGCCGTCTGTCAGGCGGTGACGGATAAAACCCAGCTTATTATTATCGAATCGCCCACGAATCCGCTTCTAAATGTGATCGATATCCGAAAAGTGGCCGAATTTGCCCGGGAACGGGGGATAATGACAATGATCGACAACACGTTTGCTTCGCCGATCAATCAATTGCCGTTGGCGCTGGGGATTGATATTGTCGTTCACAGTGGAACGAAATATCTGGGCGGTCATAGCGATATGTGCTGCGGCGTTGCGGTGAGCTCGAAGTCTTATGCGGAGAAAATTCGTAACATGGCCAAACATCTGGGGGGCAGTTTGAATGCATTGAGCTGCTATATGCTGGAACGGAGTCTTAAGACGCTTTCGCTGCGTGTTCAACGGCAAACGGACAATGCCGGCCGGCTGGCGGCTTATCTGAACAAACATGAGAAAGTCTCGCGGGTATATTATCCGGGCCTTCCGGATTCTCCCGCTTTTGAAATCGCCCGCGGGCAGATGAAGGGATTCGGGGGGATGCTCTCGTTTGAGCTGACAGAAGGGCATATCAGGCCGGAGGGGTTTTTGCAGAAATTGCGTCTGATAAAGACCGCGGTGAGTCTGGGCGGGGTGGAAAGCACGATTTGTATGCCGGTTATGACCTCACATGCCAAAATGACGGCTGAGCAGCGGCGTGAAGTTGGCATCTCCGATAGATTGTTTCGCCTGTCGGTTGGTATCGAAGACGCAGGCGATCTGATCGAAGATATTGAGAAGGCGTTGTAGGCTTTGATAAATGCATTCGGTAAGTGTTCACGCAATGTCTATACCCCATTGCGTGAACGGTTAAAACGGGGATTTTTCAGATAAGTTGGGCGGTCAATAGACCGATACTCCATCTATGGCACCGGCATGACGTATGTCGGGATAAGCTGATTCACTTTATTGGAATATTATAGGACATATAGCGGTTATCGGTGATGCAAACCAGCGGTTTGCGATAATTGACGCAGCTCATGCAGCATCTGTCATTGTATAATCTGAACAATCTGGAAGATTACGGTCGTAAACTCGATCAGGAATCGATACATGTTATGCTGGTGGATGATGATGATGAGAGCCGTCAATATACCGAAATTATGCTGAAGCATTGCGGTTATATGGTTTCGGTCGCCGGTTGCGGACGTGATTCGCTGCGAACAGTCCGTGAGAATAAGATTGATGTGGTACTTATGGACTGCATGATGCCGGGGATGGATGGCTTTGAGGCCTGTCGTTTAATACATCAGGAGGAGCAATACGAGGATATACCGGTCATTTTTCTGGCGGCTGGGTCCAATTCCAATGACAAGGCCCTGGGTTTTTCCGCCGGCGGAGCCGATTTTATAGCCAAGCCGGTCGATCCGGTCGAGTTATCCGCCAGGATCCGTACCCATATTGAGCTGGCTCGCACACGGCGTCAGCTGCGTCAGCAGGCCCGGCTGCTGCGGGAAATTATCGCCGATCAATCCGGCCGGCTGGCACAGGTTCGCAGTGGTCAGGAACGGCTGCTTGCCGATCCCAATGCCTTTACGGAGATCGAGGTTGGCGTCCGGTTTGTGCCGGCGTATGAGGCGGGCGGCGATTTTTACGACATTATCAAGTTTCGCGAAGACTGTTTTGGTTTTCTTGTCGCCGATGTGGCCGGACACGATCTCGGCACGGCCTATTTGACGGGCGCTCTGAAGGCTCTGACGGCCAGTTTTACCAATGAATGCCTCACGGGTACGGAAACCATGCTGATGATGAACAATGCCCTGGGGAAATTTCTGGGCATCGGGCAATACGCCACGGCATGTTATGTGAAATACAATCGGGAGAAGATGAGTGTTGAAGTGATTACGGCGGGTCATCCTGCGCCGTTTGTGCAGTTGAATGACGGCAATGTCTATGCCCCGGACCTGATCGGGGATGTACTGGGAATCCATGATGTGATTTCCTGCAATACCCGTCAGATCAGCGTCAAAAACGGTCAGCGGTTGTTTATATACACGGATGGTCTGATCGAAGGTTATATCGACGATTCCGGCCGGTCGGGCAGCCGGAGGTACGGCACCCAGCGCCTGGCGGACCAGGTTAAAGCCAAATCTCATCTGTCGGTCAAGGACGCGGTGGATGAAATCGTGAGTGATTTACTGGACGAATGCGACGGTACGATTGGGGATGATGTCGTTTTAATGGGCATTCAGTTTTAGTGCGTTAGAGGTGAAGAATGTTCTACATTGAGAAAAAAGACCAGACGTTCAATGTACGTATGTCAGCCAGTCTGGAGCATATTGACCGGGCGGATGATGAATTGCTGGATTGGCTGGTCATGAAAGAGGCGCCTTACGATTTTTTCTGTATCCGGATACTCTTGCGGGAATCGGTGTTGAATGCCGTCGTACACGGCAGTCATGAGGACCCGTCGAAAGAGGTGACGCTGGAGTTCACTTTCGACGAGCAGGAGGCCCGTATGGTCGTGAAGGATGACGGAGCGGGTTTTCCCTGGCGTGATCGTCCATGTCAGATCGACACGCTTACCGAAGGCGGGCGCGGGCTGGCCCTGATGAAAATTTATTCAGACAATATGGTCTATAATGAAAAAGGCAACGAGGTTATTTTGACGAAACGCAGTAATGTCACGGCAGCCGCCAACCGATAAGACAATTAATTCAAGCGCTAAGAGGAGTATAACTATGACATTAATTGAGAAGCAGCAGGAAACCACAAATGTAATACCGGAAGGTAAAATAACAGCCAGTAACGCGGATGAGTTTCGCCAGCAGTTATTAGACCTTTTTAAGGAAGGCCATCATAATCTGATCATTAATCTTAATAAGGTCGATATGATCGACTCAAAAGGATTATCGGTATTTATCGTATGTCATAAAACGCTGTCAGAGCAGGGGGGAGCATTGACAGTGGTTACCGATAATCAGGATTTTCGCGATTTATTTCATGTCATGCGTCTGGACGAACATTTCACGGTAACCGGAACGCAGGACTGATGGTATGGCATTGGCATGAGCACTGCCGGACATCTTTGAGTTTTATACACACAGATATCGGCAAGGCGAGAAAATACGTTATAAGCAGTATATGAAGTATGTAAGAGGTTCCGGTATACCCAATCGGCCAGAATAGCGTTGTTTGACCTTCTGGCAAAGAACTCACATTAATGAGTCATATAAGAGGAGCATGTCATGTCGCACGAGATGGACGAACTCATTTTATCGTTTAAAGAGGAAGCCAATGAGACGCTGGCTGATATAGAAAATCAGTTTCTGGCGATCGAACAGGCCGGCGAGAATTTTGACCGCGAACTGGTCAATGAAGTGTTTCGGGGTATTCATTCCATGAAAGGTTCGGCTGGTTTTATCGGGCTTAAGGCCATCGGCAGGCTGGCCCACGAGATGGAAAATGTTCTGAATCTGATTCGAAACGAAGAGCTGGTTCCCGGTTCCCGGGTGATCGACGCTCTGTTGAAAGCCGCTGATGCGCTGCGGGGGATGGTGAATGATATTGAGACGTCCAACGAAGTCGAGGTTTCATCCTTACTGACCCAATTGCAGCAGGCCGTTCAAAGTGAAGCTTCCGAAGAAGTGCAGGAAGCGCTCAATCGGGATATCGATATCCCGCTGCCGGACGGCCGGCTGGCGTTTGTGATGATTCAGGAAAGCAATCTGGTCCTTTCGCAACGCCGACAGAACCATATTTACGTAGTGGAAGTCGATTTCTTTCAGGACATACATGACAAGGGGCAGAACCCGCGCGATTTTCTGAACACCGTTTATCAACAGGGTGAATTGCTGAACAGCTATATGAGCACGGCCGGCATCGGCAATCTGAGCAGTGAATTGCCCGATTCCATGATGTTCATGATGCTGCTGGCATCGACAGCAAGCCGTGAAGAGCTGGCGGAGCGTCTGAACGTTCCTCTGGATCGCGTATACAAGATTGCCTCACCGCAAACCCGCTGGACGTCGTCCGGCCCTGAAGCGGACGACGCGGAGAGCGTTTCTGAGGCGACAGGGTCCGCCATGCCCGAGACGCCTGTATCCGCGGCGGCCAAAACTCCGCAGCAGTCGTCCGCCACCGGTGAGCCTGCGGCGGCCAATGCCGACGAAAATGCTGATGTTGCGATTAAATCTGTTTCACAGAATCTCAGCAGTCTGCGTGTGCATGTTAAAGTTCTCGACCGGTTGATGAACCTGGCCGGCGAACTGGTTCTGGGGCGCAATCAGCTTCTGCAGGAAGCCGGCTCCCGGACGCAGAGCGGTATCGAAGCTGCCGCCGCCCGTATCGATCAGGTGACCAGCGAACTGCAGGAAGCGATCATGCAGACCCGGATGCAGCCGATTGGCACGGTCTTCAATAAATTTCCGCGTATCGTCCGCGATTTGAGCAATAAACTGGGCAAGGAATGCAAGCTGGAAATAGACGGCAATGATGTCGAAATGGATAAAACCATCATCGAGGCCATCAGTGATCCTCTGACGCATCTCATTCGTAATGCCGTCGATCACGGTGTGGAGATGCCCGAGGCACGCAAGGCCGCGGGCAAACCGGTCGAGGGTACGCTCAAGCTGGCTGCCTTTCACCAGGCCGGCAAGGTCAACATTACTATTGTGGATGATGGCGCCGGCATGGACCACGAACGGATCAGGCAGAAGGCCGTTGCGAAAGGTCTCTTAACGGTGGAAAAAGCCCGTGAACTCAGCGAGCGGGAAGCCTTGCATCTTATCTTCCACCCCGGATTTTCGACGGCGGAGAATGTGACTGACGTCAGCGGCCGGGGCGTTGGTATGGACGTGGTGCGGACCAATATTGAAAAGCTCGGCGGTACCGTCGAAATCGAAACCCGTTACGGCAAAGGCACGACCATCAATATCAAACTGCCGCTGACGCTGGCGATTATTCCATCGCTAATTATTCGCTGCGGTCAGGGTAAATACGCGATTCCGCAGGTCAATATCAATGAGCTGGTCCGGATCCGTGCGACTGAGGTAAACTCCCGCATTGAGCGAATCAAGGATGCCGAGGTCTTGCGGCTGCGCGGTAATCTGCTGCCGCTGGTGCGGCTGAATCAGGTGCTGGATGTCGATTCGCTTTATTGTCAGGCCGGTTCGAAGGAATTAAAGATTAATCATCGCGAAAACATCGCCGACCGCCGCAGCGGCGAAGAAGTCGAAGCTGCGGTTGTGGAACAGCGTTCCGGGGATGAACGGCGTGAAGATACGATTGCCGGGGCATTGAATATCATTGTCGTAGAAAGCGGTCACACCCGTTACGGTCTGATCGTGGATGAACTCTACGACAGCAAGGAAATCGTTGTCAAGCCGCTGGATAAACATCTCAAGAACTGCACGGTGCTGGCGGGGGCGACCATTCTCGGGGACGGTAAAGTGTCGTTGATTCTGGATATCGCGGCGATCGCTTCCTTTATGGAACTCTCCGCCGTTGATCATCTGGAGAGTCAGAGCGTTAAGGAGGTCGTTCGTTCGGACATGGACGACAAGCAGACGGTTCTGATCTTCAGCAATGCCCCGACGGAATACTTCGGAATACCTACGGCGTTCATTTCTCGCATTGAACGTATCAAAGCCGACCAGATCGACAGCGTCGGCGGCCAGGAAGTGCTGCAATATCGCGGCGGAACCCTGTCGCTGCTGTGCCTGGAGAACTATATCAAGGCCGAACCGCGCGGTGAGACCGATTCCGTTTATGTCGTCGTTTTCAAGGCCGGCCATCAGGAAGTGGGGCTGGTGGCTCCGGAACTGGTGGATATCAGCGATATACCGGCGGAAGTGGACCACACCACCTTCAAGGAAGCCGGCGTCATAGGCTCTACCATCGTGGGCGACAAGACCATTCGCCTGATCGATGTTTATGAGCTGGCGGAAACCGCCCATCCGGAATGGACCTCGCGTCGGACGCAACAGCAGCGGTCGAACAACACCTCCAAGACGATTCTGGTCGTGGAGGATTCCAGCTTCTTCCGCAAGCAGCTTGTCAGCTTCATCGAGGCCGAGGGGTATCAGACCATCGACGCTGAAGACGGCAGCAAAGCCTGGGAGCTTCTGCAGGAAAGCCATGACAATCCGGCAGAGGATGTGGTTCTGATCGTCACCGATATCGAAATGCCGAACATGGACGGGCTGCAACTGACCCGGCAGATCAAGAACGATGCCCGTTTTTCGGATATCCCCGTTATTGCTGTGACCTCGCTGGCCGGCGATGAAGATATTCAGAAAGGCCAGGAAGCGGGCGTGGACGATTACGAAGTGAAACTGGACCGCGATAAACTGCTCGCGAGCATCGCGCGCTATATCGGCAAGGGTGTCAAGCAGTCACAATAGGCCCGGAACAGTATTGGACTACACTCATAAAACATAATACAGGTGAATCAGATGGTAACAGAAACGGCAGATAAGAAACATATCGCGAAAAAAGAAATCGAGTATTCAACATTCTATCTTGGCGATCTTCTGATCGGCATTGATATCCAGCGGGTGCAGGAGATCAATCAGCAGTTGGAGGTGACGCCCGTACCGCATGCGCCGGAATATGTTTTTGGCGTCGTGAATCTCCGCGGCGAGGTGGTCACCATTCTGGATTTGCGGAAGATTCTGGGACTGGCGAATACGGAAATTACCGCCCGCAACCGCAACGTCATCGTTAACGCCGATGACGTGCAGGTCGGCTTGCTTGTCGATCGGATCGCAGATGTGGTGATCGCCAAAGAAATGGATATCGAGCAGCCTCCGGCCAATATCAAAGGCATCGACGGACGGTTCTTCCATGGCGTTTATAAGCTGGAAAAGGAATTGCTGGTGATCCTGAATGTTCAGGAAACAGTTGCCTGCCGGGAAGAGGCCTGATGACAGCTTACGTTTTGTCGAGCGTTGTATTCTCATTCTGCATTCTTGATGGCTGTAAGGATAGAAAAGGTCGTTCAAGGCATTAGCAACCAGGAAGAATATAGTGAAAAAAATTAAACTACGCGAAAAGATCATTATTATCGGTTTACTGCAGACAGTCATAATCGTTGGCGTATTGTTTTTTCTTTACAGCCGCAACGCTCATGAAGAAGCTGTCGAGACGCAGGTTCAAAAGGCACGCAGCATTCTGCTGAACACCGAATCCGTTCGCGAGGAAATGGCCCAGAAATGGTCTTTGGGATTGTTCGGTATGGACGAACTCTCCGAATGGGCAAAAGTCGGCGAAATGGAAAAAATCCTGGCCGCCGTACCCGTCGTTACCGCCTGGAGCAGCGCCATGAAAAAGGCTGATGCCGGCGGGTATACCTTCAGGGTGCCCAAATTCAGTCCTCGTAATCCGGTCAACGAACCCGATGAATTCGAAGCACGGGTCATTAAAAAGATTAAGCAGGACGATCTGGAAGAATATTACGAAGTTGACTATGCTGCCAATGCCGTTCGCTATTTCCGTCCCGTCAAACTGACATCGGAGTGTCTGGCTTGCCATGGCGACCCGGCAACTTCAGCTGAATTATGGGGAAATAACCAGGGACGCGATCCGACCGGTGTAGTCATGGAAAACTGGCACGCCGGCGAAATCCACGGCGCTTTCGAAATCATTCTATCTCTGGATGAAGCGGATGCTCACGCTGCAATGGCTGTCAGTAAGGCCGGCGGGCTCAGCCTGATATTGCTGGTTTGCGGAGCAGGTTTGCTCTTTGTGCTGATAACCCGGTTCGTCAGCGATCCCGTTCGAAAGACCATTGCCGAAATCAAAAAAATCGCTTCCGGCGACCTGAGCAGCAAAATCACCATCAACGGACACGATGAGATCAGCGATCTGGGCCGTTCCCTTAACGAAATGGTTGATCAATTGAGCCATATGATTAAGGAACTTATCAAGAAATCCCGCTTGCTGCATGATTCGTCCGCTGGGCTGGCTGCCACATCCAACCAGCTTACCAGCGGCGCCGAACAGACCAATCAGCAATCGGCCACCGTTGCCGCCGCAACTGAAGAACTCACCGTCAACATGAAAAATATGTCAACCTCAACTCGCCAGATGTCTGACAGCGTTCATGCCGTTTCTTCTGCTCTTGAGCAGATGAACATCGCCGTCAACGAAGTCGCCAAAAGCGCCGAACAGGCCGCAACCGTGGCCCGTGAGGCGGATGGTCTGGCTGGAAGCAGTCATGATCAGATTGATCAGCTTAACAGCGCCTCGGAAGAAATCGGACGTGTGCTCGACGTGATTCTCGATATCGCCGATCAAACCAACCTTCTTGCCCTGAACGCCACCATTGAAGCCGCGCGAGCCGGTGAAGCCGGTAAAGGATTTGCCGTAGTCGCTAATGAAGTCAAAGCTCTCGCCCGGCAGACCGCCGAAGCGACCGAAGATATCGGGCGACGCATCAAAGCCATACAATCCTCCAGCAGCAAGACTGTCCAGAGTATTGGTGATATCAGGCGGATTGTTGGTCAGGTCAACGAAGCTTCGCAGACCATCGCCTCTGCCGTCGAAGAACACAGCGTCACCACACGAGAAATTAACGACAGCGTCTCCCAGGCCGCGCATGCGTCCCAGACCGTTTCTGCCAGCGTTCAGGAGATGTCCATGGCGACCGATGAAATCGCGCAAAATATCGTTAAAGTCGATGAAAACGCCAGACAGACCGCAGTCAGTGCCAATCACACCCAGACCGCCGGCGAAAAACTGGCCCAATTGTCAAACGAAATGGATACGCTTGTCAAAGCGTTTAAAACATAAATGATTTAAAAAGTTATTTATACAATGACTTACAGTCATAATATATCTCATATCGGTCCGTTGGAGTATATTAGATATTGCCGGTTGACATTAAGCTTCCCGGCTGTTCTGCAAATTATGTTTGATAAGGAGAATGTTGATGTTTAAATCGATAACTGCCAAAATTATTGGAATCATGATCGCCGGCTGCTTCGTTATGGGAGCCGGCATTGTCTGGTCCGTTAATCATGAAATGCATAAGACGATTGACCAGGAAGAAGAGATGCTTTATTCGCAAAAGCTACAGAACATCATCAATGTTCTCGAACACGAATATGCCGAAATGAAGGACTCCGATCAGGTCGAGACGGATGTCGAGGCCTCCAAACAGGAAACCCTCGCACGGCTCAAAAATATGTATTATGAGGCAAAAAACGACAAGAGTGCAAAAGATGCTCAGAAAACCGTCGCCAGCGTTATTTATCCCTTCATACTTGACCAGGAGGGGCTGATCGTCATGCACCCGGCTTTCGAAGCCGGCGATGATGTCATTAAAAAATTCGATTTCATCCAGAAAATGTATGAGAGTAACAGCGGTAATTTTGATTATGTATTCAAAGGCGAAAATAAATGGATGGTTTTTGAGCGGTTTGAGAAATGGGGCTGGACTGTTGCGTTTGCCGTTCCGCATGACGTCAAGTACGCTGAAGCCAGATCGTTTCGCAATACCCTGTTTCTGATCACGGCAGGATTTTCGATTCTGATGGTTTTGGGCGTCAGCTTTTTCGTGTACACCATGGTCATCAAGCCGATCCGCATGAATGTCGAATTGCTCAAGGATATCGCCCAGGGCGAAGGCGACCTGACTCGCCGGCTCCCGGAAAACCGCCGGGATGAAATTGGCGAGCTGGCTCACTGGTTCAATACGTTCGTCGAAAAAATTCAGGGTATTATCGGACAGATCGCTGCCGGGGCCAATACCGTTGCCGGTTCGGCGACCCAGCTTACAGCCAGTTCAGGCGAGATTACGACTCAGGTCGGACAGATAGACCGGCAGTCCCAGGAATCGGCTCAGGAAATCCAGACCGTATCTTCAAGCATGAAAGAAATGTCCTCGACCGCCAACAGCATGTCGGAACAGATTCGTTCCGTTGCCTCCTCTGTCGAGGAGATGACGGCCAGTATTTCGGAGGTTGCTCAAAATGCCGAACAGGCGGCGTCCGTCGCCAGGCAGGCTTCGGAGCTGGCCCAGCAGAGCAACAGCGATATCGGTTTGCTGGGGACGGCCGCCGACGAGATAGGTAAGGTCATCGAGGTCATTCAGGACATCGCCGAACAGACGAACCTGCTCGCGCTGAACGCGACCATCGAAGCGGCCCGGGCCGGAGACGCCGGCAAGGGCTTCGCCGTCGTGGCGACCGAAGTGAAGGAACTGGCCCGGCAGACCGCCGATGCCACCGGCGATATCGCTAAACGCATTGCGGCGATTCAGGATTCGACCAACAAAACCGTACAGTCGATCGGTCAGATCAGCGACGTCATCAAAAACGTCAACGATGTCTCGCAGACCATCGCTTCGGCTGTCGAGGAACAGAGCATAACCACGAAGGAGATCTCTCAGTATGTTCAGCAATCCGCCGATTCGTCAAATAGCGTATCGTGTATGCTGAACGAGCTGGCCGATTCCACACTTAAGGTCTCCGAAGCGATTTCGACCTTGACGACAGTCGCCGCCACGGCTACTCAGGGCGTGACCCAGACTAAAAACGCCGGCGAAGATCTCTCGAAGCTGGCGGAAAATCTTCAGGGTCTGGTCAGTCAGTTTAAATCATAAACGGTTCGATGCCGGTCGTCGGTCATAAGGAACGTCAAGCGTAAACCGGACAGGCTTTCGCGTCTGTCCGGATGTTTAAGGTGAACAATATGGTAGGCAGTATAAATCCGGTTCGAGTGCTGGTGGTTGACGATACCGTCGTCTATCGCAAGATCGTCAGTGACATTCTGTCAGAGACCGAGGGTGTCGAAGTCGTCGGCGTCGCCGCCAACGGCAAAATCGCTCTGCAGAAAATCGAGCATTACCGGCCCGATATTATCACGCTCGATCTGGAAATGCCCGAGATGGACGGCCTGCAGGTGCTCCGCGAACTGCGCGCCCGGCAGAGCGATATCGCTGCCATTATGCTCAGCGCCTTTACCAGCGACGGCGCCAAAGCGACCATCAAGGCCATGGAGCTGGGAGCGATGGATTTCCTGCTCAAACCCGAAGGCGGATCCATCGAAGAGAACCGTGTGCTTTTGAAAAAGGATTTGTGCGACAGGATCAAGGCGCTGGCTAAAAAGAAAAATATCCAGAATATCCTTACCGGCCAGACTTCGCTGGCACGCAAAGTTCGGGAAACGCCCGTTCGAACCGATCCCGGCGTGATCTCTCCCCGAAAACCGCTGTCCTCATCGCAGGTCATCCAGCGATCTATCAAGCCCCGCGTCGTCGTCATTGGTATCTCTACCGGCGGGCCGCAATCCCTGTCGCGGATGATGCCGCGGCTGCCTGATTCTCTGGGTGTTCCGGTGTTGGTCGTTCAGCACATGCCGCCCATGTTCACCCGTTCACTGGCGGAGGATCTGAACAATAAATGTGCCCTGGAAGTCGGCGAAGCCGTTGACGGAGAGGCTCTGCGCTCCGGCAGAGTTCTTATCGCCCCCGGCGGCAGACAAATGAAAATCATTCAGCGGGGCGATATGGTCGAAGTCTGTATCACCGACGACCCTCCGGAAAACAGTTGCCGGCCTTCGGTGGACTATCTGTTTCGTTCGGCAGCCCATGTTTTCGGCGGGGCGGTCGTCGGCGTTATCATGACCGGCATGGGCAGCGACGGGACCCTGGGATGCCGTCTGCTCAAACGCAATCATGCCACCATCATCACCCAGGACGAAGCTTCTTGCGTCGTTTACGGCATGCCGCGCCAGCCGGCGGAAGAAGGATTGTCCGATATTATCGCACCCCTGGATTCCCTCGCCCATCATATTACCAGTCTCGTGCAGCAGAGGACGCTTCAGTGCAAGTAACCATAGAAGAAATCAAAATAATATCGCGGCTTGTGTATGATCTTTGCGGCGTCGTGCTCGATCAGAGCAAAGGGTATCTGATTGAAGCCCGCCTCTCCAGTATCGCCGAAAAATGGGGATGCAAGACCTTTAGTGAGTTATATTACAAGGCTCGTTATAATCAGGATAAAGACCTGCTGGGTGCTATCATCGATGCGATTACCACCCAGGAAACCCTCTTTTTTCGCGACAACTCACCCTTCGATGCCCTCCAGCATAAGGCTATCCCCAATATTATCGACGCCAGGGACGGCGCTGCTCAGCCCCGCCGACTTCGGCTCTGGTCCGCTGCCTGCAGTACCGGCCAGGAACCCTACAGTATGGCCATCATCCTCCGTGAACTTATACCCGACATTGACCGCTGGGATGTGAATATCCTGGCGACGGATATCTCCGATGCCGCCATAAAAAAAGCCAGTCTGGGCGTTTATGCCCGTCATGAAATACAGCGCGGCCTCAATGACCTCCAGCTCCACAAGTATTTCATCCAGCAAGCCGACAGTTGGAAAATCAAAGATGAAGTCCGTTCCATGGTGGCATTCAAAAAACTGAATCTTCTGGAAAAGTTTGTGGGGATGGGCCCCTTTGACGTGATTTTCTGCCGGAATGTCGCCATTTATTTCAATCGTGAAGACAAAGCCGCTCTGTTCAACCGTCTTGCCGACCTGCTCCTGCCGGAAGGATATCTGTTTGTCGGCTCTTCAGAGTCGCTGACAGAGTACGGCTCACGTTTCATTCCTCAGCATCATTGTCGAACGGTCTTCTATCAGCCGCAAAAGCCCGCTTTTCAACCGGCCTGATCCGAGCGGCTTTCACTGCCGACTATGCAGCTCGGAAATGAATAGCATAAAAAGGCAGCAAACTGAAGTCATTCCGGTCACCGTCCTATAAACCACTCAAGAGGGCCGCCCAGAATGATGGCGAAGTCACACCTGATGTTTCAATATATTTTTGGGTGACTGATTTTTTTCTAACAAGTGACATATTTCAATAACTGATTGCCGGTTTAGCAGTTATGCTGCGACCGAAACAGGACCGATAACCACAAGTTTGATTTTTTTGCTTCTCTGCTCTTGACGTTCGGCTAATATTTTGTAAATTAAATACCCTGTATGACATACAAACACAACATCTTGAACCCATTTCACTTAAAAACCCTGACAGGTGGTGATGAAGGAATGATTGCAGAATGAAATCAGAAGAGCGCCATAGACTAAAAGAAAATGAACTGGCTGATTTTTTGAAAGACGAATTGGAATCAATTCGGCGGCTATGGCACCGGCATGGAACGCTGGTGCTGTCTGTTGTATTGCTTGTGTTAGCAGCCCTTGCAGGAGGATCCTGGATGATTAATAATTCATCGAAACAGAGAAGTTATAGAGCCAGCCAATTACAGAACCTCATTGCCAAATCTTCCAGCCTTCAGGAACGAGCGGTCATGGATACCATCGCCAACGGTCTGGCCATGGGGTCCTATACCACCAGCGTTAATGAGATAGTCGGGGAATTGGACGGTCTTTATAGAAAAGAAAACAACTCTTCAGTCGGCATGATGGCTCTCATGCAGCAGGCCGAAGCGCTGCGGTCGAAATTATTCTTTGCCGACAGCGAGATTTCTACCTCGGAAAAAGAAAACCTCTGCAGCAAAGCTGAAGAACTATATAAGAAAATCAAAAAGCAGTTTCCCGGTCAACCGCAGGCCGTCGGCACCGCCAAGTTCGGCCTGGCTCTCGTGGCCGAAGAACGCGGCCAGTGGGAAGAGGCTCGCAAACTCTACCAGGAAATTTCTCAGGACAATAAGCTGGAAGGTACAGCCTTTCCGCTGATGGCTTCGAAGCGTCTGGGCGTGCTTGATGATTTCAAACAACCTGTCACCTTTGCCCCCGCACCTAAACCGGACCCCTCAGTAACGCCTGAAACCGGCAGCCTGGGTTCTGTAACCGATCCCTGTGATAATGCTTCACCGGAAGAGAAGGTTAATTAGTTTCTGTTGCGGATAGATTTTTGATGTATTTCATAATACAACATTTTCCGCTTTCAGACGTTTAAGTGTGGTTAACTGCAGGCAGGATGCCTGCAGTACAGGTGTTCGCAACAAGAAGTAATTAGTCCAGTTGCGTAAAATGTGACACGGGTTTCTTGCCCGTGAGATTGAGCAATTTTATGCGTATGCTCATCACCGGCGATTCAATGTCATGGGCTGGAAATGCATGATATATTTTTCGCAACCGTTGCTCATTACTAAAGCACACCACTTGACGCATTCCTTATCCCCGAACCCGAAAACATTCTGTGAACGACGAACAGACCACGGATCAACAGGATCAGATTAATCTTGAAGAAGATGGCGCTCAACAGGCCACGCTCCATATCCGGCGTTTATTGCCCAACCGGCGGATCGACAAGTATCTGCGCCATCGTTTTCCGGATTTTTCCCGCAATATCATCCAGCGTTTGATCAAGGAAGAAGCGGTTACCGTCAACGGCAATCCCACCAAAAGCAGCTATCAGCTTTGTCCCGGCGATCAGGTGGATATCATTCTGCCGCCGCCGCCCACCAATGAAATCATTCCTGAGGAAATCCCTCTCGACATTATTTATGAAGACAATGATATTTTGGTGGTCAACAAACAAGCCAACCTGATTGTTCACCCCGCTCGCGGCTACAAATCCGGCACTCTGGTTAACGCTCTGGTCCACTACAGCCAGTCGCTTTCTTCCATTAACGGCGATTTTCGACCTGGCATTGTCCATCGCCTCGACCGCAACACCACCGGTGTCATTATCGTCGCCAAAACCGATACCGCTCATTGGCGACTGGCACATCAGTTCGAACGCCGCAAGACGAAAAAAATCTACTATGCCGTTGTGCAGGGCACTATGGAACTGGATGCCGATGTCATCTCGCTGCCGCTGGATAAGCATCCTCATATCCGAGAAAAGTATGCCGTCCGTCCCGAATCCGGCAAGGAAGCCGTCACCACCTATGAGGTCATCAGGCAATACCGCGGATACGCTCTCGTCAAGCTAATGCCCAAAACCGGCCGGACCCACCAGCTTCGCGTCCACATGTCCGCCATCAAGCATCCTATAGTCGCCGATACCATGTATGGCGGCAAAGTGATGACGCTGGAGCAGCTTGCCGATGGGCAGCCCGTTCCGGCAGGGGAATGCCGCCTCAAGCCCAACGATGTCGTGATCGATCGTCATGCTCTGCATGCCGCGGAATTATTTATCCGCCATCCTCAGAGCGGTAAAGAACACCATTTTCAGGCCCCTTTAACGGACGACATGAAATTATTGGTTGACTTACTTGACCGGTTTCGGGCATAATAGATAAAATAAGTATGGAACATCCGCATGGGCCTGCCAGTTTTGCTTGACAGCATACCCCGCAAAATCCTTATAATTGGACCGTTTATTGCCGATACTATCCAATATATTGTCATAAAACACATTATTTGTTTTGGGGGATGAAGGAATTACCTTGACCGAAAGCCAGACAACTCAGCGTATAGCGGAAATACTGAACCGAATCGCGAAGCTTCCCTCTGCCAATCTGGAACCGCCGCAGTTTTTTGCAAATTTTCTCCAGTTGGCGGTTGCCGCTTCCGGTTCACGTGGCGGCGCGATCTGGGTCATCCAGCCCGAGCAGGCACCGCAATGTTATTGTCATGTCGATCTGGATCAATGTCAGGTCAGCAATCCCGAGCAGCAGCAGGTCATTGTGGAAGCGATCATGCGGAGCGTGAAGGAGACGAAATCGCTGGTGCTGCCTCCCGGCGGTTCCGATGCCGGCGATGAATCGAGCAAAAGCAACCTGTGTCCCTATCCGCTGTTTTTCAAGCCGCTGAAGGCGGCCAATCAGGTCGCGATGGTCTTACAGACTATCGGTTCCGACGGCGTTACCGCTCATGATTACCGTTCGATGGTTGGTCTGCTTGATCAGGTGGGCGAAGCGGCCGAGACCTACCTGGCTCATCGACGAGCAGCCGTGCTGGATGATGATCGCAAGTCGCTGGCCCGATTGTTGAAATTTACCGAAGGTATTCACGATTCGCTCGAACCGGAAAAAGTAATCTACCAGATCGCCAATATTGGCCGCGAGACCATCGGCTGCGACCGGCTTACTGTCTGGATCGATCCGCGGGTTAAACGCGGTCTGCGTGCGGTCAGCGGCATCGACAAACCTGACCGGCGTGCCATTCTCATGCAGGCCATCGAAAAGCTCAGCCAGCATTGTCTGGAAATCAAGAAACCCATCATGGCCGCCCGCGAACAGCTTCCTGAAATGCAGCATGAGGAAAAACTGACGCAACTGGTCAAGGATTATTTTAATGTCAGCCAGCTGGATCATATTTATCTTCAACCGATGAAGCAGGAAGATGTTTATTACGGTGTCATCGTCGCGGAGGGCTTTGACGATAAAACAACCACGAATCTGTCAGGCGTAACCTCTTCGGTCGCCGCTCATGGCGCCCTGGCCCTGAAGAATGCTCTGGAAATGGCTTCTGTTCCCATCGTCAAGCCGTTCGCGAAATTCAGGAAGATGAAGGCCGATCCTCAAAAACGCCGTAAATGGCTGATCTGGACGACGGTTTTTCTTGTCGCCCTGGTGGTGTTGCTGCTCACCCCCTGGCCCGTGAAAATCGAATGCGCATGCGAAATGACCCCGGAGAAAATTCGTACCATTCAGTCGCCACTGGAACAGATTCAGATCAATGAAATTCTGAAAAAGAGCGGCGAAACTGTTCGACAGGGAGATGTCATTGCGCGGCTGGACACGCTGGAACTGGAAACCCAGCTTGAGTCACTCAAGCAGCAGCTGCGGCAGCAGGATATTATTCTTAATGATCCTGCCGCCTCGCCCGCCAAAAAGAAACAAAGTGAATATGAAATGGCGATTCTGGAAAACAAACTTAATTTCGTCAATGCTCAGATTAAAAAATGTGATATTGTCTCGCCTATCGACGGCACTATTTTAACTCAGGACCTCAAGCGTATGGAAGGTATGACCGTCAGTCTGGGGGATACGATTTGTGAAGTTGCGTCACTGAACAACTGGCAGCTTGTACTGGACGTGCCGCAACAGGAGATCGACTGGGTTCAGAAGGCCCTGCGGGAATCGCATACCGGTTCGGCAACGGTGGATTTCTATCTTTCCGCTTATCCGCAGTATAAATTGCACGCCCGTATCGATGAGTTCAGTCAGATCAGTCAGACCTCCAAAACCCGTGAAGAGGAAGGTAATGTCTTCAGCGTTCGTATCGACCTGAATGACGAACAGTTGCAGCCCGTTTCGGAGGGGCTGCGAGACGGCATGGTAGGACGGGCCAAAATCGGTTCACTTGAAAAACCGCTCTGGTATGTTTTGATGCGCAAGGCTATCCGTTTCTTCCGTGTAACTTTCTTCTGAAAATCAATCTGGAAGACAGATTCAATATGCCTGATAATAATCACAATGACAACCTGATTCTGGATTATGACACTCCCGAAGGCGATTCGCTGGCTTTGCCTCGTGCCCGCCGCGATGTCGAGATCACCGAACAGGTTTATTATGGTAAGCCCTGTTTTGTCCTCAAGGACCCTACGTCGCTGCGGTATTACCGCCTCCGCCCGCCGGAATACACCATCTACCAGATGCTTGACGGCAAACTTACGATGGAGGATGTTCAGCGAACTCTCAACGATCGGTTTCCCAAAGAAGAATTCGATACGCAATCCATTATGAGTTTTATCATCATGCTTCGGGGGGCGAATCTGCTGTATATCGAGGGCAGCGCCAATACCGATTATCTCCTTAAACGCAAAGAGCAGCTCTCCCGCAGTCTCTGGCAGAGGTTGCGTCAGGAATACCTGTTTTTCCGGATTCCCATTTTCGATCCCGATAAGATGCTTAACTGGCTGCATCGCCATCTGGGCGGGGTGATTTTTTCCCGGTTTGCTATGTTTCTGGTCTGGGCCGTCATTATTGGGGCCCTGATTCTGCTTTTCGACAATATCGAGAAACTCAATGACCGCCAGCCCATACTCAGCTGGGTCAACCTGCTGTATCTCGGGCCGGCCTTGTTCCTCATAAAAATCATCCATGAGTTCGGCCATGGTCTTACCGCCAAACGATTCGAAACCGAAGTGCATGAAATGGGCGTTCTTTTTCTGGTGTTTATGCCCTGTTTTTATTGCGATGTGTCCGATTCCTGGATGATTAACGAGAAACGCCGCCGGATGTGGATTACCGCTGCCGGAATTGTCGTGGAGATTATTCTGGCGGCTACGGCGACATATATCTGGGCTTTCACCGAACCGAAAACCATCATCAACCAGTTCGCTTTGAATGTCATGCTGGTCGCCAGTATCAACACCATTTTGTTTAACGGCAACCCGCTGCTTCGTTACGACGGTTATTATTTTCTGATGGACCTTGTTGAAATTCCCAACCTCAGGCAGAAGGGGTCGGCCTATCTCTGGTATCTCTTTCAGCGGTATGTCCTCGGCGTCGAAAAAGCCCGGGAGCCGATTGATACGCAGGGACGCGAGTTTACCATCATTGGTTATGCCGTTTGCAGTACGATTTATCGCTGGTTTATCATGGTGGCAATTACCATGATGGTCTGGAAATTCCTGGAGCCTTATGATTTACAGGTTATCGGCGGCGTTATGGCCCTCGGCGTGATTTACAGTTCCCTGGTCGCACCGGTAATCCGTTTCTTCAAGTACCTGGTAAGCAGCCATCACGCAATACATATTCGCCCGGTCACGGCTCTGATTCTGTTAGCTCTGGGGGGGGCCGCGGTTTATGGCCTTATGATTCTGCCGGTCGAGCAGACCGTTCAGACTCAGTGTATCCTGCGTCCTCAGAATCTCCACCCGATTTATATTACGCAACCCGGTTTCATTGATCTGGAAAAACATCCGGTGACGGTCAAGGACGGCTCTCGTGTTTTGGTCGGTCAAAACCTGCTCACGCTGAGCAATCCGCAGTTGGAATTCCGGGTTGAGGATCTCCAACTCAAGATTCAGCAAAAACGTATCGCCCGTGACGATGCCCTGAGCATCGGTGAAAATGCCGAAGCGGAAAAAATCAAAACGGAAATCAAGGCTCTGCAAAGCGAATATGAAAGGGCCTGCCGTAATTTTGAGAAGTTGTCGATTTTTTCCCCGGCAGACGGTGTACTTCAGATTAGAACAAACGAACCGCTGCAAAAAATGAACGGTGTTTTCATGCCCCGGCAGACAGAGGTTTTTGCCGTTCATGATCCCTGTTCTTACGAGGCGGTTGCGGCGGTTAATGTCAAGGATATCCAGAACATCAGCACCAACCATGTTGCCGAGATAAAACTGTGGGCGATGGACGATGAGACGATTAAAGATGTTCCTGTCGAGAGCATTCCCAGCAGCCCGGTTTTACGGATGTCGATTCCGGCATTTTCGACCGCTTTTCGGGGTGAAGTCCCTACGATGCCTTCCAGCAAGGGGGAAGATGCGATTATTCCTGCGGAAAATACATACGAACTGGTCCTGCCTATTCCTGGAAAAGACTCGCGCCTGCGTGACGGCATGGTCGGCCGGGCCAAAATCATTATCGAGAAACAAACCCTCGGTCGAGCATTCTACCTCTGGTTCATCAACACGATTCGCCAGGATGTTAGATTGTAACTTCTTTACATACAGGATGTTACTGCGAAATTGTCTGGAGGCTGTTTCAAAGGTTTACCTCTGGCGGATTTAACCTTATAATTAATTACAGTAAATAAGTTTCAGAAGCCCTTTTGCATTTATTGCTATAATGGACTTATAATATTGGGTAGTGAAACTCAAAGACGGATATCAGGATAATTCAGATTACACGACAGAGTGACTATAAATAAAACAATATGGGTGAAACAATGAAGCAACGCACAAATTTTTGGCATACCAGATTTGTCTTCATGAGGATTTTACTGGCTGTTGTAACGGTTGCATTTTCGGCAGATTCGGCAAAGGCGGCGTCGAAGGAATCCACCTCTGAGAGCAATATGGCCCTTTCGGATAATCCCATGATTCGTGCCGGTATTGCGATGGCCAATGGCGATTTCGATGAAGCCCGAGAACTGCTGAATGACATATCCAAAATAGACGAGCAGAGCAAAGCCCCTGCCCTACTGAATAATCTTCTGTCGCAGTTTGAAAAACTGACTAATGAACTGGATCAGGCCCGGGAAGAGGCCTGGCAGGGGCATGTTGATGAGATGATGAATAATTATCATCTGGCTCAATGGCGTGAAAGTCTTCTGGAGTCCAGCAGAAAGTTTTCTCTGGATCAGGAAGAAAAGAAGCAATTCGAGCAGGAGCTTCAAGACAAGATTCAGGAAAACTGGCTGGACGCTCTGGCTGAGCTGGCTGCTGCCATCCGCCTGGCCGAACGAATGAAACTTGACGATACGATTAATAAAAGCATCAAAAGCAGGATTATCTCGGAAACTCAGATCCTGGCAAAATCCATCGAAAAAGAAGAAAATCCTCTCAAAGCCTATAACAAAGTCTATTATTATCTGACGGTGGTAGATGAAGACCAGTTCGATTTCGATGAAATGCATAGTCGGCTGCTGCGGGAGGAGACCCTCCGAGCCGTATATGTGCTTGATCCTAATTCCGAAGGTATCGACTGGCAGGAACGCCGCGAAGGTATTACCGCCGAAATGATTACGACGGCCCTTGCCATTATCAACCTCAATTATGTCGCGAGTCCCGATTATGTGAAAATGGGTGAGGATGCCGTTGAAAATTGTCTGCTGCTGGCCGAAACGGATAAAATCCGGGAGGTGTTTAATTCATTAAATGACGAACAGGCCCGCGATAATTACATCAGCGAAGTAAAAACCCTCTGGAAAAAATACCGGCCAGTCATTGAGGAAACGGATGATTTTCGTTATCTCTATTTTCTCATGGAAGGCATCGTGCAGATCAACGACAAGTATCTGGGACTCGATGATGAGATCGTGCTCGCGGAGTTTGCCGAAGGGGCCTTTTCCGCCCTGGACAGCTATACCTATCTGGTCTGGCCGGGCGACGTTAAGGATTTCAACAAAAGCATGACGAATGAATTTTCGGGCATCGGCGTCGTCATCCGCAAGCAAGTCGATGCCAGGAATCCCGAATACAATAATGTTCTGCGGGTCGATTCGCTGGTCAGTTATGAAGGGGGCGCCTATGAAGCGGGAATGGACGCGGGTGACCTGATTCTGGAAGTTGAGGGAAACGATATTCGCAATTATACCCTTGAAAAGGCCGTGCGGCTGATTACCGGTCCCGCCGGCACAAAAGTCAATCTGACAGTGTATCGCGAAGGATTCGAAGAGCCGCGCCAGTTTGAGGTCACACGTAACCATGTCGTGGTGCCGACTGTCAAAGGGCTCTACTACGACCGAAAGGGCGCCTGGGAACATTTTCTCGACCCCGACAGCGGAATTGCTTACGTACGGCTGACGCATTTCTCCGCCGAAACGCCCGGCAGTCTGCGCAACAAGCTTCGCGGACTCCAGTCGCGGGATATGCGTGCTCTGATCCTCGATTTACGCAGCAACAGCGGCGGCTATCTTAGCGGGGCGGTCGATATAGTAGATACCTTTATTGATGAAGGGGCCATCGTCAGTTCCCGTTACCGCAATCCTGACACCGAGCAGGTGCGCAAAGCATCATCCGTGACCACCTTCGATTCAGGGCTGCCTATGGTTGTGCTGGTGAATTCCGCTTCGGCGAGCGCTTCTGAAATCGTCGCCGGGGCACTCAAGGATCATCAGCGGGCGACGATCATCGGCACTCGTACGTTCGGCAAAGGCAATGTCCAGACCATACAGCGTCTGCTGCCCACAGATGCTCAGCTTAAGATGACCGTCGCATATTATTACCTGCCCAGCGGTCGCCGCGTACATCGCGACCCAGACAATAAAAAACAGGAAGACTACGGGGTCATGCCGCATATAGAAGTGGAACTGACCGCCGATCAGATCGAAGATTACGTCGGAACCTGGCACGATGCCGATGTCCTGCATCGTAATGATCTCGGTGAGCAAGAGCAGGCGTGGGAATTGATGACGCGCGAGAAACTGCTCGAAAAGGACCCGCAGCTTTATATGGCCCTGCTGAATCTTCGGGCCAGGCTCTGGGTGGCTGACAATGTTACGGAAACGTATCTGGCCGGTTCTCATTCCAGAGCAGAGCCTGCCACCGCCACCGCCGCCAATGACAGCTTTTAAGCTTGGGATATATATCGGGCGCCGGTAGTTTTGGGTCAATCCGCCTGTAGAATTCTCCGGATGGCGCTGATGTCTTTGTCGATCGCTTCGGCCAGTTCCTGCGGTGAGTCGTATTTCCTCTGCGCCCGGATGAATTCCGTGAACGAAAGCAGCATATACATGCCCGCCAGCGTCTCTTCGGGATAAAAATCCAGCAGATACGCTTCAATCTGCCATATCCCGTTTTCATAGGTCTCGCATTGGCCGATACTGATTGCGGCAGGCAGAGGCGGGCGGTTCCATGCCTCCACACAATCTTTACCCAGATACGCCCGCCCGGCGTAAACGCCGTCGCCCGGGACCAGTTGTTCGGGATGATCGAGGTGAAGGTTTGCTGTTGGAAAACCCAGTTTTCGGCCTTCCCCCCGTCCGGAAACGATCCGGCCCGAGAGCATATAATCCCGCCCCAGACACAGACGAACTTTGGCCAGCTCATTTTCCAATATCAGCCGGCGTATCAAGGTGCTGGTCACCATCACTTCGTCCTGAATAGCGGTTCGCCCCTTAGTATCATTTACCGGTTCATTATAAAGGTGCAGGGAATAGGTTTTGAGAAAGTGAGCCTTGAAATCATATTTGTTCGCCAGTTCCACCAGGCTGTTGGGCTTGCCTTCCCGCTGCCGTCCGAAGCCGAAGGTCTCACCTTCCACCAGATGTTTCATTCTGAGTTTGTCTTTCATCAGGTGAATGAATTCCTCCGACGAGAGCGAAAGAAATGCCATTGTAGGCTCAACCACGATCAGGCTGTCGGGGTGTTGCTCCGCCAGCAATTGTGTCTTGAGTTCGATAGGAGTCAGAATCTGCTGCGGTTGTTCCGGACGCAGCACCCGTGCCGCTGTCGGTTCAAAGGTCATCAGCATCATTGGCAGATGCTGACCTGTGGCCATCAGCCGGGCGAACTGAATGATTGATTGATGACCGACATGCACCCCGTCGAAATTTCCGATGCTCAGTACACAGCCGTTCTCGGGAGATGGAAAGTCATCAAATGTTTCAAGATAATATATCTTCATGCAATTGTATTGAATGCTGTACGGGGTCTCGTTTGCTGGTTTCTTTAACTTTGCTTGAACACCAGTCTTTGCAATACGTAATTATACGCGTTCCGATTGAAAATACCTGTCTGTCGGCCGGCAGGCCCGTTTTGTCGGAACGTAATTATCTACGGATAAAAAGCTTACGCCCGGCTCTGCCGGGAGCTTTCTCCCCAGTTGGGTATTATCTCCATCAATGCCTCAGCTGGTTAATATGCCGGACTGTCAGATAATAGATTGTTTTTATCTTGTTTGGCACCTAAAATATATCAGCACTCATAAATAAGACGCTTTTCACCATACTCAATGATAATGACAATTATTTTTATTGCCGAGATTCATACGCTGTAAGCTTAGAAATCAAAACAAGTTCGGGCAAGGAAAAAATCCAGGCAAGCCTTCCTCCGGCATGAATATCGCCGCTTGAAACATACAGGGTACGACATGAAATGTTCATGCGTCTTGACTTTTCAAACCGCGTTTTCTAATGTGATACAATGAACCATACAACTTATAACGATATTCGTCGCAAGTCAACCTCCGCCGTACGGGTGGGAAATCTCGTAATTGGCGGTGACAACCCGATTTACGTGCAGAGCATGACCAATGTCCCCACCCGCGACAGTCAGCGATGTCTCGAACAGATCGAACGCCTGATCGAGGCCGATTGTGAACTGATCCGCATTGCCGTGCCCACCCGCGAAGATACCGCCGCTTTACCGGAAATACTCAAACATGTCAGCATCCCCGTCATTGCCGACGTGCATTTTCATTTTCGCCGTGCCCTGGAGGCCATTGGAGCCGGTGTGCATAAAATTCGCCTCAATCCCGGCAATATCGAAGACCGACACCAGGTTGAAGAGGTTATAGAGGCCTGTCGTCAAAATGACGTGGCGATCCGTGTCGGCGTCAATCAAGGCAGTATTGTGCCAAAAGGTACGACCATTTCCAGCAGGGCCGAACTGGTCCGCCTGATGCTGGATAAGATGGATGAATACCTGCAAGTGTTTGATGAAAAGAATTTTACGAATCTTGTTCTTTCCGCGAAATGTCATGATGGGGCTGGTACCATTGCTGTAAATCGTGCATTATCGGGCCATCATAATATGCCGCTGCATCTGGGTGTCACTCATGCCGGAGCTCCGGCATCCGGTTCTGTGCGATCGGCAGCGGCGTTGGGAGCCTTATTGGTTGAAGGTATTGGCGATACCATTCGCGTGTCGCTGGCCGGAGATCCCATTCTGGAAGTCGAAACCGCCTGGGATATTTTAACCAGTCTGGGCCTGCGGAAGCGAAATCGTCCGGAGCTTATTGCCTGTCCTACATGTGGGCGGACCGAAATAGATCTTCTGGCCATGGTTGATCAGGCCGGAGAGGCCCTCAGGCACATTCGCCAACCCATCACGGTGGCGATTATGGGCTGTGTGGTTAATGGCCCGGGTGAGGCCCGGGATGCGGATGTCGCATTGTGCGGCGGGCGGGATAAAGCGATTATCTACCGAAAAGGAGAAAGAGTTGCCACGGTATCTGCCGATAATGCTATAAAAGCTCTGCTGGAACAGGTAGAACTGACGTTATTGAAATAAAATGGGCCAGGTGTTCATCAGTCGCAAATATTAGTTTACGTTGTCTAAATTGGTGCATGGGCATCTTGCCAGTGCCAGAAACCGAATCCATACGGTGTATCGACTCATAAGAGTTGGATCAAGGGCAGGAAGCCCTCGTTACAAGCTAATAAATTATTATCCACTTGCGGCGTTTACGAACATAAATCGTGCTAAAACACAACCCGAATTCTGCCTGATTTACACCAGGTGTATGAACATTCCCGGCATGACCAGACACAGAAGTTTTAACCGCATATGATTTTTTCTGGCATAATGGGAATATTCAACCGTAACGAGTATAAAAATATGCCTGCAAAAACTAAAAAGAAATGGCTGACGGTAATTTTTCTCTCGGTTATTCTGACGCTTGTCGCTGCCGGCTGGTTTCTCATTTCTGACATCGGGATCAATCGCAGGATCTCTCACGAGCTGGAATTATTGCTGGGCGGCCAGGTTCAAATCAAGCATGCTCACTGGGAGCCGGGAAAAGGCATTAAGCTGGATGATGTGAGTTTGTTTTTACCAGATCGGAAACTCAATCCTGTTAACCGGGTTTTTCAGGCCCGGTCGATCACGATTGATTTGCCCGGACTGCCGCTGATTGATACCCTGGTTCCGCGGCAGATCAAGGTTGACCAGGGGCGGCTGGATATCTGGTATGACCGATCGTTAAGGCAGACCAATTTGCAGTTGTTAACGCCTTGTGTGGAACGAAAAGGGGGGCAGTGCCCGACTTTTTTTCTGAACGACATGGTCGTGAACCTGGCGGAATATAAGTCCGGTCAGCTCATGCCATTATTCAGTCACGAACTGGAAGGCACGCTGATCCCTTCATTGGAATCGCCTGATTTTCATTTTGAGATTACGCAGGTTGGTTCTTCGTTAACGCCGCCATTGATCCATGGTGATTACGATGCCGACCGGCAGCAATGTGCGATATCTGGCGGGTTGCTGCTGAATGATGCGTTGCTGGAAAAAGTGCTGGCAGACGCTGTTTCTTTTCCCATCCTGAAAACGCTGAATCCCACCTGTCATTTGACCTGGAAGGGGTATTTCGATGTTGATGGCGGCTATCATGGGATTATGAAACTGCATGACGGAGCCATAAACCTGCCTGTGGGGGAATCCGGTCAGCTTCTGCCGCTGACCAATATCGTCGGTGAGATTGATTTTAATAAAGACGGCATTTTCATTAAATCCATCTCCGGCGGGTTCAAGGAGTATTTCGAAGTTCTGGTTACCGGCCGCGTCATTGATATCGGCCAGGAACCGCAAGCCGCACTGACGCTGGAAATTCTGGGGCTTGATATCCCCGCCGATCAATGGATAGCCCGTCAGGAGATTGACAATATCGATCGTATCCTTGCCGTTAACGATCCCTGCGGCATGGACGCTTTTCTGCGGGAAGACTCGCCGGAGCTCGCGGCGCTGCTGGATGCCGTATATGAGCAAGCCGATCCCTCTATTACCCATTTCGTGAACTGTTATGGCCCCACGGGGCAAATTGATGTGGGGGGTTCCCTGAAAAAAACATTATCAGGCAGCCAGAATCTTCATTGGCAGGCAAGCTGTGAATTCGTCGAGGGGAGCATCATGTATAGTTTTTTTCCCTATCCCTTTGACAACTTCAGAGGGGTAATAGAATTTGATGCGACGCAGACGGTTATTCATTCGCTGTCCGCGATCGATGATGACCGGATCGTAACCGTTAATGGCGGCTGGTATAACAGGTCGCCAGCACCGGAAATGGATTTCACTATTACCATGAACAATATTCCGCTTGACCAACGGCTTTATCATGCCAGCCAACCCTGGCAGCAGGAACTCTGGGATCAGTTTGAACCGGCCGGCACGATCAATGCCGTTTATCGGTATAATCTTATAGCGGGAAGCGATCCCTGTGAGGCATTGGATATTGAGGTCGTGGACGTAGAGACCGGTTTTGCGGGACTGGATATGCGGTTTACCGATTTGCATGGAACGGGACATTACTCCGACCATCGGATTGTATTTGATGTTCAGCGGGAGGACGAGCAGGGCGGTACACTGGGATTGCAGGGCTTTTATGCTAATCTGAATCAGCCGGATCCCCGGTTCGAATGCGATATTCTGCTGGATAATATTTTGCTGGATGATAAGCTTATTGATAACCTGCCGCCGGCAGCACAGGAAAAAATGACCATTATGGATATTTCCGGCCGTATATTCGGCCGAGCGACACTGATTACAGGAAAAGAAAAGCCCGCGTCCGATGATAACGTCGCAACCGGCAATCTATTCGATTATCATATTTCCTTTACACTGGAAGACGGCAGTCTTAACTATCATCCATTTCCCTATCCACTCGAGAATGTGCAGGCACAATGTGAAATCGTGGAAAATATGCTCAAGATCGAGTCGTTGAAATGTCAGCGGGATGACAGCCGGATCGAAATGAAGGGTACGATTCGCAATCGCGATGATTATCTGCTGGAGATCGATGCCCGGCCGCTTTATTTTGAAGATGAACTGCTGCAAACGTTAAAACAGAAAGGCCTGGATATCGAGCGTTCGTTCGATCCCTGCGGACCGGCGAATCTGTATATGTGGGTGCACCGCCAGCCGGATAAAGAACCGGCTTATATGGCGGTGCTCGAACCCAAAGGGGCGCGGCTGTGCTGGTCAAAATGCCCTTATCCTTTGGAAAATGTTACCGGTCAGATTGAAATTAAACCGGAATCGATTTTACTGAAAAAACTTCTGAGCGTGCAGGGGGAACAGAAAATTCGTATCGCCGGCGAAATCCCGCTCGACACCGAAGATGCCGTTCCGACACTCTCATTTCATGTTGAAAAACTTGTTCTGGACGAAAAGCTCGGGGCGACGCTGCCGGAGTCGGTCACGACATTGTATGAACGGGTCAAGCCCTCTGGCAAAATAAATATGGCGCTCGAACTCCGCGGCGTTCGTGATGAACCCAACAGCCTTGAATGGGACATGCAGGGAACGATACAGCCGGAGAATATGTCGGTGCGGTACCCCTGCGAGATGACGGCAATTCAGGGGCCTTCAACGGTTCAGGCCCGCTTTGATGCTCAGGGGAATCCGCTCACCATGGAACTCCGTCCTGCGGGCATGAGCATGGAGCTTTATCATCGTGAACTGAAAGACCTGTCGGGAAAAATGGTATATGATTACGCCACACGCCAGGCGATCATCAGCAATGTCAGCGGCAGCCTTTTTACCGGCCGCATTGCCGGCGAAGCGGTCATCTTGCTGGACGACAACGACCCCGCCTATGAATTCGACGTTAACTTTCTTGACGGCGATCTGGCGGCCTTGTTTCCGCATCTGAAAAATGAATCATCGCAATTTGCCGAGCTCCGCGGTACCTTTCGGGGCCGTCTGCATCTTCAGAAAAACAGCGGGGATGAACTCCGACGCGGCAGTTATGAATTCTTTATCAAGGATGCTGTTATGGGACGGTTGCCCTTGATTGCCCGTCTGCTGCATTTTATCAATCTCACGGCGCCGCGTGCCGGCGCCTTTAACCAGGCTGAAATCGCCGGCGATATCGTCAATGGTCTGGCTCACCTGACCCGCATCAAACTCGACGGCAGTGCCGTCAAACTGACTGGCGGCGGCATCATCAAAAAACCCTTTTTCAACGGCTTACAGCTTGACGGTGTCGAAGAGACTCCGCAAGCCCGGGGTGATGGGCAGGGCGGCCCCCTGGAGTTGTATTTTGTGCTCGATGCTCCGGATTATCTGCCGGATGTCCCGGTGTTGACCAGTTTTTACAAAGCCATCAGTCCGGAACTCATGCAGGTTCGCGTCTCCGGGCATTTCTACGACCCGAAAATCGAGTCCGTCGCTTTCCCTTCTCTGGAACAGGCCGTCCGCAATCTTGAATCCAGAGAACGAAACGCCGCTAATTGATTTGCCGGGTTACGCCGCCGGATACGTTGTGATGTTCATAATGCCTCGGTTACGCATCAACGCATTAATGCATGGGGTTACGGCTGGTTCACCTGGTGTTGCTCCATATGCCTTTTCTTCCCGCCCAGTTCCAGCGTCGTGACAACCGGATAATGATCGCTGGCCGCCGCCGCGATCGGATCGTCTATGACAACCGTATTTTTTACGGCAGAGCTCAACGCCGGCGAAACGAAAATATGATCGATGAAGCTCCGGTATGTCGGCGGTTTGATCTCGCAATGATACGTTGCCGGATTGTTGTCTTGCTGCAATAAAGCCATCGTCGTGCAGGTTAACGCCTCTCCATCATCCTTTTTCAGCATAACGGCGATGGCATCCTGGCCGGCCAGCTTTTCATATCGGTCCCTCCCGAAATCATCATTAAAATCACCCAGCATAATCAGGTTGGACGTCTCCGGCTCCGCCGCCAGCTCCCGGCAGATTTCCCGTGTCCGCTCCAGCTCCCGGATGCGCCAGCGGGTAACGGCTTTACTGTTGCCGTATTTACTTTTAACATGCGTGCAGCCGACCCAGATGTTATGGCCGCCGGGACTGCGGAACAGCACAAATCCCGGTCCCCGGGAAAACAGCCGGTTCTTACCCGCCAGACTCCGCTTGGCTTCGGCAACTTCCGGATCGTTCATCGGATCCGCCTCCAGATAATACTGATCGCTCACTCGCAGGGCCACCCAGCCCGGTTTGGCCATGATCCCGATGTATTGCCCCTCCACATTGCCGGGAAACACCTTGACATAGCCATAGCGGTTATCAAGCCATTTCTCGTTAAACAGCTTGAGCATCTCTTCTGAGCAGCATTCCTGAATACCGATAACATCCGCATCCAGCCGCTCCAGCGTTATCGTCCGGGCGATTTCATACAAGTCCTCCTCATCCCGCCAAAGCTCCGTTCTTTCCTGGCTTCGCTCCGGCATAAGAATCTGGTCAAACTTCTTCATGAAATGCTCTATGTTATAGCTTGCGATTTTTACCGTTTCAGTATTTTGCTCAGAGGTTTGAGCATAAAGAGAGGTTGAATATTCCGTTATGCTTAAAAAAGCCAGTGTGACATACATCACAGCAGTAATCATAACAGTGATTTTTCTTTTCATAACGTTCCTCAATTAGAAAAAGGTTTTCAGTTGATCATACCTTATAAGCAATTGCCGCTGCCGGAATCATGCCTGACAGTCTGCTTGAAACCTGAGACATGTTTATAAACGCGCAACA
>CAYZXY010000027.1:0-39599 GCA_964482555.1 uncultured Pirellulales bacterium
TTAAGTTTCGCATAACAGATACACACAAAGAATATACCAAACCCGAAACCCTTTACCCTTGTTTCAGTATTAATCCGTTTAATCAGATAGCTGTATTCTATACGCGTTCCGATTGAAAATCCCCGTTTTGTCCAAACGGTACTATGTGCGGGTAAAGCCTTTACGACTGGCCCTGGCGGGAATTCTCATTCCCTTTGGGGCTATTTCATTATCATGCGCGGAAAATGGCTTACGCCCGCCCTTGCCTTAATAGCGGACCCACTGCAAACACAACCCCGCCGCCGGCGCCATTGGCCCCGCCGCCGTCCGCTCACCGGCCGTCAGAACCTCCCTGACCCGCTCCGCCCGCCAGTGTCCCCGACCAACCTCCACCAGCGTCCCCACTATATTCCGCACCATGTGATACAGAAACCCGCTTCCCTCCAGGTCGAAATAAACCACATCAAACTTCCGGTACACCTGACACCGGTACAACTCCCGCACCGTCGATTTCTCCGGACTGTTCTTATCCACGCTGGCGAAACTCGCAAAATCATGCTCCCCGATCAATAACGACGATGCCCGCTCCATCGCCGGCACATCAATCTCATACCCCCGCGACCAGCACCGCTCCCGCATCGCCACCGGCGCCGTCCGACCCAGATATACCGTATAACGATACAGCTTCGACCGCGACGAACCGATCGCGTCAAATTCATCTCCCACCCCCTCCGACTTCACAATCCGGATATCCCCCGGCAGCTCCCGGTTTATCACGCCCCTCATTCGCGCCGCCGGAATCGGCGACGCCACAAAAAAATTCGCCGCCTGACCGGCCGCATGCACCCCCGTATCCGTCCGCCCAGAACCACGCAACGACACCGCGATCCCCGTCGCCCGCGCAATCGCCTCCTCCAATACCTCCTGCACTGTCGCCCGCACATTCTGCTGACGCTGCCAGCCGTGATAATGCGTCCCCGAGTAGGCGATGGTAAGCTTAATATTCTGCATAACGATTAATAGACGCGTTCCGATTGACAATCCCTGTTTTTTCCAAACGGTACTATGTGCGGGCAATGCCTTTACGACTGGCCCTGGCGGGAATTCTCATTCCCTTTGGGTATAAAAATCCTCCGAAGACCAATCCGGAGGATTTCATCCTCATCTGCTCGTTAACTTTTATTACATCTTCGCCAGCACTTCCGCAATCTGCACCGCGTTCAGCGCCGCCCCTTTACGCAGCTGATCGCCCGCCACGAAAATATTAATCCCCCGCTTGTCCGGCAGCGATTCATCCTGGCGAATCCGCCCTACCAGAATATCATCCTGTCCCGTCGCGTCGATCGGCATCGGAAAATAATTATTCTCCTGATCGTCCACGACCTGCACACCCGGCGACTGCATCAGCAGATCGACCACCTCTTCCGGCGTAATCGACTCCTCAAACTCCAGGTTAATACTCTCGCAATGCGTCCGCAGCACCGGCACACGAACACACGTCCCCGTTATCGCAATCGAACGGTCTCCGAAAATCTTATGCGTCTCCTTCACCAGCTTCATCTCTTCCACGTTATAACCATTCGCCCCAATCTCGCTGTCATGACTGAACACATTAAACGCACACGGATGCTTAAACGCCTGCGGCTCCGGCTCGCGCCCTTCCAGCACATCCACCGTCTGCTGCTTCAGCTCTTCCATCGCCTGCCAGCCCGCTCCGCTGACCGCCTGGTACGTGCTCACAATCATACGACGCACCTTCTTCGCCTTGTGCAGCGGCCACACCGGCACAATCCCGATAATCGTCGAACAGTTCGGATTCGCGATGATATGCCGCGGGGCATTGTGAATCTCGTCCGCGTTTATCTCCGGTATCACCAGCGGCACATCCGCATCCATCCGAAACGCCGACGAATTATCCACCACCGTACATCCGTTTGCCGCCGCTGCCGGGGCATACTCCTTGCTCACCGAGCCGCCCGCCGAAAACAACGCAATATCAAACCCCTTAAAACTCGCCGCCGTGAGTTCCTCAATCGTGTATTCCTGGCCCATAAACGTCAGCGTCTTACCCGCCGAACGCGCCGACGCCAGCATCTTGAACTCCGCCGCCGGAAACGACCGCTGCTCCAATATGCCCAGAAATTCCTGACCCACCGCACCGGTGACACCTGCGATTGCAACTCGTAACGACATAGAGACACCTTTCCTAAAAAATGGATTCCTGCCAAAAATCATACCAGCCAGATCTCCCGGCCGGGATGCCCATATCTCATAAAGACACAGAACCTGTTATTATACTGATATCCGCTTTTAACTCAAGCAAAAGTTCACACACGCCCCCTGCCATATCCCCCAGCTTCACGATCCCCTCTCCCCCAAAAATTCTTTATCGGACACCGCTGCCGTTAAAATAGATCGATTGTATCAGATTCAAGACTTGTGATTTCTGTAATACCCTGATTTTCAAACATTTACATAAAAACACCCTGATAAGGTCCTCCCATTTCTCGTTTACCTGATACAATTTTCAGTACTGCAAGGTGCCGTCTTTTTCAATGATAGTTGTAGTATCTTTATATGAAAGGAAGCGAAAAATGAAAAAAGTTGTTGTTATGTTGTCAGGTGTTTTGTTGGCTCTTTCCAGTAGTGTTTTTGCTGTTTACAATGTATCTGGCCCCACCAACGGCTGGGCCGATCTCGGCGATCTTACCAAAGAATGGGAAGCTCGCGCTAAAGGTCAGAACAGCGGCTGGGAAATTGCCGCCGGCACCAACGTTGCCGCTCCCGGCCAGAACGATAACGAACAGGTCAACCCCTGGGGCGACCAGCCTTACAATTTTGTTTTCACCCTCACCGGCAACACCATCAAGCTGGACTTCCCCGACATGCAGGAAATGGTCGCTTATTCCGGCATCAATCCCGTCAGCGACCTCTTCCTCCAGGTGCGCGCCGCCGATAACTATTCCCTGACCGCGGCCGACCTGATGATCGACTCTCAGGCCCTGCCGACACTGGACATCAACTCCGGCGTGGAATACCTCCATATCAGCGGCATCACCGGCGATTTCACCCTCACCGGCCAGCTCCGCGGCGACCTCGACGCCGGCTCTAACATCAACGAACGCGTCAAGTTCGACATCATCGGCGCCAGCGGCACTCCGATCATCCCCGCCCCGGGCGCTATCGTCCTCGGCATGATCGGCACCGGCATGGTCGCCCGTTACCGCCGCAACTTCAGCAAGTAAGCTCTACCGCCGGCATAAATATGATACTCCGCTTGAGAACCCGCCTTTATTCTCAACGCATTGCAGATGAAGGCAAAACGCAAGGAGGGACGCCATTTCAGGCGTCCCTTTTTTATGGTCAACTGAGCGCACTTATTCGCAGGATGCCCTTGCTCGTCAAACGCAGCACTAACGCAAACGCATGTTGATATAAATAGACCCGTTCCGATTGATATTATATTTCACTGATCTCCATATTATACTGTTCACGATTGAGTTTTCCCGTTTTTAAGCGGCTTGAATGTGAAAGTTTTCGGTCATGAGCGTTTGTAATTCCGGCCAATATTTCTTCCGCTTTCGGAAAAAGCATTTGCACGCCCGCATGAATTCCTCGAACGTTTCATAATACTGATTGTTCAGCACCGTTTTCTTGAAAAATTTCCAGTGGCGTTTTACCCCAAAAAGTTCTGTCCCGCTTCAGACGGAATTGGACATTTCCCATAATTTCTTATACCATGCTAACGAAAAACCAAGGAGATATCCATGGCAAAGCGTAAAACGATCAGTCCGGAGGAACAAGTACAGATTATTCGCAAGCATCTGGTGGACAATGTGCCGGTCTCGGACCTGGCCGACCAGGTTGAGGGGATGGGCGATGTTCATCTTCTGGAGGATGTTATCCGATGGGACATCTTCGACGGCGACGGAGATTTCATCGAGGTAGTCGCGAATGTCCTCGGGTAGAGATCCCATCGCTTCTTCAACATATTGGTCGAATTGGTCGCGTGAAAGTTTCATAGAAAGCTACAATAAACCACAAAATCTTAAAAGCAAGAGAACACGAATGATGCTGATGTTACAGTTTAGTACAGAAACAAAGGTCTGCGCCGAGTTAGGTGACAGGATATAGTCTTTGATACAATCTCATTATCATAAGTTGTCGAAGCCGATGATAATCAATCGCAGGCCGGGAAATACTCTCAATTGAAATATACCCAATTGGGTAGAAAGTTTCGGGATCTTTCAATCGGAACGATATAAACTACAAACTCAAACGGATCGGAATGGAATAAAATATTACTGTAACTCAATGTAATAAAATACCTTACGATACTCTTGTTCATTAGGCTGAAAAAACGCGCATTTTCATTTGAAACGGGTATAATTAGCATAATATGAATTGCCAAAGGATTATTTATGCCGGGAAGAAAGAAAGTTTTACTCATAGGCCTTGACGGCTTTACCTGGAAGCTGGGCCATGCGTTGATGGCCGAAGGGGTCATGCCCACGTTGGCCCGTCTTGTTCGTGAAGGCAGTTCCGGTGTTCTGCAAAGTACGACGCCCGCCGAAACGGCGCCCGCCTGGACTGCCTTTCAGACCGGCTGCCGGCCCGGCAAGACTGGCATCTATTCCTTCTATAACTATGACCGCACCCGCCCGGCGATCGACCTGAACAACTTCAAAAGCATTGCCGTGCCGACAATCTGGGAAATCGCCCATCACGCCGGCAAAGCCATTGTCAGTCTCAACATGCCGTTGACATCGCCTCCTCCTGCCGTCAACGGTGTCATCATCCCCGGTTTTCTGTGTCCCGGCCTCTCCGCCGATACCGTTTATCCTCCGGAAGCGTGGGCGAAATATCTCGCTTCCCGTACGAATTACGCTATTTTTAACGAGCGAACAGCGCCCACTATTACCGCCGATATTGCGAATCATATCACCGTCGAACAAGCCCGGCTGCATCTGGCCCTGGAGCTAATGCGCGATGTCAACTGGGACATTTTCGCCGTCCAGATTCAAAGCACCGATGTCATCCAGCACACCTACTGGCCCCAGCTGTCTGGCGAAAAACCCGGCTATGCTTCACAGCGAAACGATATTCTGCCTTTCTATCGGTACTGTGATGACATGATAGCGGCTCTGGATCAGGCTGCCGGCGATGATGCTTTATTGATTGTCATGTCCGATCACGGTTTTACGTCGCTTCGGCATCGTCTAAACCTGAATATTTGGTTCAGAGAGCACAACCGGCTTCAACTGGCCCGCAGTGCGTATCGGAACCAGCTCCGGCAGAGCATTCTGAATTGGTTTCCCTGGCTGCGGACTCTCAAACGCTGGGGGTATAAATTATCCACCCACAAGGAGCAACGGCTGGATTATATTTCTAAATCTTTTTGTGATATGATCGACCTGGAGCGGACGGCCGCTTTTTCGCTTACGTCCAATGCCGGCTTGCTATATCTCAAGGATGACGCTCTGAGTGATACCATACGTAATGAGTTGCTCCAGAGTTTCGGTCCGAATTCGACTTTGCCGTTGATGGAGTCTATCAGCGATGGTCGCTCGTTCTACGGTGTTTCCCACGGTAGAGGGTGTCCCGACCTGGTTGTACAATTTAATCCTGGCGTCTGGAGCCGTGTCGGTCTGATGGGTGATGAAATCCATTGCTCCGTAACGGATAACCCTGCTATCCGTATGGGCATTCACGACCCCAATGGTATTTTTCTTATCCGCGGTGAGGGTGTTCGCGCCGATTATACCGCTTCAGCCTCGATTGTCGATATTCTGCCGACGCTGCTGGCCTGGCTCGGTCTGCCCATCCCCGATCATGTTGACGGCCGGCTCATGGCGGGCATTTTTCATCATCCGCCAGAATGCCGGTTTGAACCTTTTATGGGACAGGAACGAAAGTCGCACGGCTACAATCCCGAAGAACAGCGGCAGGTCGAAAAACGCCTCAGTGACCTGGGTTATCTTTAGGGCATGTTTAAACTTTCCTTCGCGGCGCTGAGGATTCGCACAGGCAGGAGACTTGTTTACAAGGGATGACATATTCGCCTCAAAAGCCATATTATACTCGTTCCGATTGAAAATTCCCGTTTTGTCCAAACGTAACTATGTGCGGACAAAGCCTTTACGACTGGCCCTGGCGGGAATTCTCATACCCTTTGGGTATAGAGGCACCTTTATTTGTGTTTTCGCGCCGGCGGCTTTATGGGTGTATGGGGTTGGCAGTTTACGGCAGGTAGTGGCGGATCTGGGCTTCGTTGATGTCCCGCTTCAGACGGAATTGGACATTTCCCATAATTTCTTATACCATGCTAACGAAAAACCAAGGGGATATCCATGGCAAAGCGCAAAACACGCTGCTTGTCGCCTTTGTGTGAAACGTCTCTCGACTTTAAACTTTACTGCTCATCAACAGCTCCACTCGTTTACTTGTTTTGTGCATCCTGCGCCTTTTCGCGGCAGATATCCTTTGAACATCGATCCAACCGACAATCCACTTACGCAAATAGCAAACCACTTCTGAAATTCCAAATCATGAGATTATACCTCCGCATAATCTTATCTACTGAACTACACCCGAAACCCTTGCATCAGTGACCATCAGTTCAATCAGTCTCATCTGTGTTCTATCTCTTCTGATTATGGCATGTCCGCCCTCATCCGTCGCAATCGTGTCATCCGTGTGCCATCTCTTCGAATGCCCCCTTACCACGCCACACCATAATACCCCCGCCGCGACCTCCCTGCATACAAAACGTCATCCCGTCATAAATCGCCCAACCGGGCCTTCCTGACTCCACTGACAGCCGGAGATAAAAAAACCGCACATTTTACCCATATTTCCTGATCCCCCCAGACCGACCCACAACTTTCCTCATTTTATACCCAACTTTGGACATTTTATGGGGTGTTTTTATTCGTTTAGCGACGATATTTCTTCTTTTTCATCATTCCTTCTGTTAATACAGGCAAAGTTTCCCGTCCGAAAAATCACAGCTTGTGCACAAGATATCCCCAATTTTTGCCGATAAACGGTCAACCCGAAACGTTCATATTCCCTGCCACCGAACAGGTATTTGCCGCCTGCCTTAGTCCACCAGTTCCCGCTTGATCCGCGTCCCGATAGCCGTCATAACCTCGTACGGCACCGTCCCGGCCGCCCTGGCCAGCGAGGTCACATTGCAGTAACTGTCTGGCTCATCATCAATTACGGTCACACGCATCCCCTCATAAGGCTCCGGCACACTGCTCAGATCAATAATCGTCATGTCCATACTGATCCGCCCGACAATCGGCAGAATATGCACACCGTGCTTCATCGCCGCCAGGTTCGAAAGGCTCCGAAACAGCCCATCCGCGTAACCCAGCGGCACAATTCCGATCGTCATGTCATTTAACGCCGAGTATGTCCGACCGTAACCCAATGTCTGGCCTTGACTTACGCGCTTTACTTCCACAACCGGCGCTTCCAGCCGCATCGCCGGCCGCAACCCAACGTCCGCCAGCATCCCATCCGAACAGTTAATATAGCCGTATAAACCGATCCCACAACGGATCATATCAAGATGCGCTTCGGGAAACCGAAACGCCGCTGAGGTGTTGGATGTATGTTTAATAATGGATTTAGTGTTTCGTAACTCGAATAAATCCAGGAAGTTAACGAATTCCTGCCATTGCTGCTGCGTAAACGCCAGGCTGTCCTCATCCGCCGAAGCGAAATGGGTATAAACCCCGGCCAGCGTCATGTTTTCATCCTGCCGGATTCGCTGCAGGAGAATGTCCGCTTCATCGCTCCGGCAGCCCAGCCGGCCCATCCCTGTATCGACCTTGAGATGTATCTTCATTGTCGGCAAAGAGTTATCAATATAGTTGCTGATGTAATCCAGCGCCTCGAACGAACAAACCGTACAGTGAAAACCGCGTATCTGGGCCAGCTTGATCAACTCATGGTCGATGCCGTCGAACAATGGACAGGCCACCAGAATAGGTTTATATTGGGTGAACGGGAAAATCTGCTCCGCTTCCTCGATACTCGAGACAGCAAACACATCGGCTATATCGCTTAAACACGAAACGACGATGCGTGAATCATGGCCGTAGGCGTTGGCCTTGACGACGGCACAGAGGTGCGTATCGTTACACAATTCTTTTATTTTTAAAGCATTATAACGAAGTCGCGACCGGCTGACATAAGCCTTGACCGTTTTCAGGGATGATTTGTGTAATCGTAAAGGACCTGACTGGTAGAGGCTGGTAAGGGTTCGAACCCGTTTCTGCATGCCGAGGTCCAGCAATCCATGCTGATTAAGTCTATCCATAAGTCGTTATGGCCTGATAAGTTACCGCAAAAAGCGGTTGAGTGAACGGAAAACCCGTCTTTTTAATAAAACTCTAATATTAAAGATCGTCTTTTACAATGATTACGTCAAGAAAAAAATTCTTTGGACATTCAACGCTCAGAGTGAATAATTATGCTTTGATCGAATAAGTTGAACCATGAACCATGGCAACGATAAGATTCTGTCATATAATAATTTATAATTTTATCTCGGCGGCACGCTGTCATATTCTGCCTGAACGAAAGGAGACGGGTCATGATTAAAATTCTGGTGACGGATAAGCTGGCACAAAAAGGTCTGGATGTCCTGGCGAAAATGGATGATGTGGAAGTCACTGTCAATACTGATCTTGCGAAAAATGAGGATGAGCTGGCGAAGGTCATCGGCAATTATGACGGTCATATAATCCGCAGCGGCACCCAAGTAACAGCCCGGGTTCTGGAAAATCCCGGCCGGCTCAAAGCGATTGCCCGTGCGGGTGTCGGTGTCGATAATGTGGATATCGAGGTTGCCACCAAGAAGGGAATTGTGGTGATGAATACGCCGGATGGTAATACCATCAGTGCCGCCGAGCATAGTCTGGCGTTGATGATGGCGTTGTCGCGGCATGTCGTGCCGGCGTGCCATTCGCTCAAGGAAGGGCGTTGGGATCGTAAGTTGTTTATGGGAACGCAACTTATGGGCAAGACGCTGGGCGTGGTTGGTCTGGGTCGCATTGGTATGGCGGTGGCCCGGCGGTCACTGGGGATGAAAATGAAGGTATTGGGTTATGACCCGGTCGCGTCGCCGGAAACGGCGCAAGATGCCGGCGTACAGGTCGTTACGGATATTGATGAGCTGTTTCGGGCGAGCGATTTTATCACGCTGCATGTGCCGGTAACCGATCAGACCCGCGGCATGATCAACAAGGCAAAGCTGGATTTGATGAAACCGACGGCTCGGCTGATCAACGTGGCCCGGGGGGCGGTGGTCGTAGAGGAAGATTTGTATGCGGCTTTGAAGGGTAAGAAGATTGCCGGGGCGGCGCTGGATGTGTTCGCCCAGGAGCCGCCGGAGAACCGGGGCTTTGCGGAGCTGGAGAATTGCATTGTAACGCCGCACCTGGGCGCCAGCACGGAAGAGGCGCAGGAAGAAGTGGCGGTGGATGCAGTGATGGAACTGGTGGATGCGATCCGGGGCGTGCAGTTGCGGAACGCGGTAAATGTCCCCGGTTTGGAGAAGTCGCTGCCGGAGATTGTGAAGCATTACCGGGCACTGGCGGAACGGCTGGGCATGACGCTGAGCAGCGTCGCTCCGGGAACGATCAAGAGCGTGGAGATTATGTACCGGGGCGAGATTGCCGGGCATGACATTTCCGCAATCACGCTGAGCTTTGCGGCAGGACTTTTGCAGAAACATTTTGAGGAGCCGGTCAATCTGGTAAATGTCCCTATTATCATGAAGCAGTGCGGCCTCAGTATCGATGAGGTGCGTAACGCCGAGGCTCGCGATTTTTCCAGTACGCTGGGTGTGCGGGTGGTGACCAATCAGGTAGAGCGCAGCGTGACGGGGACGATCATCGGCAAGAACATACCGCGGATTATCGGTATCGACGACTATGCTCTGGAGATGACGCCGGAAGGAACGATCATGATTATCTTTAACGATGACCGGCCGGGCGTAATCGGATCGGTGGGTTCGATCTGCGGCAAGCACAAGCTGAATATCGGGACGATGGGCGTGGGACGTATTCGCGAAGAGGATCGGGCCGTGCTGGCGATCGATCTGGACGCGTGTCCGGCAAAAGAGGCGATCGAGGAGTTTCAGCGTCAGGATTATGTCAAAAGCGTGTATGTGTGCGAATTGCCGGGCGGGGAGAAAAAGAGGTCGTAAAGTCAGGAATTGAATAATCCGGATGGGTCGGAGGGGCCTGTCCGGATTTATTTTCAGTCGTCAAGAGGGACAGGGCGGACAAGCCGCAACCGGAAGAGATAGAACACAGATGAGACGGATTGAACTGATGGTCACTGAAGCAAGAGTTTCGGGTATAGTTTAGTAGATAAGATTACGCGGATGTATACCCAATTGGGTAGAAAGCTCCTGGCAGGGCCGGGCGTAAGCTTTTTATCCGCAGATAATTACGCTCCGACAAAACGGGTATTTTCAATCGAAACGAGTATATAATCTCAGATTTGGAATCACAAAAAGTGAAACCAGGAATTCATGCGGATGAATACGTTCAGATAAAACGGTGATTCACAATCGTGACGATAATAACACAACACGTTTTTGTTTGAGGAGGTGTAATCGCCTCATTTTGTGAAAGCCAGATGAGTACAGAAGAATGCTCGGGCTGCAGGAAGGAGTGAATGGTAATGGATGCGAGAATCAAACTGGTGCAGGGGGATATCACAGAGCAGGAGGTGGATGCGCTGGTGAATGCGGCGAACAGTATGCTGCTGGGCGGCGGCGGGGTGGATGGCGCGATTCACCGGGCCGGCGGACCGGAGATTCTGGAAGAATGCCAGGAGATTGTGGCGGGGACAGGCTCGCTGCCGGCGGGCGAGGCGGTGATTACGACGGCGGGGGCGCTGCCGGCGAAATATGTCATTCATACGGTGGGACCGATCTGGCATGGGGGAAAACTGGATGAGGAACAACTACTGCGAAACGCATATATGAACTCGCTGAGGCTGGCTGTCGAGAACGGCGTGAGGACGATTGCGTTTCCCTCGATCAGTACAGGGGCGTACCGGTTTCCGATTGAGCGAGCGGCGACGATCGCGATAGAAACGGTGAACGAATTTTTGCGGAAACATGAGGGGTCAATGGACGAGGTGCGATTTGTACTGTTTGGAGGGGGCGATTATGACGTGTATAAAAAGGCGTTAGGGGTGGAGGAGTAATGTATAGCGTCTGAAGATTGGATAGTCTTTAATACTCGTTGCGATTAAATTTTCCGTTTTGTCGGCACGTCATTATGAGCGGATAAAAAGCTTACGCCTGGCTTTGCCCGGAGCTTTCTACCCGATTGGGTATAGTTTGAAGATCAGAAAGGCCAGAAGTCTGGTTTTCTACCTCGTCGGTAACATTGCAGCTTAGCCCATATCACGATGCCGGAAGCATACTATTGCGAACAATAAGGCTGCCATGACGTAAAATGCTGAGTATAAAGCCGTCTGGCCGATATAGGAGATCGGCACCGCGATTTCCTCAAAGATGGCATTCGTTACGACATACACATTGATTGAGGGAACTACCGCAAGGGCGGCCCATGCAAGATAGCCGGTGATGCCGTCATTATCGGTGTGCGGGCCTAACCAGTAGTGGATACTGGCACCCAGAATAAAGAAGATTGCACAAATGAATAGCGTTACGACCAGGTTGAACCGAGTTGCCGCGGCCATGGCAATCGATGACAAAGTGAGGGTGGCCAGCATCACCAGGAAGATTGGACCGACCAGTTTGAATTGAATATGATTTTCCGCCGGATTGACGGCCCATTCCTTATCGAGCAGGCACAAAGCTGCGAAAACCAGCGTGGCCAGAATGGAGCCAAGCACGATGGCTGTGGAGCTGAACCGCCATCGATAAAACAAGTTTCCAAAGACACTTACGATACCGATCAGCAGGGCCGACCCGCCTCCCAGCGAGATGACGACCCAGTCATGTTCGTCGGAAGCCGTTTGCAGGACGCCGTGACGGATGATCATCAGATAAACCAGAGACAAGAAATATTGTGCCAGGACGACCGCCAGCACGATACCAATAAATTTGCTGATAACAAAGATGTTGCGATTAACCGTTTTGGTGATAATGGTAAGAACGGTTTTATTTTCGATTTCATCGGTAATCACGGTGGTGGCGGAAAAAACCGCCAGCAGCAGCCCGGAGACCAGCAATGTCGATAACCCTATATCCATCAAGAGTTTATTGTCGTCATCCACGGTGAACATCGTCAGGGACGGGCTTATAATCAGCAGGATGACCGTTGCGATGATGACAATCCCGTAGATAGGCTGGCGTATGATCTCGATAAACGTGTTTTGGGCAATGGCCCAGATGCGAGTGAGCATGGGAATCTCTCCGCTTCCGGGTGGTTTTTCCCGGAAAATGATAAATAAGGATCAGAATTATGCTGATTTATCCTGCATGTTAAAGCAACCAGTGAACATTTTATTCATAAAACCATAATATATATACCCTTAAGGGTCTAAAACCGGCCCGCCGGCGTCGACAAATCAGTTAAACCTGATTTTTCAACGAAAAATAGCATTTTTATCAGACGTCAAATGCCGGGTAAGCAATATAAACAACGTAATTTACAAAAGGTTGTTTGCTTTTTTTAATATTTTTCATTATTTTGTTACATTCAATCGGGCGTAGTGATTGTTGTCAAGCCCGTAAAAAAACCGGCCTGTTGTTTTCGAGCTTAGTATAGAGGCGCGTATGACAAAAGACACCAAATTATCTCCTAAACGAGCGGAAAATCTCTCACTTATCGCATTTTTGATTCATCTATTTGCTTTTTCGATTTTGTTTTTTTTATCGGGTGAGAGATACATCAATTCCCTGGCCGTTCGAGTGGAAGCCTGGCATTTTCTCGGCGGTGTGTTGATCTGGCTGATGCTGCTGATACAGTTTCGTCAGCGGCGTCTGGCAGATGAAGAGCTTCTGGAGAGTGAGGAATACCGCAAGCTCAAGCGTGAAGGCCGTGAGGCGAGCGTTTTTGAAGCCGGGATAGTGGAAAGCAGCATGGAACTCCAGGCAAAACGGCTGGAGTGGATGGAGAAATGGCTGGTTCCGATTTTTTCGCTGTTGACGGCGTTGTATCTATTAGTCACAGGTGGGTGGTTGTGGTTAAACCGTACCGGGCTGGAGGAGGTTCCGGTTCTGCCGGAAGGCAATTTGATTTATCTGGTCGGTTTTCTGCTGGCGGGTCTGGCGTTAATCAGCTTTCTGTTCTCGCAATATGCGGTGGGCATGAGCCGGGAAACGATCTGGCGGCCGCTGCGGGCGGGAGGCAGTTATCTGTTCAGCAATTCGCTGGCGAGTTTTGCGTTGACGGTGGTGATTTTGATAACTAACTGGGGGAGGCTAAAACCTGAACAGATTACATCTTATGTGTTAATCTGGGTCATGATCGTTATCGGCGCGGAAATGGTCATGAATTTGATACTGGATGCATTTACGCCCCGTATGAAGGGACGTTATCGCCGGGCGCCGTTCGAGTCTCGTCTGCTGGGTATGTTCAGCGAGCCGGGGGGGATCATGCGTAACATGGCCTATGCTCTGGATTATCAGTTTGGATTTAAGGTTTCCGAGACGTGGTTTTACAAGCTGCTGGATCGTACGATTGTGCCGCTGGTGATTGTGCAGCTTATCATTTTATATTTGATGACGAGTCTGACGATTGTGCCGACCGGGCATCAGGGGATTCTGGAGCGTTTCGGTAAACCGATCAATCTGAAACAACCGTTTGAAAGCGGGCTGCATTTGAAGTTTCCGTGGCTGATCGATCGGGTGCGTACGTTTCCGGTCAATCAGATTCAGGTGCTGGAAATAGGATTTGAGCGTGGCGGAGAGGAAGAAGTAGAAAAACCGTTGTTGTGGTCGGAAAAACACTGGAAGGAGGAATATCCTTTCATGGTGGCGGTGTCCGACTCCAACCGGCAGTCTGAAGAACTGAATATTTTTGATTTGCTGATCGTGCCGTTGATTGTGCAGTACCGTATCAATGATGTCGAGCTGTATGGATACGGTGACAAGATGGGTTATCTGGACCCGCAAAAGCTTCTGGAGGCTATTGCCAATCAGGAAACGCTGCATTATTGTGCGACGTCGAATATGGATACATTGATGGGTTCGGGTCGTAATGAGACAACGCAGGCGTTGAAAGAAGCGATCCAGAGGCGGTCAAACGAATACGAATTGGGCGTGGAGATTGTGTTTGCCGGTCTGGAGACGATCCATCCGCCGGTTGAGGTGGCGCCCGCCTTTGAGAAGGTGGTCGGCACGCTGCAGGAAAAGCAGGGCAAAGTGCTCAATGCCATCGGTCGCGAGTACATGCTGCTGGAACAGGCGAAAGCGGAAGAGGAAGTGATTCTGGCCGAGGCGAAGGCTTATGCCTTTGAGCGTTCGGCGCTGGCCCGGGCCAACAGCGAGCGTTTCCGCAGTCAGATCGAAGCCTACGAAGCCGGTCGGATGGGTGAGGATGATGGGCAGAATATTTATCTGCTGCGTGAGTTTCTGTCCGTGCTGGATGAGAACATGCCGGGATTACGTAAATATGTGTTTGGCGTAGATCAGGTCGAGCGCTGGGTATATGAACTGGATCTCAAGGAATCCATGCAGCCGGATTTGTTTGAAGGGCTGGGACTTCCTGAAGACAATCAAGGAGAACAGTAAGTGAAGAAAAAGACCCCATTACTGATAGCATTAGTCATCGTGTTTATTCTGGTTTTTTATCCGGTGACCTACACGGTCCGTCTGAAGGAAAGGTCGCTGCTGCTGACGTTTGGCAAGATTACGCGTCAGGACGACGAGGCCGGTCTGAAATGGAAGTATCCCTGGCAGCAGGTGATCAAGTTCGACGGACGTATTCGGACGCTGCATCATACGCCGGCGGAGATTCAGACGCGGGAGCGTCAGAACCTGATCGTGTCGGTTTTTGTGAACTGGAAGATCAGCGACGCCCGGGCGTTTTTCGAGAGCTTCGGATTGGAGACGACCAACAACGTGGAGGTGGTTTCTGCTGCGGAGAAGCGTATGAAAGGTTGGATTGCGGAAGCGGCGAATATTTTTGCCGAGTATGAGCTTGGTCAGCTTATCACGCGTGATGAGTCGAAGTTTATGCTATCGCGGCTGGAGGATGACCGCACGATTGAAGGCGGCGGGATTCTGTCTCGGCTGCGGGAAAAGGCGGGCATCGGCTCTGGGGTTGAGATCGTCGATGTCGGCGTGGCCCGGATGGGCGTGCCTAATGAAGTTAGTGAGAAGGTTTTCGAGCGTATGCGGGAAGACCGGAACGCGGAGGTTCGGCGTCTGCTTTCGGAAGGTCAGCGTCAGGCCGACAGTCTGATCGGGGATGCACAAAGCCAGGCAACGATCATCAAGGCTGAAGCGCGAGCAAAGGCCAAGGAGATCATGGCCGAAGGCGACGCGAAGGCGGCGGAGCAGTATGCCACGTTTCGGCTGAATCCGGAGCTGGCGGTTTTTTTGCGGAAGCTGGAGACGCTGCAGAATACGCTGACCGAACGGACAACGATTATTCTGGACGGCAATTCACCGCCTTACGAGATGCTTAAAGACGGCCCGGAGGTGAAAAGACAAGTAGGACGCGGGACGTGGGACGAGGCTCACTAGTTTTGTTGTTGTGTATACATTTTTTGACGTGCTAATAGTCTATAATTTAGAAGAGATAACATATGAGTGACGAACATCATCACCATCATCATTTGCACGGTTCGGTTGAGCCGCTGGATATGAGTGAACTGGACCCTGCGAATCAGGCGCTGGCCGAGGCCTTAAAGATCAGCTTTGGCGTGTTGAAGCTGGTCATGCTGGCCGTGGTTGTATTGTTTGCGGTCAGCGGCGCGTATCAGGTCCAGCAGAACGAAGTAGCAGTGGTGCTGCGTTTCGGTAAGATCATTGGTGTGGGTGAAGCCCGGATCAAGGAACCGGGCTGGCGCTGGCGCTGGCCATATATTGAGGAAGTGGTCAAGATGCCTTCCTCGTCGCTGATACGAACGATCGATGTGGACGGCTTCTGGTATTATATGACGGAGAAGGAAAAAGAGACCGGCAAGCTGGGGCCTCCCCCGCGTCAGCTTCAGTTTTACGTCCGGGACGGTTACACTCTCACGGCCTCCAAGAGCGTGGCGGTGGAGTCCAGCGAACTGCTTAACAATAACGCCAATGGATTGAACAATGACGGGCCGGTGACGGACTATAATATCCTGCATTCGCAATGGCGGATTAATTACGCAGTCGTGGATCACATTTCGTTCATCGAGCGGTTGTGGGACGGAACGGACGAGGGAATGGCGCGGGTGAAGAATCTATTGCGCAGTGCGTTGCATGACGCCGTTATCATCACCAGTGCCCGGCGTGACATCGACTGGATTCTGGGTAATCCCAAGCTGTTTCGTATCGAGGTGGAGCGGGTATTCAGCCGTCAGCTCGATAACCTGCAGGTGGGTTTGTCCGTCAAGCTGGAGTTGATCGATCCGGAACCGCCGCGGCAGGTCAAGGCGTCGTTCGACCGGGCCAGCGGCGCCCGCAGCGAGTCGGACCAGATCGTCACGAAAGCGCGGGCCCGTGCCAATGAAGTGGTTAACGAAGCCCGGGCGCAGGATAAGATTCTGAAAGCGGAAGCCCGTGCTTACAGCACTACCGTGATTAATGCTGCGGCCGCCGACGCTGAATACCTGCAGGAAGTTTTACGTAAGATCGAAGAGAAAGTGCTGATGGAGTATCCGGAGACAGAGCTTAGCGGTCAGGCGAAGCTGGATTATGAACAGAAGCGTCGGGACATGAAAGAGCAACTGCTGGCGATCACCATTGATCAGTTATATCATGAAACGGTGCGAAATGTCATCGATAACGCGAGCGAGGTCATCGTCCTGCAGGACCGCGGCGGCGAGGGTGTGGAAATGCGGATGCATCTGAGCCGGGATCCGAGAGTCCGGGATTTACAGAATCAAAAACAGGACAAGAACTCAACGGCGACGGATCAATATCAAGGGATGTGAGAAAGAGTAAACGAGTAATGAGTAATGAGTGAATGAGTGAATGAGTCGCGGATAGATTTATTCAAAACGCGTATAAGAAGTGAGAGACGCTTATGGATTTTCATGGGACCTATCATTTACAGGAACATAAAGAGGATACCCAGTCGCGGGCGTTCAAGGTGAGCCTGAGCCTGCTGGGGGCGTTGTTCGGCGGAACGTTGATTATCAACAGTCTCATCGGTCAGCATATTCTCAGATGGGATCAGGGTCGGGTCGATCTGATGGCGATGGTCGGGGCGGTTTTTCTGGGCATTCCCATAATCTGGGACGCCTTTTCCTCGCTGCTCAAGGGTCACAGCCACATGACCGAACCGGTGGCGCTGGCGATCATCGCGGCGTTTGCCATGGGTCAATACCAGGTGGCCGGGACGGTGAGTTTTTTCATGCTGATCGCCGAGCTGATCGAGACGCGGACGGCGCTGGGCGCGCGGGCTTCGATTGAATCGCTGGTCCGTATCACCCCGACCAAGGCGCATCTGCTTGAAGCGGAGACGGGCGAAGAAGTCGAAGTGGAAGCGCATCTGCTCAAACCGGGTCAGATCATCCGCGTGCGGCCGGGCGATAATATTCCCGCTGACGGTAAGGTGATCTCCGGTCAATCGACGGTGAACCAGGCGACGATTACCGGTGAATCGCTGCCGGTGGACAAGAGCGGCGGCGAGCAGGTTTTCGCGGGTACGTCAAATCTGACCGGCACACTGGAAATTGAAGTGGTCTCTGCCGGGGGGGATACCACTCTTGGCAAGGTACAGTCGCTGATCATGCAGGCGGAGCAGACCAAAATACCGATTATGCGGATCATCGATCAGTATGTCGGCTGGTACACGCCGACGATTCTGATGATCGCGGTGCTGATTTTTGTGTTTACGAACATCGACAACGCCATTTCGGCGTTGATTATCGCGTGTCCGTGTTCGATCATTCTGGCGACACCGACGGCGATGGTCGCATCGTTGAGTTGTGCGGCCCGACTGGGGATTCTGGTGAAGAATGTCGGCGAGCTGGAAACGGCGGGGCGGCTGAACGCCATCGTCTTTGATAAAACCGGAACGCTGACGACCGGGCAGTTGGCCGTGTCTCGTTTGAGTCCGGTTTCGGGCGTCGATGCGGCGGACATGCTGCGTATCGCCGCATCGGCGGAGCAGTACAGTAAGCACCCGGTCGCGAAGGCCGTGGTCGAGGTGGCCCGGAAAGCCCGGCTGACGTTGTCGGGCGTCGAGCAGTTCGAGGAGGTGTCCGGCAAGGGCGTCAGCGCAAAGGTGGACGATCACCGGGTCTTAATCGGTCGCGAAAGCTGGCTGGAAGAACAGGGCGTGGATATGTCTGGTGTACGGACCGAAGAGATGAAATCCCCGGAAGGCGTGAGCCTTTTGTATGTGGCGATGGACAACAAATGCATCGGCTGGATCGGTATGGAAGACCGGACCCGGCCCGAAGCCCGCAAGGCGGTTGAGGATCTGGGCGAGATGGGTATGCGTCGGCTGGTCATGGTTACCGGTGACCGTCTGGCGGTAGCAAAACGCGTGGCCGCGGAGATGGGATGTAATGAGGTCAAGGCCGACTGTCTGCCGCAGGAGAAGCTGAATCTGGTTCACCAACTGCAAAAAGAAGGATACCGTGTCGCGGTGATTGGCGATGGTGTGAATGACGCACCGGCGCTGGCGGCGGGTGATCTGGGAATTGCTATGGGTGCGGCCGGCAGCGATGTCGCGATCAACAGCGCTTCGATTGCGCTGATGAATAATGATTTGAACCGGCTGCCGTTTCTGGTGCATCTGTCGCGGACGACCCGGCGGGTGGTCATCCAGAACCTGGGTTTTGGTATTTCCTTTATCATATTGGGCGTATTCCTCAGCGGTATCGGTAAGATACCGGCCGTGCTGGCGGTGATTTTGCATCTGGTCAGTTCGCTGATTATCGTGTTCAACAGCGCCCGACTGGTGCGAATGGGCGAAGAGCTGCCGCACTTCGAGGGTAAAAGCGATATTTCGGCGTCGGTCCGGACCGAGAGGGTTGACGCGGATGATGCCGGCGGCGGTATGGAAGGACTATCGGCCGCAACGTGAATGAACAAGTATAAGAGTTAGTGAGTGGATATAGTTCGCATTCGTGCTTTACTGTAATGCGGGCAAGATGTCTGTGATACATTCCGGCTTTGCCGGTTCAGGCTTTCAATTATGGCTGAGATGAATAATACTGTTATCGAAACCGCAGGATTGACGAAAGTCTTTCGCGATTTCTGGGGTCATCAACGCGTGGTGGCGGTGGACTCTCTCGATTTGACGATACGCTCGAAAGAGGTTTTCGGCCTGCTGGGGCCCAACGGCTCCGGCAAAAGCACCACGATCAAGATGCTGCTGGGCCTGCTGAATATTTCCAAAGGAGCGGCCCGCGTGCTGGGAGCTCTGCCGGGGGATGTGCGGACGAATGCCCGAATCGGGTATCTGCCGGAGGAGTCCTACCTGTATCCGTTTCTCAATGCGCGGGAGACGCTGGATTTTTATGGTCGGTTGTTCAACATTCCCCAGCCGCAGCGGCAGCGACGAATTGACAGCCTGCTGGAGATGGTCGGCCTGGGCGGGGTGGCCCGGCGGCCGATCGGTGAATATTCCAAAGGGATGATCCGGCGTATCGGGCTGGCCCAGGCGTTGATTAACGATCCTGAGCTTTTGATTCTGGATGAGCCGACCTCGGGCATGGATCCGATCGGAACCCGTCAGATCAAGGATCTGATCTGCGAGCTGGGCAACCGGGGCAAGACGGTCCTGCTCAGCAGTCATCTTCTGGCGGATGTGGAGGATGTCTGCGACCGTATATGTATTCTGTACGGGGGAAAGGTCCGTTCGCAAGGTACAGTAGATGAAATGCTGGTTCGTCAGGAAGCGACCCAGATCATCGCGCCGAAGCTAGACGAAAGCACCCTGGAGAAGGTAGAGCAGGTTATTTATGGCGTTTACCCGGATTATCAGGAGAGGGTGCAGATTACCACGCCCCGCGACCGGCTGGAGGATGTATTTCTGCAGGTCGTAAGCGAAGCGCAGGCCGAGGAAGTGGAAACCGCCGGAGCGATCATGGGCGGTGAGGTGAGCGATTTTCTCGGAGCCGGCAAGGAAGATGCGGGGCAAGTCGTCATCGAGCAACTGGTTTCGGCCGGCCAGCCGGAATTCGATAAACCGCAGGAGGAAAAGATCGAACAGGAACGGATTGAAGCCCAGGCTGAAAGCCGGGAACGTCAGGAGGTTCTGGACACCCTCGTCAGCGGAGACGAGAAAGAAGAGCTCATTCAGGAAACCGAAAAGCCATCTGAGAAGGAGGTTTCCGTGATGCCCACCGAGCCGCAGGAAGTCGATAAGGATGTGATTGACAATCTGTTGGGGAAAAAGACGGAACAAGAAAACGATTCTTGCGAAGATGAAACTGGTAAAAAGTAAATTTTTCAAAGAGACCAATATATACCTAAAGGGTATGAGAATTCCCGCCAGGGTCAGTCGTAAAGGCTTTGTCCGCACATAGTTACGTTTGGACAAAACGGGAATTTTCAATCGGAACGAGTATGGATGAAAGCAATCTGGGCAATAGCGCGAAATTTAATCATTGAGGTTCTGCGGATGCGGGCCTTGATGGTTTTCTGGGTGGTGCTCACTCTGGGATATACCCTCGGGTTTGCGGCATGGCTGATTGAGGGCACGGATCGAGCCGACCATAAAGTGCAGACCTTCCTCAGCTACAGTCTGGGCATCAGCACGACGCTGCTGGGGCTGATGGCGGTCTTTATTTCCATTCATACGATTACGCGGGATATCCGGCGGAAAGAGATTTTCATGATCGCGACGAAGCCAATCAGTCGCGGCGGTTTTCTGGCCGGCAAGGTGATCGGCATGATGCTGTTGAATCTGATATTCCTGTCCATCACGGCGGTGATTGTGTATGGTGTGGCGTTGAATTTGCCGGGGTTTATGGAGAATGTTTCCCAGGATGAGCAAAACCGTCTGGATGAGCTGGTATATACCGCCCGGGAGGCGGTCAATCCGGACTACCGAGATGTCTCTGCAGAAGTGGAAAAATGGGTCAGCGAGACGGTGCAGCGTAAGATTCGTGAGGAACCTGAGAACTATAGGAATAATCCGGCGGTGGTCGCCCAGATGCGGCGGGTTCTGGCCGCGGACAAACGCAAGGAACTGATACTGCAACAAACGGCCGTGGCTCCCGGAACAACGAAAGTCATGCATTTTACAGGTGTTTTTCCGCGCGACCGTGAAGACGGCTACATTTTTATTCGCGTTAAGAATGATGTATCGGTGAATACGCCGGATTTGAAGTCGTTTGGACAATGGTCGGTGGGCCCGCAGGACCCTGCTGTACATGGCGGCTACTCGTTCCTGACCCATGACGCGATTCGTACGTATCATGAATATCCAGTGCCGGCGGAACTGGCATCGCCCGAGGGCGACCTGTATGTATATTTTCGTAATCCGCTGGAAAATGGCCGATCCACTATTATTTTTCCTCAGGGAACCGGCATTCAGGTTCTTTATACCCGCGGCGGGTTCACGCCGAATTATCTGCGAACAGTGGCAATGATATATATGCGGCTGGGTTTTCTGAGTCTGCTGGGAGTGGCGGCGGGATCGTACCTGAGTTTTCCGGTGGCGTTGTTTCTGGTGATGACGGTATATGTGTTTGGTTCGATCCGAAATTTCATGTCGGAAGCATTGGAGTGGAATGCCGCGCCCGGCGTGGCGGATGTTCTGGAAGCCGTTATGAGCATTTTTCCCAACCTGGGGTTATATGATCCAGTGCCGCTGATCGAGAAAGGCCGTTATGTCTCGGAACTGCTTATGGGTGGTTGTTTTCTCTGGATGGTCGTGGTGCAGGGGGGTGTGATTATCCTTCTGGGCTATCTGCTGTTTAGATACAGAGAACTGGCACAGGTCATCGTATAAAAAAGACGGAACAGGAGCTGGGAGTTGGAAGATCCAGGATGTATCGCGCAAAGCCGATGGAGTCGTATAGACCTATACTCATATGAAAAAAGATTGGAGTAAACGGGTGATTTCAATCGGAAGCAGTAGACATAAACACATAATCGCTTTAACGCATCAACACCTTAACTATTTATGCAAAAAAATATCTGGATAACCTTATTATTACTGGCCTTGTCGATCGGTTTTTTATGTGCGGCCGCTTTGCGGCTGCGGCCGATACATATGCAGCGTAACGCTGATAATCTGGAGGTAATCAATCCGCTGGAGGATGAGGATATTTCATCGGAACTGCGGTTGCCTATCGCAGCCTTATCGACCTTCCGGGCGCTGGCGATTGATTATTTATGGATTCTGGCTGACCGTCATAAAGACGAGGGCCAGTATTTTGACGCCATGCATCTGGCGCGGATGATAGGCCAATTGCAGCCCAATCTGGAGTCGGTCTGGTCTTACCAGGCCTGGAACATGGCTTATAACATTTCCGTGGCTTTGCCGACGGGCCATGAGCGGTGGGACTGGGTTCAGAACGGCTTTAAGCTTCTCCGCGATGAGGGTCTCAAATACCATCCCGAAAGTCTGAAACTGCATCGCGAGCTGGCCTGGATTTTTCAGCACAAGATCGGCGGCATCTCGGACGACCAGCACCGTTATTACAAGCTGATGATGGCGCTGGAGCTGGGGCCGGTGCTGACCCGTCTATCGGACGGGCAGATGAACGTGAACGAGGATATTGCCGAGATGGCCGCCATCACCAGCGACTGGGAAGAATTGCTTCAGGATGAAAAAACGGCCGCACTGGTTCAGGAAATGAAGGACGTGGAAGAGTCATTCGCCGAAGATGAGCAGCTCTGGGAAGGTCTGGTCCAGTTCCGAGTTGATCCGACCCGTTTTTCGCCGCAGCTTCATCAGGTTTTGCGTGATAATCGCTCGAATCCCGCCCTGAAGAAACTGGACGTATATGTCCGGGTTCGCAAGTTACGCGAACAATGGAAGCTGGAGCCGGCGCGGATGCTGGCCATTAACAAAAAATACGGACCGCTGGATTTTTCCGAGTCCGACACCGACACAATGGTCCATTTAAGCCTCGACTGGCGGCTGCCGTTTTCACATTCTATTTACTGGGCGTTGAAGGGTCTGGAATATGCCGGCGACGATCGATCGGTCGATTATAATAATCTCAAGCGGGTGGTGAATCAGTCGCTGCAGGATCAGTATTTTTACGGCAAGCTGATTATTCCGCCGCGTGAGTATTTTCCCGATCCGGGCCGGGAGCGGCAAAAAGGCCAGCAGATTCTCGAGGTGCCCGAGTACATGAAAGAACTGGTTTTCAATACGCGGGACCTGCGGATGTTTCCCGTGGCTTATCAGGCTTCCGTCGATGTTGTGGAAGGTTTTCTCGAAGAGGATCCGGACGATGAGCCGTCGGGCTTTATCGCCCTATCGGAGAATCTGGCCCGTACGGGCATTACGGATTTGTATCTGGCCGGTTATGAGCGTTGGTCGCAGAAATATTTGGTGCATCTGCGAAAACGGTATCCCGAAGATGAGGCCTATCAGGTCCGAACGATCGAGGAGTTTGTCCAGACCATTATTCGCGAAGAAGTTAAAAGCAACATTTCGCCTAAAAAAGCCAGCAATTACATCAACAGTCTGCTGTTTCAGAGCTATCGCAGTTACGGCATGGGCGATGATGAAAACGCCTATGTCAATGAGGAGCTGGCCCGGCAGTTTTTCCAGGAATACAAGCGGGCGCATCCTGATGCGGATGACCCGACCTATCGTATGACTTTTGATATGAAGGAGCTTCGCTGGGAAGCTCTAAAGGAGTTTCTCTCGGCGCCATATGTTGTGGATGCGATCAAGGGGTCATTTCTGTCACGCCTGAAAAGCAAGGATCCTGATCTTTACGAGCGGGTGATAAAAGCCGCACAGGAAGCCATGAATCAGCAGCGACCGGCCGAGCCGATGAACTGACATAGGTTTTTTCGATTAATAACGAGTATATTAATCCATGTTGGACGTTCGAGCCATACAACCCCATGAAATTGAACAGTCTCTGCCTTTGCTGGTCAATGACGCTACATTGATGACCGGCAGCGTCGAACATGCCGTCAAGACCTTTCGCGATCTGGCCCGGCAGGAGCGTTATGATTTAACCCGGCAAATCGTGGTCGCGGAGGATGGGCGGTTGTGTTATGCCTGCCTGTTGATTCCGACGCCTGGTCATGCGGGTTTTATTTATTCCGCTCAGGTTGACAACTGGAATGAGGATTTGTTTGCGGCGGCCGTCCGTGCCGTGGAAATGTTGCGGGACGAAGCGTTTCGAGTTGACACTTATCTGTTGCAGGTTCTGCTGGGGAAGAAGGACCAGAGCCGCTATGGCCTTTTTCTTCGGGCCGGATTCCGGCATTTAACCGATCTGTCCTATCTGATGTGTCCTGCAGATCATTTTTATCTTGAGCATGATATGCGGAATGAGGGGATTGAATGGCTGGATTTTAACGCTGATCGCGAAGAACTGTACAAGGAGACCATCTGTAGAACCTACATCGACAGTCTGGACTGCCCTGAGTTGCAGCCGTTGCGAGATATAGATGATGTGATCGCTTCGCATAAATCCGCCGGCATATTTGAACCGCGGTTATGGAAACTGCTGGTTTACGAACAGCAGCCTACGGGCGTTTTGCTGATGGTGCCGATGAAAGGATTCGGACCGATGGAGCTGGTGTACATGGGACTGACGCCGGAAGGTCGCGGCAGAGGACTGGGGGTGGTCCTGCTGCAAAAGGCCTTTACAGCCGCGAGATATTACGGCAGTGAATCGATCATACTGGCTGTAGATATGCGAAACGATATTGCGTTTCATTTATACACCGGCATGGGATTCAAAGACATCATGCAGCGTCGGGTTGTTTATTGCTCGCGGCTTTGGTGTTAGTTTCGAGTAGTTGAAATCTGGGCATTGTCTGAGGGTCTGAGCGTCTTATCAACCCTTTCATATCACAATGGCTTAAAAAATGGCGCTAACATTTAACTTACTGTCAGTAAACAGGTTGGCCCATTTATAAAAAACCGCCTTATTAATACTGGCAAAACTTATTCCACAGGTTATCCACATAACGACTTACATCGTGTATAAATTGTGCAAATAAATTTTTTTTTGTTACATAACTGCTTAATTAAGAACGGTCTGTGAGATGTGGAAAAAAAAGCTGATCTTTTCTGTTGAATCAACACGTCATTCTATGAATACTCTTAAACTATGTGCTATGGATGGCAAGGAAGACCTGATGTTGTATCATTGTCACATCTGCCCCTTTGAGGGGTGCTATTTTCCGTCAAGCTTGGCGTAATGAAAAAGAAGGACGTTCGTTACCAGGCCATAATCGGGATAATATAAAGCCGTATCAAGCGGATTGTTTATTAAGTGACATGATGGTTTTTGAGTTGGTGCAGGATGCTGGTAATAATAAATGACTGGTGGGGCGTCTCAATATTGAAGGAGGCACCATGGCAACAGAGTGTATGGAATTCGTTGATAAAGTTGGAGAAGTACTTGCAAAGAAAGTTGGGCAGCAGCGATACAAAATCTGGTTTAAAAACACCACACGTTTTATGGTTGAAGACAACTATGTCAAGGTAGGAGTCCCCAATCTGTTTGTGGGGGGATGGATCGAAAGCCATTTTAACGATCAGGTCTGCGAGGCGATCAAAGACGTTTCCGGTAAGCCCATGAAGGTTATTTACACCATTGATCCCGAATTATTTGGATCGCAGCGCAGACGGCAACTGGACTCGCAGGCGGAGTCCGTCTCGCGCAGCACCAATCCGACGGCCCAGCGTCGCAGCCGTTTGACGCCGCGGCCGAAGCAGGAACTGCGTTTGAAGCTGGATAATTTTGTGGTCGGGCCCTCGAATCAGCTCGCGCACAATGCCGCCCGGGCGATCGTTCATGAGCCGCGAACACATTTTAATCCGTTGTTTATTTATGGCGGTTGCGGTCTGGGTAAAACACACCTGCTGCAGGGGGTCTGTAATGCCGTTGGTGATCAGCGGCCCGGTACGAAATTTGTTTATGTGTCGGGGGAAGAGTTTACGAATGAGTTTGTGCTGTCGTTGAAGATGGGACGGCTGGACGCGTTTCGGCAGAAGTTTCGTCAGGTCGATTTGCTGGTAATCGACGATGTCCATTTTCTCGCGCACAAAAAAGCCACGCAGGAGGAATTTCTGCATACGTTTAACGCGATAGATACCGCGGCCCGGCAAGTGGTGCTGGCTTCTGATGCCGCGCCGAAGATGATCGGGCATCTGACCGAAGGGCTGGTCAGTCGGTTCATCTCCGGCATGGTGGTCAAGATTGAACCGCCGGATTTCGAAACCCGCTGTCGTATTCTCAGACAGCGGTCCCTGGAGATGCATAAGGAAATCCCCGAGCCGGTGATTTCCTATGTAGCGGAGAATGTCAAGGCGAACGTTCGCGAACTGGAAGGGGCGTTATTGAAGCTGGTGGCGTACGCGGCGCTGAGCCGCAACCCGGTGACGCTGACTCTGGCGCGGGAATCGCTGGAAGATCACATCACGCGGACGGATCCGATTGTGCACCTTTCGGATATTGAGGCGGTGGTTACGACCTTTTTCGGTATTACCCCGGCGGATGTGCATTCATCGCGCAAGACGCGGACCATCAGCCTGGCCCGTTCGTTCGCGATGTATCTGGCGCGGAAGCATACGTCGATGTCGTTTCCGGAAATCGGTCGTTTCATGGGGAATAAGAACCATGCCACGGTGATTCTGGCCTGCCGGAAGATCAATAACCTTTTGAAGTCGAAAGCCCAGTCGGTTTCCTGGAATACCTCCGGCGGCCGGCGAGAAATGAACATCGAAGACCTGCTCGAAAAGCTGGAATCTTCGATTAATCGTTAGAGAATTGGATTTTTCTGTCAGGATGACAATCCCACGGATGGGTGGCGCCTCTGGTTCGATGGAACGGATCATGGGCGCCGCTTTTTCTATTCGTCCTAGCGGGACAGATTGTATGTCTATATTTGAGTGATGTTTAGCGTTTTCGGTTAACGGTTGCCATTCGTTTTATATTCGCTCATCGTCATTAAACAGAAACTCCGCGTCTTCGAGGATATTCGAGGGCTGGTCCATGAATTCCAGGGTCATATTGAGCACTTTCTCGTGTTTCTGTTCGATGGACACCAGATGGGTCCAGAATTTCTTTTCCTCTGGATTGTCGGTTTTATCGGCGAAATCCTGATACAATTCGACGCTTTTTCGTTCCGCCTCGACGCCTTTCGCGAGGATCGATTTCAGATCATCGCCGCCGTCGATCTTATTGCTGCTGGCGGTCAGTTCTGCAAAAACATTTTTAACACCTTCGGAAATGTGTGTACGAACCGTCACAAAATTACCCGCTTTCATCTCATTGAGATATGCTTCATGGTCTTTCTCATCGTTGGCCAGTTCGTTCAGCATGCGTTTGGCGGCCGGGTCGCTCGTTTTTTGTGCACAGTCGTGGTAATAGGCATATCCATCGCGTTCCAGTTGAATGGCGTACTCAAAATTATCCATATCGTTTATCCTGTTCGTTAATCAAATGGGGTTAAAAAAAGACCCTAAGGCATAGCAATACCTGCGGGGGCTCCCGAAGGTCATCGGGATAACTTATCGATATATAAACATTTATCTTATTGTGAAACGAAACAATTTAACTTTTATCACCAAAAAAGGCGAAAGCGGTTTGCCCTTATGTACGGATTAATTATGTTACTGGTATTGCGACAATTGTCAATTGGATTATCCCCGGCGGGAGAAAAAATATAAGTTACTGTCATATAAGTATTTCAGACTTTTAAGAAATGTACCTTGCCTGTGAAGATATTTGTGTTATAATGTTATTTTTTCGCAAAACCGTAAAATAATTACCCATGTAAACGTTAGGAGCTATTTGATGAGTAAACCCAGACGTCGTCGAAAAGTAGGCAGCAAGAAACGTCGTGCACGCTGGAAAGTTCGTAATCGCAAGTAATCAGCGACGAGATTGATTTTCAGGAGTGACAGGATGTCAAATAATACCAAAGCACAGCGAGGCCTATAACAACGGTAAGTCTTTATGTGGTGGTAGGTTGTGATTATTTTACGGGTAAGTTTTCTCGCCCGTATTTTTTTAGGGGTTTATTTCCCGCATGATCGCGACCCCGGCGCTGGCGCCGATCCGACTGGCGCCGGCTTCAATCATCGCTATCGCGGTTTCCAGAGTACGTATGCCGCCGGCCGCCTTCACCAAGCAGGGTTGCCCATATTCGATCATTAATCGAACGTCATCAACCGCCGCCCCGCCCGCTGGATGAAAACCGGTACTGGTTTTGATGAAATCGACGTTGAGATTTCCGCATAGGCGGCAAAGACTGATTTTCAGGTCTTCGGGCAAGGCCGCCAATTCCAGAATGACTTTCAGTGTCACGTGCGGGTCGTTATCATGGCAGACTTCGCGAACGGCGTCGATATCTCTTCCGACATAATCGAAATTGCCCTCGAGAGCCGCGGCCAGATTAATAACGATATCGATTTCTTCGGCTCCGTCCTCGATCGCCCGGGCCGCCTCCATGACTTTTGCCCGCGTATGGTTGGCCCCAAAGGGAAAGCCAGCCACGGAACAGACCTTTGAAGGATGCCCATCGAGCAGTTCCGCCGCCCGGGGGACATGACACCCGTGAACGCATACCGCGGCAAAACCATACTCAATCGCCTCGGCACACAGCCGGGTGATCTCTTCCGCGCCCGCTTCCGGCCTTAACAACGTATGATCAATATAAGACGCAAGATTTTCCATCATTATTAAACTCGCTTAACTTTCGCATTTTATTTTAGTGTTTTGGCGTTCCGCAGAGCCGGGCGTAAGCGCGGTTAAGCCCAAAGGGTATGAGAATTCCCGCCAGGGCCAGCCGTAAAGGTTTTTCCCGCATATAGTTACGTTTGGACAAAACGGGATACGAAGAGCCTCGCAAGCGAAAACTCAATCAGAAGCTGTATAAAAATCATCCAATCCATCTAACAAATCGTACATTTCCGATTCATACTCCTGCCAGGCATCCGGTAAAGCATCAATCATATCTGAGGCCACCATACTGGTTTCCGTCAACGATTCCGCCGCCAGATCGCCCGCAATTCCGTGAATGTAAACGCCTAAAATCGCCCCATGCAGCGGCGACAGCGGCTCATCCTGACGAGCCAGCAACCCCGCGATACAGCCGGTCAGCACATCGCCTGTCCCACCGACCGCCATGCCGGGGTTTCCAGTATCATTAACATAAATGCTTGTGCCATCGGTAACTATGGTTCCAGCTCCTTTGAGCACAATCGCCGCTCCACAGCGACGGCTGAGCTTGACAGCCTGTTCCTCCCGTTCCTGGGGCAGCGGCTCATCAAACCATTTTTGCCAGAGCCGTTTCATCTCACCGGGATGCGGCGTCAAAATGGTCTTACCAGTCAGATTTAGATTTCTATAGGGTGCGTAAGCCAGATTGTTCAATCCGTCGGCATCAATAATCAGCAGTTTGGGACTATCCGTAACTATCTTGCTGATAATATCTTGCAGTTGATCCGATTGCCCCAGCCCCGGCCCGAGGGCCACGACATCATTTTCCTCGATCAGGTTGAAAAGACTATTCAGACATTTTGACGAAATCATGCCGTTTTCATCTTCCTTGATGGGATGAAACGTCGCGCATGGCGCGAGCATCGCCACGCACAGGTAGATGCTTTCGGGCAGCGCCAGTCGGACCCGCCCAGCACCGCATCGTAATGCGGCATTGGCCGACAAAGCCGGAGCACCGATCATGCCGCGTGAACCGCCAACCACCAGCACCCGCCCAAAATCGCCCTTATGGCCGTCCTGCCACCGCCTGGCCATTTTGGGAATTTCTGTTATTCTCGTTATCATTTTGTTTACTCGCTTTTGCCGGCGGTCTGCTTATTAATCATCGAGGCAATACACCCCGCTCCAAATCCATTGTCAATATTTACCACAGATACACCCGCAGCACAACTGTTTAACATCGTCAGCAGCGGCGCTACACCGCCAAAGCTGGCTCCATACCCGACAGAGGTGGGCACACCAATCACCGGCACCGCTACCAGCCCCCCGACCACACTCGCCAGCGCTCCTTCCATACCCGCCACGACAACGACGGCATTGGCCTTTTGAATCGATTCGGTCTTACTGAGCAGTCGATGAATACCGGCTACGCCTACATCGTAAATCGTTTCGACATGGTTATTGAGGATTTCCGCCGTAACGCGGGTCTCTTCCGCAATGGGAATATCCGCCGTTCCGGCGCTCACCACCGCGATCCGGCCGATCATTTGCATGTTTTTTCGCCGCAGAACCACCGCGCGAGCCGCTTCCTCATATTCGGCATCAGGGAATTGAGACTGCACGGCCTGAAATGTAACCTGTTCGGCCCGCGTCGCGAGAATATTGTTGTCGTGTTCGGCGAGCCTGCCGAAAATTTCGACGATCTGCTCCGTCGTCTTGCCCGGACAATAGATCACTTCGGGCATCCCGCAGCGAATCGTCCGATGATGATCTATATGCGCAAAACCCAGCGACTCAAACGGAAACGATCTGAGCTTATGCATCGCATCCTCAACAGAAATTCCGCCAGAGTGCACCTGACTCAAAATAACTTTTAACGTCTCATAATTCATAATAATTGTATTACTCGTTTACGGGTATTTTTCAACGCGTTCATTTTTTATTCTTTCTGTGCTTTTTGATAAACGCCAGCGCATGGTCATCGCCCGCCCTGGGTTCCAGCGACAGATCGGCAAATTGTTTATCCTGATACAAATGCCACCCCAGTCCGGCGATCATCGCCCCATTATCCGTACAGTATTTCCTTTCGGCCACAACCAACCGCAATCCCGCCTCATCACAGGCCGATTGCACCCCCTCCCGCAGCGCCGTATTCGCCGCAACGCCGCCGCCCAGCAGCACAGTTTTAACGGGATGCTGTTCTACCGCCCAGAGGGTCTTTGTTACCAGCACCTCAACCGCCGCCGCCTGAAACGACGCCGCGATATCCGCCAGCTCCATCTCCGACATCGCCGCCACGTTATCTTCCCCCATCATATCCTGCCCGCGGCAATGATACAACACGGCCGTTTTCAACCCGCTGAACGAAAAGTTGAGCGATCCCTTCTCCAGCCATGTCCGCGGAAACCTGATCGCTTGCGGATCACCCGCCCGGGCTGTTTTCTCGATCGACGGCCCGCCGGGGTACGGCAGATTCAAAATCGTCGCCACCTTGTCAAACGCCTCCCCCGCCGCATCGTCCAGCGTACAGCCCAGCAACTGCAGGTTCACCGGCGAAGTGCAATGATACAGACTCGTATGCCCGCCCGAAACGATCAGCGCCACCGCCGGAAAACAATCCACCGCCTCCCCCAGCATCACACTCTGCAGGTGGCTGTGGATATGATTAACCGCGATCAGCGGCTTCTCCCATGCCCACGCCAGTGTTTTCGCCGCCGTCACTCCGATCAACAGCGCCGGCGTCAAGCCCGGACACGCCGCCACCGCGATCGCGTCGATATCTTCCCGGCCCAGCCCGGCCTGCGTCAATGCCTCCCGCACGACCGGCAGAATCTTTTCGATATGGGCCCGTGCGGCAATTTCCGGCACCACCCCGCCGTACTTCCGGTGCAAGTCGATCTGCGAGGCCACTGCCGAGGCCAGCACCTCGCGTCCGTCCCGCACCACCGCCGCCGCTGTTTCATCACACGATGATTCAATGCCAAGTATAATCGTCATAGGCTCTCATTTTGGTTTATGGTTTACATTCAAAACATATTATAGTGCGATTTCGCACATTTTATTGTGATAATATTTACGGTTACGTTTTGTTTTATTCCACCCGCAGGGCCTCGACCACTTCCAGCCGCGCCGCCCGACGGGCCGGGACAACCGCCCCGAGTAGGCAGGCCAGCAGAGCAATGATAACAATAATACCCGCCTGCGGCACATCGACCGTATCGGGTATTTTATCGATGCTGTACACTTCCGGCGGCCATATCTGAAACTTCTTATCGAACAATTTCGTGAACAGCGTATTCAGGCCGCTCTCGAGCTGATTGCTGTAAATAACGATCAGGCTTCCGGCAACTGTCCCCGATATAGACCCGATCGCTCCGACAAACAAACCATACCCCAGGAAAATCTGCGCGAGGCTCCACCGCGACCCTCCCAGGCTTTTGATAACGCCCAGGTCCTTTATTTTCTCCGTCACGATCATATAAAAAATCGCGAAGATGATAAAAATCGCCACCACCGCGATCATGGAAAACACCACGATCATCAAACTGCGTTCGTTTTCCATTGGTGCGATAAACTCCCGCCGATACCGATCCCACCTTTGCACCGCCACATCCTCGAGGAGATTCGCGAAAGCGGCCCCGTTCTTATCGTTCACAAACGCCCGCCATTGCTCGCTGACTGCCCGATAAACCTTTTCAAGATTTGCCCCTTCGTGCAGTCGGATGCGTATCTGGCTCGTCCGCGGCGGATTGCCGTCACTGCCGTCCATCCAGCACAGCATCTGCAGTTCGTCGAAACTCACCATCAGCGATCCATCGACATCCGGCAGCCCCGTACAAAAACTGTTGGCGTACCAGAACCGCTGATTTTCGCCCGCTTCCGATCCGGTCAGGGTGCCGCGACTGTCGATGGCAAAGACGGTCACATCAACCGGGAAATAATCGACCAGCCGGCCGTCCTGCCAGGGAAACTGTCCTTTCCGCATCGCATCCCACGTCGGTTTATCGACCCCGTCCATGAATCCGCGGCGTCGCTGCTGGGCGGTTTGCGGTCCCGCGGCATACCGGGTCGAAAAATCATCATTTCCTGTTGTCATCATTGGCAGGATAAAGTCCTGATGCTCCGGCAGGTCCTGCATCAGATCCCGGTCGAACCGGGCCAGGGGGAAAAATTCGTCGGGCCGCACGCCCAGCATCGTCCGCGACAAATCCGTTTCTACCAGTGTGTAGGTACTGATTACGGGTGTTATAATGTCAATATCGGGAATCGCATCCACCAGTTCGATAAACTCCTGGTAATACGGAAACCCCACCAGGGACTCCCGGCTGATGACGATGTCGCCGGCCCAATCGTGATTGCGCACCCGCACCATCTCCAACAATCCGGACATCACGCTCAGCACCACCAGCACCATCATCACCAGCAGGGTCACCGCCAGCACTGCAATCAACGCTATCCGTTTGCGTATAAAATATCGCCAGATCAATAACAGCTTAAACATCCCGATATCATAATCGCCAAACCAACGCCCGGCAACAAAAATAAGCAGGTTGTTCCCCGCCTACCAGCCCCCTTAGATTATAGCAAATAAAAACGATTGGAGAAGACGGGAAATTCAAAAGGAAAGTCGGTACGTTTTGGGGGCGTTGTTATTGCGGCAAAGTCGATGCCCTATTTCGTTGTCCGTTTTATCTGGCCCAGAATTGAATCAGCATTGGCGGCAGATACGTTTGTCTGGTTCGATTTTAAATAATCCCGGATGACATTATAAGAATCCGGTTCATGATATTTCAGCAGGGCCATTTGCGCTTTCTTTTCCTTGCGGCCGCGGGCGACATGAATGCGCTTGCCGGCAGGGTCGCGGCCGGAAACATACATTGCCGTCGAGAGCGTCAGTGGTATCGGCGTGAAATCCTGCACCTGACGCAGTCGCCAGTTACGTTCCAGAAAATGCTGGCAAAGCTCTATGGCTTCGTTGACGGAACTGCCCGGATGAGCGCTGATGAAATAGGGGACAAGGTATTGTTCTTTGCCGGCCCGGCGCGAGAGACCGGTAAAGCGATCTTCAAATTCCAGAAACAGATCGAACGACGGCTTGCCCATCAGGGACAATATATGGTGACAGATATGTTCCGGTGCGACCTTCAAATGCCCACCCACAAAATGCCGGACCAGCAAGTCGATATAGTCATCATTCCATAGAGCCATGTCATGCCGGACGCCGGAGGCGATAAAGACATTTTTCTTACCCCCCTGCTGCGACCATCTGATGAATTGTTCCATCATGTCGAGCTGACCGCTGTATTGTTTTCGCAGATGCTGGCAGAGATGGGGATAAATGCAACTGGTTCGGGTGCAGCCGACGGCATGGCCGCACGTCATGCCGTACATGTTGGCGGATGGTCCGCCGATGTCCTGAATCGTGCCGCGAAAATCCCGGTGGTTCGTGAAGATATCCGCTTCCTGCAACAGAGATTCAATCGAGCGTGATGAAATATGCTTGCCCTGATGAAAGTAGAGCGAACAGAAGGAGCAGCCGCCGAAGCAACCGCGATGCGAGACGATAGAAAATTGCACTGTTTGCAGCGCGGGAACACCACCCATTTTGTCATAGCGGGGATGGGCGCTGCGCGTGAAAGGCAGGGCATACAAAACGTCCATATCCTCCGAGCTGATCGGCTCGGCCGGCGGATTGGCCACCACTACGCCGGCGCCCTGGTCCTGAACGAGCGGTTTGCCCTTTGCGTGCGAGTGCTGCTGACAGGTCAGATGAGCCATCATGACCAGTTCGTTGTTGGCCCCCTGCTCCTCAAAACCGGGAATGTCTACTGCGTCTTCGGGTATATGGCGGTGTTTGCGGAGCGGGTACACCAAGCCTGGTATATCCAGTAAGCCTTCGATATCCATTCCCGCTTCCAGTCGGCGGGCGATTTCGGCGATGGTATATTCCGCCATGCCATAAACGAGGAAATCCGCTTTGGTGTCGATTAATATTGAACGTTTCAGTTTGTCTTCGATGTAATCGTAATGCACCATTCGCCGAAGTGAAGCTTCCAGGCCGCCCAGTATGATTGGGATGCCCTTGTATGCTTCACGGGCCCGTGCGGCATAAGCCGGCAGCGGCTTGTCAGGCCGCATTCCCGCACGACCGCCGGGGCTGTAAACGTCCTTCTCCCGCTTGTGTCCCATTGAGCTGTATGCATTCAGACGGGAATCGACCGCGCCGGAGGTGATTCCCCAGAACAGTCTGGGAGGCCCGAACTGGTGAAACGCATCTGCCGAACGCCAGTCCGGCTGGGCCAGAATAGCAACGCGGCAGCCCAGTTTTTCCAGCCATCGTCCTATCAATGCCGCGCCAAATGATGGATGATCTACATATGCATCACCGTTTATAATAACGATATCGACATAATCCCAACCTCTGGCGGTCATTTCGTCAACGGAACTGACGAGAAAATCAGCGGTTGATTTATGGTTAAGCCGGTTATTATTCTTAATTTTATTATTTCGAGCCATGAATGTTATGATTTCTTTTTCGCTGTCGGCACGTTTAATTTGTTTTATTGTAAGTGTTTACGCGGTTTTTATACCCAATCAGGCCGCAAGCTCCAGGCCGGACCGGGCGTATGTATTTATCAGCATGGTTACGTTTTATCGGCTATTGAGATTGTATCATGGGCGTGGAGACTATGACATAGACTTTGAGACGAATCCTCGTAGAAAAAAGTTAGATTTTACGGCCAAGATGACCGCGTTACATTTATCACAATCAGAATAATGTTTTATAGGGCGTGACGTTTTCCGGCAGGTCCGGGGGAAATGTGTCAGGCAGGATGTGGGATGTTTTAAATTTAATTACGTTTGATTTTGGATTGTTTGCCTTAAGCGTTTTGTCCTGTCAGCATGGCAGTGTTGACAACCTGTTTTTCGACTCTGACAGCGGGTATAAATGAAATTTTGTTCTTCGAGACGATGAGACAAGAAAAGTTATGAAAAAACTATAAGCCAACATGGTGCTATATATTATGTAATATTTTGTATTTAATACAGTTACGTATGTTCCTGTTCTTGATACCGCTATGTCTTGTTACAGCCAACCTGATACGGCACGATATTTGCTTGCTGATTGAATGATTTAGTTTAAGTGTATTGTATTTTAGCGAAAATGGAATTAAGAATGGCATACAGGCTCACACAACCTGATCAAGTTAATATTCTGATCGGCAATGCTGATTGGCCGTGGCCGGAGGCGGTGGAAAAGATTTTTCGTCCCCGCAGCATAAACGCCCTTGTAGCCAATTCATCCAGCGAAATGGTAAGGATTATTATCAAAAATCAGATTCATCTGGCCATTCTGGATGAGAGTTTTGATGATCTTTCGGGAATGCACACCATGAAAATCATCCGAAAGCATGATAAATTGCTTCCCTGTATTATGCTGGCGAGCCATATCGACAGGACATTTCTGACCGAAGCCTTGAATCTGGATGTTTTTTCCGTGGTCGCCAAGCCGGTCGATATGACCATTCTTACGGGGCAGTTGAAGCGGCTGTTCACCAAGTTTTATTCCATCAATTTTTATATTGATAGTTAATCTCTAAAGTATTTATGTAATCATAATTAGAGAATAGGCAATTGGTATTATAACCATATATCTTTATTCGAAAGGAGTAATGAAGGTATGAAACCTGGGATCAAACCTTTAGGCGACAAAGTCCTGATCAAACGTACAGAAGCTGAAAGCACCACCAAAGGTGGAATTGTTTTACCTGAATCGGCGAAGGAAAAGCCTCGTCGCGGCGAAATTATCGCTCTGGGCGACGGCAAATTGATGAAAGACGGCACGCGCAGCGCATTTCAGGTTGCCGTGGGCGACCTTGTTTTGTTCACGTCATACGGTGGGACCGAAATCAAAGTTGATGGTCAGGAATATCTGATTATGGAAGAGTCCGATATTATGGCCGTAATAGGTTAATTTAACGTAAGTTACTGAAATAAATGATGTTAGTCATCAAGAGATAAGGAGAGTAATACATTATGGCAGCAAAAAAAATCATATTTGACAACGAAGCCCGCCAAGCTATCCGGGAAGGCGTTCGTAAGCTGGCCAAGGCAGTAAAGGTGACGCTGGGCCCAGCTGGTCGAAATGTCGTCATTGAAAAATCCTATGGCTCCCCTACCGTTACCAAAGACGGCGTTACTGTGGCCAAGGAAATTGAGCTGGAAGACGCATGCGAGAATATCGGCGCACAGATGGTTAAGGAAGTGGCATCGAAGACGTCTAACGCCGCCGGAGATGGTACAACCACGGCTACAGTTATGGCGGAAGCGATCTTCGAGGAAGGCTTGAAGAACGTTGTCGCGGGAGCAAAGCCGTCCGAACTCAAGCGTGGAATAGAAAAAGCCGTTGCCGCAGTGGTAGATAAGTTCAAGGAAATGAGTCTTTCCATCGATTCGAGCAAGCAGATCGCCCAGGTAGGAACGTGCGCGGCGAATCAGGATGCAGAAATCGGGAAAATGATTGCCCAGGCAATGGATAAGGTTGGTAAAGACGGCGTTATCACTATTGAAGAAGGCAAAACGCTGGAAACGACCGTCGAGCTCGTTGAAGGGATGCAGTTTGACAAGGGGTATTTGTCGCCGCATTTCGTCAATAAGCCGGAAAATATGAATGTCGAGCTGGAAAAACCCTTCATTCTCATTAACGAAAAGAAGATTTCCAATATTAAGGATATCGTGCCGCTGCTGGAGAAGATCGCTCAATCTGGTAGGCCCCTTCTAATAATCGCAGAAGATGTTGAAGGGGAATCCCTGGCGACGCTGGTCGTCAACAAACTGCGGGGCACATTGCAATGTGCGGCGGTTAAGGCTCCGGGCTTTGGTGATCGCCGTAAGGCCATGCTGCAGGACATCGCGATTTTGTCCGGAGGGCAGGCTATTTCGGAAGATCTGGGCATCCAGCTTGACAGTATTGATATCACCGATCTGGGACAGGCCAAGAAGATTGTTATCGATAAGGAAACCACAACCATTATCGAGGGCGCTGGTTCGACGGAAGATATTACCGCTCGTATAACCCAGATCAAGAATGAAATCGATCTGACCACCAGCGACTATGATAAAGAGAAGCTGCAGGAGCGTCTGGCCAAACTAGCCGGAGGTGTCGCTCAGATTAATGTCGGGGCTGCCACGGAAGCCGAGATGAAGGAAAAGAAGGCACGTGTTGAAGACGCGCTGCACGCCTGCCGGGCGGCGGTGGAAGAAGGTGTTTTGCCGGGCGGCGGTACTGCAATGGTCCGGGCGGCGGTCGCGTTGGAAAAACTCAAAGGCACAGGTGACGAAAAGGTCGGTATAGATATTATCCGTCGGGCTTTGTTTTCACCGGCGAAACAACTGGCACAGAACGCAGGCCTTGACGGCTCGATCGTCGTGCAGAAAATTCTGGACAGCGATGAGGGCAACGTCAACTTCGGCTATGATATTATGCGGGAAAAATATGGCGACATGGTAGAATTCGGCGTCATAGTTCCGACGAAAGTCGAACGTACCGCGTTGCAGCATGGTGCTTCGATAGCAGGTCTGCTGCTCACAACCGAGGCCGTGGTCTCAGAAATTCCCGAGAAGAAAGAGGCGGCCCCCGCTATGCCGGGCGGCGGAATGTATTAAAAGCAAGATTTGCGGAGAAACCTCCAATCAATTGAATATGGTTATGAGAGTATAGGGCGTCTATATATGGCGCCCTTCTTTTTTATCGAATGGGAAGGAGCATTGCCATGCGTATATTTCGACACCTATTTTTGAACGACAGCGATTATCGATATGGTTCGTCCCCTTTTACGTCCATGACGACGAATGCCGCCAAAATGCTGGTCGTGCTCGCCTTCTTTTTTATCGGCATCGGCATTCTGATTATCATGTTTCCGGAAGTGCTGGCGTATTTTGTCGCCCTCCTGTTTTTTGCGGCGGCCTTTGCGTGTTTCAGTTGGGCCTGGAAAATCTTTCGGGCCGGCAAAAACCGGCAGGTCGATAACATGATTCATATAGATGTGGACGATGTATGAGGTTATGGAAAGAGTCAAGAAGATGCGGTCTGTTAATAAGAGATCACTCAAAGCGAGATTATACCCAAAGGGTAAGAGAATTCCCGTCAGGGCCAGTCGTACAGGCTTTTCCCGCACATAGTTATGTATGGACAAAACGGGGATATTCCATCGGAACGAGTATCGTATCGCGGCAAGCATATAAGTGTCCCTCATATTGGGTATGATTCATAAATAGATATTACTTATCTATTTATTATTGATATTGCACCCTGTTATCCTCCCCCCCTACCGTAAACAAAAATTATTATCTGACAGTTTTATTGATTGCGTATCATTCTATGTGATACTCAGTTTGGACAAGCCGTAACGAAAAGAAATAGAACACTGATGACTTTGATTAAACAGATTTTCACTGAAACAAGAATATTGGTATATTCAATGGTTGTTTATGTTGTGCGATTTCACATTTTTTTTGGGTTTTCATTAATTAACGGATAAGGCCCAACTGTACGCCAAAGCATTATAATAGAGTGCAAAAGTCAAGCGATTCTAAATGCTTAATAATTCTGGTTAAACTACTTTAAGTAAACCACTGCGGGTTCGAGTTCGGGTGGAGTATTGGTTACGGCAGTGGGATTCATTTTA
>CAYZXY010000028.1:0-27956 GCA_964482555.1 uncultured Pirellulales bacterium
GCTATTCGTTGTACAATTTCATAAATCCACTCGGCACTATAGTGAATATGTTCCAGAAGTTCTTTTTTCTTTTCATGGGACAAGTTCTTCTTTAAATGTGCGACAACATCTTCGTTCACATGATCCTTGCCTATATATCTGAGTGCCTGAACAACCAACCCGGAAATTTCACTGTCAGCATAGATTTCCTTTGGGCGAGCATGCTTAAAATGGATGGTTCTGTTACCAACCTTGATTTGTTTTGTGGGGCCGTTCGATAAGTAAACATTCTTCGCCGGAACCTGCTGAGACAGGCCTAAGCGATTTGCGGCTAAATTCCCAAACGGAAGAATCGTCCACCTAAACTTTCTGGCGATGGCTTTCGCTGCGAGATTTATATCGGGGCTAAGTTCCCCGCCAAGTGCTGGATTTACTTTGGGATAATCAAACAATCCCCGTCCAATACGTCGGATCATACCTTCCTTGACTAATCGGGAAAGTATTTGTCCAGTTGATCCTGAAGAGGTGATATCCTGAAAATCTTTGCGGGTAAAAACAAACCCTCGCCCTGCACTTTCAATCCGTTTTTCTATTTGTTCTCGAATATTGCTCATGACCTTGCCTGAGTTTAATGTCACAAATATTATATCATTTTTCGTGACACTATCAATAGATAAATCAAGAAAGATGCGAAAAACTGGCCCCAAATAGTAATTGATGATTATGTGGATAAAGCTATACACATGATTTATTGTTACAACCTTTGGCTTCTGCACTAAAAGGTTATGAAAATGTAAAAGATCTCAAGCAAACGTGTTTAATACAATGTCTTTGAAGTAGCTATAAGTCTTTGATATACAAGCATTTACAACTTTTCTAAAAAAACACCTCGATTAAACATTTTGCCATATAACGCTATTTTAAAAACCTGAGATTCAACCCGACTGACCCCAAAATGACCCACTTTGAGTAAATTAGCATCTTGGCAACAGCAATGAATTCCTTAAGCTGTTTAATAGAAATGACTTAAGGCACCTCTAAAAATTCATTTTGGGCAGCAAGCGATCTTTTTTCCCTCTGGCCTTCGTCATGAAAAACCGTGAATAGTCACCCATATGCCCGGTTTTGCATTTCTTGTCAGGCGAAAAAAATCTTCGCTTTCGCCTCAAAAGCCATTATTAGATGCACCCTTAAAAATATCCCCGGCAGGATTCGAACCTGCAACCTTTGGCTCCGGAGGCCAACGCTCTATCCAATTGAGCTACGGGGACATTCTGGTACGAACTTTGGATATTAACGATATTCCGGAGAATAATCAACCCATATTATTAAAAACCCGGTAACGGTTCATGCGATGATAATACCCAATCGGGAATCCCGGGGTTTTACACTGGATTCGGGTATCAGGCGATGCCTGACAAACCGCCCGGATTCACACCGCAATTTTCTCCCGGACCTGTTTGGCGGCGGCAACCATGTTTTTCAGGGCCGAGCGGGTTTCAGGCCAGCCGCGGGTTTTCAGACCACAATCAGGATTCACCCAGAGCTGCTCTTCCTTTAGAACGTCGAGCATCTCATGAATCAGTTTTATCATTTCTTCGGTATCGGGTACACGCGGGCTGTGAATATCATAAACGCCCGGGCCAATGTCATTGGGATAATTAAAATCGACAAACGCCCCCAGCAGCTCTGCTCCTGAGCGCGAGGCCTCGATCGAAATCACATCGGCATCCAGTGCCGCAATCGAATCGATAATCTCGTTAAACTCCGAATAGCACATGTGGGTATGAATCTGGGTTTGATCTTTCGCACAACTGGTGGCCAGCCGGAAAGCCTTCACCGCCCAGTCCAGATATTCCGCCCACTCGTCCTTATGCAAGGGCAGTCCTTCCCGCAAGGCCGGTTCGTCAATCTGAATGATATCGATTCCTGCCGCTTCCAGATCGACGACTTCATCGCGAATCGCTAAAGCAATCTGATAAGCGGTCTCTTGTCGGGGCTGATCTTCCCGTACAAAGGACCATTGCAGAATGGTAATCGGACCGGTCAGCATCCCCTTCATCGGCTTGCTGCTGACGGACTGGGCATATTTGCTCCAGCGGACGGTCATCGGCTCGGGGCGCGAGACATCGCCAAAAATAATCGGCGGCTTCACGCAGCGGCTGCCGTAACTCTGCACCCAGCCGTTACGCGTAAAGGCAAAACCCTGCAACTGCTGACCGAAATATTCCACCATATCCGTTCGTTCGGCCTCGCCGTGAACGAGCACATCCAGCCCCAAATCTTCCTGTTCCCTGATGGTCTTTTTTATTTCTTCCCGGAGGAAATCCTCATAAGCATTCAGATTGATCTCACCTTTGCGAAAGGCCGCCCGGGTTTTGCGAATCTCCGGTGTCTGCGGAAACGAACCAATGGTGGTGGTCGGCAGCAGCGGCAGATGCAAATGATTCTGCTGTGCAGTTTTCCTCTGAGCGAAAGGACTGGGCCGGCTGAACATATCTTCATGAATGCCCGCCAGCCGATCTTTGACTTCCGGATTATTGATAGAGGAGCTTTTAGCCATTTCTTCGAACATGTCTTTATTTAACTGAAGTTCTTGGGCAACCGCTGCGCGCCCCTTATTAACGGCCTGCGTCAAAACGGCAATTTCATTAAGTTTATCCGTGGCATACGCCAGCCGACGATACAGGTATTCGGGCAGATCCTTCTCTTCGCTCAGATCGATAGGCGTATGCAGCAGCGAGCACGACGGTGCGATAAGAAGCCGGTCGGAACCGATTGTTTTTTCCGCTTTGTCGATCAGATCCAGAACCGCTTCCAGATCGGCCTTCCAGATATTCCGGCCATTAATAACGCCCAGCGAGAGCATCTGATTATCGCTGACAAGCGTCAATGCTTTGTCCAGCTGGCCCGGCGCCCGCACCAGATCCAAATGCACCGCGGCTACCGGCAGCGTCATCACCATTGGCAACGCATCCAACAAACCGCCGAAATAAGTCGCCAGACATATTTCCATCCCGCCCGCGGCCTTAACCAACCGCTCATACGCCTGGGGGTAATGTTCCATAACCTCAGGCCCCAATTGCGTCACCAGCATGGGCTCATCGATCTGTACCCATTTGGCACCCGCCTGCGCCAGTTTACCCAACAGTTCTTCGTAAACACCCAAAAGATCCTCCAGCAAATCCAGAGGATCAAAATTCTCATCTTTACTTTTACCCAGCATCAAAAAAGTAATCGGCCCGATCAGAACCGGCCGGGTATGAAACCCCAGTTCCTTTGCTTCCTGATATTCATCGAGAACTTTCGTGCTGGCCAAAGAAAATTTCTGGCCCGGCTCAAATTCGGGTACAATATAATGATAATTCGTATCAAACCACTTGGTCATTTCCATGGCGGTGACTTTGTCATTGCCGCGGGCCATGGCGAAATATGTTTCCAGATCCATTGTTCCGCCGGAAAAACCATAACGCTGCGGTACCGCGCCCACCGTGGCAATCATGTCCAGAACCTGATCGTAATATGAAAAATCGTTGCTGGATATATGGTCAATGCCTGCTTCTTTCTGTCGCTGCCAGTGTCGCTGCCGGAGTTCCCTGGCCACCTTATCCAATTCATCGCTTTTTACATTACCCTTCCAGTAACCCTCGACTGCTTTCTTCAATTCACGATGCAGTCCGATACGTGGAAACCCTAAATTTGAGCTAATCGCCATAAAATTCTCCTGCTTTCCGTTCAACAAATAGTTAAAAAATCTCCATTATGGTTGAATTTATACCCAAAGGGTATGAGAATTCCCGCCAAGGCCAGTCGTAAAGGCTTTGCCCGCAAATTTTTACGTTTGGACAAAACGGGGATTTTCAATCGGAACAAGTATAAATATTTTTCACATTATATAGTAGCCTCTAAACTACAATAAGTCGAATTTTTCATTTAAATACAATCTAATGGATATATATTCACATAACAGTCTTTTACAAATAAACCCAATCGGGCAGCAAGCTCCAGGCAGGGCCGGGTGTAAGCTTATTATCCACAGATAATTACATCATTTGTATTTTTAATGCGATCTTCCAGCTTATCCGGGGCAAGTTATCAAAATTCTTAGTAGAGATGACATTCGGGATTGTGTAAAATGAATGTCTGCAAACTGTTTTATTTTAATAGTATATATTAAGTTTAGATGCAACCGGATCACACAATGGCAATTGCAACGATTACCTGGACAGGCGATATAAACGGACACGCCGCTCTGATCGATCAGACATTATTACCGAATGAGTACCGGGTTATTGACATAAAAGACAAAAAGACAATGTGGGAGGCCATTAAGAAACTTCAGATACGCGGCGCCCCGGCGATTGGCATCGCTGCCGGATATGGTGTCATACTGGCCATGCAAGAGGTTGCTGATGATGCACCCGCCTGCGAACTTCTGGACAACTTACAGGCATCCTGTGATTATCTGGCGAGCAGCCGCCCTACCGCGGTAAATCTTTCCTGGGCGCTGGAACGTATGAAAAAAACCGCACTCAATTACAATGGACAGTCCACGTTAATTATAAAAGAACGTCTGCTCCAGGAAGCCAATGCCATACGCAAAGAAGATGCCGCCATGTGCCGGGCTATTGGGGCACATGGAGCGGTACTGATTAAAGACGGCGACACGGTCCTGACTCATTGTAATGCAGGTGGGCTGGCCACAGCTGATTACGGCACCGCCCTGGCACTCATGTACACCGCCCATGATCAAGGTAAAAAATTCTCTGTCTTTGCCGATGAGACCCGCCCATTGCTTCAGGGAGCCCGGCTGACGACCTGGGAGCTTATGCAGGCCGGCATCGATGTTACACTCATTTGCGATAATATGGCCGGCCATCTGATGAGCCTGAACAAAATTAACCTGGTCATTACCGGAGCCGACCGTATCGCGGCCAATGGCGACGCCGCCAATAAAATCGGCACATACAGCGTCGCCGTTCTGGCAAAAGCGCATAACATCCCATTTTATATCGCCGCACCATCAAGTACGTTCGATTTATCGCTGAAAACGGGCAAGAACATCCCCATTGAAGAACGCCAAGGCGACGAAGTCGCCGCACCATGGAATTGCCGTTCCGCCCCGGAAAACTGCAAAGTGTATAATCCAGCCTTCGATGTCACCCCCCATTCATATATTCACGCGATTATTACAGAAAAAGGGATAATAAAACCACCTTTTGAAGAAAATATAAAACAGACGCTCCAAATGCCATAATGTAATAATATACATGGTTTTATATTTAATTTTCTCCTCATGCCAACCTTAGAAAAATACCTATTAATTGCGTTATGGGGTGTTTTTTTGCCTATTGGCTGTAATAATTGACCAGGTTTTCAATGTTATCCTTGACGGGACTCGGCAGATCCTTTATAAACGAGAACAAGGGAATGAAATTTACTAGTTTTCCTATTCTAGCCATTTATTCAGTTAACCCAAAAATAACAAAGAGTAATACCCAATCGGGTAGTAAGCTCCTGGCAGGGCCGGGGGGTAAGCTTTTTATCCGCACATAATAATGTTCTGACAAAACGGGACATTTAAAAACGTAACGAGTATAATTGGTATTTTGAGATATATTAAGTGAGGTAGTGTATGACAAGCGTTAGCAGTGAAGTAAAAGTAAAAGAAGATGTAAACAAGCCCGACTATAAGGTAGCGGATCTCAGTCTGGCTGATTGGGGACGCAAAGAGATCGAAATCGCTGAGCATGAAATGCCGGGTTTGATGGCTATTCGCCGGAAATATGCGGTCGATAAACCGCTCAAAGGCGCCCGCATTACCGGCTCCCTGCACATGACAATCCAGACGGCGGTATTAATCGAAACGCTGGTGGAACTTGGGGCCGAGGTTCGCTGGGCCTCCTGTAATATTTTCTCCACGCAGGATCACGCCGCGGCGGCCATCGCCAAAGCCGGTGTCCCGGTTTTTGCGTGGAAAGGCGAAACGCTGGAAGAATACTGGTGGTGCTGCTATCAGGCATTGAGTTTCGCTGGCGGTCATGGCCCGACCCTGATCGTCGATGACGGCGGCGACGCCACCTTAATGGTTCATCACGGCTATGAAGCGGAAAACGATCCTTCGATCCTGGAAAGAGAACCGGGCAGCAGAGAAGAAAAAGAACTTATTACCCTGCTGAAAAAGATTCATGTGGAAGACAAGCAAAAATGGCACCGCATCGCGAACGACATAAAAGGCGTTTCTGAAGAGACAACCACCGGTGTGCATCGTCTCTACCAGATGCAGAAAACAGGTTCCCTGCTGTTCCCTGCCATCAATGTCAACGATTCGGTCACCAAATCTAAATTTGACAACCTTTACGGCTGCCGGGAATCGCTGGCCGACGGCATCAAACGGGCTACGGATGTCATGGTAGCAGGCAAGGTCGTTGTCGTACTGGGTTATGGCGATGTGGGCAAAGGCTGCGCCCATTCCATGAAATCTTACGGCGCCCGGGTGCTGATTACGGAAATCGATCCGATCTGTGCCCTGCAGGCCGCCATGGAAGGCTATGAAGTAACGACGATGGAAGAGGCTGTCAAGGAAGGCAATCTCTTTGTCACCTCAACGGGTAACAAAGACGTCATCACGGTTGAACACATGTCGCAGATGAAGAGCGAAGCGATCGTCTGCAACATCGGCCACTTTGACAATGAAATCCAGATGGAAAAGCTGGAACAAGTGCCCGGCATCCAGAAAGATGAAATCAAGCCGCAGGTTCATAAATACACTTTCCCGGACGGCCATAACATTTACGTCCTGGCGGAAGGCCGACTGGTGAACCTTGGTTGCGCAACCGGCCACCCCTCCTTCGTCATGAGCAATTCCTTCTCCAACCAGACATTGGCTCAAATCGATTTGTGGACGAAATCTTATGAAACCGGTGTTTACACGCTTCCGAAGAAGCTGGACGAGGAAGTCGCCCGGCTGCACCTCGAACAGCTTGGCGTCAAACTGACCCGCATGACGCCGGAACAGGCCGCCTATCTCGGCTATCCGGTTGACGGCCCCTACAAACCGGAACATTACCGGTATTAAATTTTTCTGAAAAACACGAGACCCCCAGGCCGGTTTTAACTTGGTTTGGGGGTTTTTTTATGCTATTACATTCTTAATATTCAATTGCGCGTTAACATGATGCAGGCATGATGCCTGCGTTAAATTCCGGTTTACCCGGATCAGGACCTATTGTATGGAAAAATTACAAGCCGGCATCATCGGTATCGGCGGCTACGGCGCCAAGTATCTGGAAGGGCTGAATCAGAACGAACACTTTTCCCTCCGGGCGATTGCCGACCAGAACATGGAACGAGCCAAGAATTTCGCCCTGCGTTATGGGGCAGAGGCGTATGACGATTACCGCCGCGTTATCGTTCAGGAGAAGCTTGACGCCCTGTTCCTGACGTTGCCGACGTTTCTTTGCGGCGACTGTATACATCTGGCCGCGAAAAAGGGTATTCGCATCTTCAAGGAAACCCCGCTGGCCCGCACCCTGCCGGAAGCCATGCGATCCGTGGAGCTGGTCGAAAAAACCGGCGGCACGCTTTCCATCGCCGCTCAGCGTCGTTTCGCTCCCGGCTATCTCTACGCTCACCGACTGGTTAAAGAAAACAAGATCGGCAAGGTATTTCTCGTAAAAGGGGAATGTTTCTATAATTTCGAGGAAGACTGGGAGAATCTTTCCTGGCGCGGCGATCCGGTTCTCGCCGGCGGCGGCATCCTCCAGGAATCTGCCTATCATTTGATCGACCAGATCGTCTGGACGCTGGGCATCCCGGAGAAGATCTATTGCCTGACATCCGCTTTTTGCAGTAAGCGCAATCTGCCCCCTTCGCGCACCGAGGACACGGCGACGATGAGCCTGAGTTTCGCCGATGGCGCCATGGGAACGATTCTCTGTTCCTGGTCGAACGGTCCGCGAGAAGAACATTTGTGCTATTACGGTATTGAAGGAACCATCGAAGCCGGCAGCAATATATTCCGTCACTTCGACCGGGAGGGACGGCTGCTCGAAGAGCAGTATTTTCATGTCGATGAATCGTGGCTGGTCAGCCAGCAGATCCGCCATTTCGGCAACAGCCTGATCGATCCTGAAGTCAAACCGATCAGCCCGGCCCGAGAGCATCTGCCCAACATCGCGATCATCGAAGCGGCCTACCTGTCGGCCCGTACCGGCCTGCCGGAACAACTCAAACTTTACGGCACATTATTCGAATTATAACCGCGCAATAAGAGGAGTCAAAATATGCTGCTTGCCACCGTCGATTCATCACTATATACCTGGGTCATTATCCCGTTTCTGATATTTCTGGCCCGTATTTTCGATGTCAGCCTGGGGACCGTCCGGGTGATATTCATTTCTAAGGGATATCGTTTTTTTGCCACCCTGGTCGGTTTTTTTGAAATTACGATCTGGCTGCTGGCCATCCGCCAGATCATGATCAACCTGTCCAATCCTGTCTGTTTTCTGGCCTACGCTTTCGGTTTCAGTCTGGGGACCTGGTGCGGCATTTACCTGGCGGATAAACTCTCGCTCGGCTGGGTGATGGTGCGTATTGTCACGCAAAAGCAGGCGGACGAACTAACCAGAATACTCAACAACGAAAATTTCGGCATTACGGTCGTAGATGCCCGGGGATACCAGGGCCCCGTCAGCGTTCTGTTTACCGTTGTCCCTCGACATGAACTGCGGCACCTGATCAACCTGGTCAAAATGCACAACCCTAACGCTTTCTATACCATTGAAGACGTCGGCAGCGTCAGTGAAGGATACTTTCCGCCTGCCCGCAATAACTTCCGCGGCAACATGCTGAAATCCATACGCTCTTTCCGTTTAATCAAAATACATTGAGTGCGATTTCGCAATTTTTTATGTGATAACATTTCAGGAAAAGACTAAAAAGGCCCCGCGAAACGCCTAAACGCTCACAAAAAAATGCGAAACTCAAGATTGAGTTACACCGCTGAAAAGCGATTTTTTAATATCATATGCAATCAATACTAAATTTCGAACAAACTGAACTTCTCGACTGGCTCAACGAAAACGCGCAGCCGACATTTCGTGCCGGGCAGATTCTGCAATGGATTTACAAACATGAAGTAACGGATTTTTCCCAGATGAGTAATGTGGGTAAACCGCTGCATGAGAAGCTGTCAGCAACGTTCGTTCTGCGGGCGGGCACACGTAAACGTCGCCAGGAATCTCCCGATGGTACAATCAAACTGCTACTGCAATGGCCGGATGACAGCTTGACGGAAACCGTCCTGATGCATGCCCGTAATCGCCATACGGTCTGTGTGTCCACCCAGGTGGGCTGTCCTGTCCAGTGCAGCTATTGCGCCTCGGGTTTGACGGGCCTCGAACGCGATCTCACGACCGGTGAAATTGTTGAACAGGTTCTCCGGGCATGCGAGGAACTGTCGCCAAACGAACGGCTTAGTAATGTCGTCATCATGGGCATGGGCGAACCACTGGCCAACTATGACGCCACCCTCAAGGCCATCCGCATCATCAACGCCGACTGGGGCCTGGGTATCGGGGCCCGGCATATCACGCTCAGCACCATTGGTCTGCCGGACCAAATACGACGTCTTGCGGATGAGCCGCTCCAGATTACGCTGGCCGTCAGCCTGCACGCACCAAATGACACCCTTCGCCGGCAGATCATCCCATGGGCAAACAATATCTCTATCGACGACATCTTCATCGCCATTAACGACTATTACGAAAAAACCCACCGGGAAGTCACCCTGGAATACATCCTGCTGGACGGTATAAACGACGAACCGCGGCAGGCCGACCAGCTTGCCGACTTGGTCCATCGCACCCGCTGCAATGTCAACCTCATCATTTACAATGCCGTCGCGGAGACGGGATTTCGTCCCGCGAAACCCGAAAAGGTTGAGGCCTTCATTTCCCGCCTGCAAACCCGCGGGGTGAACGTCCACCTCCGCCGGTCTCAAGGCATTGAAATCGACGCCGCCTGCGGTCAACTCCGCCGACGCAGCCTTTCCTGAAGTATTCAAACAAAACTACGTAATATCGGCATCTATAACCATATTTTTTAAGGTTATTCTGTAAGATGCTCCCTGAAGGGATTACATCCAAAAACAAGTGTAACCATTTACAATTACTGCTTTTATCATTTCTCAAAGCGATGAATATTTCTAAATATATATTTCTTTTCCAAAAAAATAACGCCGCGTCCTTTTCATTTCAATCCTACAATATTTCAAAAGTAAAACAATTAACCTTAATTGAATAAGGAGAATATTATGAAAACAACAACAAAAACTTTAACCTTACTCACCGTATGCGGCTGTGTGTTACTTCCGATGTCCATCCGGGGCCAGACAACCGGGAAGGATATCGTTGATACCGCAGTAGCCGCCGGCAATTTCGAGACACTGGTGAAAGCGGTTCAGGCCGCCGGCCTGGTAGATACGCTCAAAGGTGATGGTCCCTTTACGGTATTCGCCCCAAATGACGATGCTTTTGCAAAATTACCGGGATCAACCCTGAATGATCTACTCAAACCGGAAAACAAAAACAAACTCATAGATATCCTGACATTTCATGTCGTACCGGGCCGTGTTCCTGCTTCACAAGTAGTCAGCAGTTCATATCTTGATGCATTGCAGGGGACCAGCATCCTGGTTTCCAGCAACGATGGACAGGTGAAGCTGGATCGGGCTACGGTCCTCAAAACGGACATCAACGCTTCAAATGGCATAATACACGTTATTGATACGGTGTTGCTGCCCAAAGATATCCTGGAAACCGCTGAAGTTGCCGGCCAGTTCAATACATTGCTGCAGGCTCTGAAGACAGCTAATCTTGAACAGGCATTAACTGATATTGAAAAACCCATTACCCTATTCGCTCCAACTGACAAAGCTTTCGGAAAGCTTCCCGCTGGAACACTTCGCAGCCTGTTACAGCCGGCGAATCGAAGTCAATTACAGGACATACTGAAATATCATGTCGTAGGCGCGAAAATCACCCTCAACAGAATTCAACCAGTCACGCTTCAGGAACAGACTGTGAATGTTGAAACAGCAGGAATATATACTGTTAATGGTATTAATATTGCCGTGACAGATATCAAAGCGACAGATGGCGTGATCCATGTGATCGAAAAGGTGCTAATGCCGCCGGTGAAACAGTTAGGACCGAAAGAAAAGGCCCTGGAAATTATTGAACTGGCCATAGACCGGGGTGTTGACCTGTTTAATTCAGGGAACGAGGCGGCTTGTGCCGCGATTTATGAGGTGGCGATCCGCTCATTGCTGGAAACCGAAGCCGTTAACGCCGATAATCGTTCACGGATGCGGCTGGAAAAAGGCTTAGAGAGCATTAAAAGCGTCCATAGTGAACGCGATAAAGCCTGGATCTTGCGATATGCCCTGGATGATGTCCGTGGGTATCTGCTAAACTGATTGTTAACCGGTATCGCAAGGCAGAGCCGAAATAGACATTAACGATTACATAACAATAAGTTATGAAAATAAACCTTCGAAGATAGTTTTTGTGACCTGAACACAATTTTAACTATTTTAATGATGACAATATGGTATAATATTCAGGATAAGTAAGCGTTGTGATTAACCAGTCGGCCCTGCCGGCCGGGTAGAAGCGTTATTTAAGACCCTTTGAGTCAGCTCAGAGGGTCTTTTTTGATTATATGATTTGGGACGGTGGAGAACGGCTAAATAAAGAATACTTAAAAGACGTGCCCTCCGAACCGGCAATTACCTGGAAGGATATATGTATCAGGATTTTATACGTAACGTGGCGATAATCGCCCATGTCGATCATGGCAAAACAACACTGGTGGATCAGCTTTTATATCAATCCGGCATGTTCCGGCAGGAAGATCTGGATAAACTGGCTGGCGGCCAGCACGGCCTGATTATGGATTCCAATCCGCTGGAGCGAGAGCGGGGAATTACTATTCTCAGTAAAAACTGTGCGATTGATTACATTGATGAAAATGGCGACGAATACAAGATCAATCTGATTGACACGCCGGGCCACGCGGATTTTGGCGGCGAGGTGGAACGCGTTTTGAAGATGGCCGATGGCGTTCTGCTGCTGGTTGATGCCTTTGAAGGTCCGATGCCGCAGACCCGGTTTGTTCTCAACAAGGCGCTGAATCATCATCTCAAACCCATAGTCATCATCAACAAGGTCGATCGCCCCAACAGCCGGCCTGATGATGTCGTTAATGAGGTGTTCGATCTGCTGGTTCAGTTGGACGCCAATCCGAACGCTCTGGATTTCCCTTATTTTTACACCTCCGCCAAAGAGGGCTGGGCCGCAAGAGACTTGAACGACAATCCCGGAAACATGAAGGCTATTTTCAAGGCGATCATCGAGCATGTGCCCCCGCCACAGGTTAAACCGAATGCCCCATTACAGATGCTGGTGACCAATCTGGAATACTCCGATTATGTCGGCCAGATTGGCATCGGTCGTGTTTTTGCCGGGCGGATTGATGAGAGTCAGCTGGTCACCTTGATCGACCGGAATGGCCGCCATACCCGGCAAAAAGTTCTTCACATTCATCAATTCCACGGCCTGGGCCGCAAACAGGTTCCTTTCGTTCAAGCGGGCGATATTTGTGCGATTACCGGACTTGATCCGATAGATATAGGAGACACCATCGCCTGCGCCGATGAACCGTCACCGCTGGCCGTCATCGCAATCGATGAACCGACCATGACCATGACCTTCCGTGTCAATGACAGCCCTTTCGCAGGTCAGGAAGGCAAATATGTCACCAGCCGTCATATCCGCAACCGGCTGGACAAAGAACTGCAGAAAGATGTCGCCCTGCGCGTGGATCCCGGGCAGACAGCTGAAGAATTTGAGGTGTCCGGGCGCGGCTTGATGCACCTGGGTATTCTGCTGGAAAACATGCGCCGCGAGGAATTTGAACTGGCGGTCGGTAAACCAAATGTCATTATTCGGGAAATGGACGGCATTCGCCATGAACCGATCGAAATGTTGACAGTTGATTGCCCCGTTGACTGTCAGAACGCGGTTATGAGCCTGATGGGAGACCGTCGCAGCGAAATGATCAAAATGGACACCAAAAGCGGGGCTAACGATTTCATCCACATGGAGTTCCTGATACCCGCCCGCGGCCTGTTCGGTCTGAACGCCCGTATGCTCAATGCCACCCAGGGCCGGGCGATCATGCACCATACGTTCGAAAAATATGAACCGATGCGAGGTTCCATTCCGCAGCGTAAATCCGGTGTCATCATTGCCACGGCCACCGGCCAGGTCACGGCTTACGCCCTGGATGCCCTGTACGACCGGGGAATTTTCTTCGTCGAGCCGGGAGATATGGTTTATGAAGGGCAGGTCGTCGGTGAACACTGCAAAGAAAATGACATCACGGTCAATGTGACCAAAGCGAAACAGTTAACCAACATTCGTGCTGCCGGTAAGGATGATGCCGCCCGGGTACGGCCGGCCCGCAAAATGAGCCTGGAAGCCTGCCTGGAATACATTCAGGAAGATGAGCTTGTGGAGATCTGCCCTAAAGCCATCCGCATCCGCAAACGCCTGCTGACTGAAACGCAGCGTAAACGCCAGACCTCACGAGCGCCGGGCCTGATGAAATAACTACAGGCCCTGACAGGTTGAACGTTATATGCGGGCTTCCGCCTTCTGGCACTAACGGCAGCAGAGATAAGCGAATGGTGCGATTATTCTGCAGCGGCTCCCTTAGTCGATAATCATCTCCGGTCGATAGCCGATGAAGCGATAAAAACGGGTCGTGTTGAACGTCGGTACCCCCAGAGCGGCGCCATTACGGCGAATCTGTTCATACGTTTCCTGCATCTCGACAGCCGCCTCATACACACGTGCTTCAAACGTATTGCGGTTCATGTCTTCTTCTCTGGGTTTAGCGGGCACCGCCGGAGGCTGGCCCAGTACCAGAAAATCGGTATCAACCGAGAGTGAATCGACCGCTTCGCCGCCCCAGATGTTAATCAGGCGTTTGATCTTCGCCCGGCCTTCCGGATCGACCTTGCCGTCCTGATCGACGTCAAAATCTCCGGCAACGCAAAACTTGAATTTCTTATCCTTATCCCAGACCAGGTTGGCGATAATATCTTTCTCCATAATCGGATTGGTCATATCGTATTCCGTCACCCGGCATTTCGAAATGGTATCCATGATTTCAATTACTTCCAGCTTCCCTTTGCCTTTGCCGTCTTTGGGAATATTCTGGAAGCTGTCGTACACCGAAAAAGTCAGACCACGATAGATATGGTCATTTTGAGACAGATTGATATACGCCAGTTTATCCTTCAGATTAACCGACACCACATAACCATCCGGTTCCAGGGCGATCACTTCCTGATCGGGAGCCGGCCGCACCTGCTGCAGCACCGCCTCCAACTCATCCATTCGCGACTGATACTGAGAGATCGTGGTCTTCATCTCCTCAATCTGCGTATTCAAAGACCCAATCGTATTTTCCAGAGCTTCCTTTTCTTTATCGAAACGTTCAATCAGAGTTTCATACATTTGGGTCGATTGCGACATGGTATCCTGATATTGCTGCTCAAACTTGCCGGCACTCTGGGCCGCTTTTTGCAGGTTTTCATTCAACCGGGTAAATTCACTTTCCCGCTGAGCGATCTGCTGCTGCATGTTCTGCGTGAGTGTACTGACTTCTTCTTCCTTGAACTCATACAAATCCTGCCAGTTATTTTTTTCCGAGATGAGCATCTCCGCCACATTGGCCAGCCCCATGCTCATATCGACATTTTCCACATTCGGCATCGTTTCCCTGATTTTCTCATACAATGGGTCCAGGAGATTCTCAACTGCGATCTTGGTTTCGGGCAGCGTTGTATTCGCCACCTGATCGCCGCCAACCCAGGCCGCCATCTGCTGCATGTCCGCTTTCAGTTGTCCCAGTACCGTGCCGGCACCCTGAACCATTGGCTGCACCTCCTGCAACTGATTTCGGGTAGCAAACTCACCCAGTCTGTTTTCCGCATCGGCGGCACGTGTCCGCAAATCCTCATTGTTCAGATACATAATGACAGCGAAGACCGCCGCCGCCAGAAACAGCACAACAAACACGCCAATCACAAATATCATGGCGCCACTACTGGAATCACTACTGGATTTCGCTGCAGGCATTCTATTGCTCCTATTATAAATATGGGAAACTTAATGTCTGGTTTTCGGATTGTGCGCCGGTTAAACATCAAACCGGGTAATTCATTCCGGCGGGTTTATACCCAAAGGGTATGAGGATGCCCGCGGGGGCTCCCGATCTACATCGAGGTAAGTGTTTTGTCCGCATATATTTACGTTTTTTTGGAGCGGACAAATTCATTTGTAACGTATCTAATAGCAATAAGATGGCATCAACCGCCCATCCCGGCCCCAATCGTCTGGGGTCACCCTCATCAGGAGTGATTTAAACTCTTGTTATCATTACAGAAAATGATTTTTTCGTCAATAATAAAATACGAATGAACGATTGCTGCAATCCGACAATGGACGGGCCAAACACTCCAGCAGGGTAAAAAATCACATAAATTATTATTGTATATAATATTATATATATTTTTCATCAGTTTTTTTTCATTTGTTATCTCATATCTATGCTCATACCGATTGACTTTTTCCGTTATATTCCAACGTAACTATGTGTTGGTAAAACGCTTAAGGTTGGCCCTGGCGGGAACTTTCAACCCTTTGGGTAATACTTCTGAGTTATTTTAACCGGCTCCAGGGTAAATTAATATTTAAATCAATATAAATAAGTAATTAAGAAATTTTTGTTAAAAAAACCGTCTAATAACGTTATGATTCACAAATTGATCTGAAACGTGTAATGTAATAAACAAACAGACAAAACATCGGACTTGCTATGGAAGTCCACAAATAACCCAATGGAAAGCGCCGTCTGATAATGCAGGGTAAACTCAAAACAATATTTCTCAATATTCAGCATTTTTTTAAGACCCCTTATTTTCCGATTCTTATGGGGATACTGGCGGTTGGGATTATGTTGCCGGATATTAACCAGGGATTGATGTTTGACGACCTGATTCATCGTTATAAATTAGTCGATTCCGACCAGATCGGTCAGGAAATACTGAATTCCGGCTGGGCATCGCCGAAATCGGGAGAGATGGAAACAGCCCTTTTTGACTTGTTTTCCTTTATCCGGCCCGATGTCAATCTTACCCAGCTGAAACAGTCGGGATATGTGCCCTGGTGGACCTACGAAGGATTGCGAATATCGTTCTGGCGGCCAATAACCGGCTTCACTCACTGGCTGGATTATAATCTGTTTCCCGACAATCCTCTCTTGATGCATGCTCATAATCTGCTGTGGTTTGCGTGCGCCATCATTCTGGCGGCTCTGTTTTACCGGAAATTAATGATTCCCGCCTGGATCGCCTCGCTGGCGGCACTTTTGTACGCAATCGACGACAGTTTTTTTTACCCGGCGGTTTATATCGCAAATCGAAACGCCCTGCTGGCTCTGACCTTCGCTCTGATATGTCTGTTCGCTCATCATCACTGGCGACAGCAAAAGGCGCTCTGGGCTGCCTTTGCCGCTCCCGCGGCGTTATTGTTATCTGTTTTTTCCGCTGAGGCCGGCATTGCCGCCTGCGCGTACCTGTTCGCTTACGAAGTCACAATCACGCAAGGAAAATGGCAGTATCGGCTGCTTCATCTGCTGCCATATGTTGCCATTATATTGATATGGCGCGGGGTGTACAATCATCTGGGTTATGGTACTTTCGGCAGCGATTTTTACTGCGACCCCGGTCGCGAGCCGGGCCGCTATCTTATCAATACGTTCAAACACGCCCCCATCATGCTGATGGGCCAGTTCGGCTGGCAGCCGGCGGAACTGCATATTCTGCTCTCACGGAACGCTAAAATAATTAACTGGTTCGTTTCCATGGCTTTTCTCTGTACTGCCGGTTATATCATCTGGCCGCTGATTCGCCGGCAGCATATCGCCCGATTCTGGACGGTCGGTATGCTATTCGCTCTGTTGCCGATATGCGCCTCCAGCCCGATGAACCGGAACCTGTATTTCGTAAGCATTGGAGCGATGGGGCTGACGGCGATGTTCATAGCGGCGGTAATCGAGAAGAAAGACTGGGTGATCACCACCCGATTCCGCAGGATCTCCGCATACATACTCTGCGGTCTGTTTCTTTTTATCCATATCGTTGGGGCTATTGGCGGCCGTATTAAAAACTCCGTTCTGCTGAATCTGGCCATGAATAAAATCAATACGACGCTGCCCTTTGAACCGGAACATCCGGTTCTGGGTAAAGATCTGGTTATCATCAATGCTCCCAGTCCTCACTTTTTCGCTTTGATGCCCTTTATTGCCGGCAACCAGGGCCATGACCTGCCCCAGGCCGTGCGGATTCTCGCCCCGGGCTTTACCGGTTTCCAGCTTACGCGAACGAATGAGAAAACCGTCTCAATGCGGGCTCTCTCAGGGACATTGCTCACCTGCGACCAGACCAAAGACGTACTGCTGCACCCGATCTATTTTTACAAACATTTCGACGGTGTCGTCCGCGCGGAAGATTTACCCATGAAAAAAGGGGACATTTTTTCCCTGCCGCGTATGACCATCGAGATTGCAGAAGTTAACGAAGAAGGACATCCGATAGAAGCACATTTTCATTTCATTACGCCGCTGGAAGACGCCTCGTTGGCCTGGCGCTACTGGAACTGGGATATGGACCGCTACGAGACGTTTACCCTGCCCGCTCATGGTGAAACAACCACAATCAACGGACCGCTTGATTCGTGAATGCAGCGTGATGATTACGAGCTGAACCGAGCGTACCATCTGGCTGCAAGAAAATGGCTCGCCGAAATCAGCGGGTAACATACCCAAACGGGTAGAGGGTTCTGTCAGGGCCGGGCGGAGGCTTTTTATCCGCAGATAATGACGTTCTGACAAGTGGGTATTTTCAATCGGAACGAGTATAAAAAACGTGGGGTCCCGGTCTGTAGGAGGCAGCCAGACCAGAACCCCAATCCAGGGCAGAATAAACAATTACTTGTGAAAGCTAACTGTTGTCACAGTTTTTTATAAAGTTGATTGTCTAATCTCTTATTGACAATTATAGTTTAAAATTTACAGTGATAAAAGGCAAACCAGAACCGGTCAAAAACGCAACTTAACTTCCAATTTTCTGTTAAGTAGGATAAATTTAACGATTGTATCAATTTTATGGTCCGGCGATTATATTATGGGAACTTACCATACAACGTTTACTCTTGGCAAATGTGCGCAAAAAAACAGGGAAGTCCGATAACGAACTCCCCTGGCATTCAGCGACAAATGTGATTTTAACATCAGCCTGTTGAAAAATCAGGTGGTATGCGAAACCTCTGCCGGCTCATCTTCGCTTTCATCGGAAGCGGAATCTGCATCTTCAACTCCCTCAAAACTCAGCTTATCGCCGTTTCGAGTCACTTTGATGAGATTTTTATCTTTAAAGGTGCCGCGCAGGATATCTTCACTCAAGGAATCCTCGATATAGCGTTCGATCGCACGCCGCAGCGGCCGGGCGCCGAACTCGGGATCGTATCCCTTATCGATGAGGAATTCACGCGCGTCAGCAGACAGGTCCAGATGCAGTCCCTGATCGCCCAGACGTTTGTAAACCTTCCGCAATTCGTAATCGACGATGGTTTCGAGATCTTCCCTGGTCAGCGACTTGAAGACAATCAGGTCATCCAGCCGGTTGAGGAACTCGGGACGGAAATGACGTTCGACTTCTTTATGCAGCATGTCCTTCATTTTCTCATAATTGGCTTCTACGGTACGTTTGCCGAAACCAAAACCCGCCTGATTTTTGATCAAATCAGCCCCGATGTTACTGGTCATAATCAGGATCGTATTGCGGAAATCGACATGACGACCGAAGCTGTCCGTCAAACGGCCTTCTTCCATGATCTGTAGCATCATATTGAAGACATCAGCATGGGCCTTTTCGATTTCATCCAGCAAGACCACGGCATATGGTCGACGGCGAATCCGTTCGGTCAACTGACCGCCCTCTTCATAGCCAACGTAGCCGGGCGGGGCCCCCACCAGACGCGATACGTTATGTTTCTCCATGTATTCTGACATATCAAGCTGAATCAGGGCGTCTTCATCGCCAAACATAAATTCTGCCAACGCACGGGCCAGCAGCGTCTTACCCACACCGGAAGGACCAATAAAGATGAAACAGCCCATAGGCCGGTTCGGGTCTTTCAGGCCGCTGCGGGAACGACGTACGCTTTTGGCGACAACATTTATGGCCTCGTCCTGACTGACGACGCGATTGTGCAGTTCGGCTTCCAGTTCCAGGAGCCGGTCAACTTCCTCTTTTTCAAGGCGAGTCAGCGGAATGCCGGTCGTCCGGCTGACGACTTCAGCAATCACTTCACCGTCAACGACGCCTTCAACTTCGTTGTTTGCTTCACGCCATTTCTGCTGCATTTCGTTCTTCTTTTTGAGAAGACGCTGGGCTTCATCGCGTAAGTCCGCGGCCCGTTCGTAATCGGCGTTTTTGACGGCTTCATCCTTTTCGGCCTGGAGCTTTTCGACTTCCATTTCTAGTTCCGTCAAGTCCGGCGGTTTGGTCATGCATTTGAGCCTGACGCGGGCGCCGGCCTCGTCAATCACATCAATCGCCTTGTCCGGCAGACAACGGCCCGTAATGTATCGCGTGGACATTTCCACGGAAGCCGACAAAGCCTCGTCCAGAATCCGCACGCGGTGATGCGCTTCGTAACGATCGCGCAACCCCTTGAGGATTTCCAGGGTTTCCGACTTTGACGGCGGTTCGACAATAATCGTCTGGAAGCGGCGTTCCAGAGCGCTGTCCTTTTCGATGTATTTTCGATATTCATCCAGCGTCGTCGCGCCGATACATTGAATTTCGCCGCGCGACAGAGCCGGTTTCAGGACATTCGAGGCGTCTATCGCCCCTTCAGCGCCGCCGGCGCCTACGAGGGTGTGCAACTCGTCAATGAACAGGATGACATTTTTCGCCCGGCGGACCTCGTTCATTACCGCTTTGATGCGTTCTTCAAACTGCCCGCGGTATTTCGTCCCGGCTACCATCATCGCCAGGTCCAGTACGACAATTCGTTGGCCGGCCAGTAATTCTGGCACTTCGCGGTTGACAATTTTCTGGGCCAATCCCTCAACGATAGCGGTTTTACCAACGCCCGCCTCGCCGAGCAGAACCGGATTATTTTTCGTACGGCGACACAGAATCTGTACCACGCGTTCAATCTCATTGGCTCGTCCTATAACAGGATCAAGCTGCCCCTCGGTGGCCAGTTCAGTCAAATCTCTGCCGAAACTGTCCAGGGCCGGGGTTTTACTTTTGCCGTTTTTGCCCCGTTCGGACCGGGGGATGCTGCCGGGACCAGAAGCGGCTGAAGCGGCTTCCGGGTCCATACCGGCTCCGAGAAGATCAAGGACACCTTCGCGTACATCTTCCAGCTTCAAACCCAGATTCATCAAAACCTGAGCGGCAACACCTTCCTGCTCACGAAGGAGACCCAGCAACAGATGCTCGGTACCCACATAATTGTGATTAAGCGACCGGGCTTCCTCAATCGCGTATTCAATAACCTTTTTCGCCCGTGGTGTTTGAGGTAATTTACCCATGGTTACCATATCCGGACCGCTTTTGACGAGTTTCTCGACTTCGAGCCTGACTTTTCTCAGGTCCACATCGAGATTCATCAAGACTCTCGCGCCAACGCCGCTGCCTTCTTTAACCAGTCCCAGAAGGATATGCTCGGTCCCAATATACTCATGGTTGAACCGCTGCGCCTCCTGGTTGGCCAGAGCCATCACTTTGCGTGCCCGATCGGTGAATCGTTCAAACATAACTTTCTCCAATGTACTTTCTGGTTCAGTTAACTCTTGTTAGGTAATTGTTCAGTTAATTGTAGTCAATTTCAGTATATTAATCAAGATGCCATCTTATCAGTGCCAATTTATGTCTCACAAAACCCGTGCCATCAAGGTTTTAAATTTCTCATCAGCGGTAAAAGATCTACATAAATACCAGTTGACACTGATCCCACCTGAGGGAAATTAGCTTCTGGTATAAAATATCGGCAGGAACAGCTTTTGGATTTCGCTATTTATCCATTCATTAATATTATATGTAAAAAAAACCCGCAGGTTCCCCAAAAAAACAACCGCCCCCCATAATTTCCTGAGGGCGGTTGCTGAAAAGTCGAAATATACCCAATCGGGTAGAAACTCCGGTCAGGGCCACGCCTAACCGTTTTCAGTGTAAGTAGTTATAGTTGGAGAAAATATTAAAACTCCATCGAAAGCAGCATGCTTACTATTTTACAGGATTATCCTAACCCCAGCATACTGGAAATTTGCGGAGCAAATTTAACAATCAAACCCGCAAATACCACAGAAACCATACTCATCAGCTTGATCAGAATGTTCAAACTCGGACCGGAGGTGTCTTTAAAGGGATCACCAACCGTATCGCCCACAACTGTGGCTTTGTGGTTTTCCGAACCCTTGCCGCCGAATTCGCCTGTTTCGATGAACTTTTTAGCGTTATCCCAGGCGCCGCCGGCATTCGCCATGAAAATAGCAACGCCGAAACCACAGGTCAGCCCACCGGCCAAAAGCCCCATAACGCCTGGTACATCCAAAACCAGTCCTACCACAATCGGCACCATCAAAGCCAACAGAGACGGCAGAACCATTTCTTTCTGGGCCCCTGCCGTCGAAATGGCCACACATTTGGCGTATTCGGGCGTACCTGTACCTTCCATAATACCGGCAATCTCCTTGAACTGACGACGAACTTCCATCACCATCGCACCAGCGGCGCGGCCGACGGCCTCCATCGTCATTGCACAGAAAAGGAACACGAGTAGCACACCGGCAAACATGCCGCACAAAACTTTCGGGTTCATCAGCGTCACTTCATAGAATTCCATATATTGCGGAAGCGAAGCTCTTTCGCGGGCGACCAGATGCAGGTTCTTATCAATTCCCGCGAGTTTTCCTATTCGAACGTTATTGTCATTATCCGGTTCTCCCAGCGATATTAAAATATCACCTTCGCTGGCAATTTTACCGCCGTTATCATTCGATTTTGTACCCAAATGAGCCAGGTCCATCAGGCATTCACCCGAAATGACCGTTTTATCGCCGACTTCTTCGATGCCGGTTGCATGAGCCCATTTGTTGTGACCTATGTAATAGACCTGACCAACCTGAACATCACTATGCTTGTTTAAAAAAGCTTCCGCCTGACGATGCTGGCCGACGCGAACTTCTTCAACATAAGCCGCCAGCAGAGCCAGAGCGGTCAAAGCCGCGGAACCAATCGCAAATCCTTTACCCGTTGCCGCAGTGGTGTTACCCAGACTGTCGAGGGCGTCGGTACGTTTGCGAACGTATTCTTCCTGGCCAGTCATTTCCGCGTTACCGCCGGCATTATCGGCGATCGGGCCGTAAGCATCGGTCGCCAGGGTAATACCCAGCGTCGCCAGCATGCCCACAGCAGCAATTCCCACCCCGTACAATCCCAGAGCAAACTCATTGAAACCGCCGGCAAAGGCAAACGCCAGCATAATCGCCACAATAATCGTTAACAGCGAAATCCAGGTACTCTTCATACCAACGGCCACACCGGCAATGATAACCGTTGCCGGACCGGTTTCCGCCTGCTGACAAATGCCCTGAGTGGGTTTGTACTCATAACTGGTAAAGAGTTCGGTCCCCCACCCAATCACGATACCGGCCATCAGCCCCGCAAGAACGGAGAAAAATACGCCTATACCGCCAAAAGGAATGCCGGGAATGTTGCCCAGCAGTACCATACTCAGAATAAATGTAGCGACGATAATAACGCCGCTGCTGATCCAGATGCCTTTGTTCAAAGCGCCCAGCAGGTCTTTCATGGTAGCGTCTTCTTTGGTACGAACCTGGAAGATGCCGAAAATACTGGCGGCAATGCCAATACCGGCCAGAACCATCGGTAATGCCAGCATCTGAGCCTGATACTTGATCAGTTCGGCTCCGCTAAATGCGCCAAGCGAGGTTACGGCCGCCACCCCCAGCGCCGCAGTCGCCAGAATCGAGCCGCAATAACTTTCATACAGGTCAGCCCCCATACCGGCGACGTCACCAACATTATCGCCCACGTTATCAGCGATCGTCGCGGGATTACGCGGATCGTCTTCCGGAATGCCGGCTTCGACTTTACCTACCAGGTCGGCCCCGACATCAGCCGCCTTGGTGTAGATACCCCCACCAACACGGGCAAACAACGCTTGCGAACTAGCCCCCATACCAAAGCACAGCATAACCACGGTGATTTCCACCAGGCTGATATGCACGCCAAACATCGGTGCGATGCCGGCCAGAACCAGAAACCATAAAGCGATATCCAGCAGACCAAAACCAACCACCACCAGCCCCATCACGGAACCGGCCCGGAAGGCGACCTGCAAACCGCGGTTGAGGCTTTCCTTGGCACCTTGTGTTGTACGGGCACTGGCCATGGTCGCGGTCTTCATACCCAGAAAACCGCATAAGCCGCTGAAAAAGCCGCCGGTCAGAAAGGCTACGCACACCAGCGGATGCTGAATATGAAACATCCCCATCACAGCCAGAATGATAAATACCACCACGAAGAAAATTCCGACAACTTTATATTGCTGCCTGAGATAGGCCATCGCTCCATCTTTAACGTACTGAGCGATCTCTTTCATTTTGTCATCGCCTTCGGAAGCGGCTTCGACTTCCTTATACATCTTCCAGGCAAAAATGAGGGCCAGAACCGATCCAATCGGAGCCAGCCACCACAAAACAAACGGAAATTCAAAGAAATTGACTTCAAATTCCCCTTTTACATCAGGAGATGCTTCTGCGGCATTCCCCGCGGCGGTGGTTATGGTCTCCTCAACCCCCACCGGACCGCGGTCCTGGGCAAACAGGACATGATTGACCATAAACACCGTACATATAAGCAGTACGGAAAAAATAATCCATTGGCTCACCTTGATTTTACGCTTCACGTAGGGCTCCTTTCATTCAAAGGTCGGCATTAAGTTAGAATATGCGGGTATCTGGAATCAGAAATCAGGGTACGGAATGACCGCCGCCCCTGTTCTGAACCTGTATTTGTTATCTCATGGATTGCGAGCGTGCTTTTTTGTTACGCCGGCGGTTCTTTTCTGAAGGTTTCTCATAGTAGCTTTGCTTTTTGATGTCTTTAATCAGGCCTTCCTTTTCGCACATCTTTTTGAAACGCTTCATCATCTGTTGAATACTTTCGCCGCTGCGGGCTTTGACTTTGATCATGCATCCTCCATAATTAAAATGGTCTGTAACGTTAATGTATTATGTATCATCTATCGGCAATACAGTTAAGACTGGTGAGTTTATAAAAAATCCAGATAAGTTCAAGCAAAATATACCCTTTAGAAGTTAAAAAACAGGATGTCTTTTCATTCGCCGTTCTAAACAGAGGCCGTATTAACAATAAGATGTAATCATAAGCTGAGAAATATTTTACATGTTAACAATTGCTGAAGGTCATAACGATTAAAAACCAAACGCAACATACATACTAAACATTCATATTTATTTCCTAAAATAATAACAAGAAATTAAAAGTCCATATATTATTATGTAACATTTATTATGGTTTTACGACTGATAATTAGTTCCTGCTGGGATAGCTGTGGCACGGACATTTTACCCGTGAAATTACATTATCGTTGCGTCATTGATGATATTTTTTCTATATAACGGTAGGTCCTGATGATTTTAAGACAATAAATATTTCAAAGCCGGCTGAGCCGGACTAGGAGGTCATGCCATGTCTGGAACAGGAAAAATTCTAATCATACTTATCTTTGGGTGTTTCGTTTTCCCCGGCTGCATCGCCGTATCCCGTCGCAAATGCGTCTGTAGGCCCTGCCATCCCTGCCATCCCTGCCCGCGGGGAGAACGAAAATCGGAATGTCAGATTACGCCGGCGGATTTCGCGGATGAACAGATGGTCATCGAGGAAATCGATGGCGTCAAAACGTTGAGCTTCGACAATAACAGAATAAAAAGGTACAAGGCCATCGCTCAGCGTCCTGACTTAACGCCAAATGTACAGGTGCATCTCGTTCGGGCCTTCTGCCATTACCTGCCATTCGACAATGATCGATACGAGTGCCTGGTGGTTCTGATCCACAATCCCTGTTTCAGCTGCCTGGCCCGGGAAGAAATCCTCAACTCGTTGAAATATTTGCCTTTCGACAAACAGCGAGTCGGTATCATGGAGGAAATGGATAAACGCGGTCCCTGTGTGCGTTTTGTAGAACCGAATGTTTTTAAAACAATATAAAATATTTTATTTTCCGCTTGACGTTGCGAATATTTCCGTTAGAGTAGCTTCAGATTGACAAGTGAATCAAAACGATCCTGGTGACTCATATAACCGAGTCTTGATAGGGAAGACGGTGAAAATCCGTCGCGGACCCGCCGCTGTAATCGGGGACGACCGCCGGACCTGTGCCACTGTTCGCTAATGCGAATGGGAAGGCCCGGCCAGTAGAACGATCCGTAAGCCAGAAGACCTGCCAGTATCTAACCATCATTAATGACTTCGTGGACTGAGTCAGACGGGTTATGCAAACAACAGAGGCTGCCTCTGCTGTTTATGCACAACTAGACTGTTATTTATAGCCTTGTGTTTCCACGGAAGCGCAAGGCTTTTTTTATGGTTTCAATGCCGGCATGCCGTTTTTTTTTTTTTTGCACGCCCGAAACGTACTCGGGTTCATCGATCACCTGACACAAATATAAGGAGAGGACGTTGAAAGAACATGTAATGTTTTCAGGATTGTTCTGCGCATTTTTATCGGCAGCGAGCGCGGTTTTCGCTGCGGGAACGATTGATTTTGAATCCATAGAAGAATTTACCTTGAATGCTGAGGACTACCAACTGGCAGGAAACAACGGAGGAATGTTTACCAGTGGCAAGGGATTACTCTTCGGTTATCACTATGTCGATCCGCCCTATGAATGGTGGGGCGGTTATGGCGTATCTAACCGGACGGTCGTAGCGCCGGATGACCAATGGCATGAATACACCTGTGCCGCCGGGGGCGATCATACACTGGGCGCCGGGGGCGCATACGGCATCGGTTACAGTGACTGGGAGTCCGGCCTGGGCTCGCTGATCAACTTTACGGAAACCGTTGATCTGGAGGGCGCCTGGTTTTCCAATGTTGTCTGGACCACTGAATACATGGCCGACAATTATGACTCGGATGATTATTATCACCTTAACGTAACGGCTTATGATAATGCCCTGGAAACCCTCGGTACGACCACAGTCGATCTGACAAACGTTTCCGACTGGCAATGGTTCGATCTGGACTATGAGAACGTTTATGCCCTGGGGATCACCATGTCCAGTTCCGACGATTTCACGCCTTACTATTTCTGTATCGACGATATTGTCGTGCCCGAACCGGCGACGATTTGTCTGTTTTTCGGAGGCGGCTGGCTCTTGTTCAGTCGTAATAAAAGACAATAGATTCATGTTTTTCAAACCGGGCGGGATTAAGTCCTGCCCGGTTATTCCATTTCACCAGCTATATGCAGGAGGCAGGCTATTCATGAGAACCAGTGGTATCGTTATCATATTATTGATGACATCTCAATGTCTCGCCTATAACGGCCAGCAATCAGAAGTTTTTGCCGGGCCTTATTCATCAGCATTGGAGAATCAAAGAGAATTTGCAGCGGATGCCGGTATTTCCGGGTTCATCGGTCCGGAAGGACGCGGCATCTGCCCGGCGGGTGCGAATGATGAGAACCCATCGGGCAACGACCCCAGCACTGTTGTCAATCCGGTTTTCAAAGGCTGGGCCGATGGCTATACGAACTACATTCCCGCCCCGGCAGCAGTCGAAGGTTTTATTGGCCACGAGGATTACGCGCCCTTCGCCGGCGTTCCCGCCGCGTGGCGTAAACCGGCAGCGGCTCTTGGCCCGGTGACTGGAGATAACTTTGACGTTTGTGTACTGGGCGACCTTTATCAGCACCAATTGGCGGTTCTCGATCCGGCCGATCCGAATTATGCCGTTAATCAGGCCCTGCCATACGATAATCCTTACAAGATCCAGCCGGGGCAAATCACACTGACCTTCTCAACGCCGATTCAGGACGGTCCCGGACCCGACTTCGCCGTGTTTGAAAACGGCTTCATTTCCGCGGGAGGAGCCGGAGTATCCGGCCAGATTTTCGCAGAACTGTCTTTTGTTGAAGTGTCATCGGATGGCGTTATGTTCGTTCGATTTCCTTGCGTCTCGCTGACAGAGCCGACGAACCCCAACGTCGGCGGCGTTGGGGCGTATGGGACTATCGATCCGTCCGCGGTCTATAACCTGGCCGGCAAGCATGTCAATGCTTATGAGCAATGCTGGGGAACGCCGTTCAATTTAAAGGACATTCTGAACGATCCATGCGTTTTGAGCGGAACCGTGGACGTCAATGACATTCATTATGTCAGAATTGTCGATATTCCCGGGAATGGTTTTTTTCAGGATACGGCTCAAAATATGATTAATCCCAATACAATCGAGACCTCAACCGGCACCGGCGGGGAATATTATACCACCAATCACGGCATCCATGATGCCTGGGTGACCTGGGGGTCCGGGGGCCATGATCTGGAAGCGATAGGCGTCATCGAACAGATTTACGGCGACGCCAACTCGGACGGCAGGGTCGATCTGGATGATTTTTATCGACTGGCGGGAGGCTGGCAGCGTTACGGCAACTGGCCGCAGGGTGATTTTAATGAAAACGGTTTTGTGGACCTGGACGATCTGTTTTTGTTAACG
>CAYZXY010000028.1:28056-36771 GCA_964482555.1 uncultured Pirellulales bacterium
GGGTGATTTTAATGAAAACGGTTTTGTGGACCTGGACGATCTGTTTTTGTTAACGCAACACTGGCTGAATAAAACCTCAAAATGATGCAAAAAAACCAATACATGAAAACAAGCCGTCTGTGCCGAAACGGTTTCACGCTGATGGAGCTGCTGGTGGTCATTGCGACCATCGCTGTACTTATGAGTATTTTGCTGCCGGCCCTGGCCAAAGCCCGCGAACAGGGCCGCCTGGCGGTCTGCTGTTCCAATCTCAGGCAAATCCATCTGGCCAACAGCGGTTATGCAATTGAGAACAATGATTATTATGTCATCGCGGCAAAAGATATCTGGGGAGCCAATCTGCATCGCTGGCACGGTATCCGTGATAGCGTCAACCGGCCGTTCGACCCGACACGCGGCCCGCTGGCTGATTACTTGGCGGACGGTAAAGTGAACCGCTGTCCCGCTTTCTCCGAGTTTGATTATCACGAGCAAGCCGGGCAGATTGAGGCCAACTTTGAGGCCGGCTGCGGCGGGTACGGGTACAACGAATCCTACATCGGCGGCCGCAGCGACATCTATGATATGCCTGACGCAACGTATCACAGCGCCAGGCTGTCCGGGATCAACTCGCCATCGCAAAAGGTCATGTTTACCGATGCGGCTTTTCGTCAGCAGATCAACGGTCGCCATGTCTATATGGAATATTCGTTTGCGCATCCCCCATTCTGGCACTGGTATCTGGAAATGAAAGCCATGCTGCCGCCGAATTTCGACCCGGGACCGTTAAACGGCAGGCCGAACCCGACTATCCATTTCCGGCATGGACGATTCAGCAATGTCTGCTGGGCTGACGGCCACATCAGCAGAGAGAAAATGGACCTGTCTGCGCCATACATAAGCCATGCCATTATGGAAAAAGAAAATACCGTCGCTCAGTCTCTGGGGTGGTTTGGTCCCGACAACAACAGCCTGTTTCAAGTAAAGTAAATTCTGTTGTCGCTCATATTATGAAGCATCAAACGCATGATTCGTCTTAATTCCAGCCTGATAATTTTCGTATCGCTGTTTCTGTCAGGGACGCTACTGTCATACCTGCTGGAATCGATATCATCCCCCTCACATATCAGCGATTTTCCGCTTAACAGCCCCAGCTCGCGGCGCATCGTCTCCACCGTGCCCAGCGGTACGGAACTGGTTTACGCTCTGGGATGTCAGGAACAATTGGCCGGGGTGAGCAATTTCTGTAACTCCCCCCCCGCTGCGGCGGAACTGCCCTCGATCGGCGGTTCTTTCAACCCGAATCTCGAACGGTTGCTGGCGCTGGAACCCGATGTGATTATCGTTCAGGGACAGGCTCCGAAGATCACCCGATTCTGCCGGCTGCATCAGATAGAGATGATTCAAATACGCATGAATACCCTCGAGATTATTTTCGAAGATATGTTAATGCTGGGGGAACGTCTGGATTGCCGGGACCGGGCAGACAGGCTCGTCAGCGATTGCCAAAACCGCTTGAACGAAATTCAGAGGCCGCATGCGGACCATGAACCGGTCAGCGTTTTTTTCTCACTGTCGCGGCTGGGCGGCAGTACAACAGGACTTTCGACCGTCGGTCAATCGTCTTTCATCACCGAGGTAATCCATCTGGCCGGCGGCCGAAATATCTTTGCTGATATCAAACAGCCCTATCCGAAAATCTCTCGTGAAAGTTTGCTGAAACGCCAGCCGGAGATTATCATTGAGCCTTATCCCGGCAAGAAACTGAGCCAACGGCAACGCCGGGAACGGTTGCGGGCCTGGCAAACGATGAAGGGCATACCGGCAGTCGCCACCGGCCGTATTTATTTTGTGCCGGAAAACCTGGTTCTTATGCCGGGACCGCGAATCGTTGAATCCACCGTCATGCTGGCGGAAATCTTCCATCCGGAATTATACGATGACGACACACCTGCAACTGAATGATGTCCAATATGCCTGGCCAGGGTCCGACTGGCGGCTGGAGGGGATATCCCTAACGGTCCAACCGGGCCGGATTATCGGACTGATCGGTCCCAACGGCTCCGGCAAAAGCACCCTGCTGAAAATTGCGGCAGGCCTGATTCGTCCCCATCATGGCGAAATCCGGCTGGCGGACCGGCGGCTCAGTGATATACCCCGTCGGGCGCTGGCACGCAGTCTGGCCTGTCTGCCCCAGACAACGCAGACGATTTTCGACTACCCGGTCGAGGAACTGGTCGCAATGGGCCGTTTTCCGCATGTGCGGGGGCTGGGATTTCTCGACGAAAAGGATATGCGCATCATACAAACCGTCATGGAGGAAACGGAAGTCTGGGAGTACCGATATCGCCCTTTATCGCAGCTTTCCGGGGGCGAAAGACAACGTGTGCTGCTGGCGTCGGTTCTGGTACAGGAGCCGAATATTCTGCTGCTCGACGAGCCGACCACCGGTCTGGATATTCATCATCAGGTTAATTTTTTCCAGCTCATTAAAACCCTGGCGGCGAAAGATATCGGGATTCTCATTGTTTCCCACGAATTGAACCTGATCGCCCAGTTTGCCGGTGAGCTTCATCTGCTGGATCGGGGCCGCATGGTCACATCGGGTTCCGCCGATGAGGTCATAAACGCTCCGGAATTATTGGAAACCTACCATCATTCCATTACCATCACCCATGGCCCGGAAGGCGACAGACAACTGATTCTTCCCCGGATAACATAAAGCTCACAATGGCAACAATGATACCCAATCGGGTAGAAATCTCCGGGCAGGGCCGGAGGTAAGCTTTTTATCCGCACATAATTACGTTTCGACAAAACTGTAATTTCAATCGGAACGAGCAGAATAATGATATTCTCGGGTACAAAAGGCCCTGCGGAACGCCAAGGCGTTATAAAAAATGCGAACGTTAAGTGCATACTATGTTAACGAAAAAAACATTCTGGTTCTCTCTGATGCTGTATGGTGTCTTCGCCCTGCTGTGCCTGATGATAATGCCCTTCATCGGGGCCGAACCGATTGCAATCGACACTCTCCTGAGCGATATCAGCGAGCCGCGGGAGGCATGGTCCATCGACATGCGGATATTTTATTATCAACGGCTGCCGCGAGTGATACTGGGTTTTCTGGTAGGCGGAGCTTTGGCGGTGACCGGCTGCGTCTTTCAGGTCATGCTGAGAAATCCTCTGGCGGCGCCGTCAACCCTGGGCATTACCGCCGGCGGCGCCCTCGGTGCGGTCCTGATCATATCCGTACCTTCGTTGTCCATTATATGGGGCCCCATCGGGACGCTGCAAATCGCGGCGTTTGTGGGTTCGCTGCTGATCGTGCTGCTGATTTACGCGATGGCCCGCCGCCGACACAGCCTTTCGATTCACACCCTCCTGCTGGCGGGCGTTACTCTGGGCATCGTCTGCAGCGCATTATGTCTGCTGATTCGATATCTGGCCCATCCCGATCTGCTGGTAGCGATGGACCGCTGGACGATGGGCGGCCTGGAAACCACGGGTTATCGGGACCTGGCACTGCTGCTGCCGCTGCTGCTGCCGGGGCTGGGCCTGCTGCTGCGGCAAATGGACAAACTGAACCACCTGAGCATGGGCGAAGAAATGGCATACGGCTACGGCCTCGATGTCCGCCGGCTGCAGAAGATTTGCTTTTTCGCCGGGTCGATGGCGACTGCCGCGGTGGTTTCAACCGCCGGGCCGATCTTTTTCGTAGGGCTGATCGTACCGCATATTGTCCGGCAGATTTCAGGGTATGACCACCGTATCGTTTTGCCGGGGGCATTTCTGACCGGGGGCGGCTTTCTCGTCCTGTGTGACACCTTTGCCCGTACCCTCATCGCCCCTACCGAACTGCCGGTCGGCATCATCACCGCTATTCTTGGCGGCCCGTTCTTTATTTACCTGCTGATGAGAAAAATCTGATACCAGAATCCGGCATAAAAACACAGGATTTTACTTGTATTCCCCACTGGAATACCCTATCATCCCCCTGCAAACGGTTTCTCAATTGCACTCCAGAAAGGAAATGACGGCTATTACGTTCATTCGCGTCATAACAGTATATATACTCGTTCCGATTGAAAATCCCCGTTTTGCCGGAACGTAATTATTTGCGGATAAAAAGCTTACGCCCGGCCCTGCCGGGAGTTTTCATACCCTTTGGGTATAGTATCAATTGTTACGTGTGAGATCATGAACAAAATTATCGAGAAAAAGATTCTGGGACCCAATGTCATCCTGTTTACTGTGGAAGCGCCCCGGATTGCCCGTGCCCGCCGCTGCGGCCAGTTTATTATCGTCCGGGCGTTCGAACATTCAGAACGAATTCCTCTGACCATAGCCGCAACCGACCCCGATGCCGACACAATCACCTTCATCGTCCAAACGGTTGGTAAAAGCACCATGGAAATGGGGAAGCTGGAAAGAGGACAGGATTTTCAGGATATTGCCGGCCCGCTGGGCCAACCCAGTCATATTGACAATTACGGGACTACGGTTGTCATCGGCGGCGGTGTGGGAACGGCGGTGGTTTATCCTCAAGCCGTAGCTTTACGGGAAGCGGGCAACCGGGTTATCAGCATCATCGGGGCCAGAACGAAAGAACTGGTCATCCTGGAAGATTTGATGAAAACGGCCAGCGACAGTCTTATCGTCACCACAGACGATGGCTCGTACGGGCAGAAAGGATTCGTCACCACCGCCCTGAAAAGCCTGATCGAAAGCGAGCATCCCCCCGTCGATGCCGTGTATTGTGCGGGCCCGGTTATTATGATGAAAGCTGTTGCGGAAGTAACCCGCCCTTACCGTATTCCAACCATCGTCAGTTTGAATCCGATCATGGTGGACGGCACGGGAATGTGCGGCGGCTGCCGGGTGACCGTCGGCGGGGAGCGACATTTCGCCTGTGTCGAAGGACCGGAGTTCGACGGCCATCAGGTTGATTTCGATGAACTGATGGACCGACTGCAAACCTATCGCCATCAAGAATCCCAAAGCCTCAAACATTACCAGCAATCGCATTCATGCCAGATGAAAACGCAAAAAGCGAATGTTGATAGAGACGCTCATGAAAAATCCTCAGCATAAGAAAATCGGCAATAACCTGAGCAACAGGGAACGCATGTCGATTTCCCGTCAGCAGATGCCCCAGCGTGACGGAAAGGAACGTATTGCGGATTTCCGCGAAGTGAACCTGGGCCTCCCAGAACACGTTGCTATCCAGGAAGCCCGGCGCTGCCTTCAGTGTAAGAATCCCCGATGCCGGGATGGCTGCCCGGTAGGAATAGATATTCCCGCGTTCATTCACCAGATCGCTGAGGGCCGGTTCATGGAAGCGGCGGCCATTATCCGCCGGGATAACAATCTCCCCTCCATTACCGGGCGGGTCTGTCCACAGGAAATCCAGTGTGAAGCCCTTTGCGTGCGATGCAACACAGATGCCCCCGTCGCCATCGGCTGGCTCGAGCGTTTTGTGGCGGATTATGAGGCAGCTCATCAAGATGACGCCGGGGTAAAACCGATCGGCAAAACCGGCCGGAAAGTCGCAATTATTGGCGGCGGTCCTTCCGGCATTACCTGTGCCGGGGAACTGGCCCGCCGGGGGCATGAGGCGACTATTTTCGAAGCGTTTCATAAAGTCGGCGGCGTTCTGATATACGGCATCCCGGAATTTCGCCTGCCCAATGATCTCGTTGAAAACGAAATCAACCGACTAAAAGCCTCAGGCGTCAGCATCGAAACCAACGTTATTGTCGGCCGAACCGTCAGCTTACAGCAGCTTTTAACCGAAGAAGGCTATGATGCGGCTTTTATAAGTGTGGGCGCCGGCCTGCCGGTTTTCATGAACATTCGTGGGGAAAACCTTAAAGGCGTTTACTCGGCCAATGAATTCCTGACACGCTCGAACCTGATGGAAGCTTCTAATCCGAATGCCGATACCCCGGTGATTCGCGGCCGCAAAGTGTGTGTAGTCGGCGGCGGCAACACCGCCATGGATGCCGTTCGTACCAGCAAACGCATGGGCGCCGAAGAAAGCATCATTATCTATCGCCGCGACAAAGAACAAATGCCCGCTCGTACCGAAGAAGTACATCATGCCGAAGAAGAAGGCATCCGCTTCGAACTGCTGACCGCTCCTGTCGAAGTCCTCGGCAGCAAAGACGGCTGGGTGACCGGGCTGAAATGCGTTCGCATAGAACTGGGCGAACCGGACACTTCCGGACGCCGCCGACCAGTCCCCATTATCAACTCTGAATTCACCATTGAATGCGACGAAGTGATCGTGGCCATCGGCATCAACCCCAACCCCCTGCTGACGCATACAACGCCTGAATTGAAACTCAACAAATTCGGCTATATCGAAACGGATGATGACCTTCGAACCAGCATTCCTGGCGTTTTCGCTGGCGGCGACATCGTCCGCGGCGCGGCCACCGTTATCCTGGCAATGGGCGATGGTAAAAAAGCCGCCGCAAAAATCCATGATTATCTTACGTAAGGGGTTACCCGAAACATTTCTGGCCTCGGGCCGTTTCGGCTTTGATACCCGTCACACATGAATCTGTCCGCCTGGACAGAACGGGGCATTTCAATCGAAACGAGTATACAATTGGCCCTGGCGGGCATAGACATCTGCTGGTCATTTGTTTATTGATTCTTCATTCCGGTTTAGTCTTTCTTAATGGTATCTTTTTTGCTTCGCTCTTTTTCCGGGACGGCCTCTTCCGAATTATCCAACGTCTCTACCGCGGCCACTTCCTGCGGCTCCTGGGCAGACGGTTCTGCCGCGGTTTCCGCTTCAGCCTTCTCCTCTATCCCCACGGCCATGAAACGAACAATAATCGCCCCATATCGCCCGGGAGACCTGACCACCACGCCATAAAACTTTCCCGGTTTGATTGACATATCGAAGTTATAATCCATTTTCATCAGGATTGGCTCACCGACGTTCAAATTCACGCCCTCTATCTTTTTTCGCTCCGGTATAAACCGCCACACCAGCTCAAAAGCATTAAGCATGATATCTCCCGAGGGCTTGATCGAAGGCGTAAATTTAATGTCCAGTCCGGTTGGTAATTTCTTTTCTTTCAATTCAAACAGGCCGTCATCCCGCTTTACGAAAAACTGGTACGGATTCCGTGAACTGATTAAAATTTTTCCCAGACCCCTCTCTTTGACATCCATAAATGTCGGATAAATCAATTTCACTTTATTGACCGGCAAATTCACATTCTCGGCTTCAAAATCTACCGCATTATCATTCCAGTAACATCCGTTCTGATCCATTTTCAGGACGTTCTTCCAGATCTGAAACTCCGCCCGGTCAAAAAAAGTGATCGATTCTTCCAGCTCCGCCTCAAGTTTATCATTTTGCGTAAACCAGATCGTCTCGCCAATCGAACTTTTGAGTTGAAAATTCCCTCTGATCTCAAATATCTGACAACGAACCCTGACCGTTTTTTCCGCGGCCGAACCCGCTGCACACCACAGAAAAACAAGCCCCAGACACGCCAGTAATTGATGCGTTCTCATCTTAATTTTCCTCCGTCGGCTCGCTGACCTGCACCCAGGCAACCAACTCCCCATCACCAATAAGCGAATCCGAGGGCATATCGCTGTAATCAAACAGCGAAAAATCCGATGTGACAATATGCTTCTCCGGCACGATCTGCACAACGGGAACCGATTTCTGATCCGCGCTCGCTCTATGTAATGTGGCCGCAATATAACCAGCCAGTCCGATAAAACAGGCCAGCGCCGCCGCCCACCAGAGCGGAATATGCCGCCTGAACATGGACTGAGAATCTCCAGTTCGATAAACGCAGTCAAAAATCAGACGCTTTAAATTGCCAGACGGTTTGGCGGTGGGGATCTTCTGTAATTGTCTTTCCAGATTATTCATTAAGGTTTCTCCAAATGACGTTTTAATTTGGTCAGGCCCCGGCGATACCACGAGGTGACAGTACCCAGAGGCCGATCCATTATTTCGGCAATCTCTCTGAACGTTAAATCAGCGTATAGATGCTGGACAATGGTTTCTCGCTCAAAATCCGACAGCAGCTTCAGCGCCTCAGTGACCTTCTGCTTAAAATGCCCAATATCCTTATCGTCAATCGTCTCCGATGATTCAAAGATAAAGTCCTCGGAAACAACCACTTCGTGACGGCGCTTTCTAATCTGATCGACCGCAGCATTGCGTACGCTGCGAAACAGATATGCCTTGAAATTCTGCGGAATCGACTTCAGCCGAAAACACTTGCAAAAAGCTTCGTGAACGGCATCTTCAGCATTTTCACGATTTCTCGTTACCGCCAGAGCACAGGTAAAAAGCTGCTGTCCATATTGATCGTAGATGATTTCCAGCTGACGATTTAAGGCACTCATTACGCTTGATTCTAATAAAAGACGAAAGAAATTGCAAATTTATGCAATATTTCCATATTACCTATTTCCTCGCTTTTAGCATATCGCGACGTTTTTTTTAATCTCAGGTATGTTATATACCGGAAAACTGCTCTAAGATAGATAATTCTGGTTTGCCCGATAATTATATCTTCGCGGACGGTAACAACGGTCGCCTAAACCAAATATCGAGAGGAAAGCCCGGACTTGCGTGCCTCTGACCCAGATAAATCGGAAATTCGAAGCAAGAAACACGAATTATATTGCCAATCTGACAGAAAGCTCCCGGCAGAGCCGCACCCAACCGTTTTCCATGTTAGTTAGTTA
>CAYZXY010000029.1:0-36512 GCA_964482555.1 uncultured Pirellulales bacterium
GATCCGATGGTGGTTCGTATTCGGAATGCTTCCGTTGACAGCTTCGATATTCGTGTCGATCCGGCCGGCGGCACGGCCCCGACGAGCGTCGAGGTGCATTACATTGTGGTCGAAGCCGGCGTGTATACCGTTGCCGGTGACGGCGTCAAGATGGAAGCCGGTCTTTTCAACTCCACGGTAACTGATCGGAAGGGTTCCTGGAGCGGTCAGGCCATTACGCCGGTTAACGGCTATACTTCACCGGTTGTTTTCGGGCAGGTGATGAGTTATAACGACGCGGCATATTCCAGTTTCTGGTGCAGTGACGGCACTCAAAAGAATCCTCCGACCGGCTCTTCCATCCACATCGGCAAGATGATTAGCGAGGATACCGTAACCACCCGTGCGGACGAGACGCTGGGCTATGTCATTATCGAAACAGGCAGCGGCACGATCAACGGCATACCATATACGACCGCACTTGGTTTGGATACCGTTAAGGGCATTACTAACGCACCGCCATACGTCTATTCGCTCAGCGGTGTCAGTGGCGCATCGGTGGCTATCGCTACCCAGGCCGCCATGGACGGCGGTGACGGCAGCCGGGCTCTGCTGTATGGCACCGGAGCGGTTTCCGATACGGCTTTGATACTGGCGTTAGATGAAGACCTGGCCGGCGATACCGAACGGGCTCATACCGACGAACAAGTGGGATATATCATATTCAGTTACTAAACGCATGTGATATACCCCGATACTGTTTAAACCCTGTAAGGCTCCGGCAATCGCCGGGGCCTTTTTTCTGCGCCGGGACAGGGGATACACTTACGACGCCGGGGTTCCGGTCTTTGGTTGCCTTCCATTTCAACTTCGCTCTTGCGGCGGCAGAATCCCCACTTAAGCTTTGGAAGTAATTCTTAAAACGAGGCGCTGAGACTGATTGAAAACTCCCGCCCTTTGGTATAGGATGTTTTCAGTACATCATCACCGATATGTTCAGAACGGTAAACCGTTTGGATTTTTGGATCAAGCAGATTTTTAGCTTGCAGTTTCAGGGACCAGATTTCGCCAAGTTTCTGCGAATAACTCAAATTAAGTGTGCCGAATTCGGTTTCGAAAACGCTGGGGATGTATCGTTTGCGGATCGATGATTGCCCGGCGATCAACGTGTCGCCTCGGACGGTATAAAAGATACCCAATTGCCCGCCGATATTTTCAAAGTCGTACGTCATATAGATGTTATACAGATATTCCGGGGCGTTGGTCATGTTGCGTGTGGGTTCAGGCCAGCCGTTTTCCTTCAAATTAGCCGCATCTGATTTTGGGAGCTTCACTTTAGAATCAATAAAGGTCGCGTTTAACCCGGCGGAAATGCCCTCAAAATCGTCCCAGAAATAGTCCAATTTCTGCCGGATTTCAATCTCAACCCCGCTTAACTGACCTTCCGGATAATTAAAAGGTCTGATAAAGTCACTTACATCACCAGCCAGAAAGACATACTCGATAGGGTCTTTGACGGTTTTGTAGAAATAGGATAATGAGACCAGGCCGCCCGTGTAAGGTGTCCAGTCGAATCGTAAATCGTAATTTTTCAATGCACTCATATTTAAATTCGGATTACCCGAAAATTCATCATCGCCTAAAAATTCCCGTTGTCGAATAGGCGATAGCTCTTTGAAAGTCTGGCGGGCTATAGTTTCGCTGTACGCACCCCGCAGGATGATCTGTTCAATGGGTTTATACGCAAATGAAATGGACGGCAATACATCGTTCTGTTTAAAATCGACATTTGCAAAATCCGGATTAAACAGAGTCAGATTACCATCATCGGAAATAATACGAACGTTATCATCCGGGAAATTTTCAATACCAATTTCGGTACGTTCGAACCGGAGACCGCCGATAAGATTGATTTTGTTGTTGAAAGGAAGGTCCATCATAAAATAGCCAGCGGATATGCGCTGGCTGCCGTCATAATCAACATCGACGACGGTGGTCTTTATCCAGCTATCTGTTGTATACACCGAGCTGTAAAATTCATCCCAGGTTCCAAGCCAGGAGGGAGGCGTTTTGTTTGTATAAGAGGTCTGATTGTAATCACGGGTTACATCGTCATAAAAAACACCAAATTTCAGATAACCTTCCTGGTCGTTCCATTGTTCAAACGGCATTTTAAGGTTGCTGTTAAGCTGCCTGCTTTCTTCGCTGACATCTTTCCATATCCGTTCAGAATTACCAATACCGGTCGAACTTGTGTATCTATGACCAGTGTGTGTGCCCGTAAAGTTACCCTGATCGGGCTCAGGTGGAAACCATTTCGTCGCAAATAACCGTTTATCCGGTTCGTCCAGACTCGCCGTACTAAAAGCAAACAGCCAGTCCAGTTCCGGTGGTAACGTACTAATGGAATCCCAGAAAGACCATTCAGGATTGGACAATATATGCCGTCCGGAAAATTGCAGGGTATCGGTCGCTCTCTCGGCATATTTCAGGGTTTCATTGCGTCGGTACGGAGCTATCCCGGGTAGTTTATTGCCTGGATGCTGAGGATCGAAAGGGTCGTAGTTTAGATATGTCTCATCATAAAGTTCTGGCCAGAACTTGTGCAATCCGGCTTTTCCCCGCGTGTCTTCTTCCAGTATAGCCTGGTCTGTCGCGTCACGTGTAAAATTATATAGAACATTAATCTGGTGGTTCTCAAATTCGACCCCGAATGTTCCTAACCCCCCCCATTTAACTTCCTGGCTGCCTTTGGTGACATCATACAGGGACGTGTTAAATTCATTTTCATCGAAATCTACGTTGCTCATAGCCGGCGCGAACTTACCCCCCGGCCACGGTATCATATATTTATCGTTTATTCCGTTCGAATGATAGGAACTGTCGCGTTCGTAGAAAAAACTCAAAAAACCACCAATTTTAAAGTCGTCAAATTTATAATTCGTGCCACCGGACATGGACCATTTGTAATCTGTCGGGGCGTCCCCGAGTGATACCCCGATCGTATCGTCGAAATTTCGTCTCGTGGATAGTTCGCCGTCTTCAAATACAGTTATCAGCGGCGGGAAATCGCGGCTGGTGTCATCGGCCCAGCAGTTCACGCCGCCGCCTTTATAAGTTAAAAAATCATCTCGCCGGCCTACGTTGGTATTATAGCTATATTGACCGCTGATTTTAAATGTCGTCTCGTCTGGTATACCCTTAAGTATTACATTTACCGCTCCACCGGAGGCGTCTCCCTGCTGATCCGGCGTAAAGGTTTTGCTGACCTGTATGCTTTCAATCACGGCGGCAGGGAACTGGTCTAGTTGGACCGCCCGTTTGTCTAGGTCGGCCGTCGGCAGCCGAACGCCATTCATCTGTGAAGTTACATAACGGTCCGGTAAGCCGCGGACCACGGCATACTTACCTTCCGAGACAGTGGTGCCGGCCACCAGGTTTAGCGCGCTGGCGGCATCGCTGGCTCCTGACAGACTCATATATTCAGAACTGATCGAATCCATCAGCGCCGGGCTTTTGATACGCAGTTCCAGCAGGGCGGCTTCCGTGCCGCTGCTGATCTGTAAATCCTGCACGATAAATTCGTCGATTTCCGTATAATCACCGCTCAGCCAGATATCTACTTCCGTCATCTGACCTGCTGAGACAACAACATCTAATTTTATCTGCCGGGTGTAGCCGGTTTTAGAAAAAATCAACGTGTAGGTTCCCGGCGCTACTTCCGGAAAAAAGTAGTTCCCTTCTTCCGAGGTGGTGACTTTTTCGCCTGATTCCGCTATGGTGACTTCCGCCCCTCCCAGAGGGACGTCAAAATCCTTGTCATACATAATACCGCGAATACTTCCCACCTGTTCCTGGGCCAGGATCACGGAGTTGGAGACGATCAGGCTTACGGCCAATATACAAACTGCTTTGTACAAAGGATGGCGGATTGTCATGGATGGACCAGTTCCTCTTTTTTGATTTGAATCAGTTTCCAGAGTTGAGCATTCGGTTCGACGGCGTAAAGTGCCATGGAACAGCAGGTTGCCGATAAATCTTCGGCACGCGGCCGATGATTGCGATTAACCATTCCCGCTTCGATTGCTCTCTTGTAAACCGATATGGCTTTGTCCTGATGCCCAATAACCATATAGGCCTCCGCCAGCGGACGGATAGATTCTGCTCGATATATGTCAACGATGGTATCGCCATTTTCGTCATACATGGCCAGTGCGGTATCGGCCTGCTCCAGTGCCTTGTCTTGGTTACCGGCTTTAAAACGCATCTTAACGATGTCAGCAACTTTCGGCAATCGGTGTTCCATATCCCAGTTCTGGTTTGCCAGGATTTGTCCCGCTTCATCTACGAAATTAGACGCTTTGTTTTTATCGTTATACTTCAGGGCAACGCCGGCCATTTGCAATAACAGATCTATCCGTATATCAAATGGGATTTTGCTCCACGAACTTTTTATCTTATTTTCTGACAGCTCCCGCCGTTCGACGTTTTCATAATAACGACCAAACAATGCGGCATATCCTTGCAGGGCCTGAATCGTTGTTTCAAATCCCTGAAAGGCCAGCAGGGCGTCCAGAGACTTGGTCTGAGCAGCGAAATTCTCATCGCTGATTTTGGCATTGACTGTTACGATTTTATCCCTTTCAGAAGATACTATATCTTTGCTGAATTCAGTGAACTTGTCTGTCTGGCCCAGCAGGGCGAATGTTTGGGCAATGCGAGCCTTTATACGATCGCTGCGCCATTGCTGCCCGTGATTTTCGCCGGCAATCTGTTCGGCAATCTCCAGCCCTTTCTGAACAGTCGTCAGGTCGTGCCCTTTCTCTACAAGATGATATGCGACGTCTGCATAGCAGTAGCCACGCCGCCAGTTCTTGATCTCATCCGCTTTTTTAATAGCCTTGCGGTATTGTTCGAGTTTGATATACGCTTCAATGACCTCCTGCTGGGTCCGACAGCGGTCTTTGATAAAAGGTTTGATCTCTATGGCCGACGCGATTTCGAAAGCTATATCCAGCAATTCACTCTGAAATTCGGCCAGAGGCTTGTCTGTGATCATATTGGAATCGTCTGAGGTGGTCTTGGTCTGAGTGGTTTCGCCGGCAAAGCATGCCGATACAAATAAAATCCCAGATGTGATAAGGACTATGACGGCTTGCAGCCGGCCGCCGTACGATTTTCTTCCGGATATTTGATAGTTCGACATTATAATTCCTTTGCTGTAAAAAAAATAATGGTCTTAGAATGACTCTGTTGAACGATTTTTATTTGCATATAAAACAATCAATAGTATGAGCGGTCATCTCCGCTTAATTCTATGTGTTGGCAAGAGAAGCAATTGTATATCCACAGAATCTGCGTGGCAAGTATGTAATTGGGTATTTTTCTTAATTATTTTCGGTGGGTTTCAGTTAGTCTCTTATGAGCTAAAACATTCGCAAATTGGCAATTAAATTAAGAATGACGAAACCAGAATGATGAATCAATGATGAATGAACAATGTCGAAAATGATGCAACGGATGGCTGGTACCGCGTATGGACGGTGACCTCCATAGAAGCAATGCATGATAAATTGCTATGGAGCAAAGGGTTGCGATTGTATATTTTTCAACATTCGTCATGGGGACATTATTTCGTCATTCGGATTACTTCATTCTGAATTCCGGTTTATCCGGATGAGGGAAACATGCCAGGAGAATCATACGTTCTGCATAAAACGCTAAGTTTCGGAAAAAAGAAATCTGGTGGCAGAATAGCATATCCCACCACCAGATTTTCAAATCAATTTATACTCAAATAATACAATTATTCGAGCCACTGGGTGCTGACAACGGCCTGGTCTTTCAGGTCAACTACGCCGTCGCAGTTCAGGTCAGCCGAAGGTGCCGTAAAGCCGTATGCGTAAGCAGCGGTCCACGGTACCAGCCAGTTGTTGCAGCCGTCGAAACCACCGGCACTCTTGGCCATGGCATCGTTAGCGGGCAACGGATCGATAAAAGTAACTTTCTGGATGGTGTAATCCTTGGTCGTGTCGCCGGCGTCGATCAGATCGAAAGCTTCGCGTTCAATCTTGCGGATCGGGCTGTTGCTGGCGGTAACATTACCGGGATTGTTGCCGGCAGCCAGACCGGTTACATGGTTGTATTCGTCATAAGCGGAACCATTGGTGTTGTTGTAGAATACGCTGTTGGTAATCTGGCACAGCGGAGCACTAGGATTGGTACACATCCAGCGACCGTAAATTGCGCAGAAGTCGATAACGCAATCGTTCGGATTGGATTCATCCATAGTGATCCACTGATTGTAGGTGGTGGTCCAGTGCTGATTCCAGCTCAGAGTTCCGTCACCGGTGGTATCTTTGGAACCGTTGCCGTCATTATTAGGGGTGCCTTCAATACCACTGTAACCATTGGCGCCGTCGCCGTCGCTGTCGTCGAACTTGACCAGTTGTTCGCCGAGGTCCATCCAGACGCAGCGGTCATACTGAACGCGGGCATTGTCACGCCATGCCGTACCGTGGTCGCCGCCTGCGTAGGTGCCGCCGGGGTTGCCAACGGCGGTGAACTTGCTGATCTTGGCGGTGGTAACCGGTTGGGCGTCTGAATCTTCCGCTCCATCATGCTCGAAGCAGTTGTCGCCGACACCCGAACCCTGTTTATCGTCATTGCAGTAGCCCTGAACGATCAGGCCGTATTTTGCACAACCGCGCCAGCCCTGGTCGAAGTCCAGACTGTCATCGCCAACGTTCCAGATAGAAACGTGATCAATGTTAACGGTGCCGCCCCACATTTCGATACCATCATCAACGTTGTTCATGATTTCGATGTAGGAGACATCGGTACCACGGCAAACGGCGCCGAGGGACATACCATTCAGTTCGTTATCGGGTTCGATATCGCGACCGCCGTAACGCAGCGACAGGTATTTGATCGAACCGCTGCAGTCATCATCATTGGTGCCGCCGTAGTAAACTTTGGGGTCCCAGGTGCCCACGCCGCCTTCAGCAATCAGGCCTTCCATAACGCGCTTGTTGTCGCCCGGGCAAGCGGTGTTCGGATTACCGTCCCAGCTTTTGGGGCTATCTTTGTACACATAACTGGAAATATAACCGTTACCCATGACAACGAAACTGCCCCATTCGCGGCAAACCGGACGCCAGGTGACCAGGTCGTCGTTCGTTGAGGTCATGATGACCGGTTCCTGAGCGGTACCGTTAATATACACCTTGGCGCCGCGGGTGATGATCAGACTGCCGTCAGCAAAATCGTTAGCAACGGACTTGAAAATAACGCCGGCTTCGATGGTGATCGAGCCGCCGGGCATGATGAAAACATCGCCGTCAAATGCGTGCGGCATAGCGGAGTTAACGATAGTACCGGTTCCGCCATCTTTGGTGATGCCGGTTTTGGTAACAGTGACATTACCGTCAAATTGACCATTCAGTGAGCCGGCGTTAACAACACCAGCCAGTGCGATCATAGCGACCAGAGAAAACATAATTGTCTTTTTCATAATTAAAGTCCTTTCCTTTGCTGGGATATAAGGGCATTTGTTTTCGGGTAACGCACCCGAGACTTCCCTCATAAAAAATTAGCAAAAATTAAAGCAACAACAAAACACACATCATTCAAATTTATCTCCCTTGCATCACCTCCTAACTCTTTTTCAAACCTATTCCCATTTTCTCTATGACTTTATTTTATGATGAATGGCGCACAGAATAGTTTGAAATGAGATTTGTTATGCTTGCGGTTTTCCATTCATCCTCCATGCTGCATTTGAACATGAATTCAAACTACTTTGTTATACGTCAACCTGGAGATTTTGTACGATATCTCTGTTAGATAGAGATTAATGTGCTGTTAGAATGCAATTTATTTCTTTTCCAATCCATTTGCTATTATTGCCGTATATGAAAAAGCTACTTTTACGATGTAAGTGTTAGGGGAGGATTAAGAGAGTGTTAGAATGAGGTTAATATGTGCGGAAAATTGCTGAATTTATTTAAAGATTTTTTACGGGCCTACCTAATGGTTAAGGTTACGGCATTGCCAGTATTATTACGGGTGGGGGGGGCCTGCCGGACTGGCATGTCCTGGAGATTTTGAGAGGAGTGTTTTGGGCATCATGCCCGTGGCATTGGCGATTTTTATGCGATTATTCGTCGCACGATGTCAATGTCTCTGGCAAAATTTCTTATTGCATTTTAACGCGAAAAAGGACTAATTATCATGCTGTTTCTGGTATTTTTCTGCCATTTTATGGGCTTTAGCCAGTTGTTCCGGGCTCAATTTGCCGGCTATATACTCACGTTTGCTGGCGGTTAACTGATTTTCCTGTGCCGCGGAAAGGGAATACCATATATAAGCATTGACATAATCCTGACTTACGCCGGCTCCCTGTTCATACATAATTGCCAGTTTTTGCTGCGCCGGCGCATACCCCTGTTCTGCCGCTTTTTGGAGCCATGCTGCCGCTTTTTCCTTGTTTTTTGCGACCCCCTGGCCTTTTACATACATCAGGGCGAGATTGGTTTGTGCAACGGGATTGTCTTTTCCGGCGGCGCGACGCATCCATTTGGCTGCATCCTTGTCATCTTGCGACACACCATCACCGTTGAGATACATCAGGGCCAGTTCAACCTGAGCAACCGTAAGGTTTTGGGCAGCAGCCAGTTGCAGCCATTTCACCGCTTCGTCGGTATCTAAAGGGACGCCAAGCCCTTCCCGATACATACGTCCGAGTACAAATCTTGCCTGGGCGGCCCCATTTTTCGCGGCAGGTTCCAGCCACTTAACAGCGGTTTCAAAACATTGCGAAACGCCATGGCCTTCAAGATATAACAAACCAAGATTAATTTGAGCGGGTGTGTAATCCTGTTCGGCGGCTCGGGTGTACCATTTCGCCGCTTCTTCATAATCTAATGCCACGCCATGGCCGTTGGCATACATCAACCCCATGAGAAATTGTGCTTTGGCAACCCCTTCTTCCGCAAGAGGTTGCGCGTGTTCGCGGGATTTGTCGAAATCGTTTCGATCGTAAGCGAGCCGGGCGGAGGTGTATTTGGGGCCGCAGCCGCAGACGGTTAATAAAATCGTGACGAGAGCCATGATGAGAAGGAAATGTAAGTGACTTCTTTTGACAGAGTTACGGAAATGAGCGGGTATCATGTATCGTTTCGTTGACATTTTTAACTCCACTATAAAATAATAGACGGTATTCACAGATTTTATGATACATATCGACTAAATTTCTATGCTTCTTACGGGGGTGTTGGTGGTTTTTGATGGGAAAAGCGAAAGATGATATTATTAATAGTATACCCAAAGGGTATGAGAATTCCCGCCAAGGCCAGTCGTAAAGGTTATGCCCGCAGATAGTTACGTTTTTAGCAAAACGGGAATTATTCATCAGGACGAGTATAGAATAATAAAATGCATGATTTTTGAAGGATACAGGTGGTGATGTAACGTTATCGGATCAATTGACCGGAAAATAATCACCAAGTTGTATCAGATACACTTCGCCATCGATCGGGGCGCCCATTTCAGAGAGGTAGATGGAAGATGTGGCAATGAGGGGTTTGCGTAAGGAAAATTTCAGCGATAAGCTTCGATCCAGGGAAACGGGAACCACGGCATCATCTCCAATGCGTAATAAAATGGTATGAATTCGTTCAATGGAACTGCCGCTGGTATTAAATCGAAGATTGATTGTAAACAGGTCCGGTCTTGCCGGGCTGCCTTTGTCGCTGCGAATTATGGTCATATCGAAACCAAGCTCTTCTATGTTTTCGGGTAAGAGCAGAATCGGTTCGCGCAGTTTGACTGGATTGACGTTCGGCTTGGGTTGGGGTTTCGCAGATTGCTGAGGTTGCAGTTGCGGTTGAGTCAGGATGACAGGTTTCTCCGGTTGGGACTGGTTTTCCGGGGCCGGGTAATACCCGACAAATTTCACAACCTGTTGACCTTCTCCGGAAAGTGTCCAGTCAATGAACGCTCGCAGGTTTTCATCCATGGATGCCGGGTTCACATAGAAATAAAGCGGACGGCTGAGCGGGTATTTACCAGACGAAACATTATCGTGGCTGGGCCAGACGCCCACTTCATCGGGATAATTCGCCAGCCGAATGATGCGGGCTCCCTGTGAGTAGGCGATACCGCTGTAGCCGATGGCATTCTGGTTTCGCGAAACGCTAGAGGTGAGAATGGATGAGGAAGAGACATCCCGGGCGAGATTGGTGAAGGATTTGTCTATGAGGACATGCTCCTGCATGAAGGTTCTGGTGCCGGAGTTTATATCGCGATTGTAAAAATCAATTCTGCGATTGAGACCGCCCACTTCGTTCCAGTTGCGAATATCCCCGGAAAGGATACGAGCCAGTTGTGAAATCGTCAGTCGGCTGATGGGGTTGTTGTTGTGGACGTAGATGCCAATGCCGTCCAGGGCGACGATGATTTCCCGGGGACGGCTGCCGGTCTTGTCGGCGAAGACTTGCAGTTCTTCGGATTTCATGGCGCGGGAAGAGGCGGCAATATCGGTTTCACCATTCATGAGTGCTTGAATGCCGCGTTCGGACCCGCCGCCCAGGACGGCAAAGGAGATCGAGGGATTAAGCTGTGAATACTCGGAAGCCCATTCGTGATTGAGGATGAGCATGGTATCCGAACCGATAATGGTAATACTGTCTCTGGCAGAAACCGGTGCATAAAAACCCAATATTAAGACACAAACGCCAACCATGACGAATAAGAGTTGGGCGTTTAAAGATAAAGATATGATGCGATTGATAAATCGTGTCCATGATGTTTGTAACATCTCGTGCTTCTCCCAGTCGTATTTCAGTCATCAGAGCATTACCCGGCTCTGGCACAAAGAGCAATAATCAATTCTGTCGCGAAGATTCTGGCAAGGACATCTTGCCCGTGTCATGGTACAGTCCGATGCTTTTTTGTCTCTTAAACGACGATAGTCATGGGCTGGAAGCCCACGATACATCTATTGCAAAAGGAGTTAGTTATACCTAATTGGGTAGATAGCTCCCGGCAGAGCCATGCGTAATCTCTTTATCCGCAGACAATTACGTTCCGACAAAACGGGTGTTTACACTCGGAACGGGTATAGATTCTGTTGCGGATAGATTTTTTGATGAATCTCATAATACACCATTTTCCGATGTCAACCGTTTAAGTGTGGTTAGACGCAAGCCGGATGCCTGCGGTACATGTTTTGGCAACAAGAATTAATTATGGCTTTTGGCAATTCGTTCGACCTGTTCGAGATAGGCCTGCACTTTTTCGCGCGGATTGATCTGCTGAGCGCGGCGCAGCAAAGGCAGGGCTGCGGAGTACTTGCCGTTTTGCACCAGCAGTTTGGCATGTTGGATTTTGGCATCCGCTTCATATTTTTCAATGCTGGCGGCCCGTTCATAGTAGAAAACGGCTTTTTCATTATCGCCGTTATGTTTGTGGTGATGGCCGAGCAAGATGAGGGCTTCGCCATCGAGCGGGTTCAGTTCTACGATTTTTTTGAGCAATTCCGCTTCTTCTTCGCCGGAGCCTTCAGCTACTTTAATGCGTACCTGGAGTTTCAGCAGGTCAGTTTGATCTTCTTTGGAGAGCGTATCGTTTTGTAACCCTCTGATGCGTTCAATCAGCCGTTCGGTTTCTTCAAGAGCGCCGCGGGCGGCCAGAACTTTGGCCGAGCGAATCGCCCGGTCGGGCTTATTGTCAGGAAAATCTTCCATAGCACGGATATAGGTATCGGCGGCCAGGCTGTAGAGCTCTTGGTTGACATAGATGTCGCCCAGCATATTCAGGCTGTCGAAGGTCGATTTCTCGAGGCTGTCAACAAAGACATAATTTTCCGCGGCTTTCAGGGGCTGGTTTTGTCCGATATAGGCATTGGCCTGTAAGAGCCACAGGTCGGCGTTGTCCGGATTATTCTTGATGAGCTGTCCGCACAGAGCGACCGCCTCAGCGTAGCGTTGCTGTTTAAAGAAGCTGCGGGCCAGGCCCATTTTCCAGTCCATGGTTTCCGGATCGAGCATGATAGCCAGCCGGTAAGCCGATTCGGCGCTGAGGTCGTTGCCGATGGAGGAACAGGCATATCCCAGCAGGCCGTAGGTTACAGCATCGTTGCCGCCTAATTCCACGACTTTCGTCATGGCTTTGATGGCATCTTCGAATTTATTTTGCCGGACGTAGATCAAGCCGAGGTTTTTCCAGGCCCGACGAAATTTGGGGAATTTTTCCACAGCTTTCTGATAGACCGCTGCGGCCTGATCGAGTTTTTCCTGTTGAAAATAAATATTGGCCAGTATGAAATCGAACACGGCGCTGGAAGCTTCATTGCGGAGTTCGTCTTTGATCCGTTTGGCGGCATCGTTCAAGTTATCGTTCTGGAAAAGCTCGAGAATTTTTTCCAGGTCTTTTCGTTCATCCACCGTGACGGTAGGCTCAATATCCGTTTCGGCCTTATAGCTTTCGTTAAATTGCCTGACGAATGCTGGATCGTTCCAGATCGCCAGCTCCATCTCGCTCAGATGCGTTTCTTCCGGGTCGATTTTGACGGCTTGTTCATTTGCGACCGCGATGACGGCCGGGGCCGAGGCAAGCATCAGGATCAAAACAATGGACAGGGCTTTCATACTAATGGCAGAGAATATCGTTTGCATGGCGTTAATGTATCCGGTGAAAAGTGATTTTTTATTGAGATATATTACTGTTTTCACAATTATTAACTCTTTGGATAGATAAAAGGAACTTTAACCAGACCTCTAACGGATTTACCGCCGCGTTTGGCTGGTTCAAAACGCCACTTTTGAATGGCTTTTATAGACGGTTCATTGAAAATGGGGTCGCTCGAGCTTTCGATGATGGCATTCTCAACCCGGCCTTGCTGGTTAATGATGCATTTCAGCCAGACTTTTCCGGGTAGCTTTTTTCGCATTTCATTCGTCAATACCGGAGGATGGCGGTAGGTGGGCCGCGGTTTCTGGTCCATGTCGGCCAGGTCGAACAGGGAATCCACATCGTTCGAGCCGGACGCCACGGTATTGAGATTGACCGCGAAATCGCCGCTTAAAACCCCGTCGCCAAAGCCGCCCGGATTCAGGGCCAGTTCCAGTTGTGACAGGTCGAGCGGGGGAGCTTCTTCCGCTTCCAGTTTGGGCGGTTGTTCGGGCTCGGGTTCTTCTTCGGGTTCAGGTTCGGGAGGCGGATCCGGCGCTTCCAGCTGTGCCGTGTCCATTGACTGGACGAGCATGTCGGTATCGGGCGGTTTACTCAGTGTCTGCATCAGCGGCAACACCAGAAAGAACACCAGTGTCAATGCTGCGGCTCCGATGAAAACCAGCAGGGAATGCAGGAGGCTCCTGAGGAACCAGAGAGGATGTCGTTTACGCTTTAACATGACTGTTATCGTTAACCTCAGGTTTTTTTAGTTGCCAGACTTACCTTGAGGGCGCCGGCCAGTTTCGCTTCGTCAATCAACCGGACCAACAACCCGGACTGGATTTTCTCGTCGGCCTGAATGATGATGGGCAGGTCTTCTTTCTGCAACAGGCGTTTGACCAGCGGGCGCACGCCGCTCATGCCGATTTCACGTCCTCCATAGACAACTTCGCCTTTGCTGGTCAGGGCGATGAGGATGCTGTTTTTTTCCAACTGGAGCGAGGAGGCGGCTTGCGGCTTGTCCACTTCGACGCCGGTTTCTTCGACAAACGTCGTTGTCACGATAAAGAAAATCAGCAGGATGAATACACAGTCCATCAGGGGAGAGATATCGATGCCGGTATCTCCATTGTTGTCGGATGACATTTCACGAAAACGTCCCATGTCTTACTCCTCAAACTGTAATGAGAGCATCATGCCCTCTCGATTTAATATTTCGTGTGTATTAGCTTCACCACAGCGCGGGAAGCCCCCGGAATAAATCTATCATTATTACATCATGCTGTCCGCCGTTTTTTCCAGTGTTGCATGCTGCACAACACTGTTTTGCGGGACAGGTTCAGTAATGGTTACGGGGCTGGAAAAAAAATTATTTTCGCGCAGTTTCTTAAAGATGTTCTGGTTACAGACGGTTTCCAGATGCGCCAGGAAGGCTTTATACTGTTCGTTTTTGCGAGCCAGGTGATACTGAAAGAACAGGCCTGGCAGGGCGATCACCAGACCGGTTTCGGTTGTGACCAAAGCTTCAGAAATTCCTTCGGCGACCAGTCCCATGGTTTTAACACCGCCCGAGCCGATCGCCAGGGCGCTAAAGGTGGAGAGCATGCCGGTTACGGTGCCCAGCAGGCCCAGCAGGGGCGCGGCGCTGACGCAGATGTGCATCACGCGCAAGTCCCGTTCGAACGGGGCGGTTTCCGTGGCCCGTAATTCCTCAAAGCGAAAGGATGTCTCTTTGAGCGAGTTGCTGTCGGCGACAAATTCCAGCAGTTCGCCGATAGGGCCTTTGCGTTCTTCGGGATGGTCCAGCCAGCGTCGCCAGGTTTTTTCCGGGACCGAGCCGAAGCCTTTGCTGTTGAGCCGGAGGGAAATTTGCATGCCCAGGCCGAACATGATCAGGGCGATCGCGGCGATGGCTATCATCGCCCAGCCGCCGGAGAGCCAGATATCAAAGGCCTGATTCCAGAGCGTATTCAAATGTTCGATTATGGTATTCATTGATTATAATTATTTCCGTTTCGCGTAATACGTCCTACGACTTTATCTTCGTGATCCAGTACCGGGATACTGATCAGATCGTGCTGATGGAAAAGATTCGTGATTTCGTTCTGATGGGTGTCCACGCGGACAAAAAGCTGATTTTTGTCGGTTAAAGAAGCGACCTGGGAATCTTCCGGCCGGGTCAGCAGATAACGAATCAGGACATGGCCGACATACTTGCCCTGCTCATCGACGACGAAAATGGCGTCCATGTCGTCGCCGGCGCCGGAAGTGCGGATTTTATTGATCGCCTCGGCCACGGTCGCGTTTTTCGTCAGGCTGATCATTCCGGGGGTCATGAGGCTTCCGGCTGAATTAGCTGCATACGGCATGGTCATGTTCTGTCCGGCTCCGGCGGGCTGAGGCTGATTGCCGATGCTGCGCAGCAGTTCCTGTGCCTGTTCGAAAGAGAGAGCGGGCATCTGGCTGCCGCCGGACGCGGCCTGTTGTGCCGGGTTTTTACTGACTTCGTTGATGAATGACACGGCGGCTTTTTCCATCTGGTTGATGATGCCGTTGGCTTTGCGGGAAAGGAAGGCGTGCAGCAGCAAGGCCGGAATAGCCACAATCAGGCCGAATTTTGTGGTGATTAACGCTTCGGAAATACCGCCCGAGAGCATTTTCACATCGCCGGAACCGAATACGGTGATCAGCTTAAAGGTGTTAATGATACCCGTTACCGTACCCAGCAGCCCGAGCAACGGCGCCGAAGCGGCACAGATCGCGATAAAGGGTAAATACCGCTGCAGCTTCAATCGTGTGGACATGACTTTTTCGTACATGACTTCTTCGATCAGATCGCGGGGGTGTTTGAGGTGTTCGGCGCCCACAGTGAGCATTTCGCCAATCGGTCCGCCGAGAGACCTGGCTTTCTGCTGAGCGGTTTCTTTATCATTTCGGGCAACAGAATCCAGCAGATCACCCAGTTTGTCCTGTGAGGGTTTCCTGACCAGGCTCAGGGCGACCCATTTGTAAAGGGCTACCAGCAGGGCAACTCCGGCCAGGGCAAAGATCGGAATCATGACCGGTCCGCCTTTTTGGATGTGCTGAATTATAGACTCCTGTGTTTCTTCAATTTTGTGGGCATTGCCCAGCGTCGGATCGAACGGGAATTTCCCTTTGCCCGTCTGGACAAGCAGGGCCGCGGTTTCCGTATCGGCATCTTTTTCAAAGGGGAAGATGGTTGGTTCAGCGGAATTGAGACGCTGTTCAACGGTGCCGACACTGGTACCGTCTTCTGAAAGGAACAGCACCGCCGGACCGATCATAGCAAAGGTGCCTGATTTGATCGTACCATCGGGGTCGACGGCTTCGCCTTCGAAGGTGGCGCCGCCCAGGGATTCATGCAGGCGATCGAGTGCGATGGACAGCAGTTCAGCTTGCGCCTGATAGACCTCGGCGTCGGTGAGATTGTTGTTTTCCGCGGCCAGGCGGGCGGTTTCGAGTGCGTCTTTGTAGCGTTGTATTTCCGCGATATGCAGATGCGATTCAAAATTGCGTATGTATTCGCCCAGCAGACTGGAAATGTAGGTTGCGTCCTCTTTGCGGGATTTGATTTCGTTGCGCAGGTTGTTGAGTTTCAGCGTACTGCTGTCAAGCTGTCGCGTGGTCTGCTGATATTCATTGCGAACGTCGATCAACTGGCTTTCGAGCAGATTGAGCTCCTGGTTTAATGGTACCAGCTCTTGGGCCATTTGCTGACGAAATTGTTTCAGTTCCTCGTTACTTTCTTGCAGTTTCTGAAAGATTTTCCGGGTGGCTGAGTTATAGGCTGAATCCTGCTTCTGAAGTTGACTGGATTTCTGCGGCTGTTGGGGCTGCTGCGGTTCCTGGGCAAACAGAACCGTCGTGCATGAGCATAAGATTACGAGAAAGATTTTTTTCATGGTTTTCATTGCGGATTTATCCGGATTTTAGTTGATTTCGACTGGTACCTGTACAAACGTAGCTACTTGTTCATTTCTTAATATCTTGATTGCCGACGTGATTTGCGGGGCGGCATCGTTGTTCTCTATCCATGCCCATCCCTCTGGGGAAGCGGTTCCGATGCCGGCGACGCTGCCGTTGGCAGTGGCATAGAGCGCCTGGCCGATGCCGATATAAATGGCGGTCACTTCCACGGAACTGCCGTCCTCTAATTCCCGTACTTCGCTGGTGACTGTGATATCGCGGTTGAATTTGTCAACCTCGTTCAGGATACCCACGACATTCTGAAAACGTTGCGCCTGAGAGATTTTCGATTCATCGCTGTTTTCCGGCAGCTGCTGGCTGAGCGGCTTAATGCGTTCGCGAATCGGGTCGGGCAGACGCTTAACCAGTTCTCTGGTGCGATTTTCCAGCTGCTCAAGTGTGCTGTGCAGAGACTGCGAGGCCTGGATCAACTTCTGGTTTTCTTCCTGCATTTTGGTCAGCTTTTTATCCGCGTCGGTAATGCTTTCCTTTGCTCCTTTGATGCTGTCATGGAGTGATCCGATTTCGCGCTGGTAGAGTTTGATACGCTGATTAAGCATTTCTTTGGACAGCAGGAAGTCGCGTTTTTCTTTGGAGATATTATCCTGAATTTCGATCCATTGTTTCAGGGCTTCGCGGGTGGTTTCAACTTCTGGTTCGTCCAGACTCAGAGTGATACTCTGCGATTCATCATCTCTGGTTTGTCCTGTCGCATTGCCGGCGGTCAGGAAGCCCAGAGCAGACAGGCAAAACGCGCAAGTCAGGAAGAGCAAACCGGCTTTCAGGTGTCGGCTATGGTATGTTTCGGCGGCGCCTTTCGCGGTGAAAAAACCATTAAATTTTTTGTAATAATTGTTTGTGAATTTTTGCATCGTTGCTTTCTCGTTAAATGTCGCTTAATTTCTTAAAACCCGCATCATATAAACGATGCTACAGTTGCTGTTCTATCTTGACGTCGCAATAATTTTGATCGACCAAACCAATTATTTTTATACCTGATTACAATTACGAATCACATTGGGAATTCATACCCAATCGGTGAGAAAGCTCCGGACAGATCCAAGCGTAAGCTTTTTATCCGCAAATAATTACGTTCCGACAAAACGGGGCAATTCAATCGAAAAAAGCTAATCCAAGCGGATAAATGCAGTAAGGTATGTTTATATATTCTGCCGCTTGCTGAAAAAGCGTCGATGCGATGTTGGCGGCAGAGCATTTTATCCCTAATACCGCCAGTTAAAGGCGATGTGTTTTTACAAAAATCAAACCTTGTAAAAAATCGCCACGCATGATGCTTTTCAGTTTTAATCTAAAATAGCAACCTCCTTGTTTTGGGTGTTTATGCATAGAAACCGCGCAAAATACGGGCGTCTAATAGAACATGGAATTTTAATTTTTAATTATTAGGAATAGATTAGTATAATATTAGGATTGTGTTAATTATTCGGGCCGCCCATATGATGGGATGGGTTATGGTAATAAGAATATTTTTGTAAGTCATTGTTATTTATTATATTGCGATGTAATGTCTCGGCGGAGAAAACCAAGGTGATAAAAAAACATCAGAAAAATATTTTTTGAAAATTATCGACATTTACGGAGCAAGGCTATGTGATATATAATAAATGAGTCCTGACCCAGATAAAACCGGAATGTAATGCTGGCATCCTGCTTTAATAATGATAATGGGAGTCAGCGATATTCATACCTAAAGGGTATGAGAGTTTTCGCCAGAGCCAGACGTAAAGACTTTGCCCGCAAATATTTACGTTGGACAAAACGGGAATTATCAATTGGAACGAGTATAAATTGTTTTTTGCGCGGGATTTAAGTTAAAAGAGGCTATCAAGCGGAGATAAAATGAAAACGCGTGAACTTGTAAACCTGGGCATTCCAAAAGGGGAAGTGATGAAGCTTGTCAAGGAAGCTATGGGTGAAATGTCCGGGGATAAAAAACGACGACAGGGGAAGGAAGAACTGCGGGAACAAATAAAAAAATTTGCCGAGCATCCTGAAGATTTCTATGGTGATGATTATCTCGGGGAAGCGGCCCAAAAGATGACGGTCATGAATCGGGCCCGGGCTCGTTATGAGCATCGTCAGGAGCCGGCGCCCTATCGAAGCTGGGGTGAGGGGCTGGAATCGGAGTCGGTAGAGCAGATGGACAACGCCTGTAAGTTGCCGGTTTCGTTGAGAGGAGCATTGATGCCGGATGCTCATACAGGATATGGTTTGCCTATCGGAGGCGTTCTGGGAACGCATAATGCGGTCATTCCTTATGCCGTTGGGGTGGATATCGCCTGCCGGATGAAAATGACCGTTCTGGATTTGCCGGTGCCGGCATTGGTTGGACAGACCGATAGGTTGAAAAATGCGATAAGTAAGGAAACGCGGTTTGGGGTTGGCGCAACCTTCAAGCAGCGCCGGGAACATGAGGTTATGGACGAGGACTGGTCGGTCAGTCCTTATGTGAAACAGCTTAAAGATAAGGCCTGGTCGCAACTGGGTACCAGCGGGAGTGGAAATCATTTTGTCGAATTCGGGATATTGACACTGGAGCAGGGCGATCTGGGCCTGGAGGCGGGGGTCTATCTGGCGTTTCTGAGTCACAGCGGCAGTCGCGGCACAGGCAACGCCATCGCCGCTCATTACAGCAAGATTGCGATGGATAAGCATCCGGAGCTGCCGCGCGAGCTCAGTCATCTGGCGTGGCTGGAGATGGACAGCGAGGCAGGCCGGGAATACTGGCGGGCAATGGAGTTGATGGGGCGGTATGCCCAAGCGAATCATGCGCTGATTCACCGTCACATTGCCTTGCATCTGGGTGTGGATGTGCTGCTGGATATCGAGAATCATCATAATTTCGCGTGGAAAGAGCATCATGACGGCCGGGAGATGATTGTGCATCGCAAGGGGGCGACCCCGGCGGGCAAAGGTATTATCGGCATTATCCCCGGTTCGATGGCAACCTCCGGTTTTGTCGTGCGCGGGAAGGGGAATCCGGCCTCGCTGAATTCCTGTTCGCATGGGGCGGGGCGTAAAATGAGCCGGAAGAAGGCCAAAGCGACTTATAGCTGGTCGGAGGTGAAAAAGTATCTTAAAGAGAGGGAGGTCGTGTTGATGTCGGCGGGGCTGGATGAGGTGCCGATGGCGTATAAGAATATCGAGACGGTTATGGCGGCCCAAAGCGATCTGGTGGACGTCGTGGCTCGTTTCGAGCCGAAAATCGTGAAAATGGCGCCGGCGGGGGAAAAGCCGGAAGACTGATATGCGTTTGGGGAATGATGAATATCTGCAAATATTTTTTTTGCTTGACGGTTTTCGCCGGAAGTGGTAAGGTAAGAGTATCATATAGTGTTTGCCCGGTATATCTCAGGTGCAAAAATTGTTCTAACGCGATTTTTTGTATGGTTTTTTTATTTATCGGGCCATCTCTATGAATGTCTTATGGTTCAAATTATGGCGCAAGAGCATATCATTTTTGTGTATATTTTATTGGTAATTAAACATTTATGATTATTCGTCGCCTGGCTTCTATTCAGTATCTGGTCATGCGAGGTACAAGGGATTGCGATATATACCCAAAGGGTTTGAGAATTCCCGCCAGGGCCAGTCGTAAAGGCTTTGTCCGCACATAGTTACGTTTGGACAAAACGGGAATTATCAATCGGAACGAGTATAAAATATCCGGCAATAATTTTTTTCAATTCCTGGCGATTAGATAGAAGTTCGGTTTGGTTGGCTTTTATTGGTTTTTTGACTGGAAAGGAAACACACCATGAACCATCGGAAACGTAAGGCTTTTACACTGATAGAGTTACTGGTCGTTATTTCAATTATCGCGCTGCTGGTGGCGATTCTGCTGCCGGCGTTAAATAAAGCGCGCGAGCAGGCCAAGCGAATCCAATGTGCCAATAATCTGAAGCAGATTGGCTTGAGTATGTCCATGTATGCCTTGGATAATAATGATCAAATGCCTCCCGCTAATGCCCAGGGCTGGTTACAGGATATCTCCTATTTTACTTCAGATTATATCATAAAAACTGGTGGTGATAAGAGGACATTTTATTGTCCGTCAATTCCCGACAAAAATGCCGAGGATATGCGATTCTGGCGATATTCCGAGTCTACAGCGAATTTTATCCCCGATATAACCACGCCCGAACCACAAAGCGAATCAGAACGCCGAAATAATTATCGAGTAACATCATATTGCTGGATGATGGATACAGAGAAGGGACGTAATAACGGCCCTCGAAAAGTTCCTGGGATACCGAGAAAATGGTGGATCAGAAAAACAACGGATGTCAGACATCATTCCTCAGTGGAGTTGGTGTTTGATAATGTCATCAGTACGGGAACAGATCCGGATAATGCCAGTTTTATGGATGTGCATGGCGGATTGTGGAATAAACACGGCATAGCGGACAGGACGAATCATGTGAACAGCTCAACGGAAAAACCTCATGGCAGCGAAATCGTCTTTCTTGATCAACATGTTGAATGGCGCTCATTCGATCAAATGAACTGGTGGTTTACTAATCCTGTACACTGGTGGTAAAAAGTGCAGGACGCAGGACATTCTTGGGGGCAGGATGTTTTTTCTTGTCGGTTGTTTGGCGTTCGCCTAAAATAACCGGCTATGTTAACTGTGTTTCTGGACATAATTTATGCGATTTTACTGGTGGTGTTGAGTCCGCTGGTGTTGTATCGGATGGTGCGTGAGGGGCGGTACCGGAGCGGATGGGGGGAGCGGTTTGGGTCTGTGCCGGAGCGGGAAGGGGGACAGCGGTGCGTGTGGATTCATGCGGTGAGTATGGGTGAGATCAATGCGATCGGGTCGATTGTGTCGGGGTTGAAAGAGCGTCTGGGCGATTGTGAAATCGTTATCAGTACGACGACGGACACGGGGATGAAGCGGGCGCGGAAGCTGTATGGGGCAAATCATAAGGTGTTTTTCTATCCGCTGGATTTTTCGTTTGCGGTGCGGCGAGCGCTGGGGCGGATACGGCCGGATGTGTGTGTATTGATGGAACTGGAAGTGTGGCCGAATTTTATGGCGGTCGTCGGGCGGCGGGGTGTTTCGGTGGTGGTTGCGAACGGGCGGATCAGCAGCGGAAAGGGGTTTCCGCGGTATAAGCGGATTGCGCCGCTGGTGAGGAGGGTATTCCGGCATTTGTCGCTGGTGTTGGCGCAGGATGAGGCGTATGCGGAGCGGTTTGCGTATCTGGGCGTACCGTATGAGCGGATTAAGGTGGTGGGATCGCTGAAATACGATACAGCGGAGGTTGTTGATCGGGTGTCGGGGACGGAAGAACTGGCGGTGTCGCTGGGCTTTGATGGGGGTGGGCGGACGCTGGTGGCGGGGAGTACGGGGCCGGGCGAGGAGGAAATTATTTTGCGGGTGTTTCATGAGTTGCGAGGGGATAAGGAGTTGCGGCGGTTGCGGCTGGTGGTGGTGCCGCGGAAGCCGGAGCGGTTTGATGAGGTGGCACGGTTGATCGAGGGTGCGGGGGATAAGCTGGTGCGGTATTCGCTGATTAAGGAAGAGGGGCGTGAGGTGACGGCGGCGGATGCGGATGCGGTGATTCTGGGGGATACGATGGGTGATTTGCGGAAGTTTTATTCGCTGGCGGATGTGGTTTTTGTGGGGCGGTCGCTGGTGCCGATGGGGGGGTCGGATATGATGGAGGCGGCAGCGCTGGGCAAACCGGTGATTGTGGGGCCCTATACGGAGAATTTTACGGAGACGGTGGGGAAGCTGATGGCGGCGCGGGGGATTGAGATGGTGGCGGACGGGCGGCAACTGGTGGGGGTTGTTTCGAAGTTACTGAAGGATAAGGAGTTCGCGGGGGCAATGGGCCGGCAGGCGCGGGAGGTAATTATCGAGAATCAGGGGGCGACGGAGAAGACGGTGGAGGAGATTGCGGGGGTTTTGGAAACGTAGGACTTGGGACGCAAGATATAAAGCGAGGGCAGGATGCCCTCATCACAGATTTACAGGAATTGTTTGATATGGAAAAAATGATATTGGAGCCAATCGGGGTGATATATACTCCGTATGAGCAGGGGGCGGGGACGCCGATACAGCCGGCGTATGCCGGGGATGCTGAAGGGAGGGTAGAGGTGTGCGAGCGATATGTCGAGGGGTTGAAGGACCTTGACGGGTTTGAGCGGGTGTGGCTGATTTACTGGCTGGACCGGGCAAAGGATTTTCGGCTGCGGGTTGTGCCGTATCGAGATACGCGGGAGCGGGGGCTGTTTGCGACGCGTGCGCCTATGCGGCCGAATCCGATCGGGATGTCGCCGGTGCGGCTGAAGCGGGTGGAGGGGAATATCCTGTATATCAGCGAGATGGATATTCTTAATGAGACGCCTTTGCTGGATATCAAGCCGTACAGTTCCCAGTTTGACGCCTTTGAGACGGAGAGGAACGGGTGGCTGGATGATTCGGAGACGCAGCGGGACCGGGCGGATGAGAGATTCCATGAATAAATTATACCCAATTTGGTAGAAAGCTCCTGGCAGGACTGGGCGTAAGTTTTTATTCTCAGGTAATTACGTTATGACAAAACGGGAATTTTCAATCGGAACGAGTATTAATAGTTTCTGTTGCGGATAGATTTTTTGACGTATTTCATAATACAACATTTCCCGATTGCAAACGTTAAAGCGTGGTTGAATGCAGGCAGGAGGCCTGCGGTACATGTTTTCGCAACAAGAACTAACTATCAAAAATCAAAATAAAGGTGTACGCTGCACAAATGCAATTTTAACAGCATGGAATTCGATATTGCTTCACTTGCCATTCAGGAGCATAAAATTGTTGAGTATTAGTAAAAACTGTGGTCCTGCTGAAGGGGTAATTTTTTTAAGTGCTTGCAAGGTAGTCGCTTAGGTTGATTTTATATTTGGGCTAATTTTTCTTGCAGTCATGCTTTTCATTACGTATAATTCTGCATTCTATTGTCGCAAGGGGCTGTTTGGCCTGTGGGCCGACGATGGGCCGGAAGTGCACGGCATGTCCGGTTCAGACCTCCGACAATAGCCTGCGCGGCCGTTGGGCCAAACCGTGACGAGTCTGCGTATGTATGGATAATATAATAGATACCCCGTGGTGTAATTGGTAACACACAAGTTTTTGGTACTTGCATTCCTGGTTCGAGTCCAGGCGGGGTAGCTTTTTGATAATATGCCATATTTTGGGATGGTAATCGTTCCAGGAATTTTGCGATTTATGTGTGATTTCAGTATGTTGATGGGGTGATGCCCACAGTACTTAAAAGGCGAGTAGATGACGTTCAGAGACAGTTTGCGAGTTTTTACCGGGACGGCGAATCCGGAGTTGGCCCAGCAGATATGCCATTATCTGAATATACCCGTTGGGCGGGCGAATATCACGTCGTTTGCCGATGGGGAAACGCTAGTCCGGGTGGAAGACGATGTTCGCGGTCGTGATTGTTTTCTGGTGCAGCCGATGTCGGATCCGGTTAATGAGAGCATCATCGAACTGTTGATTTTTCTAGATTGTCTGCATCGTGCGTCGGCGATGCGGATTACGGCGGTGATTCCGTATTATGGCTATGCCCGGCAGGACCGCAAGAGCGAAGGTCGTACGCCGATCAGCGCGAAGCTGATGGCGAATCTGATTACGACGGCGCGGGCGGACCGGATTTTGACGATTGATCTGCATGCCGAACAGGTGCAGGGCTTTTTCGATCTTCCTGTGGATCATCTGACGGCAGAGCCGGTTCTGGCGGCGTATTTCCGCAGTTTGAATCTGACGGATGTGGTGGTGGTCTCGCCGGATGTGGGTAATGTCAAGACGTCCAACATATACGCGATTGACCTGGGCGGCGAACTGGCGGTGATCGACAAGCGTCGGATGAACGACAAAGAGACCGTGGCCGTACGGATTATCGGCGAAGTGCAGGATAAAGATGTATTGATGTTTGACGATATGATCACGACGGCGGGTACTGTCTGTGCGGCGGCGAATCTGGTGAAGGATCGCGGAGCTAAGAGTATCCGGGTGGCGGCGACGCACGGGGTGTTTGCCGGCCCGGCGGTCGAACGGCTTAACGGGGCGCCGATCGATGAGATCGTGGTGACGGATACTATTCCGCTGAAGGAAGAGGCACGCCGGGAATTGAAGAATTTGAAAGTGCTGACGGTTGCCGATCTGCTGGGAGAGGCGATCTATCGTATTCATAACAATAAATCGGTTAGTGAAATTTTTGATAAAAAGAATCAGTGAGGTTGAGATGGAAAGTACAGTGGTTTTAAAAGCGACGCGACGTGAATCGACCGGAACACGGGTATCGCGTCAAGAGCGTGAAGCCGGTTTGCTGCCGGCGATTGTTTATGGTCATAATGAAGAGTCGATTCCCGTGACGCTGAACAGTCATGATTTGTATCTGGCGATGCAGCACGGTCATCGGCTGCTGGATGTGGAACTGGACGGACAGCAGCTTTCGCTGCTGATAAAGGAGTTGCAGTTCGATTATCTGGGCGACACGGTGATTCATGTCGATTTGACGCGGGTCAGCAAGGATGAACGGGTGAAAGTTTCCGTGGAGCTGATATTGCGCGGCATGCCGGTGGGGGTCAATGAAGGCGGTTATCTGGAACAACTGGCGACGGAAATCGAGGTGGAATGTGCGGCCAGCGCGATTCCGGAAGAAGGTTTGCGGGTGAATGTTTCAGAGATGCAGTTAAATGAAACGCTGACGGCCGGTGATGTGAAACTGCCCGAGGGTATGACGCTGGTGACGGAGCCGGGGATTCTGGTCGCGTCCTGCAAGATGATGGCTGAAGAGCTAGAATCTGAAGAAGCGGGCGAAGGCGCCGAACCGGAAGTGATCAGTCGTGAACGTGAAGAGGAAGAGTCTAAAGATTAGTTTTTTATACCCCCATTGGGTAGAAAGCTCCGGGCAAGGCCGGGCGAAAGCTTTTTATCCGCAGATAAATATGTTCCGACAACATGGGCATTTTCCATCGGAACGAGTATAGATGCAGTTACAAAGAACCATAGCTCGTTCAAAACGAGTATTACAAGTGCATAGGCGGCTATGAAATTAATTGTGGGATTGGGCAATCCCGGCAAAGACTATCAGAACACCCGGCATAATGTCGGTTTTAATATGGTGGATCGTCTGGCATCGTGCTGGTCTGTCGATATGGACCGAAGCCGGTTTCACGGCAGTTTCGGCCAGGGGCGCTGTGGGACGGAGCCGGTATTGCTGTTGAAGCCGCAGACCTATATGAACCGCAGCGGATTGAGCGTTGCCGAGTCGCTGCTGTTTTATAAGCTGCCGCTGGAATCTCTGATGGTGATTGTGGATGATATGGCCCTGGAGATCGGCGGTTTGCGACTGCGGCCGGCCGGCTCGACCGGCGGCCATAACGGTCTGAAGGATATTATGGCCCGGCTGGGTGACGATCAGTTTCCGCGATTGCGAATCGGTATTGGCAGCGCCGGCGGCAGCCGGGCAACCCGGCATGTTCTGGGTATATTTAACGCTGAGGAACAGGCCGCACTGGAGCCGGTACTGGATCGCGGCGTCAAGGCTGTTGAATGCTGGATACGCGAAGGCATCGAGAAGGCCATGACGGAATATAACAGGAGTTAGGAGGATTCCCGCAAAGGCGCAAAGGAAGCAGAGATTAAGACAAAATGTCATCATGGTGCGATTTTGCACTTTTTCTTGTGTTGTCATTAACGGAACGCCAAAGCGTTATCAAAAAAATGTGAAAGTTAAGATCATGATTACTGAAGATGCTATTTAAGTTTTTGAATTTCGTGTTTCGAGATTCCGGTTTATCCGGATCAAATAATTGAAGAAAATAGCAATAATACCCAAAGGGCATGTGAGTTCCTTGCAGGGCCAGTCATCAGTTAGAGCAAGACATGTGTTTACGATATAGTAAAACAGGAAAGCCCTGTGACTAACAGTAGATAAAGTATAAGTATAAAAAAAGTATGATAGCAGCACATAGACATGTGCGGGAGGTTCGATTTTGACCAATCAATCTAAGAATGTATATGAAGCGATGTTCCTGGTAGATTCGGCGATCGCGTCGGCCAACTGGGAGGCGATTACCGAGGCGATCAGCACGGTAATGGAGCGTGGTGAAACGGAAGTGATTTCCTTGCGTAAATGGGATGAGCGCCGTCTGGCTTACGACATTGCCGGCCGTAAGCGGGGCACCTATATTCTCTGTTACTTCAAGGCCGATCCGGAAAAGATTGTCGGTATTGAGCGTGATGTCAAGTTGAACGAGTTTTTGCTGCGGGTGCTGATTTTGCGAGTCGATCACATGAGTAAAGAGGATATGCTCGCGCCCACGCCCATCATGCAGCGTGAACAGAGCGAAAGGAGCCAGGCGTCACAGGACGGTGACGATGAAGCCGGCGGCCGTCGTCAGGCGAGACCGGCTGCAGAGGCAGAGACCGGCGTTGCCGTGGAAGATGCAGAAGAGAACGACGACAGCAATGGCGACGATGATTCAAATGAAGATGTGGATAACGAATAACGTCCAGTGGTGGATACCGTTTTCGGGATGAAGCCTCCTGGGTCGCGTTATTGATCGTCTGTCTGGCTGGTACTGGAGTGCCGGGACTGATATAAAATCTGGAAGTTTTGATAATGACCGCCAGGACCGGACGCGAAGGGTTTATCCGCGTATGATGACATTTTGGATAACGCGGCTGATTTTAAACATAGCGAGTAAAGATTTAATACGGATATATGCCCCATCGGGTAGAAAGCTCCTGGCAGGGCCGCGTCTTACTGTTTTCTTTATATGTAATAATGATTGGAGAGAGCAGGATAACTCAATTGGAGGCAGTAAACGCAAAGCGGTTCCCGGTGGAAAAGGGCAGAAAGGATAAGCAGAATGGCCAGCTATAATAAAGTGATCATGTTAGGCAATCTGACACGAGACCCGCAGTTGACATATCTCCCCAGTCAGACGCCGGTAGCGGAATTCGGTCTGGCGACGAACCGTCGCTTCAAGGGGTCGGACGGTCAGTGGCGGGATGAGACCTGTTTTGTTGATTGCCGGATGTATGGCAACCGGGCGGAGGTGATTAATAAGTATCTGAAAAAAGGTGATCCGCTGATGATCGAGGGGCGGTTGCAGTTTGACCGTTGGGAAGCCCAGGACGGTTCCAAACGATCGAAACATCGCATTTTCGTGGAGAATTTTGAATTTGTCAACCAGCAGCGCGGCGGTGCCGGCGGCAATACCGGTTCCGGGGGCGGGGGCGGGTATGATGCCGGAGCGGATTACAGCCACGCGCCCTATGATGGGGGTGAAGAACCACCGATACCGCCGGCGGATGATGATATTCCCTTTTAACGTGTAGAAGTTTTTTGCGTCAATATCAGCAAATGATTATAATGAATTTTAATATAACAGGAGTATGACGGTGAATACGAAAGTCAGAAGAAGAAAGAGCAGTCCCGTGATTGTGAGTGAATGCCGGTACTGCCGGGAAAAGGTTAAACATATCGATTATAAAGACATCGAGAATCTGCAGAAGCTGCTGACGCAGCGGGGCAAGATTTTCTCCCGTAAGCGCAGCGGTAATTGCGCCAAGTGTCAGCGCAATTCGCAGCGGGCGATCAAACGGGCCCGTTTTATGGCGTTGCTGCCCTACGCGACCTGATGTGCGGCTCTGAGGTTTCCGCCAGTGATGAATTGGGTGGACGATTAGTTGTTTGTGCGTAAAATCTTGCATTCCATGGCAATGACAAATACTCATTCAGGCAGAAAGCCTCTGGCAGGGCCGCAGGATATGAGTCAGGCGGGACGTAAGACGCGGAACGCGGAAGAGATCAGCCTGGCGCAATCCCGGGAGGCAGGGCGTAAAGCCGATTGAGTCGTATAGGATAGCCCTGTATGTAAAAACGACTGGAGAAAACGGGGCACGAAGAGCCGCGTAAGCGAAAAGAATTCGGAAGCAGTATAAAAGTATTTGTGGTATGGCAATAAGTATAAGTTAGTGGAATAACACATTGCTCACTTAAAAATAAAGTTTAATCAACGATCCGTGATCGGAGGACATCAGATGAAATTGTTGTTGCATGAAGATATTCCCAAACTGGGTTATTTTGGCGAAGTTGTGGATGTGAAGGACGGTTATGCCCGGAATTACCTGATTCCGCAGGGGCTGGCGGTCGAGCCGACGGAAGAGAATGTCAAGGCGATCGAGGCCGAACGGGCCCGGAAGTCGGAAGAGCGCCGTATGGTTCGAGAGGAATTGGTCAAGACCTGCGAAGTTGTCAACGGCCAGTCGGTGGTTATCAGGGCGCTGGCCAACGATATGGGGCATCTGTTCGGTTCGGTGGCCGAGAAGGATATTGCCGAAGCCTTGCAGGAAAAATCTTTCTCTGTGCAGGCTAAGCATGTACAATTGGGTGAGCATCTTCGTATGGTAGGAGACCATGCGGTAACATTGAGATTTGCCGAGGATATTACGGCGGAAATAACCGTCAAGATCATACGGCCGGAGGAAGAAGCCGATGAGTCAGAAGCCACAGCAGAACAAACCGACGGAGCAATCGCCCCCGACGTCACGGAAGATTCACCGGCCTGATCAGGATATCGAGCTGACTCATCGTAAGCCGCCGCAATCGCTGGAGGCGGAAATCTGTCTGCTCGGTTCGATGATTCTGGACCGGGACGGCATCAGCGATATCATCCCGCTGCTGCGGAGCGATTATTTTTACCGGCACGATCATCGTCTGGTGTACGAGTCGTTGATCAATCTGTATGAGAAAAACAGCGATATCGATCTGGTGATCCTGCGTGACGAGCTGGACCGGCAGGGGCATCTGGAGCAGGTGGGCGGTGTTGAGTATTTGGTGCAACTGGTGGAAAGTGTGCCGTCGGCGGCCAGCCGGGTCTATTATGCCCAGATTGTGCGTGACAAGGCGCTGCTGCGGAATCTGATTTCGACCAGCGGGGACATCATCAACAACGCGTATGAGTTTCGCGGCGAAGTCAGCGAAGTGCTGGAAGACGCCGAACAGAAGATTTTCGATGTTACCCAGCAGAAAATTTCCGGCCACGGCGTTCAGATCAAAGAAGTCATGACCCAGGTGTTCGAGTCGCTGGAGCATCGCAGCGGCAAGCTGATTACGGGCGTGGCGACGGGTTTTCTGGAGCTCGATGAGATGACCTGCGGTTTGCAGCCGGGCGAAATGATCATTATTGCGGCCCGGCCGAGTATGGGCAAGACGGCGCTGGGTTTGAATATTGCGGAAAATGTCGGCGCAAACAGTCGGCTGCCGGTGGCGATATTTTCGCTGGAAATGGGCTCACAGCAGTTGGCCGAGCGTATGCTGGCCGGACGGGCGCATATTAACTCGCACAAGCTCCGGCAGGGGCATTTGAGCGATCATGATTATCAGGTTCTGCAGGAAACGGCAAACGAGTTGTCTCAGGCGCCGATTATCATTGATGACAGTCCCAGTCTCTCGCCTCTGGAGCTGCGGGCCAAGGCCCGGCGGCTATCGATGAAAGAGAAGATACAACTGGTGGTTGTGGACTATTTGCAGTTGATGCATGTGCCGGGGGCGGAGTCGCGGGTGCAGGAAGTGGGGCTGATTTCCCGACATATGAAGGCGCTGGCGCGGGAATTGAAAGTGCCGGTTATCGCCATGGCCCAGCTGAATCGTTCGACAGAAAACCGCGAAGGGCATCGCCCGCGGATGAGTGACCTGCGGGAAAGCGGTAACATCGAACAGGATGCGGACGTAATTATGATGCTGCATCGGGAATCGTATTATAAGCAGGCTGCGAATCGCGATTTGGGCGAACCAGAAGGGGGTGGTGAGGACGACGCTCCCAGTAATGTCGCCGAATTGATCATCACCAAGCAGCGTAACGGTCCGACGGGCACGGTCGAGCTGACCTGGATACCGGAATGGACGCGATTCGAAAATATGTCCCGGGCGCCGGAGCCCTCTGGGATTTAACGTTTACCATTTCTTTATTCTTCTGTATAATCAGCATCGTTTCAGATGGACCCATAAACAAAGCCGGCTGTGCCGGATGAGGAAAACAGGAAGGTTGCATGAAGTCAGGACAAAAACCGGCAGGGTTTATTAACAGCAATGGCAGAAAGATTGTCGGAGACGGATTGCGGCAAAAATATCTGGAGGTCGGCAACAAGGCGGTGATGGCGATGCTGGTTTTGTGGCTGGCGTGGTCCACGGTTCAGGGTTCGGATACGGAGGTTGTCGAGCCTGTCAGAGACCGTGTCGTGCGTCAGGTTGTTATCAGAGGTCAGCGTTTGCTGCGCGAAAGCCAGATTCTGGCCCAGGTGCGGACGCGGGCCGGGTCGAAATTGAATGAAAAAATCGTCAGTGACGACGCCCGCCGTATTATCGCGATGCAGGAAGTGCTGCATGTGGAATGGGAAATCGCGGCGGTGGAGACAGGGCGTCAGGTTGATGTGATATTTCATATTATCGAAGCGCCGCGGGTGAGCGAAATTAATCTGGTCGGCAATAATAAGTTTAAGACCCAAAAGCTCTTAAAGGAGTTAGACCTGAAAGCGGGCGATCTGTGGGACAGGTACCGTCTGGTGGTCGGCTCCCAGACGCTGGAGGCGTTTTACCGTGACAAAGGCTTTTATTTCGCGGACGTAACGCTGGACGAAGAACGACTGGAACAGGAGGGCAAGGTCGTTTATGTCATTTCGGAGGGGCCGAAATGTCGGATTGACAAGGTGAAACTCGCGGGCAACAAGCAGTTGCCGGGCTGGAAAATCAAGGGTAAGATCAAGAGCAAGGGTTATTTTCCGATTTTTATCAAAGGCATTCTCAATGATGACAAGCTGCGTGAAGATGTGGTAAGCGTGCAACGGTTTTATCATGAAGAGGGGTATCTGGATGCACGGGTGTTTGTCGAGAAAGAATTTAACGAAGACAAGACGCGGGTCGATTTGAAGTTTGTGATTGAAGAGGGGATGGCGTACCAGGTGGCGTCGATTCGTTTTGAAGGCAATAAAACATTTTCCGATGAGGAATTACGGCGTGAATTGTCACTGGAACCGGGGATGATTCTGACCGATAAACGGCGGGTGTTCGCTCAGCGGTCGCTGGAGCGGGCGTATGGGCGAGAAGGCTATATTTTTGCCGGGGTTCGAGTGGATTTGGAATATACGGAAGTAGAGGGAGAGGTGGATGTGGTCTTCCGGATCGATGAAGATCGGCAATATGAACTGGGCAAGGTCATTATTACCGGCAACACGCAGACACGCGACAAGGTGATACGTCGTGATTTTGACCGTTACGGTTTTTTGCCCGGTGGTATTTATGATGAAGCGGCGGCCGGGCGGGCGGAGACCCGTTTGAAAGGGTCGGGCTTGTTTGAAGATGTTACGGTGTCGCCGACCGGCGGCGATTCGCCGGATGAGCGGGATGCCCTGGTGCAAGTCAAAGAAGGTCGGACCGGCATGTTGATGATGGGGGTGGGGGCGGATACGAATCATGGACTGTTCGGCTCATTTTCGGTGGAGCAGCGTAACTTTGATATCGCCAAACCGCCGCAGAACATCGATGAATTAATCCGGGGACAGGCATATGTCGGCGGTGGTCAGCAATTGCGTTTCGATTTCGAGCCGGGCACGAATGTTACGCGCGGTCAGATTCGGTTTTACGAGCCTTATTTGTTCGATCAGCCTTATTACATGAATCTGCATCTGTTTATGTTTCGCCGCTGGCGGGAGGCTTATCTGGAGCAGCGGCGCGGCGGCCGGGTTACTTTCGGCCATCGTTTCGATAACGACTGGTCGGCGGACATCACGTTTCGGCTGGAAAGGGTCTTTGTGGAAGATCTGGAAAGAGGCTTTGAGCGCGGCGACAACGGTTTGATCAAGGCGGCAGAAGGCGATAACCTGTTTATCGACAATAATGGCAATCTGGTCAACGACGACGGCGATTATGTTGACGAAGATGGGAATGTGGTGCCGGTCGAGGAGCGGGTCGTGGGAACGGCGGCTAATGTGATACATGCTGTGCCGGATGACATTCTGGCGGTCAAAGGCAGTAACTGGCTGACGAGTATCAAGCTGGGTGTTGGCCGGGATACGACCGACCGGGCGATTCGTCCGACCGAGGGGTATAAGCTGAATACGAGCTGGGAGCAGGTTGGCGTGATGGGGGGCGATCATGATTATGCGGTTCTCAGTGCGGGGGGGACGGTGTATCGCACGATTTATATGGATGTGCGGGAGAGGAAGACGACATGGGCTGGTAAGATCAGCGGCGGCGCTATTATCGGGGATGCGCCGGTATTCGAGCGGTTTTACGCTGGGGGTATTGGTTCGATTCGCGGCTTCGATTATCGCGGCGTCAGCCCGAAGGAAACACTGGGGCCGGGCTATGAGAAATTCCCCGTGGGCAGTGATTATATTCTTCTGGGGGGAATGGAATTGACGCACCCGCTGTTTGAGGAGACGCTGTTCGGGAAACTGTTTCTCGATAGCGGCATGGTCAGTGAAGGCGGTTTGCGGGCGTCGGTCGGTTTTGGTCTGGAGATTGTCATTCCGCAACTGTTTCAGACGATTCCGATGGATTTCTATTTTGGTTTCCCGATTCTTGACGACGATCAGGATGATGAAGAGGTATTCAGTTTTACGTTTGGCATGGGGTTTTAACCTGTGTCTGTTTGTATTGTTTTTTTTGGAATCCAGTTTGAGAAAAAGAGGTGTAAGATAACATGGCGAAAACGAATTACATAATGATGATAGTGGTAATCGCGGGTCTTCTGGTTGGTGCCTGGATGCTGCAATCGACACAGGCGCAGCCGGCAAGAGAGCCGGCCTTGAAAATAGCCGTAGTGAATGTGGCGGATGTGCTGATGCAGAGTCAGGAGAAAATCGATCGTGAGGAATTGAATCTTAAACGTCGTAAAGAGATACAGGATGAGTTGCAGCAGCTGAGCGCCGAAGCGAAAACCATCGAAGAAGAATTGAAAAACATTCTGGAACCGGGTACGGCCGACTATTCGAAGAAGATGAAAGAATGGTTTGAAAAGCAGGCCCGTGCCCAGACGCTGACCAAGATGGAATCGGATATTCTGGCGATTGAGTCTCAAGCCTGGGCGGAGCGTTTTTATGATAAATTGCTGGCTGAAGTCAAACACGTTTCTCAGACCGAAGGCTATACTTTGGTGTTGAACAAGGATGAAATCAATACCCAGAGCCGTGACTTTTCCGATATTCTGAATATGATGGTTAATCGCAAGGTGCTGTACAATAACCCGACAATAGATATTACGGCCCGGGTGCTGAATAGTCTGGATAAGGCGTATCAACGCGAGAAGGCAAATTAGCGTAGAAGCGTTAAGGCGTTAAAAATTAACTGCAAATCAACGCCGATTAACACAAATACTCAGATGGGTAGAGATGTCAGAATATAGCGACTGTCCCCTCTATTAAACCCGGAGGGGCTATTAGTGGATTTCATAATAATGAAGCTGTCCGAACTGGCTGACAAGACAGGGGCACGGCTGGCGGGCGATGGCTCGGTGGCCGTTTCCATGATAGCTACGCTGCAGGAAGCGGGGCCGGAGGATATTACGTTTCTGACGGATCCCCGTTATGCCGGGCTGGTACAACAGACGCGGGCGGCGGCTGTGCTGGTGCCGGATGATTTTCCTGAAGAAACGACAGGGCCTGCCTTGCTATATGTCGCGAATGTGAATGATGCTGTGGAGATGCTGCTGGATTTATTCGCGCCTACGGCGGATAGACCGGACGTCGGCGTTCATTCTACGGCTTTTGTGGATGATTCTGCAAAAATTTCGGAAACCGCCGCCATTGGTCCGCAGGCAGTGATTGGCGCCGATGTGATTATCGACGAGAGAACAGTGGTTGGCCCTGGTTGTGTTATCGGACGCGGCGTTCGGGTCGGCCGGCAATGCCGGCTCTGGCCTAATGTTGTTGTAAATCACGGCTGTATAATAGGTAACAACGTTACAATTTATGCCGGCGCCACCATCGGTTCCGATGGATTCGCGTATCGGCTGGTGGATGGCCGGCATCGAAAAATAACACATATCGGTACGGTTGTCATAGAAGATGATGTCGAGATCGGTGCTAACAGCTGTATTGACCGGGCAAAATTTGGCCGGACCGTTATTGGACAAGGTACAAAAGTTGATAATCTTGTACAAATAGCTCATAATGTCAGGACAGGAAAGCATTGCATACTGGTCTCGCAGGTGGGCATTGCTGGCAGCAGCGAGCTGGGCGACTATGTCGTGCTGGCCGGCCAGGCGGGCGTGACCGACCACGTTCGCATTGGTAATCAGGCGATGATTGGCGGCGGCGGGGCCGTGATATGCGATGTTGAAGATGGTGCGAAGATGTCCGGCTCGCCTGTGAGACCGCTTAAAGAGTATTTGAAGGAAACGGCATTGATTAAAAAGCTGCCGGACATATACAAAAATTTGAAAGAACTGAATAAGAAAATTGAACAACGTGCAAGCTCAAAAGACCATTGCTAAACCCGTTACCCTGGAGGGCAAAGGATTATTTTCCGGCCAGGAGGTTTCGATCACACTTAAGCCGGCGGAACCGGATACGGGGATAGTTTTCGTACGGGTAGATATGCCCGAGCCGGCGATTATTCCGGCGCGAATAAACAGCCTGGCGCCGCGGCCGCGTCGCACGGCGATTCAGAACGGCACCGCTTCGGTGGAAACGATTGAACATTGTATGGCGGCCTTGAACGGGCTGGAAATCGATAATATCGAGATTGAAATCAACGCTTCGGAAATGCCCAATATGGACGGCAGCAGCCGGCTGTATGTCGAGGCTATCCAGGAAGCGGGCATACAGGATCAGTCGCTCTCCCGCGACCCGCTGGTGATTACTGAGCCGCTGAGCGTGGAAGTTGACGATGCCTGGCTGCACGCCTTGCCTGACCGGCCGGACCATTTGAATATTATTTACGATCTGGATTATTCGGAATCGGTTATCGGCCGGCAGTTGGTGCGGGTGCAGTTGACGCCGGAGACGTTTCATCGCGATCTGGCGCCGGCGCGGACGTTTCTGCCCGAAAACGAGGCGCGTGAGTTTCAGGCCAGGGGTATCGGGTCGCATTTGACGGGTAAGGATGTTCTGGTACTGGGGGCCGACGGGCCGCTGGATAACACGCTGCGTTTTGAGGATGAATGCGCCCGGCATAAGATAGTCGATCTACTGGGTGATCTGATGCTGTTGGGCCGTTCGATACGCGGGCGTCTGGTCGCTTACCGCAGCGGGCATACCTGTAATCATCTGATGGTGAAGAAGCTGGTCAAACTGGCGGAGAAACAAAAGCGCAGCCGCGATCTGGTTTCTGATGCGTTGCTGGATATTCGCAAGATTCAGAAAATTCTGCCGCACCGTTATCCGTTTTTGCTGGTCGATAAAGTGATTGAGATTACAGGCGACCGGCGGGCGGTGGGGGTGAAAAATGTGACGATGAACGAACATTTTTTCCAGGGGCATTATCCGGGTACGCCGATCATGCCGGGTGTGCTTATCGTCGAGGCGATGGCGCAGATGTCCGGTTTGCTGTTTGCCCAGCGGCTGGAACATACGGGGCAGTTGGCGGTGCTGCTAAGCATGGACAAGGTGAAGATGCGGCGGGCGGTGGTGCCCGGCGACCAACTGATACTGGAGGTGGAGGCGGTGCGGGTGAAAAGCCGGACGGGTGATTGCCGCTGTCGGGCTCTGGTGGGCGATCAGGTTGCCGCCGAAGCGCAGATCCGGTTTATGCTGGTGGATGCCGATCCGGTTTAGGAATCAGGAGTTAGCCGCTTATGAGTTAGCTCTGGCGCAAAAAGGAAACAAACTGTAAATA
>CAYZXY010000030.1:0-36388 GCA_964482555.1 uncultured Pirellulales bacterium
AGCAACAAAACTATAACCAATTGTCCCTATTCGAGTTATAATGGGATAGTACTGGGTCGAAATAACGAAATAACGATTGTCTCATAAGAAATTACAGCTTATCATCAGATAGGAATTCCGGCAATATCCCGGATAGTTTTATATATACCCCATTGGGTAGAAAGCTCCCGGCAGAGCCGGGCGTAAAATTTTGAACCGCAGATAATTACGTTCCGACAAAACGGGTATTTTCAATCGGAACGAGTATATAAACACTTGATGATTAAGGAGTGCCTGTTATGGGTAAGACCCTGGCGGAAAAACTGATCGAATCGCACCTGGTAACCGGACAACTCACCAAAGGACAGGAAATCGGCATCAAAGTCGATCATACCCTGACCCAGGACGCTACCGGCACCATGGCCTATCTGGCGTTCGAAGCGATGGAAATTCCTCGGGTCCAGACCGAACTTTCCGTCAGCTATATCGACCACAATCTGCTGCAAACCGATTACAAAAACGCCGACGACCATCGTTTTCTGCAGACGGCCGCGGCCAAATACGGCATTGTCCTCTCGCCGGCGGGTAACGGCATCTCCCACCATGTCCACCGTGAGCGGTTCGGCAAGCCCGGGCAGGTCCTGCTCGGCTCCGACAGCCACACCACCACCGGGGGGTGTCTGGGGATGCTCGCCATCGGCGCGGGCGGTCTGGATGTTGCTCTGGCCATGGCAGGCAAACCCTTTTATTTTCTCATGCCGAAAATCTGGGGTATTCATCTTACCGGCAAACTTTCACCCTGGGTCTCCGGAAAGGATATCATACTGGAACTCCTGCGGCGTTACAGCGTCAAGGGCGGTCTGGGGACTATCATGGAATTCTTTGGGCCCGGGCTGGCCGATTTCAATATGGCCTGGCGCAGCACCATCGCCAATATGGGCGTCGATATTAACGCAACCGCCTGCCTGTTCCCTTCGGATGAGATCACCCGGGGCTACCTCGCCCTTGAAGGCCGGGAATCTGACTGGGTCGAACTCAAGGCCGACGACGACGCCGAATATGATGAGGTTACGGAAATTGACCTGAGTACGATAGAACCGCTGGTTGCGTGCCCTTATAATCCCGACAATGTCAAGCCGGCCCGTGAGCTCAGCGATGTCGAACTGGCACAGGTCATTGTCGGTTCCAGCACCAACGGCACTTACTGGGACATCATGATCGCTGCTGAAATCGTCAAAAACCGCCAGAAACACGCCACTGTCAGTTTCGACGTCAATCCCGGCAGCCGCGAATGTGCCGAAAACGTCACGGGCATGGGCGGCATGCTGAATCTGCTGCGAGCCGGAGCGCGGGTGCATCAGGCGGGATGTCTCGGTTGTATCGGTGTGGGTCAGGTGCCCCCGTCGGGGACCAACTCCCTGCGGACCTTCCCCCGTAATTTCCGCGGCCGATCTGGCCAGAAAGACGACCATGTCTATCTCTGCTCGCCGGAAACCGCTGCCGTATCGGTTCTTATGGGCCGTATTACCGACCCGCGCGAGATCGACATGGACTATCCTGTCGTCAGTTATCCCGAAGCCTACAGCTATAATCCCGAATGGTTCATTCAGCCCGAAAAAGACGGCAGTCATATTGAACTGGTTCGTGGCCCCAACATCCAGCCCTATCCGAAATTCGGTGATCTTGACGCGGACATCGAAGGCGAAATTCTTCTGAAGCTGGATGACAATATTTCGACAGACCAGATTATGCCGGCCGGCAGTCGGGTGTTGTCTTTGCGAAGCAACATCCCCGCGATGAGCGAGTTTGCCTTCGATGTGGAGGATGAAACATTTTTCGAACGGGCCCGCGAGAAAAACGGCGGTATTATCGTCGCGGGCGACAACTACGGGCAGGGCTCTTCCCGGGAACATGCTGCCCTGGTGCCGAAATACCTGGGCGTCCGGGCTAAAATCGTCAAAAGCTTCGCCCGCATCCACAAAGCTAATCTTATCAACTATGGCATTGTGCCTCTGACCTTCATCGACAATGCCGACTACGACAAACTCCAGCAAGGCCAGACCATCACGTTCCCCGGCATCAAACAGGCGATTCTTGACGGTGCGTCAGAAATAACCGCCCAGACGCCAGAAGGTTCGATCAAGCTGGCCCTGGAGATATCAGATCGCGAACGAAAAATTCTTGCTGCCGGCGGCTCGCTCAACTGGGCCAGGAAAACCACATAATGTCAATCAGGTGATCCTGCCTGCCACACTCAATCGAAGTTGGCAACGTTGATTTCTTTGGCGGCTCTGGTTTCGTTGGGACGGGATACCGGCGTGGTGCGCGGTGTGTCCTTGAACCAGTCCGGATCGCTTTGGGCCTTTTGGGCCAGTTCGATCATGGCGTCAATGAAGGCGTCCAGGGTTTCCTTGCTTTCGGTTTCCGTCGGCTCGATCATCATCGCCTCTTTCACGACCAGCGGGAAGTAAACTGTCGGCGGATGCATGCCGTAATCGATCAGGGCTTTGGCGATATCCAGAGCACGAACGCCCTTTTCCGCCTGCTTTTCCGCGCTAAACACGCATTCATGTTTGCAGGTCTGCGGGAATGGCAGATCGAAACAGTGCTTGAGTTTCTCCTTAAGATAATTGGCATTCAAGACCGCATTCTCGGAAACCCGGATCATCCCTTCCCGTCCCAGCATCATCATATAAACATACGCCCGCAGGACAATGCCGAAATTGCCGTAAAACGGCGCGATATATCCGATACTCTTGGGCCGGTCATACTCCAGGGCAAAGGTGCCGTCGTCGCGTTTAACCACGATCGAAACCGGCAGGAAATCGACCAGTTTTTCCACCACGCCCACCGGCCCGGCCCCCGGCCCGCCGCCGCCATGCGGCGTAGAAAAGGTTTTATGCAGATTGATATGCACGATATCGAATCCCAGGTCGCCCGGGCGGATCTTACCCAACACCGCGTTCAGGTTCGCCCCATCATAATACATCAGGCCGTCCACCTCATGAATAATCTTGCAGATCTCACCGATATGCGGATTGAACAACCCCAGCGTATTGGGGCTGGTTATCATCAGGCCGGCGGTTTCCTCATCGACCATTTCCTTCAACGCATCCACATCCATGATGCCGTTCTTGTCGCTGGGCACCGTTTTGACCGCATAACCGGCAATGGTGGCCGTTGCCGGGTTGGTGCCGTGTGCGCTGTCGGGCACCAGCAGGGTGGTCTTTTTGTTGCCGCGGTCTTTGTGGTAGGCCGAAATAATCATGACGCCTGTCAACTCGCCATGCGCCCCCGCCAGCGGCTGCATGGTAAAGGCCGCCATGCCCGCGATCTCGCGCAGCAGCATATCCGTCTCGTAAATCACCCGCAGAGCACCCTGTGTCAGAATGCCCCCCATGCGCAACTGCGGTAGCAGCGGGTGCAGATTCGCAAATCCCGGATAGCTTGCCACGATCTCATTAACCTTGGGATTGTACTTCATCGTGCACGAGCCCAGTGGGTAAAAATGGGTATCGATGCCGAAGTTCAGCCGTGACAGAGCCGTAAAATGCCGGACCACATCCAGCTCCGACAACTCCGGCAGCGACAGCTTTTCTTTCCGCAGCAACTCCGGCTTGAGGTTAACGCTTTCTGGAACATCCTTATGCGACGGCCGTACGCCGCGACGACCGGCAACGCTTTTTTCAAATAGTAATTTCATAATATCTCTCGAAATAATGTTTCTATGATTTAAATCGTAACGATTGGATTTGTCCACCAGATGCCATGCTTACGCGATCACGAGCTTGTCCAGTGAGAGTTCAAGCACGCTATAGAACGGGTGTCCAATTTATCATTCCACGTTCTTCACCTGGTACCGAATATTTTGAAAATGTTACATTTGCATCACCTCGGATAATGTTTGCGTAGTCATTCCCAGAAAAACAGCTAATGCAATTACAAGAGGATATATTTTCATAACCATAAATTCCTGACACAAATCAGAACTCATGGAATTACGATAAAATTCATTCTGATAAATGATGGTTAGCCTAAACCATTTTCTTCTTTAGAACAACGAGGCAGTCAGCAGCAAGAATCAACATACTTGCCGGTTCTGGAATCGTATAGTTATATATGATAGTGCAATCAACATCTAAAGTGCCATCCATGAATAATGAGAGGGGTGGATTTGAATCAACTGTCGAAGAAAATCCAGCTTGAAAACCAAATGGGGCATCGCCAACTCCCGTACATTCTTCCATAGCATTTGATAAATCTAACAGTTCAATATTATACTGATTATTCCAAATAAAGTTCTCAAAAGTAATTTGATCAGAATCAGGGGTTAACTCTCCGCTTAACGGTACTGTTTGGGTCATTGGGCCAGGTATTAATCTAAAATCAGCATATAAGGCTGGATGAAAATAAGAAAATACTTCACTTGAATCAATAATAATGGCATCTTCAATAAGGGGAGCAAACACATTAACGTCTCCTGAAAATACAAAAGACATTTCTAGCTCGATAGTCTGTAATTCTCCTAGATCCGGATTAAACCTTGGAATACTAAAAGGTCTGCCAGCATACCGACCAAAATCACTTACTTGTGTTGAGGATGAATAACTAATTGATTGCAGTTCAAGCCCAGACGAAGGAGAAAATGCTCCTCCAAACACTATTGATGTCTCTTTATATGAAATCAAAAACATAGTTGCTAATATGCATAAATGAATGTGTTTAATTTTTTCTTTCATTTGTTTCATCACCTCATTCGTTGTTAGTAGTTTGAATTGTTTCCGCCATCTACCGGTTTGGGTTGAGCGGTGTTATAATAACAGTGATTTGTTGTAAAAAACGTATCCAGATCGCCTGGATTAAAATATAGCCCTGTTATTTTACAATTTGAAATATTGAAATAATTCCCAAAACCTGCGGAATATACTTGATCACCATCACCATTTGTGCCATTTGAATTGTTAAATATATCACAGCCATATAATTCAAAGGTATTCCCTCCCGCATAATATACTCCTCCGCCATTTAAAGTTGCGAAGTTTCCAGCGATGTCACAATAGCGAATCTCTCCTCCGCTAGCATAAACACCTCCACCATGTGTGGAACTACCGCCTGTGATAATAAAATATTAATTACGTTTTTCTTTTGTGTAGCAAACTGCCGTGAATTTAGCGTAGTAATTCAATTTATATTTTTCTTCTCAAAATTACAATTCCACCCGTGGCAAGCATCAACAAGCTAATCGGCTCAGGGACAATGACAATATCACTGACGTCATAGATACTAAAAGTATTATTCAATGGGGTTCCGTCATCTAAAACCCCAGCAATAGTGCCTGTCAAATAATCATTCAGGCTATCGTTATACCCAAAGGGTATGAAAATTCCCGGCAGGGCCGGGCGTAAGCTTTTTATCCGCAAATAATTACGTTCCGGCAAAACGGGGATTTTCAATCGGAACGAGTATACTTAGCACGCCATAGTCGCTTAATCTATCACCATAACCAAGAGGTATAACGACATTATCTGCGGCAACTTCAAAATTGGCGCCTTTAAGATAAATAGTACCGTTTTCTCGTGTTACCAATCTAGTATCAACTGCTCCTCCACTTAGATTAAATTGTCCTTGTTTGGTTACTAGAAGCCAATTTGCCGAACCATTATTCATATAAATTTTACTTGTATCAGTTGCGTGTATTTCACCATCAACGGTTCCCCCATCAACTATTATTTCGCTGTTATCATATGCGGTTAAACTTACACCTATATCACCAGATTTAATCATGGCAGAACTGTCATTATACATCCAAAGGCCTCCAACGTAACCTCCGGTAAGGTCGACACTGCTAATGTTATAACTATATAAAAAATTATTAATAACTCCGCCAGCTACCAAATCTACATGTGTGCCTGGATTATTGTAGGCATTGTAATCTAGCCAAACTGTTTCATTAATATATATGTCATCATCTATTGTGTGGCTCAAACCATCTTCAATGTATACGTTAGCATATAAACTTGTAGAGAGCATCAAAATCATATACCAGATAACATTAATTTGTTTATTCATATTGTATTCCTTTAATTATCATGAAAATTACCATATTTTAGTTGGCCAATCACAATAAGGATTAGCGTATAAATCTGAACCACCGCGAATAGAACAATTGGTAAACATCGGAGCAGTATTAATATTATCAAAATGCATTTCTGCGCTGTGATGGGAACTGGAATAGCCGCCTATATTCCAGTCATAGGCACTATTTGCACCAAGTGTTCCAATAGTGCATGAAATAAACTGCACATTTGAACTTGTACCCTGGCAATAAACTCCACCACCACGAATTCCAGCGTTATTATTTCGTATATCGCATTCTCTAATAGTGGCAGCCCCACAAGCGATATACATCCCACCGCCATTATCTCCATCGCCGCCGGTAATAACAAAATTTTTAAGTATCGCATTTGCAGTTAGGGACACCGTCGAACAATTACCACTTCCACCAGTTATAATTGGTTTGCCATTATACCCTTCAACCCTTATCACCCTGTCCAAATCGACATTTTCTGTATATGTAACTGAATTTACATAAATTACGCTTCCATAGCTCCTGTCAATAGCATATTGAATAGTGCGGTAGGCTGCATCTGGATCATTACCAGTGTTATCATTGTTCCCGTCAGTAGAAACATATAGATATGTTGCCGCTACATAATTTACTGTTTCAGAATTGCTTCCTGCAGAAATAGCATAAGATGCATCCAGGATAAAGGCTTCTATGGCGCTAAAATAGGTGCTGTCCGGTTCCGGAACATAGCCTTCAATATCTTTAACAGCGATATAATAATTATTTCCTGTCGGCAAATGCTCAATGGTTTCTCCACTATTATGCCAACTGTCGTCACATGCGTAATAGGTTGTATCGATTTTTCGATATAACCGCCAGATAGCACCCTCATTTATCGCATCTTGCGGTGTTATCGTTACCTGAAAATTGCCAACAGCTTCATTTTTTGATGCATATTTTGTTCCGCCGTAATAGCCCATGTTTATTGTGCCGCCATTAGGCGTTGGCTCAAAACCTATACTGTCAGCCGGATCGCCTGCGTCAACGCAAAAACTATGGTAGTTGTCTGTTACCCAGCTTGAAGTTACATTGTCCCATCTGCCAATGATTGATTCCAGGTGATAGTCTCCGTTGGCTGCATCTATAAAATAAGGATCAACAGCTATATTATTCCCACCATCTGCTATACCATCTGCATTATAATAGTCTGTATAGGATACTACAGGCATGTCACCGGGATCAGCAACAGCTACAATATCATCGTAATAATAAGATGAATTATAATAGAGATAATTATCCCAGATGATGGAATTTTTGATGGAAGCATTTGTGTTATGGTAAATATAAATTCCGCCACCAGAAAGATAACCGGAATTATTAATCGCTAAATTATTGCAAATCGTCACATTAATTATTTCTAGTTCATCTGATTCATTTTCACTATTGTACTCTGCGGAAACTCCGGCTCTATTGTAAGAAATATTATCGATTACCAGGCAATTTGCTAAAGTGACAGCAGAATTCTCAATATAAACACCACCACCAAAGGTATTTGCCCAATTATCTTTAACACAACAATTTTTAACTCCCATGTCAGAGTTGATATAAAGCCCAGCCCCTGCCCCATTTGCTATGTCGGCATTATAGCCTGCCTGGATGGTAACGCCATCCAGGACAGCATTGACGCCGCTTGCCACAACATTGTAGCTATTGTCGGTTCGATTAGCAAAATCAGGTAGGCCGTTGTTGCTTAAATCTCCGCTTAATATCGTTTCATTTTCAAAAGGATTGCGCTGGTCGAGAAAATTCTCAGTTCCCGCGAAACCACCATAAACCTCTGCTTCTTCGACAAGAGTGAAAATAGCATTACGCGGATCAATTAGACCAGATGAATCGGGATAATAGGTACCTTCTGCTACCCATATCTGTGAGTTGCTGTCGGAATTAGATAGTGCGGTATATAACTCATCATAAGCAGTATCCCATGATTGGCCGTCATCACCTGCAGGAGTGTTATCTTTGACATAAATAATATCAGGGCAATCAGTATCATAGAGCCAATACGATATAAAGTGGGCCAGGTCAGTAATATCAACGTCATTGTCCCTGTTAAAATCACCTTTTAAGCCTGGCGCTGTTTCGAGCCAGTTTTGTGAAAATAATGCAAAATCAGGAAGGTCAACCTTATTGTTATTACTTAGGTCTGGACATTCCCAGGGATTATCAAAATAACGATAACGCGGCGGTCCGGAAGACATAGCCATTGCTCCACCACCTATAGATTCCACAGCGGCCATTTCCATTGATGGGGCAGGCTGGATTTCAGGTTCAGGATCGACAGGAGCAACAAAACCCAAACCAAAAGCGATATAGTATTCAGACTCAACCGGTTCAAATAAGACTAATTGATAAATGGAAGTTCCAGGCTCAACTTCATAATCATCTATCATCATTGGTTTATTGGTAATCAGGCTAATAATAGCCAAACCTTCAAACTGTTCGGAAAACTTAAATAGATACCCAGTTGCATAATCAACGATTGCTATGTTAGGTTCTTCAATATCATCGCAACTGCTAAGTGTTCCGCCAAAAGCAGATAAACTTAAATCGTATTTTACCTCAATACTTGATTCATGGTAAGATATTCCAATTATTATTTCTTCTGTTTTTTTCAGCTCTATTGGTTCTGTTAGAAAATGATCATTTGCTGTTAGCGCAATATTAGCACGAGTAGTTGTTGTAATTGAAAACACAATAATACTTGACAGGATTATCCTCCACATGTACACCTCATTGCCTGTGCCCGAAGTAGCTTTTGAGCATCTTTTGGAGCAAAATATTCTCGTACAGCTAACGCAATATGCCACAGAAGAAGAACCTTTAATCTTTGTGCCATATTCAGGTAACAATGTCAAGATACTTTCAAAGGATTATTGGATTATTTCATCACGGATATCTTATTTAATCCGCATTGTTCTTATATCACCGCTTCCAGCGTCTCGGCCAGGATGCCGATTTCCTCCTTGGTCCGTTTTTCCGTCACGGCGATCAGGATACAGTTATCCATGTTCTTATAATAACGGCTCAGCGGAAAGCCGGCGGCAATGCCCTTTTCAATCAGATGGGCGATAACGTCCGCCGCCTCGCACGGCAGTTCCAGGACAAATTCATTGAAGAACCAGTTGCTGTGGAATTTCGGATTAACCTCCGGCAGGTCCGTCAGTCGCTGGAAGGCGTAGCTGGCCTTGTCAGCACAAAGCTGCGCGGTATCCCGCAGCCCTTCCGGCCCCATTAAAGATAGATATATCAACACCCGCAAGGCACACAGGTTCTGATTCGTGCAGATGTTGGAGGTGGATTTATCGCGTCGGATATGCTGCTCGCGGGCCTGTAATGTCAGGACGAATGCGCGACGGTCCTTCATATCGGTCGTCTCGCCCACCAGCCGGCCCGGCATCCGCCGGATAAACTTCTCCCGAGTGGCCATAAACCCGACATAGGGTCCGCCAAACGACAGCGGCAACCCCAGGCTCTGGCCTTCTCCCGTTACGATATCCGCGCCCATGGCTCCCGGTGTCTTCAGCAAGCCCAGCGACAACGGATACGTTGAACAGATCAGCAGCGACCCTTTGGCGTGGGCCGCCTCCGCGATGTCGGAATAATCATCAATGCAGCCGAAGAAGTTCGGATTCTGAAGAATCACAGCAGCCGTCTGATCGTCGATTTTCGCCAGAATGTCATCCCGGCTGGCCAGTCCGTCCTGACTGGCGGTTTCGTGCAGTTCGATGTTCAGATTTTGCGTGTAAGAATGAATCATCACCCGGTAGATGGGATTGACGGAATCGTCAATGATTATTTTGCCGCGGTTGGTGATTCGGATCGCCATCGCCATCGCTTCATACAGAGCTGTCCCGCCGTCATACAGCGACGCATTGGCCACATCCATTCCCGTAAGCCGGCAGATCATCGATTGAAACTCATACACCGCCTGGAGGGTTCCCTGGCTGGCTTCGGGCTGATAGGGCGTGTAGGCTGTGCAGAACTCACTGCGAGACGAAAGCACATCCACCGCGGCCGGAATGAAATGATCATAAAACCCCCCGCCCAGAAAGTTGGTCAGATCGACCGAATTCTTACGGCCCATCTCCGTGAGACGGCGGCGCACTTCTTCCTCGCTGATCCCTTCGGGGATATTGAACGACTTCGCCCGCAACGCCGCCGGAATATCGGCGAACAAGTCTTCCGGCTTCAGGCCAATTTCCTGCAGCATCTGCTGACGCTGCTCATCTGTATTGGCGATAAACGGCATACTAATCCTTTCCTGCTGTCACATTTTCTGATATTATGTCTAACTTCTATAATTCCAACTACAAACTCTTCAAATACTCTTCATACGCGCCGGCGTCCATCAAGCTTTCCGTCGGGTTATCGCCGGACACCTCTATTTTACATATCCACCCTTTATTATAGCAGTCCTGATTGATAAGTTCCGGCTGATCTTCCAATTCTTCATTCACTTGCATCACCTTGCCGGCGATGGGCGAGAAAACATCGCTGGCGGCTTTAGAGCTTTCCACCGAGCCCAGTTCATCATGCTCGCCCAGTTCCGCCCCTACCGCAGGCAGTTCGATGTAGGTCAACTCCCCCAACTGCTCCTGGGCGTGATCGGAAATGCCAATCGTGGCAATCTTGCCTTCCAGCTTTACCCATTCATGATCCTTTGAATAAAATAAATCTTTTTCAATCATAAAGACTCCTATGTTAAATCGTATGAATATCAACTATACCTAATCGGGTAAAAAGCTCCGGACAGGGCCGGTCGTAAGCTTTATATCCGCACATAATTACGTTCCGACAGAATGGGTAAATTCAATCGGAACACGTATAAATATTGAGGATCCAATTCTATCTCTCTGAATTCATTATGACTTATATGTAATGAAAATCTGCGTAAAACCGTCGCAACCGCATTATCCGTGTGCTATTAAAAACGTTCCATCCTCTCCAAAACTTCCCCTTCCAAATCCCTCTCAACACTTTCCCCCAACGCAACCTCTTTCTTCCGTCCCTGCTTTTCATGCCGTTCGTTCCGCGCCAGGTAATACGCTCCGACGGTGTCACCGGTCTGAAGGGCATCGTTATCCAGCAGTGCCAGAGCGACCTGCCTGTCGCCAATATGCGTGCTGCTGGTAATCCAGCCCAGACAGCTTCCATCTCCGGCGAGTATCGGATCCCCGATTCGCACCGGCCGAACGCCCTTCTGGCCGGGAAATTCCAGACGCTGAATACTCATCGTCTCTGTGGCGACGATATCCCGCAGCGATTCCTGGCCGACAAAGAAATCCTTATCCAGCTTAACGGCGAAGCTATACCCGGCCGCCAGCGGCGAAATCTCAAAATCCCCCGCCAGCTCATGCCCGTAAAGCGGAAAACCGGCTTCGATCCGCAGACTGTCGCGGGCTCCCAGTCCGCAGGGCTGCACACCCATTTCGGCCCCCTTCGCCAGAACCGCTTCCCAAAGCTTCATCGCTTCGTCGGGAGCGACAAACAATTCATACCCGAGAGGCGCGCCGGTATAACCCGTGCGTGAAACGATTACATCCATTCCCAGCAATGTCGTCTCGAAAAACCTGAACATCTTAAGCTCGTCCAGTTTCGCCTTATCCGAAGCATCATCCAGCAGCAGTGCAACGATATCCTGCGAAGCCGGCCCCTGCAAAGCAATATCCACCCGGCAATCGCCGCCGCTTTGCTCATTCCGCATATCCCGCACCGTCACTTCGGGCTCATGCCCGTATTTTTTCAAGATGGCCGGCGCTGCCTGAAAATGGGCCGCCAGTTTATCGTTATTCGCGGCATTCACCACCATCATGATCTCATCATTGCGTCGGCAATAAACGATAATGTCGTCCATGACCTGCCCCTGCTCGTCCAGGATATAGCTGTACTGGGCCCGTCCCGGCTGGAGCTTCCTGACATTATTGGTGGTGAGGTAATCCAGAAACTCCGCCGCTCCTGCACCACTGAACGACCAGACACCCATGTGCGTACAGTCAAAGAGACCGGCCTTTTCCCGGACACTGTGATGCTCGCTGGCTATCGACGAGTACCACAACGGCATGGTATAGCCGGCAAAAGGAACTAAATGAGACTTTTCGCAATGCTGAACATGATAGTCATATAATACTGTGTGCTTTGATTCCATAATTCACTGTTTCTTTTTGTTAAGTTTTCCAAAATAAACGCTTACAATACACAAAACTCAGGTATTTTAGCAAGATAAAATAATGCAGAAAAGATGAAAATCACTGAACCTTGTGAAACGGCCGGCGTTAGCGACCGGCTGAAGGCACAAGCATTGAATCCTTACGTAACATACTGATAACACTGTGATTACATTAGAAGCCAACCTGCCCTGCTGCAACAGGCGGTTTTTATGATAAAATAAATCAAATTACATTCAGGAATTTCATCATGGCAGGCCCTTTGAAAAAACTTGTTTTATTTATTATCATTATTCACCTTGTTATTCTCAAAATACAAGTTTTTGCCGGTAAAAATCCCCCGGAAACCCAACAGGATATGATACAAAACATGAAGGAAAAATACCGGATTCTTTACGAAAGTTACCGTGAGAATAATTTTGAGATATGCAGTATCGCTCCCGACGGGACCGATTTCAAGAACCTGACCAATACGCCGGAGATTCATGAATTCTATCCTAAAGCCTCTCCGGATGGTTCGCAAATATGCTTTATGGCTTATGAGGGGGAAGGAAAATCAAGGAAAAGATGCCTGTTTTTAATGGATCATGAGGGAAAAAACAGAAAAAAGATCGCCGATGGCCGCTGGCCCTGCTGGAGCCCCGACGGCAAAACCATCGCCTTCGTCAAAGAGTATTTACCACGATTCAACATGAATGACTACGCAACTAAAGGCTTGTATTTTTATGACTTAGAGACAGAAGAAGAACGGGAGTATTCTTCGAAATATGACATTCAGCATGTGTACAATCTGAGCTGGCATAAAAACGGATACTGGATATCCGCCGTCGTGCATGGCGGTTTGGGGCAATCTCACGCAATTATCGTGCTGGATATTCGCAATGATGCGTTTAAGAAGATTCTGGGTGGAAATCGCTGCCGTCCGGATTTCAGCCCCGATGGCAGCCGGCTTGCCTGGTGTGACCTTGACTGGGCGATCGGTGTCGGGAATCTCTGGCTACAGGATGGCGTTCAGGTTAAACAATACCGGCAAATTGTCGAAACAATTGACCACGAAAGGATTTACGCTTATCATCCTGACTGGTCGCCTGATGGCGTCAGTATTGTTTATGGCATCGGCCCTGGCGGCCCCGGTATGCCCAGAGATACAAAAAGCCCCGGCACCGGCTATTCGCATCCGGCAGCAATCGGCGTAAAGGCAGATGGTTGGGATATTTACATTGTTCCGGCGGATGGCGGCCCAAAATTCCGTGTTACCCGGGACGGCATGTCCAATAAAGAACCCGACTGGATAAAACTTCCATCCGAACCGGAACGTCTTTAAAAAGAATTACAATTCCAGGTTGAACATGACAAAGACATCGCTAGCCATAACCATATTATTTATAATTATTTACGGATGCAAAAAACATGAGGCCCCATACGGATTTGTGCCGGAAATCGTCACCACAGAAAGTGGAATCAAAATGGCGATGCTGCCTGGGGGAGAATTTGCGATGGGCGGCGCTAAGGGAGAAGCGGACGAAAAACCGGTTCATCGTGTAAAGATCGACCCATTCATGATGGACGTAACCGAAATAACGCAAGAATCTTACGAGAAAAAGGGGTTTCCCAATGCCTCCCATTTTAAGGGTGCCGATATGCCGGTCGAGCAAGTGACCTGGCTGGACGCGATAATGTTTTGCAATGAGCGGTCAATCGCCGAAGGGTTGGAACCCTGTTACGAACTGAGCACGGGGGAATGTGATTTTACGGCGAATGGATATCGGCTGCCGACAGAGGCGGAATGGGAATATGCCTGCCGGGCGCGAAGCGGAGAGGCGTATTGTTTTGGCAATTCGGCCCTGGCTTTGCGGGAATATGGCTGGTATGCGGAAAATGCCGGTGGGCAAACGCATTCAGTGGCTTCACTCAAGCCGAACGCATGGGGACTCTATGATCTGCATGGCAACGTGGCGGAATGGTGCCATGATTTTTACAGGGCGGATTATTATGCCGACAGCCTGACTGACAATCCGACCGGACCGGACTCCGGGCGGGAACGTGTTCTACGCGGCGGCTCCTGGAGTAGCAATGCCGGCGAATGCCGCAGCGGCAAACGCGGTCATGACGCCTCCATAAACGACTCCTGCACGGCCAGTGATCGCATTGGCTTTCGCTGTGTAAGACACATTAGCGATTAATGCCATGCAAACATGATTGTCTCACTTCTTTCCAACCGCTTTAAAGAACGTGTAACAGAAAACGCCATCATTTTCCGCACTCCGGTAGAGGTCGCGAACCCCCAGGTCAAACGTGACGGCATCGATAATACCCGCGTCTATAACCGATTTTCGCACACCCTCGATCATAGCTGTAAACGTTTTCTTCGTAAATCCGTCCACAAATTGCGGCCGGCTGGAATCGACATAAACCATCCGCGGCGAGACATGAACCTCCCTCAAGTTTACGCGGCAAAATAGCGGGTAAAGCTCACGGCCGAGCAGGGCGTTGCCACCGGAGCGGCGCTGTAAAGCGACCAGGCTGTCAATGGCCCGGTCAGCGGCATCGCTGCGAGGGTAAAAATACGTCGAGCCATGATCCCCTTCTATCGCGGTAATCGTCCCTTCCGGTCGCAGATGTCGCATCAGAGTGCGCAGGGCCTCAGCCGGATTCGGCAGATGCTCCAGAACGAAACAAAGAAAAATATGATCGAAAGACGCCGGTTCAAAGGGCAGATCGAAGATGTCAGCCTGCTGAAACTGTACATTATCCAGACCGGCCGCCGCTATTTTTCGGGCGGCTTCCGCGACCGATGCCTCCGAGATATCGACGGATGTGATCTGAGCCTCGGGACTGTTTTTCGCCAGGGTCACTGTTTGCGCTCCCACACCGCAGCCGGCTTCCAGAACCCGGCTTCCCGCCGGATAAACCGTATCGCCATGCAGCAACTCGACAAGCGTCGAGGCCTGATCCTGCAAACGGGTATTCTCGCGGTCATCATAACCGTGAACATATGCCCTGTTCATTGCTCCACCTTTTCGTACCGAATGTTTATTCCTGACAAATCGATAATCGCAATTTTATGCCAGTTTACGAGCCCAGTCAACTGAATATTTGCCCCTTCCGCTCAAAAAACACAGATTTTATCAGACAGTTCAAGATTCTGGATTCTCCTTGTGTTCGCACTCCAAAAAGCTATAATCAAACCTGGTAAGGTTTGGAAATAAGAAAGCATTAAATTTTTTTGGTATCTGAGCGGGCACTCTGTTACTATTCGTTATTGTGGCACTGGTTGTAAGCAGGTACTATTGGGCCGGATACCTATGTCTATATGGGACGGCAGATTCCCAAAAAGTTTATCAATGAAATTAATAATCTGGGATTGCTGAATGAAGAAGAAACGATCAAATATTTCTACTCCGATGCTATGGTTGACATCAAAAATGGAATGTATATCGTCACTGATAAAAGGGTAATTTTGCAAAATCAGAACTGGGAAGAACCCGAAACAACCATGAAATTATCTGAAATTGACTTCGTTAAATCGGTCTTTGATGATTCTTTTCTTATTGACAGCATGGTCTATATCGAAACAACAACGGGACTTGAAGTCTGCTTTCCTCATTCCAGCGAACAAGGACGTGACAAAATTGTCGTAAATTTTTACAGGTAGAAACCGGCGCGAAAGAACGAATGAAGAAATAGGATAAAATAATTCGTTTTGTATGGTTCGACCTGTTAAGGGTTTGCATCGATTATAGTAATCAAATATATACTCGTTCCGATTGAAAATCCCCGTTTTGCCGGAACGTAATTATTTGCGGATAAAAAGCTTACGCCCGGCCCTGCCGGGAATTTTCATACCCTTTGGGTATAAAAATGACATAGTCTCTCATATACAATGCTGAATCTGCTGAAAAAAAACTTACAGCACTACTGGCGGACGAACCTGGCGATAGTTGCCGGGTGCATGCTGAGTGCGGCGGTATTGACAGGGGCACTGCTACTGGGTGATGCGGTACGGTTCAGCCTGCTGAAGCTGGTTGATGACCGGTTGGGTAAAGCGTCTTTCGCTCTTGATTCGCGGGACCGCTTTTTCCGGGCACACCTGGCAGAAGATATGGCAAATGATTTGCAGACGCCGGTTTGTGCGGCGTTGAAGCTGGATGGAACCCTGTCGCTTTTTGACGGTTCAGGCACCGTAAATGGTGTGCAGGTTATGGGAGCAGATAAGCATTTCTGGAGCATGAGTCCATCGGGAAAGAGCTGGGACCTGGCGGAAGATGACATACTGGTGAATCGTTCGCTGGCACACCGCCTGAAGGTTCAGGCCGGAGATGAAGTACTCGTTCGTGTCAGCAAGCCGGGATTTGTGCCGCGTGAATCGCCCCTGTCGAACCTGAACGATTTGACGGTAACGATGCGTTTGCGGGTCAAAGCCGTCATGAGCGTTGCTGAATTCGGACGGTTCAATCTGCGGGCGAATCAGGTGCCGCCGCACAATGCGTTCGTCTCACATAAACTCTTGACCGAAAAGCTGGAACTGGGGAACCGGGCCAACCTGCTGCTGGCTGTTCAATCGAAGAATGAAGACTTATCCGTTGATTTTCTACAGCAGAGTCTGCAAAAACACTGGCGGCTGGATGACATTGGCCTCGAAATACGCCCGGCTCAGGCTCCGGCACGATGGGAACTGCGTTCACGTCGTATTTTCCTCGAAGATCAGATTGTGCAGGCGGCGGATAATTTGCCCGTTGATACCGTCAAAATACTGACCTATTTTGTCAATGGTATTTGTAAAGAGGATCGTTTCACCCCTTATTCCATGGTTACCGCACTGGAACAGTCGCCCTCATTAGAGCCGCTGCTGGCGGACATGCAAGCCGGCGATATTGTCATTAACGAATGGCTGGCCGAAGACCTCAACGCGAAACCAGGCGATAGGATAACGCTGCGGTATTTTATCAGCAAAGGGATGCGTCAGTTGGAAGAGGAAGCATCGACATTCCAGGTTCGAAAGATTGTGCCGTTGGCAGGCTGGGCGGCCGATCCCTGTTTAATGCCGGCATTTGCGGGGTTACAGGATGTGGAGAATTGCCGCGACTGGGAGGCGGGCATACCGGTTGATTTTTCGGTTATTCGGTCCAAAGATGAGACATACTGGGAGCACCATCGTGGCACACCTAAGGCTTTTATTTGCTTAGCTGCCGGTCGGGAGATGTGGAGCAACCGGTTTGGCTCGCTCACGGCCATACGTATCACCGACGTCATTCAGCAACCGAAACTGGAAACCCTGCTGCTGAATGGTTTGTCCCCGGAGCAGTCTGGTCTATCGTTTTTGCCGGTACGGGAGATAGGTGAAAAAGCCGGACGGCAGGCAATGGATTTCAGCCAGTTATTTCTGGGATTGAGTTTTTTTCTTATAGTTTCGGCGCTGCTGCTGACGGGTCTGCTGTTTGTATTGGGAATCGAACAGCGTTTGCCGGAGATTGGGCTGCTGCGGGCAACGGGCTGGCAGATGAACCAGGTTCGCAGCCTGCTGCTGGCCGAGGGCGGGTTGTTATCGTTTCTGGGAGCGGCGGTGGGCGTTCCGGCTGGAATTGTTTACACGAAAATCATGTTATGGGCGCTGGCGACGATGTGGCAAGAGGCGGTGGGCAGTACAACGATTCATTTTTTCTGGACGCCGGGAAGTTTACTGATCGGTTTTCTGGCCGGTTTTATTTTATCGCTAATCGTCATCATCCTGGTATTTTTCCGGAAAAGCCGTCATTCGGTGCGGATGCTCCTGCAGCCGCAAGCGACGGATAACCTGGACGTTATTTCCCCGACACATCCTCGTCGTTTTACAAAACCGGCCACAGCATTCATAATCATTATCGCCCTGGCCCTGACAGGACTGGGTGTGGTCTATCCGGACAAAGCGACGGGTATTTTTTTTCTTGCGGGTGCTTTGCTGCTGGCGGGTTTTGTTCTTTTATGTTCCCTGTTGTTAAACAGGCGGTCGGAACAGCGAAGGCAGGCCGGTTTGAACCTGAACGCATTAGCCTGGCAAAGCATCCGGCGCCGGCACAATCGGACGCTGGCGGTTATCGCCCTGCTGGCCTGCGGCTGCTTCATGGTTGTCGCGGTCGGCGCTAATCGGCGCGATCCCTGGCACCAGGCCCGCCAGCGTTTTTCCGGCACGGGAGGTTTTGCGTTCTGGGCCGAATCAACCGTCCCTATATATTACGACCTGAACGACCCTGCTACTCTGAAAGAATTGGGCCTGATCGAAGAGATGAAGGATGTTCGCGTCATATCCATGCGCATGCGGGCGGGCGACGATGCGACCTGTCTGAACATAAACCGGGCGCAGCAGCCGCGCGTGCTGGGTGTCGATCCGGCAGCATTACACAATCTGAAAGCCTTCAGTTTTTCGGGGGTCGATTTCCCCGGTGAAATGAACGAGACTGACACCCCATGGCAACTGCTGAATCAGAACATTAACATAAATGTCATTCCCGCTATTGCGGACGCCTCCTCCATCCAATGGTCAATGGGGAAAAAACTGGGGGATCGCCTGGAATACACAGACGATTCCGGCCGGAGGTTCTATATGAGACTGACGGCCGGTTTGCAGAATTCCATACTCCAGGGCAGCGTCATTATCAGCGAAGCGGCGTTTATCCGGCGTTTCCCCGATTCACCCGGCTATCACCGTTTTTTGATCGACTGTCCGGAAGACCGGCTGGACATTGTCGCCAACGTTCTGAGCAAACAATTCCGGCAGGAAGGCCTGCTCATCATGCCGACCACCCGACGGCTGGCCGCCCTGTATGCCATGGAGCATACCTATCTGTCGATGTTTCAGATTCTGGGCAGTCTGGGGCTGATACTGGGTTGTGTCGGGCTCAGTGTCGTCATCGCGCGGAATATTCTCGAGCGACGCCGGGAACTGGCGATGCTGCGAGCGGTTGGTTTCGAAAAAGGCCGGATAAAAAACCTGCTCTTCCGGGAGCATGCGGTCGGTCTGATTTTCGGGATCGCCAGCGGCAGCATAACGGCTTTTCTGGCGGTAACACCCGCGCTGCGAGGCGGCGGCGGGCAGAGTTCCTGGGGGCAATTGCTGGCAACAATCGCATTGATCCTCCTGTTCGGTCTCATCAGCGTCTGGGCCTCGACAGGTCTGACCCTGCGCGGGAAATTACTGGATGCCCTCAGAAATGAGTAGCATTATCTACCTTTTCAGTGTACAATAAAATTCTTAAAATTCAGATCGCCGATCCCCCGACCGGCTCAATAAGTCGTTTAGTTCATGGAAATAAGCAGCCAGATGACGCCGCATAAAATCATACCAACCCTGTTAGCCTTTGCGGGGATACTCTGTCTGACCTTATGGCTGAGACCGACTGACCAGAACATCATTAAACGGCTTCCGGGTCAGGACCGCTCGGGAGAAGCCCCCAATGTCGCTATCCCTTACGGTATGCCGCAGGGAACTCAGACCAAATATGATGGCAAACCGGCTGATAAGGCGCGGGAATCATGGCCATGTTTTCGAAACAGCTATTACAAGGGCATTTACAGCAGTCAATCGGTCAGGCTATCAAAAAGCTGGCCTTCGGGCGGCCCATCTTCGTTATGGGAAATCGAAGTTGGAGAAGGTCATGCCGGCGCGGCTATTCATAATGGCCGAGTCTATCTGCTGGATTATAACCGCGAAAACGAAATGGACGCCCTGCGATGTCTGTCGCTGGCCGACGGCAGTGATATATGGCGTTATGCCTATCCGGTGAAAATCAAACGTAATCACGGCATGTCGCGGACCGTGCCGGCGGTGACGGACGATTATGTTGTCAGCCTCGGGCCCAAAGGTCATGTCCTCTGTGTTGACGCCAAAACAGGCGAATACCAGTGGGGAATCAACCTGGTTTCGGAATACGGCACGAAAATCCCGATGTGGTATGCCGGTCAGTGCCCCATTATTGAGGGCGATCAAGTCATCCTGGCGCCCGGCGGACCGGAGGCGCTGCTGATAGCGGTCGATTTGAAAACCGGCGATAAAATCTGGAAAACGCCCAATCCCAAGGAATGGGATATGACTCATTCTTCTATTGTACCGATGATAATCGAAGGTGTTAAAACGTATGTTTATTGCGCCAGTAAAGGCGTTGTGGGAGTTCTTGCAGAAGACGGGCGGCTGCTCTGGAATACGGATAAGTGGAAAATCAGCATTGCGAATGTTCCCTCACCGGTGGTGCTGGATGAGAATCGCATTTTTTTGTCCGGAGGTTATAATGCCGGGAGTATGATGCTGCGAATCAAGGTTGAAGATGATTCTCTGGTGCCGGAGGTTTTGTTTAAACTGCCGGCTAAAACCTTTGGAGCGGCTCAGCACACACCGATTATTCATGGAGATTATATATATGGCATTCGGCCCGATGAGCAGTTTGTCTGCCTGGACAAGCAAGGGAATATCGTCTGGACCAGCGGCAGCAGCGTAAAATTCGGCATCGGTCCGTTTCTGCTTGCAAACGATGTTTTTTATGCGATGGACGACCATGGATTGCTGCGGATGCTGGAAGCGACGCCGAATGAATACCGTCAACTGGGAGAAGCAAAAGTTTTGGAGGGCCCTGATTCCTGGGGGCCGATGGCGATGGCAGATGGCTTTCTGATCCTGCGGGACCTGAATCAAATGGTCTGCCTGGATATGCGGGAAGGAAACTGAGTTTATGACCGACGTTATACCCAAAGGGTATGAGAATTCCCGCCAGGGGCCAATCGTAAAGGCTTTGTCCGCAGACAGTTACGTAACGAGTATATATATTTTTCTTCAAGCACATAGACAATCATTAACCAGAAAAAAACCATGAATCTGAAAATCATATTACCGGCGTTAATGTTTCTTGTCGCAGCTATAGCAGTTTTTATTGCTATGACGATAGATACGACCGGAAAGAAAGGCAGCGGTCTGGGGGAAACGTTTACGTACGATCTCGACCAGCTCAAGAAAATTGATCCGGATTTGATACTTTATGAGCCGGTAAAATCCTTTAATTGCGGGATGAAGGCCCCGGTTGCGATAACGGTCGAAAACGAGATAATATACATCGCAGGCGATCAGAAAGTAGCCGGATTTGATGAGAACGGCGGCAAAATCATGGAATTCAGCCTTAATGACAATCCAACCTGCCTGACAGTCAAGGGGAACGCTTTCTTCGTAGGAATTCAGGATCAGATCGTGGAGTTTGACTCACAGGGCAAGGAGGCCTCCCGGTGGGAACGGCTGGGCGAGAAAGCGACACTGACCGCTGTAATCATAACTGATGAAAAATCTTACGTCGCGGATGCCGGACAGAGGCAGGTATGGATTTACAACGAGGATCACCAACTGGCCGGTCAGTTGGATCGAAGCGATCAGGGATCTGGCAGATTTGTGATTCCCAGCCCCCATTTCGACATGGTGATGGGCCCAGATAATCAATTACACGTGGTTAATCCGGGGGCGCATCATATAGAGACTTACGAGAACGATGTTATGACTGGCTTTTGGGGCACGCCGTCGAGTGCAATTGAGGGTTTTTGCGGCTGCTGCAATCCGATTCATCTGTCGTTGACGAAAGAGGGGCATTTTGTCACCTGCGAAAAGGGCCTCACCCGAATCAAGGTATATGACTCAAATGGGCAGTTTCTGGGTGCTGTCGCGGGCGCGGAGCAGTTTAAAGAGCATGATTTGAAGGTGAATGAGAAACGGGCTGACAGCCCTTATTATGGGCTGGATATCGCCGTGGACGGGAAAAATCGCGTGCTGGTTCTTGATCCATGTACTGGGAGAATAACATTTTTTCGCAAAAAATAAGTCGAAGATGGGCAAAATGATGCAAAAACCAAGCAAAATCAGCAGAAATAGACGAGACTTTTTCGGGCATCTGGGCCGTCTGATTTTAGGCGGCGGCCTGATAGCCTTTACCTCTCTGACGGCATACCGCTCTTCGAATGAGCCGGATATGAAAAACGTTTGCCCGCCCGATTTTTGCCGGACGTGCGGGAAGTTTTCACGATGCGATTTGCCGGGGGCGAAGAAAACCAAAGCAAAAATGAGTCAAGATTATGAAAAATAAACAGAATTTAAACCGACGGGAGATGCTGACCAACAGTCTTTGCGGTCTGGGTCTGATGACGACCGGCGTATTCGGCGGCCTGCTGATTCGTACATCGCAGGGGCGGGAATACCTCTGGCAGATCGATCCCTATAAGTGCATATCGTGCGGGAATTGTGCTACCTATTGCGTGCTGGATGAATCGGCAGTGAAATGCAAACACAATTTTGCGATGTGCGGTTATTGCGATTTGTGCACAGGATTTTTCGAGCCGGAGCCGGCGGCTCTGGATACGGGGGCGGAAAATCAGCTTTGTCCGACCGGAGCATTGAAACGCCGTTTCGTGGAAGACCCCTATTTTGAATATACGGTTGATGAGCCGCTCTGTATCGGCTGCGGCCGGTGCGTCAAGGGGTGTAACGCCTTTGGTAATGGCTCGCTGTTTCTGCAGGTAATGCATGATCGCTGTGTCAACTGCAATGAATGTGCTATTGCCCGGGCCTGTCCGGCTGATGCGTTTGTGCGTGTACCGGCGGATAATCCCTATTTATTGAAAGGGTAGTGTAAAGCCATAGTTTATCGTTTATACCCAAAGTGCAGGAGAGTTCCCGCCAGGGCCAAAGGTAAGGGCTTTACCTGCAAATTTTAACGTTTGGACAAAACGGGCATTTTCAATGGAAACGAGTCCAGAATAGATGAGCAGAAGTTTAGCGTTATATATAATACTGATCGTTATGGGTATGACCGCAACGGGATGGGGCATAGAGCGTTTCCCGCCGCCGGATTTCGAAAGCGGTTATGAACTTCCCACTACGGAAACGCCGGATGTCGCCGGCGGGATACCGTGGCTGGACATGGCTGTTCTGGTGGGCGCTTTGTCGCTGGCTTCCTGGCTGGCCCTGAAGAAACGTTCCCGCAAAGGGATTTTTCTGTTAACGATTTTTTCATTGTTATATTTCGGTTTCTGGCGTCAGGGATGCATCTGTTCGATCGGCGCGATTCAAAATGTCAGTATGTCATTGACGGATGCCGGCTATACGATTCCGCTGGTGGTGGTAATTTTTTTCGTTCTGCCGTTATTATTCACGCTTTTTTTCGGTCGCACGTTTTGCGGCGGCGTTTGTCCGCTGGGCATGTTTCAAGATATCATTCTCTGGCGGCCGATGAATGTGCCGGGCTGGCTGGCGGAGACGCTGAGCTATCTGGGGTATATTTATCTGAGCCTGGCAATTCTTTTCGCGGCAACGGGGAGCGCCTTCATTATCTGCCAATATGATCCGTTTGTGGCATTTTTTCGTTTGAGTGGTTCGCTGAATATGCTCATCGTGGGTTTTTGTTTCCTGATTCTCGGCATGTTTATCGGCCGGCCATACTGCCGGTTTCTTTGCCCTTACGGTGTGATATTGCGGCTGTTTTCGCGGGTTTCGCAATGGCGGGTTAGAATCACGCCCGCGGAATGCATCCGCTGCCGGCTGTGTGAAGATTCGTGTCCTTTCGGCGCGATCCAGAAACCCACGCAAGCCCCCACAGCCCATGAATACAAACGCGGTAAAACGACCCTGATTCTGCTGCTGGTGTTAACGCCCATTACTTTGACAGTATTCGGCGTCCTGGGAAGACTGGCGGGACCGGTCCTGTCGCGCATGCATTATCAGGTGCGACTGGCGGACCGCATTTACCTGGAGGAAAGCGGCACGGTCGAGGGGACAAACGACGCCAGTGAAGCATATCGGGCGAGCGGTCAGCCGCTGCTGGCCCTGGCCGGGCAATCTGAAACGATTCAGAGTCAATACCGGACAGGGACCATGATAGTCGGTCTTTTCCTGGGGCTGGTTCTGGCGTTGAAGCTTATTACCCTGACTATCCGGCGAACCCGCGCCGATTACGAGGCCGACCGCGGCTTGTGCTTTGCCTGCGGGCGGTGTTATGCATATTGTCCGGTAGGACGGAAAAGTGAAACGTAGGACATGGGACGTGATATGCGGGATGTCGCTTTTCGATATTCCATTTTATCCGAGTCATGTGTGCAGAACGAGAATATGGAAGGTTAACCAGCAGTGCGATTTCGCACTTTTTCTTGTGATAACCTTTCAGGAAAAGGCTTAAAAGGCACTGCGAAACGCCCAAACGCTCACAAAAAAATGCGAAACTCAAGTATGCGTAAACCAGACAAAAACAATTTTCAATCGCTGGTCGTGACATGCGTCTGGATAACGGCGCTGTTTTCGGGACTGATTGCCGTGAGCATGCTGGTTTTCTCACTGCGAGGCGGAACCACCTCGGTGCTGGATTCGGAACCGCTCATGCAGATGAAACAGCAACTCTTGCAGGAACCGTCAAACACGGCGTTTCAAGACGATATCCGCACACTCGATCTGCAATTACGGCAGCGTTTTTTCCGTCAACAGCGATTGGTCGAATCGGGACGGTACCTTTTGTTTACCGCGATTGTCCTGTGCCTTATTTTCCTGAAAATTCTGTCGGACCTGAATAAGAAGCCGCCGCATCCCAAGCCGGGAGAGGATCCGGAAGGAGAGCTTACTTCGTTACGGCAACGGGCGTTCGTACTGTTACTGTGTCTGGGCGGGGCTTTGCTGCTGGGAGGTTATCTGCTGATGGGTCGTCAGGGGACATCGTCCTCCATGAATCTGGGCCATCTTCTGGTTCAACATCAGGCTGGGATGACGGAAGCGGCTCAACAAGCGGCAACCGCGGCACAAGCCAAAGAGGAAGCATGGCCGTCGTATCCGTCTTATGATGAGATTCAGAAACAGTGGCCGCGGTTCCGGGGCCCGGGCGGACTGGGCATTTCGCCCTACGACAATATCCCAGTCAGATGGGACGGAAAAAGCGGCGAGAACATACTCTGGAAGACGGCGATTCCACTGCCGGGCAATAACTCCCCGGTCGTATGGAATAACAGCATTTTTCTGACCGGAGCGGATGAAGAAACGCGTAAAGTGTATTGTTTCGCACTGGATACGGGCAAGCTTCTCTGGGAAGGCGACGTCGGCATCATCCCGGGCAGCCCCGGCGAAGAGCCGGAGATTATGGAAGAAACGGGCTATGCCGCTTCTACCGCAGCTACCGACGGCCGGCAGGTTTATGCCATTTTTGCCAACGGTGATGTGGCAGCCTTTAATTTTGCCGGCAAGCGGCAATGGGCCCGCAGCCTCGGTTTGCCGGAAAGCATATACGGGTATGCCACCTCTCTTTGTATGTATCGGGACAACCTGCTGGTTCAGTTCGACCAAAGCTACGAAGAAGCCGGGAAATCAAAACTGATTTGTATCGATGCCCGCAGCGGTAAAATCCAGTGGGAAGTCAAGCGGCCGGTCGCTAATTCCTGGGCTACGCCGATCATCATCAACTCCGAAACCCGTCCGGAGCTGATTACCTGTGCGGCCCCTTTCACGATCGCCTACAATCCGCAAAATGGTAAGGAAATCTGGCGAGCGGAGAACCTCTATGGTGATGTCGCTCCTTCGCCGGTGATCAGTCATAATATGGTTTTTACCATTAAGCCGTCAGAAGAGATGGCGGCTATCAAACTTGAAAACGCTGAAGGCAACATCACCGATACACATATTGCCTGGAAGACGGCGGCCAATATCCCCGAGACCGCCAGTCCGCTGGCAACGGAGAAACACATCTATCAGACGTGCTACGGAACACTGACAGCGTATGATGTGATGACGGGGGAAGTGGTCTGGGAGGAAGATACGGGGTTCGAGTTTAACGCTTCGCCGAGTCTGGCAGGCGGCTTGATTTATTTATTCAGTGTGGATGGGGTCGCTATTCTCATCAAGGCGGATCAGGCTTACGAGATGGCTCAGCGCAATGAACTGGGTGAAGGCGTCAATGCCTCTCCGGCGTTTGCTGGCGGGCGAATTATTGTACGCGGGAAGAAACACCTGTATTGCATAGGCGAAGAGTAAGAGAGGGTTTTAGTCCTGGATAGCTCTACCGCGAAAATTGATAACAAATTATACCCAATGGGTATGAGAATTCCCGCCAGGGCCAGCCGTAAAGGCTTTACCCGCAAAGAGTTACGTTTGGACAAAACGGGAATTTTCAATCGAAACGAGTATAAATGCCTCAAACAGATAAGATAGAAATAAAGCCTCTTGATGAGATTCTGCAGCGCCACGGCCGCAGTGAGAGAAACCTGATCCCGATTTTGCAGGCGATTCAGGACCATTACGGCTATCTGCCTGAAGATATCTTGCGGGCGGTTTGCGAGAAGACAGCGATTGCGCCGGGACGGCTGGCGGGCGTTTCGACGTTTTACAGTCAGTTTCGACACAAACCGGTGGGCGAACATGTGGTACATGTTTGCGTAGGGACGGCGTGCCATGTCAAGGGGGCCGACATGGTATATGAATCGCTGCGTCAGCATCTGCGTCTGAAAGGCGATGAAGACACGGATGCCGACGGGATGTTTACGATACAGAAAGTGGCGTGTCTGGGCTGCTGTACGCTGGCGCCGGCGGTGCAGATCGGGGATATCACGTTCGGGCATGTCACCGCGGAACGCGTGCCGGGGATGCTGAAAGACTATTTGAGCCTGGAACGCCGCGAGGGAGCCAAAAAACCGCGCAAACGACAACGGGGTTCGATGCAGACGACAGGAGAAATCAGGCTGGGACTCGGTTCGTGCTGTATTGCCCGCGGCAGCGGCAAACTCTACGACGCATTTGAACGGGCCTTGGAAAACACCCGGGCGCCGGCCACAATCAAGCGTGTCGGTTGTGTCGGGATGTGCCATCAGACACCACTGGCGGAGATCGTCATGCCCGATCAGACATCGTATCTGTATGCCCGGGTCGAACCGGAAGATGCGGATGCGATTGTGACCCGGCATTTTAAGCCGGCCGGTCTATGGCGACAGCTCAGTCACATCTTATCGCGCCGCCTGGAACAAATCCTCACGGATTCGGGCCAACATCCGGCGTCGTACCGCTCGATTGACGTGCGGGAAAAACCGGTGGCCGCGTTTCTGAGCCCGCAAAAGCACATCGCTACGGAGCAGTGCGGCTACCTTAATCCCACGGACATCGATGAATATGAAGCCGGCGGGGGTTTTACGGCACTGCGGAAATGCCTGCTGCATCTGTCGCCGGAAGCGGTGATCGAAACCGTCGAGGCCAGTCAGATGCGCGGCCGCGGCGGAGCGGGTTACCCGACGGCGTTGAAATGGAATACAACCCGTCAACAGACAGGCAATCGAAAATATGTCATCTGCAATGGCGATGAAGGCGATCCGGGCGCGTTCATGGACCGGATGCTGCTGGAATCCTATCCCTTCCGTGTTATCGAGGGGATGACGATAGCGGCGTATGCGGTAGGAGCTGCGGAGGGGTATCTTTATATCCGGGCGGAATATCCACTGGCGGTGGAGCGTATCAATGAGGCCCTGCGAATATGCCGGGAAAGGCAGTTACTGGGCGGCAATATACTGGGGACAGGCTTCAGCCTGGACCTGCACATCATGGAAGGAGCGGGAGCGTTTGTCTGCGGCGAAGAGACGGCGCTGCTCGCGTCTATCGAGGGCCGTCGGGGTATGCCGCGATTGCGACCGCCCTATCCGGCGGAAAACGGTTTGTGGGGGCAGCCGACGCTGGTGAATAATGTGGAAACACTGTCGATGGTCCCCTGGATCATGCGGGGAGAGGCAGCGGAATATGCCGAGATCGGGACGGCAACCAGCAAGGGAACAAAAGTATTTGCCCTGGCGGGCAAAATCACCCGGGGCGGTTTGATCGAAGTGCCGATGGGGATCAGTCTGCGGCAGATAGTCGAAGACATCGGCGGCGGCGTAGAAGGCGGCCGGCGGTTTAAGGCCGTGCAGGTCGGCGGCCCGTCTGGCGGATGTGTGCCGGCGGAACAGACACATCTGCCCGTGGATTACGAAGCGCTGTTGCAGGCGGGTGCGATCATGGGCTCGGGCGGACTGGTCGTGCTGGACGAAACGGACTGCATGGTCGATATTGCCCGGTATTTTCTGGAGTTCACTCAGAATCAATCCTGCGGCAAGTGCACTTTCTGCCGGATTGGTACGCGACGGATGCTCGACATTCTGGAGCGACTGTGCCGGGGGGAAGGGAAAATGGCGGACCTGGATAAACTGAAGGATATGGGGGAACAGGTCAAAAACGGCAGTCTCTGCGGGCTGGGCCGAACGGCGCCGAATCCGGTATTATCGACGCTGGCGTACTTCCGTCATGAGTACGAAGCCCATATTGACGGACGCTGCCCGGCAGGAAAATGCAAGGCATTGATTGAATATAAGGTAACGGATGAGTGTATCGGCTGTACGTTATGTGCCCAGCATTGCCCGGTGGAAGCGATTGCGATGCGGCCTTACGAGAAGCATGAAATTGACAGTGAGATTTGCGTTCGCTGCGGCACCTGCAAGAGTATCTGTCCAGAGGAGGCGATCATCATCGAATAAACTATGCCCAAAATAACTATCGACAATAAAAGCGTTGAGGCGGCTGAAGGCAGCACAATACTGGAGGCGGCCCGGCAGTCAGGAATTGAGATTCCCACGTTGTGTTTTCGCGAAGGGTGTTCGTCGACGACATCCTGTATGGCCTGCATTGTCAAGGTGAACGGCCGGACGCCTTATCAGCCGGCGTGCGCCACGAAGGCCGTCGAGGGCATGGTCATTGAAAGCGAGACGGAAGAAATGCATACGGCCCGGCGAACGGCTCTGGAACTGCTGTTGAGCGACCATCTGGGCGACTGCATGGGGCCGTGCCAGATGATCTGTCCGGCGCGAATGAATATTCCGCTGATGATACGACAGATCGCCACTGGACAGATGCTCGAGGCGGTCCAGACGGTGAAGCGAGCCATCGCTTTGCCGGCGGTGCTGGGACGAATCTGTCCTGCGCCATGCGAGAAGGGCTGCCGGCGCGGGCAACTGGATGATCCGGTGGCAATATGTCTGTTGAAACGATACGCGGCGGATGTCGATCTGGCGTGTGAGTCGCCCTATCTGCCGGAAGTGTCGCCGGAGAGCGGAAAGCGGGTGGTGATTATCGGGGCCGGACCGGCCGGCCTAGCGGCGGCGTATTATCTGCGTCAAGAGGGGCATGGATGCACACTGTTTGATGCGAACACGGAGCCGGGAGGCAAACTGCGAACGGATGTGCCGGCGAAGCGTCTGCCGCGCGAAACGCTGAACGCGGAGATTGCGACGATTACGGCACTGGGAGTCGAGCTTAAAGCTGCAACGCGGATTCCCGAGGATGTGACGTTGTCGCAGCTACGGCAGGAATTCGATGCGGTTCTGGTGGCGACAGGTACGAGCGAAGCAGCCGAAGTCCTGAAACTGGAATATAATCCTGGCGGCGCCGGGCTTGATAAGACAAGGCAACGAACCACCCTGCCGGATGTGTTCATTGCCGGCGATGCCCTGACGCCGCGCAAGATGGCAGTGTGGTCCGTCGCATCGGGAAAAACAGCGGCGGGTATTATTGATGAATACCTGCGGACCGGGGAAGTTCGGCCACGGCAAAAACCGTTTAATGTCTCGATGGGTCGGCTGCGGGATGAAGAGCTGGAGATTTATCGTAAGGTCGCCAGTAACACTCGCAGGGTGCAGATGGAAACGGACGCAGCAGCGGGATTGGACGCGGAACAAGCCGTCGCAGAAGCTCTGCGCTGTCTGCATTGCGACTGCCGGAAATACAATGACTGCAAACTCCGGCAGTATGCGGAAAGTTACAATGCCGGGGTCAATCGTTATCAAGCACAACGACGCACGTTTGTTCAGAATGCCGAACATCAGAACCTGATCTACGAACCGGGCAAGTGCATTGACTGCGGCCTGTGCATCCAGATTGCGGAAGCGGCCGGAGAGAAGCCCGGCCTGACATTTGTTGGACGCGGTTTTGATGTGCGGGTAGCGGTTCCCTTCAATGATTCGCTGATGGAAGCGCTGGCGAATACGGCGGCCGCCTGCGTCGAGGCCTGCCCGACAGGCGCTCTGGCTTTTAAGGATGCTTAACATGGCGCGTTATCAGCCTAAAAAAAGCGGATTCATTGCCGCGGTAATCGTTCAGGGACTTTTCATGACGATTCTGATTTACTGCAAGCTCCACCCCGTCTGGGCCTGGCTGATCGGCATCAACCTGACCGTTTTCAGCTTTTATGGTTTTGACAAACGCCGCGCTATCACCAACCATGGCCGCATCCCGGAAATTGTCCTGCATACCCTGGCCCTCCTGGGCGGGACACCGGGAGCCTTCGCCGCTCAGCGTCTGTTCCGGCACAAAACGCAAAAAATCTCATTCGCGCTTATCTTTGCTCTTATCTTCTTCGTGCAACTGGCGGCTGTTATCTATCTCTGGCGATACTGGCATTGATGTGAACGATAATGAACACCATCTATTACATGACAACACTCACAGCAATGAGCGGCACGATATTGAATACAAAAATCAGGATTTGTAACCGTTCACGCGGTTTATCAGGCCTTTCCTGAAAGACGTTAATTCAGTTGTCTTTACGTGACTTTTTTCCAAGGCAAATGTATAGCTGTTATCGTCCTTTAAGTCCCGCATTTCTACCCGATGGGGCATATAGTCCAGAGGCTTGTGCAACACCCTGGAATCTGTTAATATTACGCCCGGTGAGACATAGTGCGTTTTTTTGACTATTCCGAGATATACCCAAAGGGTATGAAAATTCCCGTCAGGGCCAGCCGTAAAGGCTTTGCCCGCAAATAGTTACGTTTGGACAAAGCGGCGATTTTCAATCGGAACGAGTATAAATCATGGAAGAACAACTTCTCCTGTCACTGACATATATTGTCACTCTGGGCATTCTGGCACAGGTGCTGGCCTGGCGGTTTCGGCTGCCGGCGATTCTACTGCTACTGGTTTTTGGCATACTGGCGGGGCCGGCGACCGGGCTGATCAAGCCGGACGAGATTTTCGGGGATCTGCTGTTTCCCTTTGTTTCGTTGTCGGTCGCGGTCATCCTGTTCGAAGGCGGCCTGACGCTGCGTTTTGAGGAAATCCGCACAACCGGCCGGACGATGATGATGCTGGTAACGGTCGGTGCTCTGATTACGTGGGCCATCGGAGCGGCGGCGGCATACTGGCTGCTGAAACTGCCGCTCGAACTGGCGATTCTTCAGGGAGCGATACTCATCGTAACCGGGCCGACCGTCATTATTCCCTTGCTCCGGCACGTCCGCCCTGCCCGTAAGATCGGCTCCCTGATAAAATGGGAAGGTATCATCATCGATCCCATTGGCGCTGTGCTGGCAGTGCTGGTTTTCGAAGTTCTCACGGCCGGCACAGGGGAACATTCCTTCAACCATGCCCTGATCGGTCTGCTGAAAGCCTCTCTGACGGGTGCTTTCTTTGGTTCCCTGGGGGCGTGGCTCACTCAGGAGATTCTCAAGCGTCACCTGGTTCCGGACCTGCTACATAATTCCGCGGTGCTGGTCATTCTGCTGGCCAGCTATGCCGGCTCGAACACGATTATGCATGAAGCCGGCCTGATTTCCGTCACGGTGATGGGCATTATTCTGGCCAACCAGAAACAGGTCTCCATCGAGCGCATTGCCTATTTTAAGGAGGACCTGCGGGTATTATTGCTTTCCATGCTGTTTATTATTCTGTCTGCCCGGCTCGATCTCGACACAATCCGGCAGATCGGTCTGCCGGGGCTGGCGTTTCTGGCGGTGCTGATTCTGGTCGCCCGGCCGGTAACGGTTTTTCTTTCCACAGCAGGCTCCAAACTGAACACGCGTGAAAAAGTGTTCATGTCCCTGATGGCTCCGCGCGGTATCGTCGCGGCATCGGTGTCGTCAATCTTTGCTCTGAAGCTGGCGGAAAAATACCCCGAAGCCCTGCGGCTGATGCCGATCACCTTTCTGGTGATTATCGGAACGGTGGTTTTCTATGGCTTTGCCTCGGCGCTGGCGGGCAAATGGCTGGGCGTCTCTCAGCCGCATCCCAACGGGTTTCTCTTTTTCGGCGCCCACGACTGGGCCTGTAAAATCGCTCTGGCGCTCAAGGAGGAAAACGTCCCCATAGTCATGGTGGATTCCAACTGGAACGCGGTCCAGAAAGCGCGGATGGCAGGTCTAAACGGCATTTACGGCAATTTTTTTTCACAGAATGTTCTCGAGTATGTGGAAACCAGCGCCATCGGCCGGCTGATCGCGATGACTTCGAATTTTGAGGTTAATTCGCTGGCCGCGGACCGTTACCGGCACCTCTTCGGCAGTAAGGAAGTGTATCAACTAGTCTCCGACAAAAAACAGAATAAAGAAGAAACCCTTTCACAACACCACGGCCGCTTCCTTTTCAGCGAAAAGGCCTCTTACGGTTATCTCTACCAGCGTTTCCTGCAGAACGCCGAAGTCAAACGCTCGAAAATCACCAAAGAATATACATACGACCATTTCCGTCAACAGTATCCCGAACATACCCCGCTGTTTCTTATCGACGAAGACCGCAAAATCATCCCCGTCACCATCGACGCCAAAATCAATCCTCAGCCCGGCACGACACTTATCGCATTAATCCAAACCTGACCGAAACCCATGTTAAACTCAGGAAGGATAAGCCAAAACCCAATTAACCACGAAGAAAAGAAGTGAATAATTTTTGCCACAAATACTTACAAGTAATCTCATTATGTGCGGATAAAGCGTTTACGACTGGCCCTGGCGGGCATCCTCATACCCTTTGGGAATATCATTACCTGCGTGCATATTGGAATCCAAACGTGGTTAAAGTTGCTTTATGATCACTTTGTAGTTTTTTACCTCCCCCCAACCCGCACAAACCGAACAATGCACAAATCTAACCCGGCAGTGCTGTTAACCGCCTCTTCTTTGTTCATTTCTGAAAGTTTTCCTTTAAACCGCTATTAAATCCGGCCGACATATCTTGTGTGCTTTGGCACGCCCAAACACCAGCAAAGGAAAAACCATTAGATGGGCAAAACTTCCTGTTACGCCCATCTGTTATAACCGCCGTCCGGCGTCCGAAAATAGAGAAAGGAACATTATGAGCGCCCTGCCGCAAGGACCGCAAGCCGAAAAGGAAGTTGTCAAGGTACCGCATCACACGTTATCGGAGCCGTTTAATACGATATTACAGGACGCTCTTGATGAAGACGCGACTGATCTGCATATTCACACGATGGACTCCGAGGTCGTTGTCCGTTTTCGGGTGGACGGCATGGTCCACGAAAAGCTGCGGTTGCCGGAGCATGAGGGCCGCCGGATGATCAACCAGATCAAAGTCGCCTCGCGGATCGCGATATCGCGGGCGTTCGCTCCCATGGAGAGCCAGATCCAGTGGCAGCATAACGGTCTGAAGAAGGATATACGGGTAACAATCATCCCCATCGAAACGAAGGAATCGGCCCATCTGCGTATTCTGTCGGCCCGCGAGAACACCTGGGAAATTAACAACCTGGGCTTCGCTCCCGATGACCAGGATACCATTGTTCAGACGGTACGCAACTCGCACGGTCTGATACTCGTTTCCGGCCGAACCGGTAGCGGCAAGACCACCACCATGTATTCGCTGGGCTCGCTGCTGGATACCAAAAACAACATCGTTTTTTCGATTGAAGACCCGGTCGAATTTCGCCTGCCTAACACGCAACAGATCGAAGTGGACGCCAAACACGGTCTAACCATGCACCAGGGCCTGCGAACCCTGCTGCGGACCGATCCGGACGTGATTCTCGTAGGTGAAATCCGCGATCAGGAATCGGCGGTGGTTGCCGCTCAGGCGGCGTTGTCGGGGCGGCTGGTGATAGCTACGGTTCACGCCAAAGACGCCACCGGCGCCATTGAATCGATGCATTATCTCTCGGTGCCGCTTTATATTATCGGCGGTTCGCTGCGGCTGGTGATCGCCCAGAGTCTGGCGCGGCGGGTCTGTCCGAGCTGCGCGACGCCGCGAAATCCCAATAAGGAAGAGCAGCAATTGTTCGAAAGCGTCGAACTGCCCATCCCCGAATTCGTCATGCAGCCACTGGGATGCGAACGCTGCAAGCATTACGGTTATCTGGGCCGGATCGGCATTTTTGAGACGGTCAAGATTTCCGACCAGACCTCCGAGGGCATCGCCCTGGGCCTGCACCATCAGGACCTGCGCCGCCATCTCCGCCAGAACGGCATGCGATCCTTCCTTACCGACGCCCTGCAGAAGGTAAGCAAACGCATTACCTCCATGGACGAAGTCTTTCGCATCTGCTGGAATCAAAGCGAAGACGATGCCCAGATGAGAACGCATATCCCGCCAATAATGGTGAGCCATAAGATTTCATAAACGCCTCACCTGATCAACCGCGAACAATGGTTATCTCCGAGACCGAGCTCCGTAAGCAGTTTGTTGCGAATAACCTTTTCCAGTTTTGCGCGTTCGGTTTTCGTGTCCTTTTTCAGAGGCATCTGGCCGCCGGCAATAGTGGCATGGCCACCGCCGGAGCCACGGCGGGCGACGATTTTTCGTATGACCTTATCGGCCCGGGCATCCTGATCCTGCGTCCTCAGTGAGAGCAGAATCGTATCCTGGTATATACCGCAGCATAAGGACCAGCTTGCTTCATCATCGCGCAGCATCAAATCGGCTACCTCGCCGATCATGTCCGGATTGCCAATGTCGCCGAGGCTGGTAATGACACATTTCTTTCCATAAATTCTGGCATTCTGCAAACCGTCAAACAGCATCTGATAATAGGACCGTTGTACCTGGCCGCGCTGAATGACGCTGAGCATCCGCTTGTTGGCGATGGGAAACAGCAGTTCGATCGCCTCGACATCCTTCTTGCACGCTTCCATACCCAAATCCTGCGTGTCGGAACGAATGGCGTAGATGATCGCCGTGGCCAGCGGCACATCCGGCATCCCGCCCGCTGCCAGCAGATACTCCAGGGCCAGGGTCGCCGTCGCTCCATATTCATTTCGCACATCGTAAAATTCCACCGATCGTGTCGCCTTGCGCAGCGGATGATGATCCAGGACAATATGAGGCGGAACCTCATTCGGCAGCGAATTATTCCCCGTCTCCGGCTGTGAATCGACCAAAGCGATCCGGTCGAATTTGTCCAGGTCAACTTCGTCGATCTGACGTAAATTCACATCGAGATATTTCACCAGCGCCCGGTTTTCCGACCGGCCGACCGTCCCGCCGTGTGCCAGCGAACATTTTGTCCGTCGGGTCAAATGGGCCAGCTCCCGCAGGACCAGCGCCGTGGCGATGGCATCCGGATCGGGATTATCCTGCATCACAATCAGCAGTTTTTTTGCCGATCGCAATAACGCCCGCAGCTTTTCCAGCTTCTGTTTTGTCTTGTCTGTAGGCAGCATAATGAACAACCAGATTCCGTCATTCGCGTGATATTTCCTTTGCGCGCAACTTAAACATACCTCCACTCCTTTAATTATACCCAATTGGGCAGCAAGCTCCTGGCAGGGCCGGACGTAAGCTTTTTATCCGCAAACAATTACGTTCTGACATAAGGGGTATTTGCGATCGGAACGAGTCTGTATTTCTCACAAAGCCGCGAAGCATCAAAGGAACACTTGTTATAGCGGATAACCTTAGTGGTCTTCGTGATCAAGTGGGATTCCCATCATTTCCGGCACGGAAAATCCTGTCCGCAGCAAGGCTCGCCGCTGCCGCATTGCAGGGGATGGCCGCCATGTCCCGGGCACGGTCCTACCTGATGACCGGCTCCCTTATCGATAACTCCCGCCCCCGCGCTCATCAACTTCCGCACCCCCTCACCGCATTCCGGACACGCCTTCACCGGCTTTGCGCTCATACCGTGAAACGCTTCAAAACGATGGCCGCAACTTTCGCATTGATAATCATAGGTCGGCATAAACAACTCCTTATCCTGAATTATCCGACATCATATTCTATCCACTGACACCATTACAATGGTATCGGCATATTGTATCAGAACAACGGAAAATAAATACCAAAAAACCGGCAAACATCAGACCTGTCTGAAAAGTCTGGCTGGCTTCGAGCGGCCCTTTTTCAGTCAGAGCCTAA
>CAYZXY010000031.1:0-31152 GCA_964482555.1 uncultured Pirellulales bacterium
TAAATTACGAATTCGAGTTTCAAAACATTTAGATCATTCAGACAGAAAGTCGTTGGCTCCTTACTTTTGGCAAAACGGATTTGGAGAAATCCAGATAGATATTCACGCTTTTTCCTCTGATTCAGATGGTAAGGCACTGCGCATAAATAAACGCTACAACTTTAAGGTTTATGGGACCATGTTCCGATAAGGAGTACATGGTTACTATAGAAGACAGAACAAACATAGGCGATAAGTATATGATGTTGGAAAAGGTTTTAGATGAACGTGCTCGTCGGTTATGGGCGGCAACAGAAGCTCAGAGTTTGGGCTATGGCGGCATTAGCGCGGTTGCCGAACAAACCGGTCTGGCCCGAACGGACAAGGAAATCGTATCCGACACCGTTTCGGGCCCGAACCCCGCAAAGGAGCGATCAGGATGAGCGTCTGGTGTGTCGTTGGCGGCGCGGTGTTGCTTGGCATCTGTCACCTGGGCCTAGCTCAGGTATACGTCGCATCCGACGGCGATGACGGTGCGACCGGCTCGCGGGACCGACCGGTGCAGACGCTGTCGGCGGCGCAGCGGCTGGCCCGCGCCATGCGGGCCGACGCCCCCTCACGCCGGATCACGATCACGCTCGCCCCAGGAACCTATCCGCTCGACGAAACGCTTGAGCTTGGCAAAGCGGATGGCGGCGGCACCGACGGGACGACCGTGTGGCAGGCGGCCGAGCCGGGTACCGCCCGGATCAGCGGCGGGCTGACCATCCCGGCCAAAGCGTTCGAACCCGTCACCAGCCCGAGCGAGCGCCAGCGTCTGCCTCGCCGGGCGCGCAACGAGGTGCTTCGGGCCGACCTGCGGGCGCTGGGGCTGGCGGATTACGGCGATCCCGTGGAACTCGGCCGGGCGCCGGAGCTGTTCCTCGACGGCGAGCCGATGACGCTGGCCCGGTGGCCGAACGCGGGATGGGCCAGGATCGCCGACGTGCCGGGCGAGAAGTTCAAAACCCACGGCGTCGAGGGCTCCAAGGTGGGCCGGATCGGTTACAGCGGCGACCGGCCGACGCGATGGGTCGATGAACGCGAGCACCTTCGGCTGCAGGGCTACTGGTTCTGGGATTGGGCTGATGAGTTCCAACGGGTCCGGGCTATCGACACCGACGCGAAGGTGATCATGCTGGCCGAGCCCTGGCACCACTACGGGTACCGGAAGGGTCAGCGATACTTCGCCCAGAACGTGCTCGGGGAACTGGACGCTGCGGGCGAATGGTTCATCGATCGCGAGGCCGGCGTGCTCTACTTCTACCCGCCCGAGGCGCTGGAGGGCCGGCAGGTCGTCTTGAGCGTGTTGACCAAGCCGCTGGTGCGGATCAAGGACGCCGATCGCGTGCGCATCGAGGGGCTTGTCTTCGAACACGTTCGGGGCAGGGCGGTCGAAGTGACGGGTTGCCGGGAGGTGGAGCTTCGCCGGTGTGTCGTTCGCAGCACGGGAACGGACGGCGTGGTGATCGATGGTGGAGCGCGGTGCGAGGTCCGCGAGACCGAGTTACACAACATCGGTTCTGCGGCGGTACGGCTCTCGGGCGGGGACCGCCGGACGCTGGAGCCCTGCGGCCACGACGCGGTCGACAACCACATCCACCACTTCGGCCGCAACAAGCGCACCTACGCCGGCGCGGTGCACCTCAGCGGCGTCGGCTGCCGCATGACTGGCAACCGTATCCACGACGGCCCCCACCTCGCCGTGCTGTTCAGCGGCAACGACCACGTCATGGAACGCAACCGGATCCATCACGTCTGCCAGGAGACCGGTGACGTCGGAGTCTTCTACACCGGCCGGGACTGGACCGCGCGGGGCCACGTGATCCGCGAGAACCTCATCCACGATGTGCACGGGCCGGGCATGTGGCACGCCCAGGTGATCTACCTCGACGACGCGGCCAGCGGGATCGAGGTCCGCTCGAACATCATCTACCGCTGCCAGCGCGCGATGCACATCGGCGGCGGCCGCGACAACGTCATCGTCAACAACCTGATCGTCGACTGCGAGATGTCGATCAACGTCGATGCGCGGGGGCTTGGGTGGATGAAGTATCACGTCGAGCCGGACGGCATCATGCAGCAACGCCTCAAAGCCCTGCCCTATCAGCGCGGCGTCTGGGCTCGCCGGTACCCGGCACTGGTCAATATCCTCGAAGACGACCCGGGCGCCCCGAAGGGCAACATTATCCGCCACAACCTCGTTGTGCACAGCGGCCCGATTAAGATCGCCGAACCCGCCGTCGAACACGGGACGGTCGAGCACAACGTCGAGACCGACGACGCCGTTTCCACCGGCGACCCGATGAAAGGCACGCTGAAGGTCGACCAGGACGCAGCGCCCTTCGACGAGACGCGTGGCTGGCAGCCGATCCCCCTTGACAGTATCCCTGACCGCTGACCGAACGCAGACGGAGGCGCGAAGCTGGACACGGCGCCAAGCGGGCGGCGTTAACCGCCGACCGTGTCGCCGCAGGTCGGTTCAGTGGTGGGACGACGACCCATTCACCGCCGTCGTTTGCGACGGGTGCGCCGCGATCGGTTGCGAAAGCTCCGGGTCCATCTGCGCCATGTCGAGTATGCACCGCAGGTAGTCGGCGCGGCTGCCGATGTCGTAGCGCGTCGCGCGCCAACGATGCGCATACATCGGCTGACGCCTTGCCAGCGCGTTCATCGCGTCGGTCAGTTGAAGGTTGGCGCACTGCCTGGGCCGGCGCAGGGATCGATCAATATGACAAAGAGCCTGACTTTTGCCTGTATCCTGTGTATATGCATTAACAGTAGAAATCCTCGTTTCAACATTCAACCTTCGTTACCATAGGTTATGTTATAACTATCGTTGTATTTTCATCAGGCCGACTTGAAGAGATCGACGATCTTGTCGGTTTTTTCTTTGCCGATAATGCAGGTGGCGGCATTGATGAGGGCGAGGTGGCTATAGCCCTGGGGGAAGTTGCCGAGGAGGCGTTTGGATTCGAAGTCGATATCTTCGCTGAACAAACCGACATGGTTGCGGTACTGAAGAATTTCTTCGAACATGGCAACGGCTTCGTCACGACGGCCGATCGCGATCAGACTGCGAATCATCCAGAAGGTGCAGCAGGTAAAAGCGGAGCTCGGTTTGCCGAAATCGTCTTCGTTGATATAGCGGTACATGAGGCCATCGCGGCAGAGTTTCTCCTGGGTCTTGAGCACCGTGCTGACAAAACGCGGATCGGCCGGATCGATAAACCCGTAATATTCCATGAGCAGATTGGCGGCGTCGAGCTGTTCATCGCCGTAAGACTGGGTGAAGGCCTGAATTTTCTCGCTCCAGCCTTTGGCCAGGATGTCCCGTTTGATTTTCTGCCGCATTTTCGTCCAGACCTCGATATAAGCCTGTTTCTGGAACAACTGCGCGATCTTGACGGCGCGGTCCATGGCAACCCAACTGAGAATTTTTGAGAAGGTGAAATGTTTTTTGCGGGTGCGGAACTCCCAGATTCCCATGTCGGTGCGGTACCAGTTATGCTCGACGTGGCGGGCCAGGCTGCGGGTAATGGTCCAGAGATCTTCCTGGATGTCGATGATGCCGCGTTTAAAATTGGTCAGGTAAAGATGAATCGAATCCAGCAGCACGCCGTAGATGTCATTTTGCTTCTGGGTATAGGCGGCGTTGCCGATGCGCACAGGCCTGGAGCCCTCGTAACCGTCAAGGAAAGAAAGTATGCGTTCGGTAAGCTTGCGTTGCCCGCGTATGCCGTACATGATCTGTATCTTTTCATCCTTGAAAGAGATCATATTGATGATATAGTCCATAAACCGGCGTGCGACGTTGTAATGATTCATGCGGGTGAGGGTGGCAATGGTCATGGAAGCGTCCCGCAGCCAGCAGAAGCGGTAGTCCCAGTTGCGTTCTTCACCGATGGTCTCGGGCAGTGATGTGGTCACCGCCGCCAGAATTGCGCCGCTGTTCTGATACGCCAGCAGCTTCAAGACGAGCAGGCTGCGATTGATGGCGTCATTATAATGATGGAATTTCGGCGTTTTGGCGGACCATTCAAGCCAGTAAACGCGGGTTTTCTCGTATTCCAGTTGAATCCAGTCGATATCCAGATTCACCAGCTTCTGGTTATACGAAACCAGAAAATACCCATCACAATCAATCGTGAGCGTTTTACTGTCGGCGATGTCCGGCAGCGGCAAATCGGAATAAAGATAAATCGATTCGTAGGAACCGTTAATCGAACCGGTTTTGATGTATTCCTTACGGACCTCGGTTTTAGTGTCATATTGCCCGTAGCAGGGACGCGGCCGATAAAGAATCCGGCATTGGGGACGGCCGGATATGTGGCGAACATAGCGAATGATGTCCGGGGGACAATGAATGGGCGAATTCGCGGTATGATAACGCGGCATAAAGTCATGCACTTCGAAACAATCCGGCCCCTTGACATAGGTCGTTTTCAGGATGTTGGTCTTGGGAATATAGCTCTGGATGATATCGTAGTTTCCATCCACTTCGATGCCGAATTCACCGCCGCGGTTTATATCGAGCAGCCGGGCGAAAAATGAAGGGGAATCAAAATCCGGCAGGCAGGCCCATTCGATGCAGCCCGTTTTCGAAATAAGAGCTGCGCTTTTACAGTTTCCAATAACGCCGTAGTTTAAATTATCCATAGTTTAAACAAAAAGGTAAGGGTTCACGCGATAATGAATATTGTTCCGATTGAAATGTCCCGTTAAAACATTTTCTGATACAACAATCTCTACCGCCTCCGGTGTATATTTTCAAATCCAAACAACATTTTGAACTTTTAACTGTCATTTTGCAATTTAATTTTATTAAAGCCGTGTGAACGGTTACGAATATCATTTTATACCTGCAGAAGTTTGTCCGTGAAGTCCTGGATGATCCAGTCGGGGGTCGAGGCGCCGGCGGTGATCCCGGCGATTTTTTTGCCGGCAACGTAAGCGGGGTCGAATTCGTTCCAACCTTCGAGATGGTGGGTATCGACGCCATGCCTTCGGCACAGTTCGGCCAGTTCCTGGGTGTTGGCGCTGTGATGCGAGCCGAGTACGAACATGACGTCCACCTGGTCGCACAATTCGACGGCGGAGGCTTGCCGGCGGGCGGTTTCCTTGCAGATTGTGTTAACCACCTTCAGTTCATCGTAGCAGCGGGCCACGATCAGGCCGACGATGTTTCCAAATTCGTCGGCGGAGCTGGTGGTCTGCGAGATGATCGCGATCCGGCCGCGGTCGGGCAGTTTGTCCAGGTCGTTGGGCCCTTCGACCACGATGACATCCGGGGCATAGCCGACCACGCCCTGGATTTCCGGATGGTTCGGGTCGCCGACAATAACGACCTGGTATCCCTGTTCATGCAGCTCGCGGCAGAGCTTCTGAGCTTTCTTGACCAGGATGCAGGTCGCGTCCGCCAATGCGAAGCCGCGCTGACGAATTTCCTCCAGCAACTCCGGCCGGCATCCGTGGCTACGGATGAGCACGGTTGGCGGCTCGGTGGCTGGGGAGGGATTGGGAATCTCGTCAACGCTGTCCATCACCTCCAAACCCGATTCGGCCAGACGGTTCACCACCTGGCTGTTATGAATCAGCGATCCCAGGCAATACACTTTCTTACCTTCGGCCAGCAGATTCTGGGCCAGGTCGATCGCATGTTCCACGCCAAAACAAAAACCACGTTTTTTCGCTATATATACTTCCATCTTAACTTTCGTATTTTATGATGAGGTTTTGGTCTTTCGCAAGGCCATTTGAGCCTGCTTTGTGAATGGTATCACAAGAAAAAGTACGAAACCGCACTTGCATAATCGCTTTTAATTATTCTACCTAATCGGGTAGAAGGCTCCAGGCAGGGCCGAACGTAAGCATATTCTCCGCACAAAATTATGTCCTGATAACCCAAAGGGTATGAGAATTCCCGCCAGGGCCAGCCGTAAAGGCTTTGTCCGCAAATAGTTACGTTTGGACAAAACGGGAATTTTCCATCGGAACGCGTCTAAAACTCAGTCTGTGCTGCCTGAAGATTATACTCCAAACCATAAAGGAGTACAAATCTCAAAACTGACAGGTCGCTTTTCCCATGGTATTGATTCTGCTCAATTGGGCAGCAAGCTCCGGTCAAGGGCGGGTGCAAGTGCATTATCCGCATAAAATAACGTTCTGATAAAACGGGCCATTTCAATCGGAACGCATATCGAATAGCCGTTAAATCATGGATTTGTGTTTATGCTTTATATGTGATATGGTGATGGCGAGAGTTTAAGGAGAAAAAACAATGGATTTATTCGAAGTGATTGCCAGGCGACACAGTTATCGCGGACCTTTTAAGGGCGACGCCGTGTCCCGCGAGGACTTGATTAAAATCGTGGACGCGGGTATCAAGGCCCCGTCCGGTAAGAACGACCAAGCGACCCGGTTTGTTATTGTGGACGATGCGGCACTGGTGCGAAGCATCCAGGCGATGCACCCGAAGAATACGGCCATGCAGCAGGCGAAGGCTTATATTGTCTGCGTGATCGACCGGCAGCCGGCGGCGATTTACGAGGGCTTCAGTTTCGCGGTGGAAGATTGTGCCGCCGCGGTCGAAAATATGCTGCTGGCGATTACGGCGCTGGGGTATGCCTCCGTCTGGGTCGATGGCTGGCTGCGGCTGGAAGGGCGTGCCGAAAAAATCGGCGAACTTTTGGGCGTGCCGGACGAGAAAGTCGTTCGTATTATCTTGCCCGTCGGCGTCCCCGCTGAACAACGGCATCAGTCGGAAAAGAAACCGTTCGAGCAGCGTGCCGGGATCAATCGTTTTTTTGAGCATACTTGTTCCGATTAAAAATACCTGTTTTGTCAGAACGTAGTTATGTGCGGATAAAGCTGGAATTTTCAATCGGAACGAGTATAAATTCAGTGATATTAATTTGGAGCAACCATGCTAACCGACAGATCACAACAGAAAGTGCGATTTCTTTACGGCAGTGAGCAGGCCGGTTCCGTCTGCGACCGCATTGCGGAACTGGTCAATCGCTACAGCGAAGTCATTACCGACGGCAATGCTGTTTTTCTCAACGAAAAAGATATTTTGCTGATCACCTACGCCGATTCGCTGCATCAGCCCGGATTTGCACCGTTGAAGAGTCTGAGCCAGTTTGCCGAGCATCGTCTCGGCGATCTGGTCAGTATTATTCACCTGCTGCCTTTTTTTCCCTATTCATCCGACGATGGTTTTTCGGTTATCGACTATCGTGAGGTCAACCCGGCCTGCGGCTCCTGGGACCACATCGAACATCTGCGCAAGCGTTTCGATCTCTGTTTCGACCTGGTACTCAATCATGTCTCGGCTGGCAGTCATTATTTTCGGGGCTATCTGGCGGGCGAGGCAAAATACCGTGAGTTTTTTATCGAGCTGCTGCCGGATACCGATACCACCGGCGTCGTCCGACCGCGGGCACTGCCGCTGCTGAGCAGATATCAGACTAATGACGGCGATAAATGGTGCTGGACCACGTTCAGCGCCGATCAGGTGGATTTTAACTTCAGGAACCCCGGCGTGTTGATCGAGATGCTCGATATTCTGCTGACTTATGTCATGTACGGCGCCCGTGTGATTCGCCTCGATGCCATCGCCTATCTCTGGAAAGAGCTGGGGACTTCGTGCGTGCATCTTCCCCAGACGCATACGATTGTCCAGCTTATGCGCGATGTGCTCGACATGGCGGCTCCGAATACGATTCTGTTGACCGAAACCAATTTTCCGCACGACGAGAACATTTCCTATTTCGGCAATGGTTTCCATGAGGCCCAGATGGTCTATAATTTCCCCCTGCCGCCGCTGACGCTGCATGCCATACATACCGGGCAAGGGCGTTATCTGACGGAATGGGCCCGGACCGTCATGCCGGTTTCAGAGCGGACGACGTTTCTCAACTTCACCGCCTCGCATGACGGCATCGGCGTGCGGCCAGCTGCCACGATTCTGCCGCCGGAGGAGTTTGAGCGGCTTATCAAGCTCGCCACGGAGCATGGCGGACAGGTCTCCTGTAAGTTTGACGAAGCGGGCGAGCCGATTCCGTATGAACTGAACATAAATTATTTTGACGCGATCAATAATCCACGGGCGCAGAGCGGCGAAGATATCGAAATCGACCGATTCCTGCTTTCCCAGAGCATTCCGCTCGTGTTCAGGGGCATGCCGGGGATATATATCCATTCGCTGCTCGGATCGCGCAACTGGTATGAGGGTGTTCATGAAACCGGCCAGCCGCGGGCCATCAACCGCGAAAAATTGAATCTGGATATCCTCGAACAGCAACTGCTGGATGAAGGATCGCGAAGGTCGCAGGTCTTTCGCCGGTATGGTGATCTGATCCGCATCCGGCGCGGACAGAAGGCCTTTCATCCTAATGCGGGGCAGGAGATAATCGATCTCGGCGACGCTTTTTTTGTCGTGGTGCGGATTGCGAGGAACCAGTCGGAGATTATCTGGGCGATACATCACCTGCGCAACGATTCCACACCAGTTACGCTGGACCCGGCATTGATGGAAAAATATGATTTGCCGCGGCCCCGGGAGCGGATGACCGATCTGGTTACCGGCGAGAGCTTCGCCTGCGACGGTCAGGGGGCGGTACAGATTACTCTCAAGCCGTACCAGTTCCGCTGGCTTAAAGCTGACAGTCAAAGGGATTAATATTCTTCGTCCCGGATGATCTCCACCTCGCAATCCGGCAGCGCCTGCAGGAATGCGCGCCCGTACTGCTTTCTCACCACGCGCGGGTCGAGAATCACCACAATACCCTGATCTTTCGCCGTACGGATCAGCCGGCCAAATCCCTGTTTGAATTTCAGAATAGCTTCTGGCAGTTGATAATCGAAAAAGCCGCTACCGCCGTTCGCTTCGATCTGCTCCAGCCGTCCCTGCAAGAGCGGATGGTCCGGCACCGAAAAAGGCAGCTTGACGATAATCACATTGCTTAGAGTCTCTCCCGGCACATCCACCCCCTGCCAGAAGCTGTCCGTCCCCAGCAGCACACTGTTGACGTCCTCCTGAAATTTGTGCAGCAGCCGCGAACGGTCGAGATCGCGTCCCTGCACCAGCAGTGTCAGATCGTGCCTCTGGCAGAATCCTTCCAGATTATCCGCCATCGCGTTAAGCTGCTTGAAATTCGTAAACAGCACAAACGCCTTTCCCATTGTCTGCCGGAGAAAATGCTTTACCGTCCTGGAGGCTTTTTCCAGGAAGGCGTCCTCGTCCTCGCGCGGCAGCGGCAGATTTCCGGCGACATACACCTTCACCTGCCGGCAATAATCAAAAGGCGAGCCCAGTTGAATCGCTTCGCAGGATTTCAAGCCCAGCCGCGAGGTAAAGAACTCGAATCCGCGTTTCTGGGCCTCGTCCATCACCGGCATGACTTCCTCGGCCTTGCATTTCTGGCCGCGTGTGCTGATGGTCGCGCTGGTCATAATCACCGACCGGCAAGGCTCAAACAGCGTTTTCTGCAGTATCGGTCCGATATGCAGCGGCGCCGCGCAAATCTGCGTCAGCCGATTGGCCGGCCGCTGGCTGGACTCCACCCAGTAAACATGCTCCTGCAGCTGCTGCGTGATAAATCCCTGAATGGTCGCCGAAAAATCCATGCACCGCATGGCGTAGGATTCGACCTCCAGTCGCTGCGAGTCGTTTTCCGAAAGCGTCTTTGCCAGCTCGCGCAGCCGGTTGCCCAGTTCCGCCAGCGGCATGCTCAGCACATTATTAAACACACCGGTCTCGCGGATTCGGCCGTTCCCTTTGTCGCTGTCTCTGGCGTAGGCGAATTCATCATAATAGCCCATCACCTCATCGTAAAACATCTGGGTTGCCGAGCGCAGCCGGCCAATCAGTGTGATCGCTCTTTCATCAGGCAGGCCCGCCAGAATGCCTTTATGCGTCCGCGTATTGAACAGCCGGTTCAGCATGAAAAACAACTGATAATTACTGACCCGCAGGCCGAAGTGTTTGCTGGCAACGTTTTCAATATTGTGCGCTTCGTCCAGTACCACCATCCCGAAATTCGGCAGCACTTTTCCCCCTTGCTGCTTCAGCGCCAGATCGGAAAACACCAGCGCATGATTGGCGACAATGATATCCGCACTGTAGATGCGCCGCCGGGCAATCTGATAAAAGCAATGGTCCTGATGGCTGCATTGCTTGCCCGGACAGGCGTATTTGTCGCTGCAGACCATTTCCCAGACATCACCCGGCGGTTTGACCGCCAGATCGCTCAGCGAGCCGTCTCTGGTATCCAGAACCCAGTTGCTCAGATACTCCAGCGTTTCAAAATGTTCGGCGGTGTCGAACAGCGTCGCGCCGCGCTGCCGGGCCTGCTGGAGCCGCCGCAAACACAGATAATTGCTTCGCCCTTTTGCCAGGATCGCCACGAAATCAACGCCCAGGCACTTGTGGATCATCGGGATGTCTTTGCGGATAAGCTGCTCCTGCAGCGAGATGGTATGGGTGCTGATGACCGTTTTCCGCCGGCTTTGCAGCGCCCATTTGATCGCGGGGATCAGGTAGGCGTAGCTTTTGCCGATGCCCGTACCGGCTTCCGCGACAAGGTGATATCCCTGTTCGAAGGCCCGGTCGATATGCCGGGTCAGGTGCAGTTGCTCCGGGCGTTTTTCATAATGGTCTTTGGCCGCGGCAACAGGGCCGTCCGGGCCCAGAACCCAAACTGGATCGATTTCCTGTTTTCGCGGTTCGGGAGAAGGATTGTGGCTGATCATGAGCCGCTGATTGTCCCTTCGATGGGTGATGAGGCCGTCGCATACAGTTTTTTCGGTATCCGCCCCGCCAGATAGGCCGCCCGGCCCGCTTCGATCGCGTGCTTCATCGCCTTGGCCATCAACACCGGATTTTTCGCACCCGCCACGCCTGTATTCAGCAGCACACCCTCGGCCCCCAGCTCCATCGCGATCGTGACATCGCTGGCCGTCCCCACGCCGGCATCCACGATAATCGGCACATTCGCCTGCTCCAGAATAATACGGATATTATTCGCGTTCAGGACGCCCTGCCCCGAACCGATCGGCGCCGCTGCCGGCATAACGCTCGTCGCCCCCGCCTCCTCGAGCCGCCGGGCCATCACCGGATCGTCGTTCGTATAAACCAGGACCGTAAAGCCTTCTTTGACAAGCTTTTCCGTTGCTTCCAGCGTTCCCAGCGGGTCCGGCAACAGTGTCTTCGTATCCGCCAGAACCTCCAGCTTCACCCAGTCCAATTCCAGCAGCTCCCGACCCAGCATAGCGCAACGCACCGCGTCCTCCGCCGAAAAGCACCCCGCCGTATTCGGCAGAATCGTCAATCGCTCCCGGTCGATAAAATCCAGTATATTTCGCTCCTGCTTGTCATACAGCCGTTCCCGTCGCACCGCGACCGTCACCACCTCGCACCCGCTCGCCGTCAGCGCCTCCTGCATGATCTCAAACGTCTCGTATTTACCCGTCCCCACAAACAGCCGACTCTTAAACTCGAACGGCCCCAGCTTCAACGTCTCATTATAATCTGCCATTTCATTTCCTTATCGTAATTTGTGTCACGCGAATCATGCCCGCGATAATTTCGTCCCTCGGGCCTTGCCCGCCGCTCTTATTCCAATTGCACATTCAAATTCCCGCCGGGCGATACAGATGTGCCCTCGCAATTTGAACGTCCCATGTTGCCTATCCTCCCCCCACAATCGTCACGATCTCCAACACATCCCCATCGTTGAGAACCGTCTCCTCATGCCGCTTTTTTGGACAGACCGCCCGGTTGACCTCCACCGCTAAAGGACCCTTCAACTCCAGCTCCTCCAAGAGCTTGGCTACCGTCAGCCCCTCCTCGAAGTCCCGCATCTCATCGTTTATCGTTAATTTCATAGTACTTGATCCCAAATAACTTTAAACAGAAGATTCTAAAAAAATAAAAACAACAATTCAACCCTTATGCGACGTCGCCAGAATATTTTCTTTGCGCAGTGACCGGGACTGCCAGGAGCAGCAAGTCATCTGCTCGATTGCTCCGGCGGTTTCGATCAGCCAGTCGTTGGCCAGCAGCATCGATTGGACGAATGCCTGCCCGCTGGTGAGGTCTGCCTGTAAGTTGTTTTGATCTATACCCAAAGGGTATGAGAATTCCCGCCAGGGCCAGTCGTAAAGGCTTTTTCCGTACATAGTTACGTTTAGGAAAAATGGGATTTTTCTATCGGAACGAGTATAACTGCTGCAATTTTCTCTTTGACCTGGTGGTTCTCTTGTGGTATTTAACTACCTATAAGCGGTTCCTTGCAAAATCGTAAAATTTCTTATACTGATCTTTAAAACTATCGAACCGCTTTATCTTTTTTCAACGATATTCGGGATAAGGCCTGAGTTTAAGCCTATTTGTCTATATTTCACCTATTTTAACCACAAACTCTGGGACGTTATTAATAGTTATAAAGTCAGGGACATCATAAGCAATACGAACTATTATTATCTTACATGGGACTAATTATGATTTATCAGAACCATACTTTTTTTCGGCTCGTTAACATGCCGCTTTGTCTTATGTTAATATGTCTGCTCTTTTCCGTCGCCCGCGGCCAATCGCCTGCAACCCGTCCCCATATCATCATCTTCCTGGCCGATGATATGGGCATGGGCGACACCAGCGTCTACCAGGACTGGAGCGGCAATCCTGGGGGTAAACAACTCCACACCCCGGCGATGGACCGCCTGGCCCGCATGGGTATTCGCTTCACTGACGCCCATTCACCGTCCAGCCGCTGCTCTCCCAGTCGCTACGCCCTGCTGACCGGCCGCTACAGTTGGCGAACCCGCCTCAAGCACGGTGTTCTCTTCGGCGTCCACTGCGACCCGTTGATTGAGCCGGACCGGTTGACGCTGCCGGAGTTTTTACGGCAATACGGCTACTATACCGGCATGCTGGGGAAATGGCATCTGGGCGTCACCTACCGCCAAAGCGACGGCACACCCGCGACAGGCTGGGACGATGCCGACCTGACACAGCTCCTGCTAGACGGCCCCATCGACCACGGTTTCAGCTATTTCTACGGTTTTACCCGCAGCCACGGCACCTCCGGCCCCGGCGTCGACCGCCAGGGTAAGAATAAACCCGACCAGCACATCGGCCCCGGCTGGATTCACAACCGCCGAATCGTCGGGGCGACCGGCACCGGCAAATTGCTGGATGATTCATATCGGCTCAACACACTCGGAAACGAGCTCGATGAGAAAGCGATGGCCTTTCTCGAGGAAGCCGCCGCGCGGCCAACGCCCTTTTTTTTCTATTTTGCTTCGCCCGCCAACCACACCCCCTATACGCCCTCGGATGCACTGGGAGACATTCCTGTCGCCGGCGCCAGCAAATATGTTGACGGCACGGAGACCGGCAGCCGCCGCCTCGATTTCATCTATCAAAACGATGTCCATATTGCCCGGCTGATGACATTCCTGCAAACCACGCCCGATCGGCGCCGCCCCGGCAGCAAACTCATCGAAAACACCCTCTTTATCTTTACCAGTGACAACGGGGCCGAACGCAACGATAAGGTATTTACCGGGCCGCTCCGCAGCAATAAAGCCTCCACCTACGAAGGCGGCCATCGCATCCCGTTCATCACCAGTTGGCCTCTCGGCGGTATCGGTGACGGCAATCCCGACACCCCCGGCCAGACCTGCAAGCGGCTGCTGGCCCTGAACGACATGTATGCCACTATCGCGGAGATTATTGAAAAACCTCTGCCGCCCTTGTCCGGCCGAACCTATGGCGCCGAAGACAGTATCAGTCAACTCGCCGCCCTTCGCGGTGAAGCCTGGTCTCCGCGACCGCCGATCTTTCCCAACGACCATAAAGAGGCCTCCCGACGTATTTCGGACCAACGCGCCTGGATCGCCGTCCGCGGCAACGATGCTCCTTTGCCGGGCGAGTGGAAACTGTTCCTCGATCATTCATACGCCTGGAAACAGAAACTCAACCCCAAAGAGCTCTACAACCTCGCCGACGATCCCATGGAGCAAAAAAACCTCATCGACAACCCGCAATGCCTTCCGGCTCTGGACTACCTCCTCGAACACGCCCGCCGCGCCGCCGGCGACCATGGCTATACCCGCGACATAAAATTAGAGTAAGGACATGCGCAAGCATATACCCGAGGGGGTCGATCAATGAACATTGTGCACATTATAACGCGATTAATCCTGGGCGGAGCGCAGGAGAATACGCTGCTGACGTGTGAGGGTTTGCGGCGGCGAGGGCATGAGGTGACGCTGATCACCGGGCCGGCACTGGGACCGGAGGGGCAGTTGCGGGACCGGGCACAGGCCGGAGGCTATCGTGTGATTGAGATTGACGCGATGCGGCGGGCGATAAATCCAGTGCATGATGTGCCATGTTATAAGCAGTTGAAGAAAATCCTGGCGGAACTGGATGCCGATATCGTCCATACGCATTCGGCGAAGGCGGGGATACTCGGCCGCAGGGCGGCGGCGGCGCTGCGAGATAAAAACATCAAGGCGTGCTGCCCGAGGGTCCGGACGTTTCAGGCGGCACAGGCGGCATGTTCGGCCCGGCCGCGAATCGTACATTCGGTGCATGGCCTCTCGTTTCATCCCTATCAGTCGGGGATGCTGAATCGGATTTACATCTCGATCGAGCGACGGGCGGCACAATATACAGACGCATTTATAAGTGTCGCTCATGCGATGACGCGGCAGTCGCTGGCGGCGGGCATCGGGCAGGAACGGCAATACACGCGGATTTTTTCGGGGCTGGAGACGGGACATTTTCTGCCGGAACTGCCAGGGGAGCAATGGCAGCGGCTGCGGGAAGCGAACGGTATTCCTGAAGACGCGGTCGTGATGGCGACGGTTGCACGGCTGTTCCATCTGAAGGGACATGAATATATCATCGCGGCGGCGAAAAAGCTGGCAAGCCGGCATCCAAAAGCGATCTGGCTGTTTATCGGCGATGGCATTCTGCGCGAGTCGCTGACGAGAGAGATCGAAACGGCGGGACTGAGAGACCGGTTTCGCTTTACGGGACTGGTGCCGCCGGAAGAGGTCGGACAGTTGCTGCATGCATCGGATATACTGGTGCATTGTTCGCTACGGGAAGGGCTGGCCCGGGCGATACCGCAGGCGATGCTGTGCGGCAAACCGGTCGCTGCGTTTGATCTGGATGGTACGCCCGAAGTGGTACGGAACGGCGAAACGGGATTGCTCGTGCCGGCGAAGGATGTGGACGCTCTGACAGCGGCCCAGGAAAAGCTCATCGAAGATCCCGAACTGCGCCGGCGGCTGGGCGAAACAGGCCGGGCGTTCTGCCGGAAGGAATTCGATCATGAATTGATGGTAGAACGGATCGAGGCGGTGTATAAGAATATAGCCGTTGGAAGCTAGCCCTCTCACGTGAAGTGAGGGGCTATTATACTCGTACCAATTGAATATTTCCGTTTTGTTTCAGCATAATATTTGCGGATATACCCAATTGGGTATATATTCCCGTGAACGCTTACCATAAGAGAATATTTGAGATTTCGGGTTTGTGATTTATTTCATAATTCGAATTTCGTGCTTCGATACACAAAGGGTATGAGAATTCCCGCCAGAGCCAGTCGTAAAGGCTTTGTCCGCACATAGTCACGTTTGGACAAAACGGGAATTTTCATCGGAACGAGTATAATGTCCGGTTTATCTGAAACAGGAGAAATGTCATGACTGTTCCAATCGCCATCATCACCGGTGCCAGCCGCGGCATCGGACGGGCCGTCGCTCTCGGGCTTGGCAAAATGGGCTACAAGACAATCCTGCTGGCCAGGAATCAGGAAAAATTGCAGCAAGTCGCCGCGGAAATCCATGCCGCCGGCGGACCGGAAGCGGATATCTTCCCCTTCGACCTGCAGAATCTCTCCGGCATCACCGATGTTTGTGAAACGATTCGCGGGCAGCATCCGCGCATCGACGTGCTGGTCAACAACGCCGGCATCCATATCAAAGGCACCCTCGATGCGACACCGGAAGAGTTCAGCGGGATTATGGCGACTAATGTCACCGCGCCTTATCTGCTGCTGCGGGAGATTGTGCCGACCATGCGACGGCAGCATTCGGGGCATATCTTCAATATCGCTTCACGGGCCGGCAAACACGGCTTCGCCTCGACCGGCGTTTATTCCGCGACCAAGTTCGCCCTGGCCGGTCTGAGCGAATCGCTCTACCGTTCCCTCGCGGCCGACGGCGTCAAGGTCACCACCCTCTGTCCCGGCTGGGTCAACAGCGACATGGCCGTCGAGGCCGGCAGCCCGCTCGACGCCGACGCCATGATACAACCGGAAGACCTGATGCAGACCCTCGCCTGGCTGCTCAACCTCTCCCCGTCCGCCTGCGTCCGGGAAGTCATCATCGAATGCCAGAACAGCGTGTTATGAGCGGAAAAACTTACACCCGGCTCTGCCGGGAGCTTTATACCCGATGGGGTATATTCAAACAAAATCGGAAGCAGTAAATAAAATATTGTTTTTGTAAATTTGCGCCATTTCGCGGTAATGATCTTTTGCTGAAATCTCACATTTTTCGCGTATACTGGCGATCATTCGCGGTTAATAAAACGTCGTATCCTGGTGGTTATTTTATTTGGCTCTTGCCCCCCACCTCATTCAGCATTCTGGTGCACGACCAGTTTCTTCTCCAGAAACCGTCCTGTATGGCTGCCTGCAATGTCCACCACCTCTTCCGGCGTTCCTGTTGCAATAATCTCGCCGCCGGCTTCGCCGCCTTCGGGGCCCAGATCGATGATATAATCGGCCATCTTGACCACGTCCAGGTTATGCTCGATCACCACGACCGTATTGCCCATATCGGTCAGTCGGTTCAGCACCTTCAGGAGATTATGGATGTCCGCGAAATGCAGCCCCGTCGTCGGCTCGTCCAGCACATAAAACGTATGCCCCGTCGCCGTTTTGCCCAGTTCGGTTGCCAGCTTCACCCGCTGGGCCTCTCCGCCGGAGAGCGTTGTCGAGGACTGCCCCAGATGCATATAGCCCAGGCCCACATCAAACATCGCCCGTAGCAGCTGCTTGATCTTCGGGAAATTCTCAAAGAAATGCAGCGCGTCCTCGATCTGCATATCCAGCACATCGGCGATGCTCTTGCCCTTGTATTTGATCTCCAGCGTCTCGCGATTGTACCGCGTCCCCTTGCACTGATCGCACACGACATACACATCCGGCAGAAAATGCATCTCGATCTTCTTTGTCCCCTGTCCCAGGCACGACTCACACCGCCCGCCCTTGACATTGAAACTGAACCGGCCCGGCGCATACCCGCGTATCTTCGCCTCCCGCGTCTTGGCGAACAACTGCCGGATCAGGTCGAACACACCCGTATAGGTCGCCGGATTGGAACGCGGTGTCCGGCCGATCGGGCTCTGGTCGATCTGGATAACCTTGTCGATCCGCGCCGTGCCGACAAGGCTCTTGTGCAGCCCCGGTTTTTCGCGTGAGTTGTACAGCTTCCGCCGCAGTGCCGGCAGCAGCACCTGCCGCACCAGCGAACTCTTGCCCGACCCGCTCACCCCCGTTACGCAGATAAACGTCCCCAGCGGAAATTTCACGTTGATATTTTTCAGATTGTTCTGCCGGGCGCCTTTAACCTCGATGCAGTAGCTCAGATTCACTTTCCGCCGTCTCTCGGGCAGTTCGATTTCCCGCTGTCCCGACAGATACCGACCTGTAATCGACCGCGGCTCCTTCAAGATATCCTCGACCCGCCCCTGGCCGACAATTTCCCCGCCATGCGTGCCGGCCGCCGGCCCCACATCGATCAGATGGTCCGCCGCGTACATCGTATCCTCATCATGCTCCACGACCAGCACTGTATTGCCGATGTCCACCAGTTGCCGCAGCGTATGAATCAGCTTTTCGTTATCCCGCTGATGCAGCCCGATGCTCGGCTCGTCCAGCACGTAGCACACGCCCACCAGCTTCGATCCGACCTGGGTCGCCAGGCGAATCCGCTGCGCCTCGCCGCCCGAGAGCGTCCCGCTCATCCGGTCCAGCGTCAGGTAATCCAGTCCGACATTCACCATAAACTCCAGCCGGTTACGCAGCTCCTTGAGAATCGGCCGCGATATCTCTTTCCGCTCGGCCAGCGGCTTATAATTCCTGAAAAACTCGAACGCCTGACCGATGCTCATCTGGGTGATTTCATAGATATTTTTCCCCTCGACCAGCACCGCCAGCGATTCCGGCCGTAGCCGCGCCCCGCGGCATTCCTGACATTTCCCTTCCGACATATACGAGTGCAGCCGGGCCTTGACCGATTCGCTGTCTGTGGTCTTGAACCGCCGCTCCAGATTCGGTATCACACCCTCGAAACTCAAACCGAGATCATCATTCGCATTCGTGCCGTGCATCATGATCTTCTGCACATCGACCGGGATGCTTTTGAACGGCGTATCGGGACTGATGTCAAATTCCTTGCAGAATTTGCGGATCAGGCGGTTGTAAAAAATATTCATCCGCTTGCCGCCCCGCCGCCAGGCATCGATCGCTCCCTCCGACAGCGACAGGGTATCGTCCGGCACAATCAACTCCTCATCAAACTCCAGAATGGTGCCCAGCCCGTCGCAGCTACTGCACGCACCATAGGGATTATTAAAACTGAAACAGCGTGGGCTCAGCTCCGGCATCGCCGCCTCCGGATGATCCAAGCAGGCATACTTTTCACTATAATACGTCTCTCGCCAGCGGCCCGCTTTGTCCTGCTTGAGAACCAGACAGATTCCTTCCCCCATTTTCAGCGCCATCTCAACTGAATCCGCCAGTCGGCTCCGCACGTTCGGCTTGACCGCTATCCGGTCCACCACCGCTTCGATCGTATGCTTTTTGTTTTTACTGAGCTTTTTAACGTCCCTGACTTCCTGGATTTCCCCATCCACCCGCACCCGCACAAAGCCTTCCCGCTGAATCCGGGCCAGAACATCGACATGCTCGCCTTTATGCCCCCGCACCAGCGGCGCACAGATTTGCAGCTTTTTCCCGTCGTCTTTTTCCATAATGGCATCGACGATCTGGCCGGCATGCTGCGTCTTGATCGGTTTGCCGCAAACATAACAATGCGGATCGCCCGCCCGGGCAAACAACAGCCGCAAATAATCATAAACCTCGGTTGTCGTAGCCACTGTCGAACGGGGATTGTGACTGCTGCTGCGCTGCTCGATCGCAATCGTAGGCGGCAACCCCTCGATACTTTCCATGTCCGGCTTCTTCATCTGTTCGAGAAACTGCCGGGCGTAAGCAGAAAGCGATTCCACATATTTTCGCTGGCCCTCGGCATAAATCGTATCAAATGCCAGAGAACTTTTCCCGGAGCCTGACAACCCGGTTATCACCACCAGCTTATCCCGCGGGATATCGATATCAACGGATTTCAAGTTGTGCTCGCGGGCCCCACGAACGCTAATATATTTATTTGCCATAGTTTAGGTTAAATTCCTGTGATAATCGCCCGGCCCATACCGGCCGCCCATACATCCCCCAAAGCAATGGATAGACCTCATGCTCTCGAGGTTCTATATATAAATCACTCATTATACCAACCGGAGCTGATTTAATTAAATTAAATCTTTGTGAAAGACCGGGGAAAACTGCGCTAAATGCGCATAAAAAAAGGTGAAGCAGAACAGGAGGGGTTGCCCTGCTTCACCAGCAAAGGAGGAGAAAAGAGAATTCCAAAATTAATCTAATTCTAACATAAACTAAATACTATCAACAAAATCGGATATTACAATGCAAAAAATCCACTAATTCCAAATTTTTCTTTTACTAATATTATAGACGTTTTATATTGCCCTTTGTTCTCAAAAATCCTCATAATTTCTCTAATCTTCTTAATCGGATAATAATGCTTCAAATGTACATTATCTATACTGAATATATACAACAATTATTTAAAAATTCAAATATAAAAAGCAAAATAATTAATAAAATTAATTTAACTCTAATATATGTTAGATGATTATCAGATTATTTCTGATACACTCACAGGATTTTCCTGCAAAAATAGCGAAACAAAGAAACCACTCTGGGAAAACCACTAAACCTATAGATCTTTCAAATCAAAAAGCCCGTATATGGTTCATCTATCCACATACGGGCCTGGAAAAATTTACACAATTTCACAATCAGCGTCGAGGACCGAATTGATGAAATCGAGGTTTTTTATGGAATTTTCGCGGATTTTCCTTCATTTCCGCCAGAATTTCTTCCAGTTCCGCCAACTGCTCTTCTGTTAATTCCTGTTTGATGGAATAGACAATTCCCGCCTTTAATATGGCTTCGGCTTCGATATTCTCCGCCAGAAGTTTTGCCGCATCTTTTATGGCAGCATCACCTTCCTCCGTGCCGTCGTATTGCAGTATGGCTTCTTCGAGGTTCATTTTTGCATCGCGCAGAGCCGTCAGAATGAGTTTCATATCCTCTTTGCTACCCTGCAGAATGGTTTTAATGGCCTCTTTTTGCTCATCTTCCAGATCCACCGCCCGTAACACATGCAGCAGCGGGAGTTTTGGACCGGGACCGGGATGATACGCCAAGTCGCAGGGGTCCTTCTCGACCCTGTTCCCAGGCCCCAAATGGGGTTTTACAACACCGGGGGTTTTTTGACCCAACTCACGATGAGGGCCGGGTTTGCCCTTGCGGGCCAGAGTGTTTTGTGTTAATCCCGCCAAACCAACCAGTACTACAACCAATCCCATAGATACCCATTTTTTATTCATGATAATACTCCTTAAAAATAAAAAACTCATTTAACTTGATAAACTCTATTAAGGGCCCTGTTATTGCAAAGAAAGGGTATAAAAAGACTAAATGGTTACATTTTTAAATGAGGCAAGATGTTATTGTTGGCAGGCCCTCCCCCCAAAAAAGCCAATAAAGGCTTATCATGTATGATATTATATACCCAATCGGGTAAAAAGCTTTCGGCAGGGTTGGGCGTAAGCTTTTATTCGCACCTAATCAGTTTCTGTTGCGGATACATTTTTTGACGTATCTCATACACCATTTTCCGATGGCACACGCTGAATCGCGGTTAAATTCAGGCAGGATGCCTGCGGTACCTGTTTCCGCAACAAGGACTGATTACGTTCCGACAAAACGGGAATTTTCAATCGGAACGCGTATAAAAAAAATGACGGGCCTTGAGGGGAAGGACCGTCATTGATAGGAGGGGTATGCAGCATATTGGCGTAAATGAAGTTTTTATAACAACATGGGCATATATGGGAGGCGCCAATATGCTCTTATGAGGGTTTTGTCATCTGGTTTCAGTTATACTAAGTCATTATTAAACAAAAGCTTACATAACTGAAACTGGTAATACATCTGCTGCATCCCAATGATTATTCATTTTTCAGCGGCCGTCGCCAGGTCGGGTTTGTACCCGGTTCCGGCAATGACCATAAATAAGACGCTGGAACCATGCGGTTTTATGCAGTTTGCTGTTTCTTTTCTTTGCGTTTTTCAATAATTTCTTTGGCAATACTATCGGGAACACGGGCATAACGGCTCATTTCCATCGTGAAAGAGGCCATACCTTTACTGAGCGATCGAATCACCGTGGCATACCCAAACATGTTGGCCAGCGGCACTTCGGCGGAGATAATGGAATAACTTTCTTTATTTTCCGTGCCCAGGATGATGCCGCGGCGGCTGTTGAGATCACCGACGATCTGGCCCTGAAATTCCTGCGGCGTTTCAATTTCCACCTTCATAATCGGCTCCTGCAGACAAGGTCCAGCTTTCTGGAAGGCCTGCTTAAAAGCATCCCGGGCCGCGATACGGAAGGCCATTTCGCTGGAATCCACAGAATGGTAGGTCCCATCGTCGAGACAAAGCTTGCAGTTCACGATTTCGTAGCCGGCCAGCGGGCCTTGTTTCATGGCTTCTTCAAAACCCTTGCTGACTGCCGGGATATATTCCCGCGGGATCGCTCCACCAACGATATTGTCTTCAAATTCGTAGTTGTTTTCGCTGTCATCAGGCAGCGGTATCAACCGGCCGACGACATGGCCGTACTGGCCGGAACCGCCGGACTGCTTTTTATGTTTGTGATCGTAAGTCGATTCTTTGGTCGGCGCCTCGCGATAGCTCACATTGGGCTCACCAATTTTGACACTGGCCTTGTATTCCCGGCGAATCCGTTCGATGTAAACATCCAGATGCAGTTCGCCCATGCCGGCAATCAGGGTTTCGCCGGATTCGGGGTCGGAGGAGACGCGGAAAGTGGGGTCTTCCTTCATAAAACGGTTCAGGGCCTTGGCCATGCGGTCCTGATCGACTGAGGATTCAGGGATAATCGCCAGGCTGATCACCGGATCGGCAACAAAGATACTCTCCAGCGAATAATTCAGATTCGCCCCGCAGATGGTATCACCGCTGGCACAGTCAACGGCGACCAATGCAATGATATCGCCGGGGCCCGCCTCTGCGACGTCTTCGCGGTCATTGGCATGCATCAGCACGATGCGGCTAATACGGATATTTTTATTGGTTCTGACATTGCGATAGACCTGGCCCTTAACGAACTTACCCTGATAAACGCGGGTATAGGTAAGCTGTCCGAAAGTTTCATCGGTGATCTTAAAGGCCATCGCCACGAGCGGGGCCTCGGGATCGCAGCTCAGCGGGGTTTCCGCACCATCGTTATCGTGGTCGCGAGCGAAAGCCGTGCGGTCCAGCGGACTGGGCAGATACTTAATAACGGCATCGATCAGGGGCTGGACGCCTTTATTCTTGTAGGCAGTGCCCATCATCATGGGCACGATATCCCGGTTAATGGTGGCATCGCGAACGGTTTCCTGAATCATTTCGACCGGCAGATCCTGGTCTTCCAGCATCAGCATCATCATCTCTTCGTTAAACATGCTCAAAGCGTCAAGCATCTCATGACGAGCCTCTTCCGCTTGCTCTTTATACTCGGCCGGAATCTCCGAACGGACGACTTTTTCGCCGCTGGCTCCTTCAAAGGTCACGGTTTCCATCGTTATCAGATCGATAACGCCGGCAAAATCCTCGCCGGTGCCCATATTCAGCTGAATGGGCACGACATTGAGATTGAGCTTTTCGTGTATCTCTTTTCGGACCCGGGCGGGATCGGCGCCGGTCCGGTCCATTTTATTGATAAAGGCGATACGCGGCACATGATAACGTTTCATCTGTCGGTCAACGGTAACGGACTGGCTCTGCACGCCGCCCACCGAGCACAGTACCATAATCGCCCCGTCAAGCACCCGTAGCGAGCGTTCCACTTCGACGGTAAAGTCCACGTGGCCGGGCGTGTCGATCAGATTGATTTTATGTTCCTTCCAGTCAACCTGGGTAGCCGCGGAGGTAATGGTAATACCCCGCTCCTTTTCCAGTTCCATAAAGTCCATCGTGGCGCCGCCTTCGCCGCCGCGAACTTCCTGCATACGGTGAATACGACCGGAATAGAACAGGATACGCTCACTCAGGGTCGTCTTTCCTGAATCGATGTGGGCAGAAATACCAATATTTCTGATTTTTGCTATACGCTGCATATACTAATCTCCAAGTAAAGTTATCTACCTTATTTTTCAAATCTAGTTTTTCTGGATAAGGATAATCAATATATCGGCGCGGCATACCCTGCCCTCAACCGATTAAGCGTCCCTGCCGATGATTATATCTCCGTCGTAGTCGTTTTTTTATTATTTAACTTATCCCTTAATAAAGGGAAAACGACAACTTCCGCTCTTATCACACTGTAAGGCGGCGAATATTAGCAAATACATCATTTTATTGCAAGAGGATTTTAGGTATTTAACCGAAAATTAATAATGATACGACCGAATCCCGCAAAAAAGAAGGATTTGTTTTAGATATGTTAACATGTTATGAGACGTAATTTTCTGGTAAACTGTATCAATCAGGTGTGTTTTCGCGCTTCTTGCGCCGCTCCCACCGCTGTTTGGCCCATTTTCGCATATCTTCGACGGTATCGAATTCATCGACAATTTCCACGCCCAGGAGGGTTTCGATGGTATCTTCAAGGGTGATGATACCGGAGGTGCCCCCGTATTCATCGACGACGAGAAACAGGTGCTCCCGCCGTTTTATGAATTCATCCAGAACATCGGCGACCGGTTTGGTTTCGGGTATGGCATAAACCGGGGCGCTGATCGATTCCAGTTTCAGGTCCGCCTGCCCTTTGGAGAAGGCCTGCATGATCTGATGCCGATGAACCAGACCGTAGATATCGTCCAGGTCTTTGCCATAAACCGGGATCCGACTGAAACGGATGGGGTTGTTCCGCTCGAGCGCTTCGGAGACCGTTTTGTCCTTCTGTAAAGCCAGAAGCACACTGCGGGGCGTCAGGATGTCTTTGGCCCGGATATTCTGGAGCAGAAACAGATTGCGGATAATGCGGCTTTCCTGGGGGAGCAGCGTGCCTTCGATATGGCCGATTTCAACTGCGGCCAGCATCTCGTCACGGGAAAAATGCAGATGTTTGATTTTCGGCGAGATCATTCGGGAAATCAACTCGAGCAGATAAACCACCCACGAAAGCGGCCAGATAATCGCCCAGGTGATATAAGCGGCCGCGGGGGCGAGCTTCCGCCAATGCACGGCGCCGAGCGTTTTGGGGATAATTTCGGAGAAGATCAGAATGGCCAATGTCAGCAGGACCGAGGCGGCGGACAACGCCCAGGTCTGATCGAAAATGACCTGCACCTGGGCCCCCACCCCGGCGGCACCGATGGTATGCGAGACGGTATTCAGTGTCAGGATGGCGGCCAGCGGCCGGTCGATGCGGTCCTTGAGCGTCTTGAGAAGATGTCCGCTTTTGGGCTTCTTTATTTGCAGCGTACCGACATAGGCGTGAGTAACGCTGAGCAGCACCGCCTCCAGCAGCGAACAAAGAAAAGATAAGCTCAGAGCGAGAGCAAAATAGAGTATTAAGGCAATCATTATTTATATGGCTTTCATCGGATAAACCGGCATAAGCGGAAGTTTACTGCCGGTTCAGGTATTCGACGGCCGCCCGGGCCGCGGCCACCCGCATAAACGGCGAGGGGTTTTTATACGCCTTCATAAAACAGCCGGCATCCCCGGCTTCGCCGACGCTGCCCAGCGCCAGCAGCGCCAGGTTCCGCACCCTCATTGTGGCCTGTTTATTGCCTTCGGGATCGGTATAATTCACGGCATTTCTAACCGTCTGCACATGATCCCGGTCCGCCAGCGGCCCCAGAGCGCGAATCGCGGCGAGCCGCACCTCGCTCTGAGGGTCATCGGCCAGAACGGTCAGCATGGCGAACATATCCCTGCCGGAAAGCTGCTTGAGGCCTTCCACCGCCAGCAGGCGATCGTCGGCATAAATGCTGTTGGAGAAAACCAGCAGTTTTTCAAGTACGTCCGGATCGTCCAGACGGGCCAGCGCCTCCGCCGCCTGCAATTGCACAGACGGATACTGATCTTTCATATTAAAGACCGTCCATAGCTTTTCCCGGCTGTCGCTCCGCAAAGCGGTGTTGCCCAGCTTGCCCAGCAGCAGGCAGGCCGTTCCCGCCAGTTGTTCGTGCCGGCTGAAAAGAACCTTGTCGAACCAGTTATGAAAGCGATTGTCCCCCATTCTTTCCAGGGCATAACCGGCGGCAAGCTGGACCGAAACGTTGTCGTCCCGCAGCATTTTTTCCAGTAAATGCCGCGAGGCGTAATCTTCGACATCGCCGACAGCCACCGCGGCAGCAAACCGGACGGCAGCCACATCGTCATATAACCCCTTGCGAATGAAGGGGATCGTCTGCCTGTCGGGATGGTGAGCCAGCGACTCTATGGCGTGGACCCGGACCAGGGGATTTTCATGCTCGACGGCTTCGAAAAGGATACGCCGGCTTTCTTTTTCGAGGGTCTCCCGCGAGACTTTCGGCTCCAGACTGAGAGAAGCGCAGCCGCTGAAGACCATAAGGACCATCAACAGCGGTATCGTTGGGATGATGTATTTCCAGCTATTTCTTTTAAATGTTGTTCGCATGGATAGTATCCTGACCGGATCCGTCGAAGCCGGGAATTTGAAATCCGTAATCTGAAAAAACTTTCAGCTTACCTCATGAATGTTTTTTCATAACCTGTTTTTCCTGCTTGCTTTGTGTGAGGAACCTATTTTTTATCCGGATTCTTCAAATCGTCTGATGCAGGCAGGTCTTTGAGACTGTTGAGGCCGAACACTTCGAGAAATTTTTTCGTGGTGCCGTAGAGCAGCGGCCGGCCGAGTTCTTCGGCTCGGCCAACAATTTTGACCAGTCCTTTTTCGATGAGCTGCCGAATCATCTCACCGGCGCCGACGCCGCGGATAGACTCAATGTCAACCCGCAAAATGGGCTGCTTGTAAGCGATGATGGCCAGCGTCTCAAGGGCCGCCGCACTAAGCCTGGATTCGCTGCGCACCTTGATCAGCTTACTGAGCCAGGGTTTGTACTCCGGCAGCGTAAGCATGAGAAACCCGCCCGCAATGGCTTCGATCCGAAAGGCACAGTCCATTTTTGCGTATTTTTCATTCAGCTTTTCAATATGATCTTTGACTTCCCTGATGCCGACATCGCCTGCTATTTCGGAGAGTTTGGCCGTCGTGATCGGTTCATCAGCGGCGAACAGCACCGCTTCCAGCACAGAGGCCAGATTGATTGACCGATTTTCCTGCGGCGATGAAACCGTCTCGTCGCTGTCGTATTCGTCCTGCTCGTGCGTGACGTAGGCCGTTTGATCCTGCTGTGGGGCGTTTGCGCTTGTTCCATCTTCGACCGGGGCTTCCTGCCGGAGAACCTCTGAATCAGCGAGAGCCGCTTCGTCGCCTGGGGTATCCGGCGGCGGATCAATCACTCTGGGCTCTTTCGAGACGGATTCCAGGGCATTTCCGGATGCGGCCCTGGAAGCAACGGTGGTTTTCTCCCGGGCAATATTTTCTTTATTTTCTTCTGATTGCTGCACTTATGAACCTCAACGTCCGGGGTCTTTTCGCATACACAGACGTTCATTATACCACGGAACGATTTCAATTTAAAACAAAAAACCCCTGTTACGACTTTCGCATCGTTAACAAATTTCGAGGCGTAATGACGCCACGGACCGGTTTATCGGGCAAACGGCGATGTGATATTGACGGCGGCCCGCTTTTTCAGACGACGTTGCAGCTCCAACATGCGCTCGTTCAGGATGCGGTGCTGGATCATGCCGATGAGTTCGTCGCGGGCCTGTGCGAGCGGAACCTCTTCGGCGGGGAGAATCTTTTCCAGCCGCAGGATGGCCCACCATTCATTGTTATCCTCGTCATAAAAACGGACCGGCTCACTGAGGCTGCCGGGCTCGTTCAGAGCAAATGCCGCTGCGCGTAAAGGGGCGGGGATGGCCTCGTCCTGACGTGTGAAGGGGCCGAGCAGTCCATCGCGTGAGGTCGAGGGTTGATCTTCCGAATACTGCTGGATAAGCCGGACCATACTGGTGCCGTCGTCGAGTTGGCGCTTGATGTTCTGGATGGTGCGGAAACTGCCGGCGACAATCTGGCGAACCATGACTTTGCGGCCGTACTGGCGGTCGTGTTCTGTTTCGATCATCTGCTCCGTGATGGTGACGACGGGATCGATCATCTGCCGGAGCAGGGCCTGACGCTCGACAATCATGTCGAATTCCTGGCGGGTCAGGCGGCGAGATTCGAGCAGATAGTTCAGCAGGGCAAGCTGCTCGCGGCGCGGTTTGCCGGGCGCCATGTCTTCGAGGAGGCGATTGAACTCGGCGGCGAGCTGCTCCTGGGTAAGGGTGACGTCTCGTTCGGCGGCCGCCTGCCGGACGATTTCCAAATGCACGATCTCTTCGAGCATTTTCCCGCCATAGGCCGGCAGCAATTCCTCCAGCAAGCGGTCTTGCCTGATCGGCTGGAGGTTGACCGTGGCGACGACGGGATTGGAAGCATCGGGCAATATGGCAGGCTTCGAACCGTCATTACTGCAGCCGGAAAAATACCCACAAATGCCGAATAAAATGAAACTACAAATAAACTTTCTGTTGTGTATTGTGGTATATGTCATGATTCAGTATGGTTATGAAATAATTGCATTTATACAACTTTTGAACTTCGTGACTTCAGGGCCTGGCCGTTCGTCTGGTAGCAGCTTGGCCGTTCTGGTTATGATATGCGATCAGAACAATCCCCCAGCGATAACACCGGGGGATTGCGATCTTGTCCAGTCGGGATTTTAGAAACTCCAGCCTACACCGAGTATGTATTTATGATCGACTTCAGATAAATCTTCTGCCGGTTCGGAGTCATAATCCATAATGGCCTTGGCGCTGGCATACCATGACTCAGTGAGCTTAACGCGCAGTTCAGCGTCGGCAGTCAGGAAGAAGGTGCTGAGGGCGCTGGGGTAATAATTCACGTTATGAATAAAGGTCATATTTTCATTAATCACCCAATCGAAATGATAGCCAAGCTGCAAAGAAGTATCATCATTTTTGGTTTCGACCAAATCACCCAGATCGTTATCAAAGGTCGTGTACTGTTCGCAGGTATGGGCAATACCGGCATCGGTGTTGAAATTCATCTTTTCGGATTCGACCCACTGATAACCAAGACCGGCACCGCCTATGAGACGATAGTCCAGATCGGCGACGTGATCAGTTTTATAATTTCCGTTCGTGAAGGCATATAGCTTTTCCGAAATGAAGTAGTCATACTTCACGCTGGCGAAAAATGTGCCGTCGGTCGGCTTGGTTTCACCACCCTCTTTGGTCCGGCCAAAAAGATAGTAGGTGTTGAACGTAATGCGGTTTTGTTTGGTCTTTTTTGTCATGTTAAAATCAACGTTCACCGAATCCGAAAAGGAATTACCCCGACTGAGATTCGCCCCGATGGTCAGCCCGCCACGCCAAGGGGAATCCTTCATTTCCTGAGTTTGTTCGGTTTCGCCATCCTGGGCCAGAACGGGCGCGGCCAGACCCAATAACAACAATAAAACAACCAGTTTACCTTTCATGGTACCTATCTCCTTTCGCAATAATAGATTTACTGAAAAACCTGTAAACATCGGCCTGACTATAAAGCGGTCGTCCCGAAATTTCAATTGTTTTCCAAAACCCGGGATGTTTTTTAACGCATTATAAAAATAAACGGCAAGTAAGTCGATTTATGAAGCCAATGGAGTTCGATATGCCAACTATTGCATCAAGATCGATTCTGAGGTATAATGCTTCAACAAGCGGGAAACCCGTAGTTTTGACAGCAGTTTAAAACGGATTAATCAGATGTTTTTCCGAAAACCCCAAAAAAAGCGAATGCGAACGGCAAGTTCCGATAACCTGGAAAACCTATTGGAAATGGATCAGGAGCTCGATGAGGTGGAAAAAGCCCGCCGAGATTTGATGCTGGCCTCCCTGGAAGCAGAAAAAGCCCGGAAGGCAGCGGAACAGGCCACCCCGAAAACATCCGATACCGGTGAACAGACATCCTCTGGCAATCCTGCTGCTGCAAATGCGAATACCGCTCCGCGGTCCTACCAAAGCCGGTCGGCTGCCGGCAGGACGAAAACGCCGGCGCAACAGCCCGCGCAGAAAACGCCGGCCCCGGCCAGACCCGCATCCCGGCCGCGACAATCCGCTCCGGCTGCCCCTGCCGGCCAACAACAGCCTGTCCGGCCCGCCCAATCAATGCCGGACAAGGCGGCCCCGCTGCCCGCTGCGCGTAAGCCGACTCCCCGGCAATCCGCCCCGACGACCGATAAACCAACCTCTCCGCCGACGCAGAAGCACGTGAGCCCCAAACCTGAAAACAAACCAGCCCCTGAACCGTCGCCCGTGACGACTGAGCCGCGGCGTGAAACCGCTACCGCCATCGGCGGCGCCGCGAAAAAATCAATGGAAAAAGCGATACAAACCAACGCCGCACGTTCCTGGAACTTCAATGACCAGACCAGCATATCGCCCTATAACTGTTCGAATCTGATTGCCTCCACATACCCGACACCTACACTCAATTTTGCTCCAGCGACGGTGGATAACCAGTTCGGCCGGCAGGAAAATCATATAATTCTCGGCGAAATCATGCAGCGGGTCGTTCTGGAAGACATCGATCATTTGCGCCAGCAGCAGAAGCTCACAAACCTGTGAGCGCAGGATTGTAACGATCAGGCAAACTGGCTAATCGACTGGCATGGCCCCCCTGACATTTTCCCAGCTGTACGAATTTCGTAATACGAAACGGGTTTTCAAAAAGACTGTTTTATGGTATGCTGTTGTTATACGGTCTGCATGTTGATCGAATATTAAAGATACCAGTATTTATACCCAATTGGGTAGAAAGCTCCTGGCAGGGCCGGGCGTAAGCTTTTTATCCGCAAATTATTACGTTCTGACAAAACGGGTATTTTCAATCGGAACGAGTATACCTATAATCGGCAGGAAACATGAGCGACATTCAACAACGCCAATCAGACAAGTCACGCCGGCGCCGGCTGCGCACCATGATGGCCGGTGTCCTGGGGTCGCTGCTCCTGCTGGCGATTGCCCGTTTTACGCTGCTGGATAAAATTCCTGAAAACCGGTATCTGGTCAAGACGCTGACATTCACCTGTCCCGATAATGTCGATGCGGCCGAGGCCCGGGGTCTGTGGCCGCTGTTCGCCCGCATTCAGGAACTGGAACTGAAAAAAATCATCCTTTCCCACCGGCCCGCCATGCGGCATAAAATTGCGATTTCACATAACCGGGATGACTGGAACCTCATCATTCGCTATCGCAACGGGCTTAACGATACGGCTAAGGAAACCATCAGCGATCTGGACCGGGATTTCAAATCTCTTGTTGAATTGTATATTGAACAGTTTGCCGGCCCCGGCGCGGACAAAGGCAGCGATGGCGGCGCTATGTCATCTTATCGCAATATAAAAGAGACGCTCGAGGCCCAGCTCGAAACGAAGGAAGTTGTTACGGATAAACTCATCGCCCTTGAGGATGAATATGCCCGGCTGGCGAGTTCCTGCAATAAACTTGAACAGTACTTGTCGCCCGTTCAACCGCGGGTTATGCCGGATCATTTTCGTGAATATGCTGAAAACCG
>CAYZXY010000032.1:0-30943 GCA_964482555.1 uncultured Pirellulales bacterium
TAAAATACAAACTATGTATTTCTTCAGTTTCTTCTTCAGTTTTCGCTTCTTGTACAACCTTATGCCAGCCAGAATTGACAAAAATAATGAACTGATCATTCTTACAAGAAGAGGATTCAAGAGAATGCATCATTTGCAGTAACAACTCCCATTTAGTTTCAGGTATTTTGTCAATTTCATTTTTTAAAATTTCGCGTGTTACCATAGTGAAAAACTCCGTGATATTATGAACCACAGATTATATACCCAAAGGGTATATTCAATTCCAATAGACCAAATCTTTTTCGAACGTCTGCAACATCAAACCGTTCGGCATGTTTTCAATTATTTTTTTCGCTATCTCTTTTTTGCTGGCGTACTCATCGCAAATTCCAGTTAGTGAAATTGACGTTGATTCTCATTCCTTATATTCTATCACAGTATTTTAGCTACTCATGCCCCGTTTTTTCTACAGAATTCATTGTTCTCAGCCCCGTTTTCTCAAACAGTAAAAACAGCACAAAGACGCCAGGTTCGCGAATAACTGTAAATCCTTGAACCTCACGTCTTTGCACTTCAAAATACCGCTTCTGCGCCTTAGCTGTTTTTCGACGCGAAATCATTCATGAACGCGACCATATCCTTGACGGAATCCAGGCCGTTGGCGTTGTACATCGATACCCGGATACCCCCGACGCTGCGATGGCCCTTGAGTCCGACGAAGCCGGCCGCCTTGCCTTCGGAGACGAACTTCGCTTCGAGGTCCTCGCTGGGCAGGCGGAACACCACATTCATCAGCGAGCGGTCCTCCGTCGCGATATTGTTGGTATAAAACCCGTTCGAGCCGTCGATCGTGCCGTAGAGCAGTTTGCCTTTTTCCTCATTGATTTTTTCCATACCTTCGACGCCGCCGTTCTTTTTCACCCAGTGCAGTACCTTGTTCACCATGTAAATCGTGAAACTCGGCGGCGTATTGTACAGCGAATCCTTGCTCGCATGCGTCTTGTAAGAGAACATCGTCGGCAGCCCGCCGTTAACCTGCTCCAGCAGATCGTTACGTATAATCACAATCGCAAGGCCCGATGGACCCAGATTCTTCTGCGCTCCGGCATAAATCAGCCCGAACGGTTTCGGATCGAACGGCCGCGACAGAATATCGCTCGACATATCCGCCGCCAGCGGTACATCGCCGGTATCCGGGAACGTTTTCCACTGCGTCCCGAAAATCGTATTGTTCGTGGTGATATGGCAGTATGCGGCTTTCGGGTCCAGGTCCAGCTCATTCTGTTTCGGAATCCGCGTGAACACGCCGTCCTGTTCCGTGTCGGCAGCCACCCGGCCGTTCGCCACGATTTTCGCTTCCTTGATCGCCTTCTGACTCCATACCCCGGTGAGAATATAATCGGCGCTGCCCCCCTGGGGGATCAGGTTCATTGGCGCCAGTGCAAACTGTGTGCTCGCCCCGCCCTGCAGGAACATAACGGTATAATCGTTCCCCAGTCCCATCAGTTCCTTAATCAGCTCCATCGTGCCCATGTGCACCGCGTCATATTCCTTCGAGCGGTGCGAGGTTTCCATCACGCTCACGCCGCTGCCCTGAAAATCCAGCAGCTCGGCCTGAGCCTCTTCCAATACTTCCACCGGCAGCGCCGCCGGACCGGCATAAAAATTGTGTACACGCGCCATAAAAAACTCCTTAAACAATGTTGTTTCCAAATTACATACTTAAATTAATGCAATTGATTTATGCATGTTCAACTTAACTTTCGCATTATCTGAATAACGCTTTGGTGTTCCGCAGGGCCTTCTCCTTCGATACTATCACAATAAAAAACGCGAAACCGCACTTCATATACCCAAAGGGTATGAGAAATCCCGCCAGGGTCAGTCGTAAAGGCTTTGTCCGCACATAGTCACGTTTGGACAAAACGGGAATTTTCAATCGGAACGAGTATAAAAGGAGAAAGGATATACTATACCCGAAACCCAAAAACCTGTACTCTTGTTTCAGTGATAATCTGTTTAATCAGAGTCATCTGAGTTCTATTTCTTTTGGTTGCGGCTTGACCGCCTTGTACAAATTTCTGGCTAAAGCTTATTAACCACCAGACCCGAAAAAATCTTCGGGAAGAAAAACGTCGATTTCTGCGGCATCTTCTCGCCCGCCAGCGCCACCGCTTCCACATCCTCCGCCCGGGTTTTGTTCATGAAGAACAGTCCTTGACTTTCTCCCGAGTCCACGCTGTCAATCGCTTTTTGCGTAGCCGGTCCGAAGTCCTTGATATACTCCACATTCGTCTGGGCCGTCAGGGCCGCTTCGTCGATCCCCAGCATCTTTTCCAGCACCAGCTTATGCAAAATCGCCACATCCAGTTGCCGCCAGGCGTGGCTTTTTTCCGGCGCCAGCTCTTTCATGACCGTGCCGTCCCGCAGCGTCGCCACATAATAATTGCCATCATTAAAATACATTCCCAGCGACCGTTCGCCGTTTTCGTATTCCAGATTCATCGCCTTGAACATCTTTTCCTGTTGTTCCTTCTTTTCAACCATGTCGCCATATTTCAAATGGGCGATATCAAAATACTCGCTTATCTGTCCGACCAGAATTGCCGGCGAAAAGTCCGAAAGGTTCTTGAGCAGCCGGTGCGTCGGCAGCACGACCAATCCCTCATTATGCGTATTGACAAACGTCATCATCTGATAAGCGGCCGCCGGGTTCTGCGTCTCGCGGTAGTAATTCAACGCCGTTTCATAGCGATGATGCCCATCCGCGATAAAGACGTTCTTGTCGCTCATAACAGTCTGAACCGTCTCAATATCCCCCGGATCGGTTATCGCGTAAAGCTGATGAATCACCTCATCATCGTCCTTATGAGACAACAACGCCTCGCCGCTGCCTGCCTTCGCCAGAACCGCGTCTACCTTCTTTTCCGGGTCGCTGAACAGCATAAAAATCTGTCCGATCTGGCTCTTCGTCGCCCGTGTCAAATTCAGTCGATCCGCTTTCGGGCCGGCCAGCGTTTGCTCGTGCGGCTTAATGCCGTCACCGTAATCCTCCAGTTCACCCAGAGCGATGAACCCGGTCCGGCGAAACCGCTGCCCGTCTATTTCGAAATCCTGGGCATAAACATAAATGCTCTCCTGTTCATCCTGTTTCAGACCCTCTTTGGCGATAAAATCATTCAAATAATCGGCTGCCCGCGTATATACGTTATTCGTTTCGCTGTCGTCTTCGTTCTGCTTTCCTTTGATTAAACGTACGATATTGAACGGATTCTGTTTATACAGCTTTTCCTGCTGATCCGGATCGATCACATCGTAAGGCGGAGCAATACAAGCACCCGCATCGCCCACGACATCCGCATTAAACCGATACCCTTTGAACGCTTTGATCTTCATGTCTAACCTTTCTGCTGCTGCCAATTAAGAATTTCTGTGGTGTTTCCTTATCTCTGTCTGGAATACAATAAGCTACAAAAAAGCCGGTCCGGCTCTTTTGGGTATAAAAAAACGCGGTTGACATGGCATTGTCGGACCGCGTTGATCTGTTCTGACTGGCTGTAAGCCTAGACCTGAGTCTCCGATCCTTCATCATATCTGCCGGAACTCCAGGCTCGCCATCCTGCCATCGCCACACCTAGATTTTTCATTACGTACAAACTCCATCCTTGTAATCGGGTTCAAACCCTGAGCTTTCTTCATGGCATGTCGCCGCCGGTCGCCTTCCCCACATTCATATCTGCCGGCAGGAATCCATGCCTTCACAGTGGACAGTGGTTTTCGCTAACCCTATTCTTTCCAGTGCCTTAGGGCACTTTCGTTCGTCCGTAAAAAAGTAATTGGCATTAAAACAAAATCGCGGTATCATGTCAATAACAGTTTTATATTTTTCTCTACGGCTTTCGTCATGCAAAGGCTGCCTATGCTCGCTATCATGATGTCAACGAACGAAATTCTGGTGATTCTGGCGATCACTGCGGTGGTCGTTTTTCTTGTATCCCGCAGCGACAACAGCTAGCTTTGCAAGTCATTTTCATATAAACTTTTATGTAAAATCCTCTTTGTGGTCTCGCCGGTTTTAATCCCAACGGTCCCGTTTTTCTGGATAGTTTAACCCCATATTTCCGATAGTACACGAACAGTAATAGAGTTTTTCCTCCTGAAAAACCCTTTTTTGATGCGATTAGTACTCGCGAAAGCAGGAAAATGACATGAAACTGATGATAAACGACCATGAAATCACCAATAAAATGCCCGAAGGTGTCGATCTGGCCCATGCATTGCAGATCATTCAGGATGAATTCGTCGGTCAGAACGAAATCATCTCATATATAACCATTGATGAAGAACCGCTTTCTTCGGAACGGCTTTCGATCTGGAAAGACCGGCCGCTGGAGGACTTTGAGGAAACCCGCGTGGAAGTTCAATCGCGTAAAGATCTGGCGGCAAATGCTTTACGGCTTATCGCCGAACGGCTCAGGGAAAGCGCTGACCATCGCAACCAGATCGCCGAGCATATCGGCCGCGGCAGCGGCACCGAAGCTCTGAACCTCATGCCCGCCTATATGCAGGTCTGGCAAGCCGTCCAGCAGAATCTCGCCAGTGCCATACGCCTGCTGGAAATTGACGCTCAATCCTGGGAGATCTCTCCCGGTGAAAATATTCTGGATAAAATCAAAGGCCTTACCGAGCAGCTTGAACAGGTCAAAATGGCCGTCGAATCCGGCGATCTGGTTCTAATGGCCGACATTCTGGATTATGAATTTTCCGAACAAACCGATATCTGGGTCAAGCTTCTGAATGACCAGGCGGAGCTGTTTGAAAAAAACTGATTTTTTGTGTTGTGTGTATCGTGTCTGCGTGATTGAGTTTTTTGAACGTTTTCACGCCATCGGGTGAAATTTCTTATGAATATTCCGCAAGTGTTCGTGGTCCACATGTGTATAGATTTGTGTTGTAGTCACGTCGGCGTGTCCCAGTAATTCCTGTACCGTTCGCAGGTCGGCCCCGCCCTGGAGCAAATGCGACCCGAAGCAGTGCCTCAGCGTGTGCGGTGTAATATGGCCTGTCATGCCGGTCCGTAATGCCGCCCGCTTGACGATGCGCCAGATTTCAATCCGACTCAAGGCCCGGCCTGTCCGTGAGACGAACATTTCTTCCACCGGCTTTTCCTTCACCAGTCGCGGCCTCAGTTCTTCCAGATACGCCTGCAGTAGCTCGATACATTTATCATGAATCGGAATAATACGTTCCTTGTTGCCCTTGCCGAAACATCTTAAAAATGCGATCTGAAGATTCACATCCTTAATCTTCAAGCCCACGGTTTCTGAAGCCCGCATTCCCGTCGCGTATAACAGTTCCAGCAGCGCCCGGTCCCGTAAATAATAGGTATCATCCGGGTCGACCGCTGTAATCAGATCGACGGTTTGCTGTCGGCCCAGTACATTGGGCAGCCGTTTCCAGGTCTTGGGCGTCTCCATCGCCGCACAGACATCCTTGTTCATCATCCCGAACAACACATGATACCGCATAAACATTCTGACCGCCACCAACTGCCGGGCAATGCTCGAAGTCGCCAGATTTTTCACATACAGATACTGAGCGTAATTCTGAATGATCACCGGCGTAATGCTTTCCGGACTGGCAAGATTATTTTCTTGGCAATAGAGGTTGAAATTTCGTAAGTCCCGTCCGTACGATTCGATCGTATTGTCCGCGAGTCCGCATTCAACAATAAGGTAGTCCAGGTAGGGTTTGATTTGTGATGCCGGCCAGGCTACTGCCATTATCTCTCCATCTGGTAGGGTAGAATTTTATACTCGTTTCGATTGAAAAATCCCGTTTTGTCCAAACGTAACTATTTGCGGGCATTGCCTTTACGACTGGCCCTAGCGGGAATTCTCATACCCTTTGGGTCTATTTCGCAAAACCGTTCTAGGTATGATACCCAATTGGGTAGAAATCGCCTGGTCCTGCCAGACGCTGGCTGCCCGATCGGGTATAGTATTTCTGTGAATAGATATTATTTTTTTGTGTCAATCTGTCCGGCTGCCACAGCCTCGTGCGTTTCCTGCAAATTCTCGCTCAGCTTCAGATACAGCGGGCAAAGCATGTAATGGTAGGTGCAAAGGTCGAACGCTTCTTCCAGCTTGTTCATATTCAGGCTGACGCTGCAATTGGGATGGTTGTCATTTATGAATGGGCAGTCCATATTGATTTCCTCACGCAATACACATTCCGATAATATAATAATAGTTATCGGCTATTGCCTGGCTCGCAGTACAGAAAATCTGGCTGGACTTTTCCTAAGGCTGGTTTTTAAGCTTTAGCAGCATGTGCAGGCCAAATTGGATGGGCGTTCCAAAATTGGTGCCGGAAAATCCTTTCATCAAGGCCGTATTGACCGCAATGACCTGACCTTTGCGGTTAAGGACAGGGGCGCCGGAGCCGCCTGTGGTAGTCTGAGCATCGTAGATCAATCTGTCATCGTGGAATCTGCCGCATATTCCCTGCGTGGCTACAGGTTGAATAAGCCCCAGTTGAGCAATGTTAATGGCGAGTTCTTCATATGAAAGCATTTTGTTTTCGGGGTTCAGTCGGCTGATCTGGCTTTCCGGCAACCGCGCGAGCAGTAAATCGAAGCCCGTCGGATAGCCCAGTATATATATGGTTTGTCCGACCTTGATGGCGTCTTGCCTGGCCCGGCAATCCAGAACGGGAATATCAGCGTCATTCAACCGGCATTGCAGTATCGCCAGGTCGTTTTCCTCGCACACATCTTTTATCACCAGATCAAACGGTTCTTCATGCCCGGGGAAGAACGCCCGCAGCATAACCTGTTCCGGCTCGTAACCAGCTTCCATGACATGCTGGTAATCATCCCCGGTCGTCCACGGTGCGACCACATGATAATTCGTCAGGATAAATCCCTGCCGGTCCACCAGAAATCCCGACCCCGTATAATGGATCAGCAGAGGGCTGCCCTTGCCGTCAATACTCAACGTTGCCGGTTGCGTTGCATCATCCGGCAGCATAGACGCATCTTGCCGATTCATATCATTATTGCTCAGAACATGCCGTAATGGTTTATATGTTGCCGGGTCGGTAAAGGTATATTCGCCCTGGATTAAACAGATTCCGCGAGCGATGGATGATAAATCCATATCATCATCAAGTGCCGCATGACTGAATTGATTTCGTACCTGATCGAGCTCGACGTTCATGTTGTTTTGAAAGCGGCTGATATGTCCGGCTAAAATATTATCCTGCTGATGTGTAAGCTGAACTTTTTTCTCCAGCCGCCGCAAGGTGTAAAATTGATTTAACGACAAGAGCCCCAGTACGATAACGCTGATAAGCAATCCGAGGGTAATGCCCCAGGGAAAATTTTTTTGCAATAATGTTTTGTTTCCAGTTGAAATGTCAGTCATACAGTTATATTGTCCTATGTTCAAACAGACTCCATCGGGGAGATAGCTCCCGGCAGTGCCGAACGTAAGCTTTTGATCCGCACATAATTATGTTCCGACAAAACGGAACATTTTTATCGGAACACGTATAAAAACCAATGGCCGTGTGACTATATCATGTCATACATTTCATCGGTAAAACAAATTGCGTTTTTCACTTATCAAAATTCTACCCTTCGGACGATATATTTACTTACAGGGTGTTGGTGGAGACTGCATCCGAAACCGGGTGATATCTCGAACCCGGAAGTCATTAACCAGATTTACTGTTTCGGAGTTTTTTGAAGACTAATAAAAACTGGTCGGAGATGATTATGGGGAAATTATCCGCGCTGAAAAATACCGTTATTGAGACCTGCCATTTCAACAAAACGTCAACCAGCTCTCACATGACGGCGATACTATTGATTATGGCTGCTTTTTTGTCGTTATTGTTTACGATAATATCGCTTCAGGGATTTGCCGGTTTCCGGTAACCCGCATCGTGAACCGCCTGTGACCGATTATGCGTTCGTCCAATAAATGGTTGTTGAAAATCAGCCGGATGACCCCAGAGCTTGACCAATAGTATTAAACGCGAAAATGAAATTTATTTTCATTTGACGATATTCTTTTCAAGTTATAGGACCATGTCGGGCCTGTTTGATAAGACACCATAGATATGTAACAATGGAATTCGGCTACAGGTTCTTACCTGCTCCTATGTTGTCAAGCATCCCCCCGATTGAGAGCACCTGCAGCCATTTTCTGGAATGCCGTCATCGCTCGGAGTGCTATCGTTTCGCTGGAGAAATCGGCGAGGATTTTTTCCCGGGCATTCAGAGCGATGTGCTGTCGTTCTTTTTCATGCTCCAGAAAATATCGAATCTTACGGATTAAATCTCTGGGCGTGTCAAATGTAACAATGTCCTCTTTCAAATCCAGATATCGCGACAGGCCATTCGCCGATCTGTCACTGGGATGTGACCGGACCAGAAAAAAAGCCCCCGCTGCCATACCATTCAACAGCATCTGATCGGGCACCCCGTCAGTGGAAACATGTATAAAAATTTTCCCGGCATTATACAGCTTATTTAATGGTTCGCCTTCACCGATTTCCCCTTTATAACATCCGGCATGCGGTGCGGTACTCCAATGGTTTGAGCGGTCCTTTTTGCTGTATTTATCCCATGCCCAGATAGCCATCGGATATCCTTCTCTGGCAATTTCGCCGCAGTAAATATCTCGCAAAACGGTATCGCCGAGCGGATTCCGAATCAGTTCGATAAAGTTTTCGCGCAGTTTCTCATCCTTGAGTTCCACACCACAGCGTTGAGCCCGCAGCAGAAATTTTCCCGCCTCATTTTGCCTGTATTCCGCGGGATTCCGGCAAATCTCTTGAATGACTGCATTCCATAAAACCTGATAACTGTGCAGTTTAATGCCGTTTTCTTCCGGGTCCGGATTCATGCGAGACGAAATCATAACCACTTCGCCCGCCAGTTCCGCTTTTTCCTTTGCGGAAAGCTCAACCTGTCGATAAATATCCTCATTTATAAACAGGGGCATTTCCAGCAGTTGTCCGTCATTTATGCCGGCCTCGAGGCAGCTCGCCCGATGCGATTGATGCAGCCAGCCAACCATGTCATAAGGTCCGACCCGTTCGGCGGGACGGCTTTCCTGCATCAGGAAATGCTCCGGCGGATTCCGCAACAATGTTATGACCGGCAGTTTTTTGGGAATCTCGATGGTCGCATCCCCGCGAAAGCTATCTACCATTATGAGCAGATCAGGCATTTCCCTGTTCAGCCGGTCATACCGGGCATAGTCCGAACCTTGATCCGGCCTGTCCGGCATTTGCCAGTCGGCCACATAGCCCAGCCGTTTCACGCCGTTGATGATGTCCCGTTCGGTTTGTGAATTTATCGGACTATTCGTACGGGCAAAATTTAATACCCGGATTGAAGAAGGTTGACTCGCGCAGCGTTGTGCCAGATGTTGAATATCGACTTGTTCTTTCTTTTCGAAAAACTGTTTTTTAAGCTGCTGTATTTGCCCGGATATGAACGGATTAAGCAGCTCCATAGCCAGCGTGATCTGGTGGGCGAACCTCTGGTTTTCCTGTTCTGTAAGCCAGTTCCAGTAGATCGCTCTTTGCAGCGGACTGAAACAGGGATGTTGTTTATAGAACGATTCGACGAGTCTGGTAATGTTGTCATGCGCTTCCGGCTGGAAGGCGGGATCATAAAGGATAATTAATTGTCGATTTAATATACAGGGTGCGAAATCCCGCAGCCGAAACGCCAGCTTCAACTCCAGCAAATCAGGCTGGAAGATAAACAAGGCAAGATTGCCCGGCAGGTGCTGCAGAATTTTATTGGCATCGATGCCGTTACCGATGCCGTTCATGGCCATATTGCCGGCATGCAATGGCGTCCGCTTGAGATTGATTTCCGCCACCATCTGCGGCACGGATATATGGCCCAGCCAGGGGTTCGTGCCGTCAGGGCGTTCAAAGCGATAGGTGACCGAACCGTCACGGGCGATACACAACCGGACATTGTCTGGTATGGTCCGTTCGTTCAGCAGGTTCGCCAGAGGTTCATTGACGGATTGAAGGGCCGTGAGGTTTTTTTGAAAAAGTCGATCGCCTGGCCAGTTTTGCAATAAATTCTGATGTCTTTGCGAAGTTTCCGTGGAAGTTGTATCGTTTTTCGGACAGGTTACGGTCATTTCTCATCCTTGAATTTTAACAGGTCCGGTTTTTGGCGCCGGTTGTTCTGGTCGGGCATGTTCCTGAATTTCGCGTGTCGGTGCTGCTGTTCCTTCAAACCTGATATCCACAGCGGTATAGCCAAATTGCTGCAGCCGGTTAGTCTTGATTTTCAGGTCGCAAGGATTGCAATGCCCAAAACAATCGCAGGGGCGGAAATCCCGATCCATTCGGAATTCCGGTTCCAGGATATGCCCGATGGAATTGACATTTTCGTAGATATCATGATGGCATCGGAAAACATTGCCGTCCGGTCCTATGATGAGTTCCGTTGTTCGGCATAGCACATCCTGGCAGATTTTCTGCGAGCAGCCCTGGGGATATTTATAATGACCGAAGAGCTTACCATTATAGAAACCGAGAAATTCCTTTGTGCGAAAGTCGATGCCTAACGTTCCGGCTTTTTCCCGAGCGTTCAGGATGATCTCCTGCTGTTCAGGATGCAGCACCCCCCAGATGCCGATGGAGAAGCCGGCTTCCTGCATTTTGCATGTTTTTTCCAGAAGCTCTTCCAGTTTGACCTGATCGGGATGATAACTGACGCGGATAGACGCATAAGGTGATTTCCGACGTAAGCGGGCGGGATCGACCCGGGCAATCATCTCCTCCACATCAAATGACAGGTTTGTTAGAATATCAATGCGTATCCGTTCCGGCAGTCCATTAATGATATCATAAAAATCAGGGTGCACACTGGGCTCACCACCTTGAAAAGTAACAGGGACAACGCCTTCATCCCTCTGCAGATTAGCGAAACGACTTAAGCCTCTGATCCAGTCTATCGCGTCAAGGTGTTTGAATCCGGGCCGGCTGGATTCGAACTCATTGATGCAATAGCTGCAATGGTATGGACATGCCATAGTAAGGAATGCCGCGATATAATTGCATTCATCGAGTACGGGTAATTCTGGAAGGCTTTCAGGTTGAGTCATTCTCACCTCAATATTACCAGTGCAATGTTAAAATATGACTGCTTTTGATGCTGTTATTACCTGAGGGGGCATGGTTTCGTGATTGGTTTTACCTGGATCTATCAGGTTTTTCACCGCATCCAGGACCATTTCCACGGAAATATATTCCATGCAGGTATGATCATAATGGCATTTCGATTGAAAACAGGGGATGCAATGCCTGTCACATAATGGGGTGATTTTCTGTCCGCAGCCATACATATAGACTTGTTCCGGTGGGGTAGGTCCAAAAAGAGCGATAATTTTTCGTCCCAGAGCCAGGCTCAGATGCAATCCCAGCGAGTCACAGGTGATGATCAGTCGGCAGGAAGCGAGCCAGTCAATATAATGCCGGATGCTGTCGAGCGATTGCTGCCAGCAGACGGAATACTTCTTGCTGAGTTCGAAATAGAGCCGTTCCCAATGGTAATCCGGCCAGCGTTTGTTCGGCCATTTGGGGCCGACATGATTGTTCAGGCCAATGTCAAATTGCGGTGAGGGGTTGGGATGGTAGCCGAGAACGTAGCGTTGGCCGTTCCATTCCCGACCGACACTGTGGAAAAGCGTTTCCTGGCAGGGTTGATATTCCTCGGAAGTCAGTGCCAGTGCCAGGGCGACGGAGGATTCGGGATAATAGCCGTTATGTCCCGAGGTCCAGTCGCGGAAACCGAAGTGTTTGTCGGCGGAGAGCTGGGCAGTGAATTCGCACCAGTCTTTCTGTTTTTCCAGATTGATGACAATGTTATAGTGATCGTGCAGATTGTCCTTTGGTATATCCGCCGGGCTGTCCGCCAGGATGAGCTCGTCAATGAGGTGGTTATCCATGAGCAGGTCTTGGGCGGCCCTGGTAGTAATCCAGGTGACATGATATCCCCGGAAGTCTTCCAGCAGGCAGGTGCAGCGGAAGACATCGCCAAAACTGACATGAGGAGAAATATTATGATCGCAGGTTTCAGAGTAGCCGTGCTTGATGATTAATACGCTGTCTCGTTTCACAGGTGCTCCATATCTATTATCCAAAACTGTACTACTGTATAATCGTCAAGAATTTCCGATTACATGAATATTTTGTTATCGGTCGCAATAACAAAATATCCCAGGAAGAATAGATTGCGATAGAGAGGTTTTATACCCAAAGGGTAAGAGAGTACCCGCCTGGGCCAGACGTAAAGGCTTTACCCGCAGATGATTACATCTAGACAATTCGGGTAATTTCAATCGGAACGAGTATATGACTTGTTGTAGAGGTTTTTGAAGACCAGTTTTGCGAGTGCCTGGGAGAAGCTCTGGGCTTCGTCGCGGCCGAGATGAACGCCGTCGTAGGTATTCCAATTGCCTTCGGGAGCCAGCCAGATGCCTCCCGCTTGCTGGAAGCGGTCAATGAACGAATCGTACAGGAAGCCGCTGTGTTGATCTTCAACGGCCATTGTGCCGCTGTAGGCCGGGGGGCGGAATGCGAAAACGGTAATGCCCCGTTCCCGCCATCGGTTGGTTTGCTCAAGAAACCGTTTAATCTGGTCATGATTGACATGATACCTGGGGAAAATATCGCGATAGGCTGTTATTTCCCGGGGCGGTTTGACGGGGATCGCACCCAGCCAGCCGTTTTCGTGGAGTTCAAATTGCATGACGATTTTGCCGGATAGTTCGTCATTTTCCATCTTGTGAAACATATCAAATCTGCAGGTCGCTTTGGTGATCAGCAGGGACAGGAATCGCCAGTCCCACCATCCGTAAAAGACGAAGGAGGCGAGAATTATATAGCCCCATCGCAGATTGGCCCGATGTTTCAGCAGCGGCCAGCCTGCAAAAAACAGGCCAATGAATAACAGGAAATCCAGAGAATTAAACAGCATCTTATCTTATTGGTTTCCAAAGGCTGTAGAAAATCGTCATTCAGGCACTATCTGAAAACTCTGGTTGGCTTCAAGCGGCCCTTTTTCCGCCTGGCTTCATCCCGCTCCTTCGGCGATTAGATAAGCATCGCCTGCTTCACGGTTTTTGCCAGTCGAAAAAAAGCTCGCTCTCGGGCCGAGACCCGACTTTTCAGACAGAACCTGGTGCAAGATTCCACATAAAAGAGACAAAAAGTCTAAGAAACTCTAACATACCCTTTATTCTACTGCGGCCGGCTGCAATGTCCGTCGTCGGCGTTCCCGGATACCCAAAGGGTATCAAGGCTCCTGGCAGAGCCAATGGCAGGTATATTACGCTCATCAGTGTGATACTATGCGAATTAATGTCATCAGTCCGATACAGGCGTTTTCGAAAACCCATAGAGAAGGTTGACGTCGTCCTGTTGAGCCCTGCGGCCTTGTCGGCAGCCATTTCGCCCGGCCTGGCCACAAAAAAGTTATGTTAGAATTTCTTAATCCAGTCAACGCTATACATCACATATCGGTCATGTATTGCATAAAATAAAAAAGATTAACAAAAGGATTTATTAGGCCGCGAGGCAATTGCGATAACATCAACTTGCGAATAGCTCTCAAAAGTATGGTATGGTGTATAAATAGTGGTTTTTGCTGTAAAAAAATCATTTTTACTTCTAAAACATGGAGATTTTGCCGATGACGATTATATATGACGTTATATCAATGTTATTTTGACCGCCGCTGCGATTTTCAAATAAGGACCAATCCTCATGATTTTGCATAATGTCCCCCCGCAAGGAATTCAGCCTCAGCTTACACTGCAACGTCGTCACGGTCTGGGAAATATCATCTGTCTGATTCCGGTCTTGGACCGCTTCTACAGTGAAGGGTATCAGGTCACGGTTATTACCCGGGCTGAGTGGATTCATGCCTTTTCCACGCTGCGACCAGGTTACTTATGGAGCGATGTCTGCGATGAAGAGGCGATCGATCTGGACGAAATGACCAGCTCGCTCAAGCCGACGCTGCACCGTACCGACGAGTTCGGCCATCTTCTGGGGTTGGGCAGTCCATTCGATGCCACTCGGCTGGAGCCGCCGGCGTTATGGAGTAATCCTTTTAGCAGCTTTCGCGATTGCGTCGTGTTCGCTCCGGAATGTGGTCATCCTGCTCGTCAATGGCCTGCGGAGAAAGCCGACGAGTTGAAATCGCATCTGCCTCATCGTCAGATGATTCTGGTGGGGCAGGAGGCCGATACCCGGATGGCCTGCGATGTCGATCTGCGGGGTCGGTTGGATCTGCATGAGCTTATCGGTCTTTTGTCGATTGCCGGCGTGGTCATAACGATGGATTCGGCGGTTATGCATCTGGCGGCGGCGCTGGACCGGCCGACGGTAGCGTTGTTTGGCGGTATTGAGCCGGCCTATCGTATCCGCCCGGAACAGCGTATCGTGGTTTTGCAGGCAGAGATGGACTGTTGTCCTTGTAATAAGAACGAAACCTGTTCTCAGGAATACGCCTGTATTCATACGATTGAACCGGCGGATGTTGCCCGGGCGGTTGGTCTGTCCTCTCAGATTGAAAGGCGGACGATTTATCGAAAGCAGGACACTTATGACCATGTGATGGCTCGTTATTGATACGATGCAGAGCTCGCATTATCGGCGGCTTTGGGCATAACTTTGCGCGGCGGCGAGGGCGGCAGATTCCGGCAGGCGCGCAGCGATTCAACTACATGCCGGTTCCAGACGGCGTCGGGATCAAAATAATCATATCTTTTCTGGATAAACTCCGGCGACAGGGGATTTTTCAAGGCTTCTTTTATGGCTTTGGCTACGGCTGCATCGTCATTGGGGGCTGTGGTCCGGCAACCATATGCCGGCAGGTCGGGATCACGATAATATCTCGGATTTTCCGAGGTGACCACCGACAGGCCCGCGAGCATACCCGTGATGATCGAGGTATTTCGCAGGTCGGCGCCGCGTTCCGGCAGGCTGACAAAGACGTCCGCGCCCATCAGGCCGTTGATGATCTGCTCTTCCGGTGCGTAGCCGGTCCAGATGAGGTTGTTCTGGAGGCCCAGCCGGTCGGCGAGTTTCTGGCATGATCGCAGGTAGCCTTGTGAGCGTGGAGCGGGGCCGCCAATCATAAGGCCGACGAGGTTGGGGTAATCAGGGTGCAGACGGCCCATGGCTTTAATGAGGGTTTTCAGGTTGCGACCGGGGTGGATGAAGCCGAAGTAGGCGATGACCGGGACATCGGCGGTGAGGTTCAATGCGGCTCTGGCGGTTTGCCGGGCTTGTTGAGTGGGGCGCGGCATTGTGAAGTGGGACGTCACGGGGGCCAGATAGATTTTGTCTTCGGGGATGTTCTGGTCGATGACTGCCAGGTAATCGCGTTGATTGGAGACCAATACGGCATGGGCGGATTGCAGCAGCGGCCGATAGCGCCATCGCAGCCAGGGATGGCCGATGGCGATGTCATGCTGCATAACGACGATTCGCAGACCGGGCCGGCGTTTTTTGAGGCGCGGGACAAGCCTGGACATCAGTTCCGCATGCCATGAACGGTAATACAGTGTGGGATTCTGGATATGAACGACGTCGGGGCGGAGTTTTTCTATTTCCGCGATGATGGCGTCTATTGCTCCGAAGCGCCACACCTTGACCAGCGGATGCAGGTTGTAGCCACGCGGCAGTTCCCGGTCTATTTTTGGATCGTCACTGGTGAGGACATGAACGTCAAATGTTCTGTCCTCCGCGCTCAGCCGCGCGATGATATCGACGTGCTTCGCTACGCCGCAGCGGATGTTGGGATAGGTGCCGGAGATGATGAGTAGTCGGGACATGGTATGGTAAATGGTATGTTGCGTTTAGGGCGGCCAAGTCGCAAACAAATCAACCGCCAAGACACGAAGCCGCTAAGATAACCTTGAAGAAATTTGAAAAGAAAATTAATGCCAATCCCGAATTTAATCGGGACAGGTCAACGCAAATATTATACCCAATCGGGTAGAAAGCTCCTGGCAGGGCCGGGTGCAAGCATTTTGGCCTCAAAATTACGTTCCGACAAAACGGGAATTTTCAAACGGAACGCGTATATCTGTAATCTGTCATTAAATTATACCATTATTTTATCGCCTTGGCGCCGATGTCTTTACGCCAGTAAGCGCCTTCGAATTTGATGCACTCGACGGCTTGGTATGCTTTATTCTGCGCCTCGACGATGGTTTTGCCGGTGGCGGTGACGCCGAGGACGCGTCCGCCGGCGGAGACAAGTTGTTCGCCGTTCATCGCCGTGCCGGCGTGAAAGACCTTCACCCCGTCGATCATCTCCGCTTCCTCGATGCCGGTAATCGGTTTGCCTTTTTCGTAGCTGCCGGGATAGCCGCCGGAACTCATAACCACGCAAACGGCCGGTTCCGGTTTCCAGTTTACCTCCGCTTCATCGAGTTTGCCTTCGCAGGTGGCGAGCATGACCTTGAGCAGGTCGCCTTTAAAACGCATCAGGATCGGCTGGGTTTCCGGATCGCCGAAACGGGCGTTGAATTCCAGTACTTTGGGTCCGCCGGCGGTGAGCATCATCCCGGCATAAAGTATGCCGCGATAGGGCGTACCGTTGCGGTTCATGCCGTCAACCAGCGGAACGAGGATTTCCCGTTCGATCTGGGTTAGTGTACTGTTTTTTACGATGGGAGTGGGGGAATAGGCGCCCATGCCTCCGGTGTTGGGGCCGGTGTCGCCGTCGCCGATGGGCTTATGGTCCTGGGAAGTTTCCAGGACGTAGATATTATGGCTGTCAACAAAGGCCAGAATCGAGGCTTCCTGTCCGATGAGTTTTTCTTCCACGATAATCTGGCGGCCGGCGTCGCCGAAAATCATGTCTTCCATGATTTTTTCTGCCGCCCGAATGCCATCCGAGGGTTCGTCGCAGACAAAAACGCCTTTGCCTTTGGCCAGGCCGGCGGCTTTGACCACGACCGCGGAATCACGTGAGGCGATATAGGACCGTGCAAATTCGTATTGATCGAAGACACGGCCCTCGGCGGTGGGGATGGAACTGGCGTTCATGATTTTCTTGGCGAAGGCCTTGTCGGCTTCGATGGCAGCGGCATCTTTCAATGGTCCGAAAGCCATAACGCCGATTTTTTCCAGTTCATCGACCAGTCCCAGCGAGAGAGGCTCTTCCGGGCCGACTACAACAAAGTCGATCTTTTTGGTCTTGACGTAATTCACCAGGGCGGCGATGTCGGTATCCGGGATATCCACGTTGGTTCCATGTTGAGCGGTACCGGGATTGCCTGGCGCGATATAAAGATGATTGAGGAGTTTGGATTGGGATAATTTCCAGGCCAGGGCGTGTTCCCGGCCGCCGCTGCCGACGAGTAATACTTTCATAGATCATCCTGTTTACAATATCCAGTGTAACATCATACGCCAAAACACGTGAATTATCGATAGTTATACCCGATGTGAGTCGACATTCCAATGTTAAAATGGACAATGATATGCGGCGGCAGTTTTATGCAGTAGGTTTGTTTTGACAAAGAGGGCAGAAATGCGAGGAGCGGCCGCCGATCTGGATACGCTGGATAGGGCTTTGACAGCGCTTGCAGGGCTGGTCTTCGCGGCCATAAACTTTGAGGCGATTGCGAAACTGGCCCATGTCGCCGTAGGGATTACGGTAATCGCTGAAGGTAGTGCCGCCGAACCGGATGGCCTGTTGGAGAATGGATTTTATGTGCTTCAGCAGCCGGCGGACTTTTTCCTCCGTAACGGTTCGGCAGAGGGTTTCCGGATGGATGCCGGCGGCAAAGAGGGATTCGTCGGTGTAAATGTTGCCGAGGCCGCAGATGCGATTCTGGTCGAGCAGAAAGGATTTTATCGGACGTTGACGGTTGAGCAAGGTAATGAATTTTTCGGGCTTTATGTCGAACGGTTCCGGGCCGAGTCGGCCCATCCCGGCGGATTCCATGGCCGGGTCGGGATTAGCGGGATCGAGGTCGCTAAACAGCCACAGTCGGCCGAATCGTCGCGGATCGATGAAACGCAGTTGTAGGCCGTCGGTGAAATTGATGGTAAAATGGGTATGTTTGACGAGTTTTTCTTCGAGCGGATAGCAGTCATCCCCGTCGAACCGGCCCAGTGAGAACCTTCCGGTCATTCCAAGTTGAAAAAGCAGACAACAGTCGTTATCTATTTTAGCGATCAATCGCTTGGCCCGCCGAGTTATTGAGATAATCTGGCCGCCAGGAAGGGATTTCATGAACGCCCGCCATTGTCGTCGTTTCGGTCCGGCCAGGATGTCGGGCTGTTTGACTTCGACCGCATTGATGGGACGCTTGAGAATTGCTTCCCGTAATCCCAGGGCCATGTTTTCCACTTCAGGCAGTTCGGGCATAAGATGATTCCAAAAGAGGGTATACTGAGAATATTATATACGCGTTCCGATTGAAATTCACCATTTTTTCAGAACGTAATTATGTGCGGATAAAACAGTTACGGTTGGTCCTGACGGGAGCTTTGATACCCTTTGAGTATATTGTTGGAGGCGCATAAAAAAAGCCGCTGGTAAATCCAACGGCATTTACGTTGAAAATGTGTATTCAGTGGAAATCCAGCCAGTCGGTCAGTGACCTTTCCAGATCGTCAATACCGACGGTGTTGTCATTATAAAAATCCGTACCTGAGCACCAGTAAGGGGGCTGGCAATCGTTTCTGAGCCAGTGAGCTGCGAGTTTCTGGAAGTCCGTCAGATCGTTTTTTTTAATGAATAAATCCAGCCATACCGGGCGGTGGTCGGTACTGGTGCTGCCATCGGAGAACAGATAATAGAGCAGATCGTTGGTGGTCGGCCAGAATACGCCGCCGTTGGCGATTTTGAATCCGTATTTTGATGGTAAAACATAATCGGCCCGCAGCAGGAAAGTGGCCGTGTCGCAGGGGTCGCCGGAGAACTCAATAGAACCATTGCTGGTCGGGGTAAAGGAACTGTCGATCAGCGGGTGATTTATGAACTGACGAGCCGCGAAATTGAAACTGTCGCCGGCCACCGGGTCAGCGTTCTGGTCGCCCAGGATGACGAATCGCTTATCGGCGTCCAGGCCGCCCTGAACACCGTCGTCATCGTAAATATATTCATTCTGTCCGGGCGTGACATAATCGGCCCAGAAGCGGATTTCATCATGGTTGCGGCGGCCGTTAAAATCTTCGGGTCCGTCGAACACCGGCGGGGTCGGATGGCTGCACAAAAGATGAATGATTTCACCATTTACGTTTACTGGCACATCGCAATGGTTTTTGGACGAGAGTCGGAAGACCGCGATTTCATCAGGATTGTACCAGAAATCATCCGGATCGTCAGGCGTCAAAGGGTTCATCGGCAAAACGGCGCCGGGCATATCCTTCCACAGGAACATCTGGAAGGTTCTGATCTGGTCAGTGAGAATCGGGTATTTCGAGAGGACCGCGAAGGCATATTGGCCGGGATATTTGCCGTAACCATAGCAGTCTTCCGGTTCGCTATATTTTCCGTTGTTGTTAAAGTCAAACGGCGTGGGGATGCCGGTATTGGAGGGCGCGGCATAATAATAATCAAAGAAAACGGGATCGGTTCCGTTCTGACTGATTTCCAGATAATTTTGTTTAAATCTTTGAATGACCAGATTCTGATCGTCGTAATCAAATTCGTTAAGCAGTATAATATCGGGATTGATGTGCTGGATGGTTTCAGCGATATTTTTAAATTTGGGGTCGTTGGCGGAGGCAAGTTGTGAAGCGATCTGGCCGGAGGCGGAACCATACATCGAGGTGTTGAAGGTAGTGATACGAACATCGGCTTCGTTAACGGGTACGACTTCCAGAGTTTTTGCCGTAATCGTAATCAGGTCGGCTTTGGTCTCAGAGAAGGGATTGTTAAAGCCGTCTGTAATCGTCAGGCTGATCGTATAGTCACCAGAGTTAGAATATGTATATGTCGGATTCGTTTCGTTGGAACTTTGGCCGTCGCCAAAAATCCAGGAGAATGAAAACGGTCCCACGCCGCCGCTGAACAGAGGCGTGAATGTGATTTCGTCATAATTGGTCGCATCGGTATGGCTGACATTGAAATCAACGCTGATTGGTTCCGAAACGGCATCTGCTACTTTGAAATTGTCCACGCCCCAGACTTTCGCCTCCGTCGCAGAAAGGCCGCTGGAGGAATAAACAAACGCTATATAAACCGTATTGTCATCATTGGGGATATTGATCAGTTTGTGTTGCTGCCATTGCCCGGGCACGTCGCAGAGATTCAAAGGAAGGCTCTGCCAGGAGACGCCGCCTGCCAGCGGATCGCCGCTGCCTGAGTAGGTGGACGATACTTTGATCTGTATGTCCGGGCCGTCCGCGTGGAACAGATAATCGAAATGGCATACAGGATTGGCGGCCCCACTCATATCGATTGCCGGAGAAATCAGCCAGTCTTCGCTGGGCTGATCGGCTCCCTGGCCGTTGCATACCGCCGCGTCTTGACCATTCAATTGTGCGGCTTGCCAGTCTGCCGAACTTTGCCGGCTGTAGGCCGTGAATTGTCCCAGAGTATCGCTGTTGAAATCTTCCTTGACGATCGCCGGCGTTTCGGGCTGACCTTTCAATTTAATGGTATCGACTTTCCAGGTTTTTGCCTCTCCCAGATTCACACCTGAGGCAATATAGTGGAATGCAAAATAGACGTTCTCGCCATCAATGAACGACATATCCAGCTCACCGGAATCGATGAACAGGTCCGGTGTCGTGGGCAACGCCGGCGATAAAGCCGTCCAGTCAGCATCTGCGGGATTTGTATGCAGGGCAGGATTGTAATTGTTTGAAACCAGCACTTCCAGGTCCGGTCCCTCATCCAGAAAAGCAGATTGGAATGATAGCGTCTCGTTGGAATAATTTGTCAGGTTAAACGCCGGCGAGATAAGCCAGTCATCTGCCGGCTCGTTGCCCACACGGCCATTGATATAGGCATACGTCTGTCCGCTAAAGCCCCAGATGGTCCAGTCTTTGTAACTGGCTACGCTCACGGGTGTCATATCCCCGAAAGTCCCTGACTGGAAATCTTCCAGATAGATCGTCTGGCTATTGGCGAAACAAAGTGGTGAGACGATAAGTAGAATCGAAACAAGCAGCGACGAATTTTTAAAGACAAGCATACAAATATCCTCCAGTATATTCTAAAATTACTTGAAAAGCCCATATTAGAATGGAGATTTGTTAGGGTTTTATAAGAAAACTAAGGGATTCTATCTTTTTTTCTTGCGGACCCAGGCGACGAATTTACAGATTTTCGGATCGGCCTGAAGCTTTTCGAGGGAGTTGTAAAGTCGTCCTAACTCTTTTTCTGTAAAATGATTATGTATATATTTATGGCAGTCTTTACACAGTGTCGCGCCGCCGAGTTTCATCTGCTCCCAAGAATAGTTCTTCTTGAACCATTTATTACTGTGGAGACTTCGAGGAATAAAGTGGTGGAAGGTCAGCTCGCGTCTGCGACCGCACAAAGAGCATCTCTGATTGTCAACCGTCAAGGTCATGGTATTATCTCTGTTTTTATTTCTACCATATTGTAGAAGCTGAGTCTAATATTGTGAGGAAAAGTTTGCGGAATCCAGAGGCAAATACGGGCCCCCTTAAGATTTCATTGAAAAAAGTATGAGAGTTTTTATATTATTGATGTATGAAAAAGAAAGCCGGCATGGCTAAGAATACACGAACAAAAAAAACAGAAACGTCTGCCCGCAAAGCAGTTAAGGAAAAAACACCCCGACCGGGCCCGTCGTATGATTTCACCGGGGGCATCACGCAAAACTTGCAGGATTCCGGGGATGAAAAAAAGCAGATTGAGGTATCCGGGCTGTGGGGGTCGCTGGGGCGACTTGTGGGAACAAGCGTATCGCGGCGGTTAGATCGGCCGTTGCTGTATATTGTGGGGCATATTCCCGAAGCTTTTGACGCGGAAGATGATCTGGAGACATTTTTGGGCGGGCCAATTGAGCTTTTTCCGGCGTTTGAGGGGCATGAGGATAAGCCCGACCCCACGTCGGAAATTGCCTGTCAGCGTTTGCGTGTTTGCCGGGAACTGGCGGCAGGAGGATTCAAAGGGATAATGGCGGCACCGATTCAGGCATTAATGCAGCCGGTGGCGACACAGGATTTTATTCAGGCGCAGACACTGGGTCTGCGTTATGAGCAGGAGATGGAACCGGAGAGGCTGGCGGCCTGGCTGGTCGAGCAGGGGTACGAGCGGGTTGACCAGGTGGATGTAGTGGGTGAGTTTGCGATGCGGGGCGGGATTGTCGATATCTATTCACCGGATTGCGAGCGTCCGGTGCGGGTGGAGTTTTTCGGCGATGAGATCGATTCGCTGCGTTTTTTCGATTTGGACACACAGCGGTCGGTGGAGAAACTGCATGATGTGGAGATTACCGGCTGTCGGGATATGTTCAGTTCTCAGGACGGAACGCATCTGCTGAACTATCTGCCGGGGAATACGATTGTGGCACTCGAAGAGGTGACGGAGGTCAGCGAGATCGGGCGCATAACGATGAGCCGGCTGGGTGACCCCCGCGGCTATTTTGGTGTTGAGCGCATTTTACAGGCGGCGGCCGGCTTTGATTGCCTGTATCTCAACCGTTTTACGGCGGGTTCGTTTGCGGAGACGGTTCGCCTGAAGGGGCAATCGGTGCAGCGGTTCGAGAATCGCGGCCTGGAAGCCCTGGAGGAGTTGGTCGAACTGGGGCGAGAGCAGCAGGTGTTGTTTTATTGCGACAAGCCGGCCCAGCGTCAGCGAGTCGAAGAGATTGTTCGGGAGAATCTGCATATATCCCGCATTCCGGACGGTTTTGATATGCCGCTGGGATATGTGCATCGGGGGTTCGAGCTGCCGGAGCAGCCGCTGCTGGTCATTTCGCATCATGAGGCTTTCGGCCAGCATCAGCCGCGCCGACGAATCCGCAAGGTCCAGTCGACCCAGGCGATCGAGACTTTTTCCGACTTGAATGTCGGCGATCTGGTCGTGCATGTCAGTCACGGCATCGGTATTTTCCGCGGTTTCAAGACTCTGACCCGGGACGGCTGGAAAGAGGAATATCTGGCGCTGGAGTTTGCCGAAAAGGCCATGATGCATGTGCCGGCGAGCAAGATTGAACTGGTGCATAAATATATCGGGACGCATCAGGGCCGGCCGAAGCTTTCGAAGCTGGGCGGCAAGGCCTGGCTCCGGCAGAAGCAAAAGGTGGCCGAGGCGGTCGAGGATATGGCGGCGGAGCTGATTCATTTGCAGGCTCACCGGGAAAGCATGCCGGGGATCAGCTTTCCGGAAGATACGAAGTGGCAGACAGAATTCGAGGAAACGTTTCCGTATCAGGATACCGAAGATCAGATCCTGGTGAACAAGGAAATAAAAAGGGACATGCATAAGCCGCGGCCGATGGACCGGCTGCTCTGCGGCGATGTCGGTTACGGCAAGACGGAACTGGCGCTGCGGGCAGCGTTCAAGGCGATCGAATCGGGCCGGCAGGTGGCGGTCCTGGTTCCCACGACGGTTCTGGCTCAGCAGCATTACAATACGTTTCGAGAACGTATGGCGGATTTTCCCTTTATTGTTGAGGTTTTAAGCCGGTTTAATACGGGCAAACACGCTAAGGATATCATCAAACGGGCCGTGCAGGGGCAGGTCGATGTGCTTATCGGGACGCACCGGCTGCTGAGCGAGGATGTGATGTTCAAGGATCTGGGGCTGGTGATTATTGACGAGGAGCAGCGATTCGGCGTTTCGCATAAGGAGCGGCTCAAGTTGATGCGGCGGGAGGTGGATGTCCTGACCATGACAGCGACACCGATTCCGCGAACGCTGCATATGTCGCTGCTGGGTTTGCGTGATATATCGTCGCTGACGACGCCGCCGCTGGACCGGCGGAGTATCGTAACGGAGGTCTGCTCCTATGAAGAGGAGCGGATCCGGCAGATCATTCTGCGGGAGATGGCCCGTGACGGGCAGGTTTTCTTTCTGCATAACCGTGTGCATAATATTATGAGTGTGGCGGACACGGTGCGGCAGCTTGTGCCCGAGGCGCGGGTGATCGTCGGCCACGGCCAGATGAGCAAACGTGAACTAGAGAAGACCATGCTGGCGTTCATCCGGCATGAGGCGGACGTGCTCGTCAGTACGACAATCATCGAATCGGGCCTGGATATTCCCAATGCCAATACGATTATCATAAACGACGCCGACCGGTTCGGCCTGGCCGAGCTGCATCAGTTACGGGGTCGGGTCGGCCGCTATAAGCATCGGGCCTATGCGTTCATGCTACTGCCGAAGGATCGCGCGGTCAATCCCACCGCGGGCAGACGGCTCAAGGCGATCGAGGAGTATTCGCAACTGGGTTCGGGTTTTCGCATCGCGCTGCGTGATCTGGAGATTCGCGGCGCGGGCAATATTCTCGGGGCCGAGCAGAGCGGGCATATCGACGCGGTGGGGTATGAACTGTATTGCCGGCTGCTGTCTAATTCGGTTGAGCGGATCCGGGGGAGCAGAGAATCCGGCGGTAATGGTAATAGTGCGCCGGCCGGACAGCACGTGCCCGTTCCTGCGGCCGCGAAAGTGCAGTATCGCTTTACGGATGCCGAAGCGGTTACGGAGCTTGACCTGGGGATAACGTGTCATATCCCGCGGAACTATATTTCCTCCGACCGACAGCGGCTGGATGTCTATCGGCGGCTGGCCGCGAGCCGCAGCCGCGGCGACCTCGAGCAGTTGGAGAAGGATCTGCATGACCTGTTCGGCAAGCCGCCCGATTCTGTGACAGACCTGCTGCAACTGGCCGAGATTCGTATCCTCGCCACGCATCATCATATCAGGAGTATCTCGCAGAGCAAGCCGGACCTGATATTCCGTCTGCATGACCAGGCCGACCCAGACCGTATCTTCAACCACCCCACCGGTCGTGTCACCGTCATGGACCGGCACACCGTCTATCTTCGTTTGCGCGACGCCTATTTCGATACCCCGACGACGCTGCTGGCGACCTTGCGGAAGATGTTGTCGAGTTAATGGGTTAATGCGTTGATATAATCCAGGTTCGTCGTTGCCGCTGCGGGCCGGGGCAGAATAATCGTTATTTGAAGTCAAAACGGATTGACAGGTCGCTATCCATTATATATATTATTCCGTTTTAGCGGTTCCCGTGATTGCTGATACGTCATGCCGTAAACATTAATTGCGACATTCCAGGCAGGAAAAGCCTGTTTTCAATCTATATCTAATTGGAGAATAAGGAGTTAGATACATGCCTTACCATTGCGTCGTCCTGGCAAAGCACGTGCCGGACACCAAAGCGGTCACCGGCAAAGCGATGAACGACGACGGCACGGTTAATCGTGCCGCGTTGCCGGCGATTTTTAATCCCGAAGATCTCAACGCCCTCGAAACGGCCCTGCAGATTCGCGATACCTGTGGCGGCACCGTTACCATTATTACGATGGGGCTGCCGCGGGCCTGTGATATTTTGCGGGAAGCGTTGTATCGCGGGGCCGACCGGGCGATTCTGATCACTGACCGACGGGCCGCGGCGAGCGATACGCTGGCGACAAGCTATATCCTCAGTTGTGCGCTCAAGCAGCTTGGCGATGTGGATATTATTCTCTGCGGTCGACAGGCCATCGACGGCGACACCGCTCAGGTCGGACCGCAGGTCGCGGAAAAACTGGGAATCCCGCAAATCACCTATATGGAAGAACTTCTGGAACTGACCGATGGGGCGATTACCGTCAGGCGAAATATAGGCAACGGTTGGGAAAAGGTTCAGGGCCGGCTGCCGGTCTTGCTGACGGTGATGGAGACGGCGAATGCGCCGCGGCCGGCCGGCGTTAAACGGATGATGACCTATAAAAAGGCAAAAAGCCCCAGCGAGCTTAAAGCGTTGGAAGCGGACGAGGCGACTGTCAAGACGCTCAAGCAGCGGGCCCTGCTGCTGGAAGAATGGGACCTGGATGATGTCGAGGCGGATCTGGCCTGGTGCGGCGTGTCGGGCAGCCCCACGAAAGTGAACCGCATTCAGAGCGTGGTCCTGACCGCAACGGGCCATAAATCCGTTGAGCCGACGGACGAAGGCATCCGCGAGATGGTGCATGAACTGATCGAGGATCATACGATAGGATAGCGAGTATACCCAAAGGGTATGAAAACTCCCGGCAGGGCCGGGCGTAAGCTTTTTATCCGCAAATAATTACGTTCCGGCAAAACGGGGATTTTCAATCGGAACGAGTATAAATAAGTAATCGAGCAGTAAAAAGGCACTGAAGTTCTAAGTAATCTGAATCCAAAAGGTGAAACTTTTTTACGCATTAAAGCAATCATAACGGAAGAATAATATGATAGAAGTGAATCGAGAAGGCGAAGTATGGGTTTTTGCCGAACAGCTTAAAGGTAAACTGAATGATGTGTCGCTGGAGCTGCTGGGGAAAGGTCGCGAGTTGGCCGGTAAGCTGGGCGTGAAAGTTGCGGCGGTGCTGCCGGGTTATGAGGCTCAGGACCTGGCTGAAGAGTTATCCGCATACGGAGCCGAGAAGGTTTATCTGGCCCGGAATCCGCTGCTGGAGGATTATCAGGCGACCAGCTATTGCAGGGCCGTTTGCCAGCTTATCGACAAATACAAACCGCAGATCGTGTTGTATGGGGCGACGGCGATCGGCCGCGACCTGGCTCCACGTATCGCCTCGGCCACCAAAGCCGGCCTGACGGCCGACTGCACCGACCTGCAGATCGACGACTACGAAATCAAACGGACCGGGGATGTCCATAAAAACCTTTTGCAGCAGATTCGCCCCGCCTTTGGCGGGAATATTATCGCGACGATCGTGAATTTCGACCGTTGGCCGCAGATGGCAACGGTGCGTGAAGGCGTTATGCCGATGCCGGAGAGGAACGGCTCTCTGTCCGCCGAATTTATTCGCGAAGATGTCCGCATTGACGAATCCGATCTGCCGCTGACCATCCTCGAGCGGCATATCACTGAGAAAAAAGTTAACCTGAAAAGCTCACGTATTATTGTGGCCGGCGGCGCGGGCGTGGGCAGCCAGGAGAGCTTTCAGAAGATCTGGGAGCTGGCCAATGTGCTGGGCGGAGCGCCGGCCGGTTCGCGGGCGGCGGTGGACCTGGGTTTCATTGACCATGACCACCAGGTTGGTCAGACCGGCACGACGGTCCGCCCGGCGTTGTATATCGCCGTGGGGATCAGCGGCGCCGTGCAGCATGTCGCGGGCATGGCCGAATCGGCCAAGATTGTCGCGATCAATAACGATTCCGACGCCCCGATCTTCCAGGTGGCTCATTACGGCATCGTGGGTGATTTGAATGAAGTCATCCCCCGTCTGATCAAAGCCATCCGAACGAAACAGTGAAACAGTTGACGAGTCAATCTGTAAACCCGTAAATCAGTTAATGATTTGTGCGTTATAAATATGCGGGCTGAACGCCTGCGATACCGTAGGAAAATATTATGGCAAATTTTTATACCGATAATGACGACATTCTCTTTAATTTTCACTATTACAACATTGCGGAACTGGCCGACCTGGTGGAAGGCGATTATGCCGCCGCCGGTCAGTATGCATGGGCGCCGGAAAATGCCGCGGATGCCGTGGAGAATTATCATAACATACTGAATGTGATCGGACAGGTCAGCGGCGACAACATCGCGCCTCGTTCGGAAAGCGTGGACCTGGATGGCAACACCCTCAACGAGGACGGTACTGTCACCCGCGCTCCGGGTATGCAGGCGAATCTCGACGATCTGGCACGGGCCCAGGTGATGGGTTTTACCCTGCCGCATCGTTTTGGCGGCCTGAACTGTCCAAGCCTCGTTTACAATATCAGCAATGACATCGTCTCGCGGGCCGATGCGTCCCTGATGAATATTTACGGCCTGCAGGGCATCGCCGAGACGATCAATGCCTTCGCCAGCGAAGAGATCAAGCAGCAGTATCTCCCCGGTTTCGCTGATGGGAAATATACCGGTGCGATGGTCCTGACCGAACCGGATGCCGGCAGCGATTTGCAGGCGATTAAGACCGCGGCCAGTGTCCATCAGGATAAGGACGGCAACTGGTACGTTCATGGCGTCAAACGTTTTATTACCAACGGCTGTGGTGAGGTGCTGCTGGTACTGGCCCGCAGCGAGCCCGATCGCAGCGGGGGGCTGGGTCTAAGCCTGTTTGTCTGCGAACCCGGCCCGACGGTTAAGATTCGCCGGCTGGAGAATAAGCTGGGGATTCATGGTTCGCCCACCTGCGAGATTTTCTTTAACAATACGCCCTGCCAGTTGGTCGGCGAGCGACAGCGCGGCCTGGTGACGTATGTTATGAGCTTGATGAACGGCGCTCGTGTGGGGATTGCCGTCCAGTCGATCGGCATTGCCGAGGCGGCATTCCGTGTCGCTCGCGATTATGCCGCCAGCCGTCGCCAGTTTGGTACGGCCATTGAGAATCTGCCCGCTGTCCGCGACCTGCTGGTCAATATGAAGATTGAAATCGAGGCCGCACGCGTTCTTACTTATGAAACCTGCTTCAATGTCGATCATGAAAACGACGCTTTGCGGCGGCTCGATGCGGATAATTTTGCCGACAAAGAGGCAAAAAAAGACTGCAAACAGAAAGAGAAGAAATACAAACGTCGCAACGGTATGTTGACCCCAATGAGCAAATACCTTGCCAGTGAGATGTGCAACCGGGTCTGCTACGACGCGATTCAGGTTCTCGGCGGCAGCGGTTATATGAAAGATTATCCCGTCGAGCGTTTCGCCCGCGATGCCCGTATTACCACGATTTACGAAGGCACTTCGCAGCTGCAGGTGGTGGCCGCCGTCCGCGGCGTCTGCAATGGTACGGCCGAAAAATACCTGCTCGAAAGGGAAGCCTTCCTGGAGCAAACCTTGCAGGAACCGTTTATCAGCGATGAAGACCGTCAACGCGTAAAGGAATTCCTGCCCCTCCTGCAGATAGGCAGAGAGCAGATCGTCCAGGCCATTGCCCACATCAAGGAAAAGCCCGGCACCGACTACATGGATCTGCACGGCCGCAAGCTGGTTGATGCCGCGATTTACATCATTGTCGGCCATCTGTTTCTGCATCAGAGCATCGCCGCCCCTTCCTGGCAGAGCAGTTTTACCCAGGCGTCAAAGACAAACAATGGCGCTATCGACGAAGCGGCTGTTTTGAGCCTGTACGAATCCATCCGGCAGCATAAAAGCATTGTCGCCCGCCATTACATTCAGAGCAACGCCGGCAAGGTTCAGTTGTTATGCTCGGAAGTCCTGCGGGACGATACCTCTGCCATGACCGATTTCATGCAGATTGTCGGCCCGGTTCCCGCCGTATAATACAGATTCTGTACCCCATGGGGTAGAAACTGCTGGCAGGGCCGGGCGTAAGCTTTTTCTCCGCATGGAATTACGTTTCGACAAAACATAACATTACAATCGGAACGAGTGTACAACAAACCGGCAGCGCCTGTTATGATGTATCGGGCGCTCTGGGGCCGATAACCCTGCTTTTCATACTGATATCACCAAAAAACCACTCCCGACCTGTTTAATTTTCTCCCTGGTGCCTGATCGTTATGGGCTTTACCGGTCTGGCTTTTGCCGCTGCGAAAAGGCCTGATCGGGTGTCGGAAGTTCTAAGTCTATATATATCAATCACATAAAGATGTCTGTCGCTTTGCTGCTCACCTCGCCCCGGGCACAAAACCCCATTGAAAAACTCAAAATTGTTCATGCAAAAATACACTTACTGCCTCACTGGCTTATCAACCGCTAATGTAACGGTAGAGATTAACCGAAATAGCTAAAGTGCACTATCGTTGTTCTTGTGAAAGCGAATTGATTCTGGGAACAATATCGAATTAGAACATACATGCTAAAGAACTACTATTCGGGAGTATGAAATATGCGTAAGCGGAGATTTGTTGTTGGAGTTGATTGCAAACGCTTACTGGAAGAAGCTATAGAAAAGCGTCTGCCCGTCACTGTGACCAGGAAATGTGATGATAACTGGCAGGTCTATAAATCGAATCTCCTGTATATGGACAGCAACCGCATTGTTATGGCTCTGCCGACGCCTCCGGTAACCGGCGTCCCGATCGAGCCGGTGCCGGGCCAGGAAATGGCCATCACTTTCAAAAAAGGCTACAATAAATGCCTGTTTGTGACGCGAGTCATCTCTCAGGATCAGTTTGAGCTTGAACCTGGTCTGACCGTTCAAAGCGTGGTGTTGTATCGTCCCGAACAGATTGAAAAAATCAAACGACGTGCGTATAACCGTACTGAGCCCCCGGCCGGCACGATCGTCCCCGCGATCGTCTGGCCCTGTGACGACCCGGCCTGTAAGATATTTTCCCAATTAACCAACCTTTCCGCCGGCGGTATCGGTTTGACGGTTCCTCCCGCGGGGACGGTGCTTGAAGGCGTTCGCGATTGTGCTGAAGGCTGCGTGGCGGAGCCGGTATCGATCACGATTGAGAATATCGATCAAGCTGTGTTTCAGGAGAATCAACAATACGAAATTTTCTTTTTTCCCTTTCCGCATCAGGATGTCGGCAACCAGGTCGGTTCCGTCCGCGTCCAGGCCCGACTAAGACATGTCAGCGGCAGTGGTGACGGCTCGACGCTGCTGGGATTCCAAATGGTCGGTTTGGAGCTGAGTGAAGAGGGCCGCAGTGTCCTGCGCCGCATCAGCCGCATCGTCAGCATGTACGAACGGCAGAAGCCCATTGCCGAACATACCAACCTTCATGCCTGGCACGATGTTTCATAATTAGCACGACTATATGGGGGGTGAAAACCCTTAGTGTCTGTAAAAAAATAAACACGTCATTATCTCTTACTTTTTTTGTTTG
>CAYZXY010000033.1:0-30652 GCA_964482555.1 uncultured Pirellulales bacterium
ATTTTGCCGGAAGGATGGGGGCCAGTCAAACATCCATGGCAAAACAGAATAAATAACGAGGAATCCAGAATGCTGAAACAAAAAAGATGAGATTATTGGGTTTGAACAATATGTCATCATTCGAATTACGACATTCAAAATTCAGTTTAAATTGTGAGAACACAAAATTCCTGTATGATGAGAAAATGCCGTAGCCAGAATACTTCCTTACGATGCTGTATCACAGGATACTGAAATATCTTCGTCAATGCCAGAAAAAAATGAAAAAAATCTCAACGATATGCGGGTACTGATATCCGGCTTGACCCGTCGACAAATTATTTATCGGTGGTTTTATTTCGCGGATAGACATGGGTTCGTTCGGCCCATTGCTCCCAGGTATCGACCATTGTCTGCACGCGGTCGGGATATGTGTCCGCGAGGTTGTTCAGCTCGGTCGGATCTTTCTCCAGATGATACAATTCCCATTCCTTAATCTCGGTCCGATAAGCCAGCTTCCAGTTGCCGTCGCGATAGGCGCAATTACCTTCATGCTCCCAGAAAAGCTGCCGGAGTTGGGAGGTATTCTCAGTGAAGGTACTGACAAAAGAAGTGCCTGCCATGGGTGTAATCGTATGCCCATTATACGTAGAGGGATATTCTGCTGCGGCCAAGTCGATAAAAGTCGCCATGATGTCGATGATATGACCGATCTGGTGCCGGAGATGACCGCCTTGCCGAATGTGTGCAGGCCAGTGGACAATCAGCGGCGAGGCAATGCCGCCTTCGTGAACATAGTGCTTGTAAAGACGGAAAGGTGTGTTCGAAAGATTCGCCCAACCGACGCCATAACTTTGATAGGTATCCTCCGGTCCGGGCATGACTTCTGGGAGATTCAAGAATACGACATCACGGCCGTCACGGCTCTTCTTGCGGCCGACGTAGGTGGAGACGTAATTCTTCCAGCCCTCACCCAGCAGCACTTCGGCACAACCGCCGTTATCGGAAAGGAAGAAGATGACGGTGTTGTCCAGTTGATCGTGTTCTTCGAGCGCTTTTACGATTCGGCCGATGCCCTGGTCCATGCTGTCCACCTGGGCGGCATAAACCTCCATGCCGCGCAAGAGCCAGTCCTTGTTTTCCGCATCCTGCCAGAGCGGCACATCGGAGTCGCGAGGCGACAGTTCCGTGCCTGGTCGTACCAGCCCCATCTCCACCAGGCGCTGCAGCCGCTTTTGACGCAATACGTCCCAGCCTTCATCGAACCGGCCTTTGTATTTGGCAACATCTTCCGGTTTGGCATGCAGCGGCCAGTGCGGCGCGGTATAAGAGACATATTCGAAAAACGGTTTATCCGGCGTCCGGGCATAATGGTCCGATATATGCTTGACGGCGTTGTCGGAAATGGCATCCGTGAAATAGAAGTCTTCGTTTTCGAGGGGGTAGTCTTCGATGTTTTCGTTGTTGTGTGTGAGGGTGTTGGGATGGTAATAACTGCCGGCCCCGTTAATGATGCCCCAGAAACGGTCAAAGCCGCGCTGGCACGGCCAGTTGTATTTTTCCTCATCGGGCTTGCGGTTGCGCGAGACGTGCCACTTGCCGCTCATGTAGGTCTGATAGCCGGCCTCTTTGAGCACCTCAGCGATGGTCACGCAGTTGTTGCCGATTTCACCGCGATAGCCGGGCACGCCGCGGTCGCCTGAAATCATGCCGCCCAGACCTGTCTGGTGGGCGTACAATCCCGTCAGCAGGCTCGCGCGGGTGGGACAGCAACGGGCACCGTTATAGAACCGGGTGTAACGGATGCCGTTTTGGGCCAGCCGGTCAAGATGAGGCGTATCGATTTCGCCGCCGTAACAGCCGATGTCGGAATAGCCCATATCATCCGCCATGATCAGCAGAATATTGGGACGCGCCGAAACTGCTGGTTTCTCCTCCTCAGTCGAAGGAGTATTGCAGCCAGTCAGACTGAAAAAAAGATAACCTGTGGTGATGATTAATAAAAAATGATAACCATAAGTTCTTTTCAAATGTGCCATCATATAAAACCTTTCATCATTCGTAATGAGTATTCTATACTCGTTCCGATTGAAAATTCCCGTTTTGTCAAAACGTAACTATCTGCGGGCAAAGCCATTACGACTGGCCCTGGCGGGAATTCTCATACCCTTTGGGTATATTTCACTTTCCATTCATGAATGCCGGCGGAAAATTCATCCTGCAGCTGCACTTCCAGGCGCAGGGCGTCGGTGCGGACGGTTTCGAAAACGATTTTGTTAAAGGTATCCTTTTCAATCGAGTAACCCTTTTCGTCCGGCACCCAGACCGGTTTCCATTCGCCCTCAACGCGATATAGAATTTTCCATGATTTCGGCAGGCGGCATTGCCCCTGACCGGTGTCGTCAAACCAGTACACCTCGACCATCGAGACCTCTTCGGTCTGCGGAAAATCGTACTGCACCCATTCGGTGGTCCCCTTCTTCGGCCACCAGTGGAAATAGGTGCAGCTTTGATCGTTGGAACCGGACGGTTCGTCCTGATCGTTAAAAGCGCCGGGGTTCGTGCCGCCCGAGGTCGTCACTTTACTCCGGGAAGCGAGTGTCGGCCGCTTGAGCGGACGTACGGCATCGAGTTCACGCGCCAGCCAGACAGCCATTTCGCCGCTGCCGCGATGCGCCCAGGCGTAATAAGGAATCAGCGTCAGGTCCTGTTCTTTCGATTGGAGCGTTTCACCGTCATCGGCATAGGCATAGGCCCGACTGCGGCCTTTTACGGCCACGACGCCGTCAAACAAATCCGGACGATGCTCCGGATAGAGAGCGGCGTCATCCTGTAACTGCAAGTTGAGAACATGTCCGTCGGGATTATCCGGCCATTCGGCGCAATAAACTATCGGGCCGCGCTGAATCGCGACCTTGCCGCGGTCGGCTTCGACCTTTTTATGAGCCAGGATACGCCGGATTGTCATCGGCAGCATGAGTTCGACGCTGTCGCCCGGCTGCCATGTTCGTGTGATGACCGCGTATCCGTCTTCAAATTTAATCGGCACCGCCTGGTTGTTAACCCGTAGCGTGGCCCGATCATCAGAAACGGTAAGGAATCGATACAGATCGCCGGGGACTGGTTCGTTACCCGCCCAGCCCGGAATACGCAGCCGCAAGGTCAACGGTCGCGCTTCATCCGGCAATACGCTCAGCCGGATCAGACCGTCCCAGGGGTATCGGTTTTCCTGTTTGATATTTATGGTTCCGTTCTCAGTGGTCAGTTCCGCCGACCCGGCGACGTACAGATTCACATACACCTGATCCTCCCGGACCGCATACTGATAGCCCGGGACCGAGGCAACAAAACGGGCGATATTGCCCGGACAGCAGGCACAGCCAAACCAGGGACTGCGCTTATGCTGACCCTGCGATTCGAGCGGGTTGGGATAGAAAAAAAGTTTACCGTCGAGCGAAACGCCCGAAATCAACCCATTGTAAAGCGTGCGTTCCATGACGTCGATGTAACGGCCGTGGCCGTGCAGCAGAAACAGACGATGGTTCCAGTAAACATTGCCGATTGCTGCACAGGTCTCGCAATAGGCGCTCATGTTGGGCAGTTCGTAGTTGGCGCCGAAGGCCTCGCCGTGACCGGTAGCGCCGATACCACCGGTGATATACAATTTCTTCGAGACGACATTGTCCCACAACCGGTCGATGGCATGAAGGTAATCACGATCGCCGGTCAAGGCTGCCACATCCGCCATGCCGGCATACATATACACCGCCCTGACGGCATGACCGACGGCTTCATCCTGCTCCAGTACCGGCTTATGATCCTGGTTATACTGGCCCCAGAGCTTGCGGTTGTTCGAGGGAATGCCGCGCTGCTCCAGAAAATATTTCGCCAGTTCGATATAGCGTTCTTCGCCCGTAACACGATAAAGCTGCGCCAGACCCATTTCGACAATCTGATGCCCCGGCGGCAGTTCCAGCTTACCCGGGCCGAAAGTCTTGCAGATCAGGTCGGCGTTCTTAAGCGCAACATCAAGAAAATTCCGTTTGCCCGTCGCCCGGTAATGTGCCGCGGCCGCTTCGTACATGTGGCCGGCATTATAGAGTTCATGACTGCGGGTCAGGTTGGACCAGCGTTCCGGGCCCATCCAGTTCTGCAACTGCTCGGCGTCATTGGTCCGGCAGGTGTACAGATAGCCATCGTCTTCCTGGGCCGCGGCGAATTTCTCGATCAATTCATCCAGATACAGCCGCAGCAGCGGATCGTCTTTAATCTGCAGGCAGTAAGCGGATCCCTCCAGTATCTTATAGAGATCGGTGTCGTCAAAGGGAAAACTGCCCTGATGTTTGCCCTCTTTCCAGCCGGCCGCTATTTCAAAATTGCTCATCCTGCCGTTCTCTTCGCACTTTTCAAACGCAGCCGGAATCGTAACCTCCCGGTTCGTCTGAATGCGCCCGTTCCAGAACGAATCATGCAGATGCACCTTCGTAAAAGGAACCGGCTGAATGGGATAATCCTTTCCGGCCATTGCGTTGTACTCCCCCGCGGCCAGCGCCGCGGCCAGACACCCCACCACTGCCATCATCGATAAATAAAAAAAAAACTTCATCCTGCAACTCCTATGATATTCGTTCCGATTGAAAATACCTGTCTGTCGGCAGGCAGGCCCGTTTGTCGGAACATAATTATCTGCGGATAAAAAGCTGACGCTCGGCCCTGCCGGGAGCTTTCTACCCAGTTGGGTATAGCTCTGGTTGCGAAAACCTGTACCGCAGGCATCCTGCCTGCATTTAACCACGCTTAAACGTTTGATACCGGAAATTGTTGTATTATAAGATACATCAAAAAATGTATCAGCAGCTGAAACTATTTAATTCGTGTCTTATTACCCGGTAACAGCGGCAGCACATTGTTCGCTTCTGCCCACTGCCACCATTGCAGCGACATCTGCCGCGCTTTCGGGAGATTGTCTCGGACGACGTTATTCGTCTCCGTCCGGTCTTCCGCCATGTTATACATCTCCCATTCTTCTCCTTCGCCGACGGTCACCAGCTTCCAGTCACCAATCCGGATAGCGGAGCGCCCGATATGCTCCCAGTACAAGGGATTCTCCCGGTCAAGGGGCTTGCCTGCAAACGTCGGCATCAAACTCACGCCCAGCATCGGCGGAATCTTATTGCCGCCGTGAAACTCCTTCGGGTATGTACCCCCGGCCGCTTCCAGAAAAGTCGGCATGATATCAATAATATGACCTGCCTGACGGCAGAAAACGGCTTTCTTGACCTTCTCCGGCCAGTGCACGATCAGCGGTGTCGCAATGCCACCTTCATGCAAATACAGCTTATGATAACGGAACGGGGTGTTGCTGACATGAGACCAGGCCGGCCCGTAGCTGGCACTCGACTCAGCCGTGCCGGCAATCTGGCCGGTCTTCAGATAATTGTTCCAGCCAAAACCGTACGTACCCCATTCATCGGCCGCTCCATTATCCGACAGGAACACCAGCAGCGTATTATCCAGCCGCCCCGTAGCTTCCAGAGCCTTGACGATACGCCCTATGCCCTGATCCATGCAGTCGATCATCGCCGCATGCACCGCCATCTTCTCCGCCATGAATTTACGCAAATCGTCGGCGTCTTTCACGCATTCACCTACCTTATCCGGCAGCTCGGCATTTTCCAGACCGTCCCAGGCCGGCACCCGCGGATCACGCTCCGAAAGCTTCCATTTCTCGTCAATAATGCCCATGGTAATCATGCGCAAATACCGCTGCTTACGAACCACGTCCCAGCCCACATCATACATACCGCGGTATTTCTTAATGTCTTCTTCCTTGGCATGCAGCGGCCAGTGTGGCGCCGTATAGGCCACATACAGGAACATCGGCTTCTCCGACCTTTTCCCGGCATGCTCGCGAATGTACGATGCGGCATTGTCACTGATCGCATCGGTATAGTAGAAATCCTCATCTTCCCGGGCTTCTTGTTCGATGTTTTCATTCTGGCGCGTCAGCGTTGACGGCTTAAAGAAATTGCCGGCGCCCGCTATCGTTCCGTAAAAGTAATCGAATCCTCGCTGGCAGGGCCAGTTGAATTTGTCTTCTTCCGTACGCGCCCGTGTTTGATTCGTCAGGTGCCATTTGCCCGCCATATACGTCGTGTATCCGTTATGCTTTAACGCCTCAGCCAGGGTAACACACTCCTTATTGATGTTGCCCCGATAGCCCGGCAGCTTCCGGTCCGGCTCCATGCCGCCCATGCCTGCCTGATGAGCATACAACCCCGTCAGCAGCGATGCCCGCGTCGGACAGCAGCGGGCGCCATTGTAAAACTGCGTAAAACGAATACCGTTCGCCGCCAGTTTGTCGAGATGCGGCGTCTGTATCTCACTGCCATAACAGCCGATGTCTGAATACCCCATATCGTCCGCCATGATAAGAACGATATCCGGACGTCCGGCATCCTTTGCGGCCTGAACCGTCGCCGGTATTACCCATAACATAGCAACCAGCATTAAAAAACGCCATAAACGGAACACGTTTCGCTTCTTACTTTCGGATTTCATAAAACACCTCACATTGATTTTGAAACATACAAAAACATCTAAACAAATAACTATTATACTATACGCGTTCCGATTGATAATACCCGTTTTTCGGAACGTAATTATCTGCGGATAAAAAGCTGACGCCCGGCCCTGCCGGGAGCTTTCTACCCCATGGGGTAGAAAACGTCAACCGGCGTCAATTATCGCCGTAAATCTCAACTTCCGTCAAACCGCTAGAACTGCCGGACTGATGGATCATCACGATCCGAACTTTGCTGGTATCGACCGGATCCATAGTGAATATGTTCAGTCGATTGCCCACCGGTGTCGTGGGGTCTTTGACCGAATTTTTCGCCGGGTTCCATTTGCCTTCCTGCCAGTACTGAACCTCATAATCGGCGGGTGTTTTGACGCCGCCTTTATCGCCCCAGATATGCAGTAATACCGTATGAACGTTTTTCGTCTTGCCAAAATCGATTTCAATCCAGTCGGATGGATTTGTTGTCTGGTAGGTCGTCCAGCGGTTATGGGGCCCTTGACCCTGATAACTGACGATGCCGTCAATGGCATGATGAACGCCCTTGTCAAATTTGGACATAAAGGAAACATCAACTTTGGGATAACCTTCGTTGTCCTTGTTTAAGGCGATATTGTCCTTTAATCCCATATTTTCTTTCAGGCTTTTGGTCTTCGACAACGGCAGTTCCGCATAGCCCCAGGCCTCAAACTCGGTCAGTCCGACTTTTTTACCCTGATGCGGTGTCAGTTCCGCTCGCAGCCGCTGGGCCGGCATTACCGGAAAGGTGGCGATGTTGGGTTTGCCGCCGGAGAAGGTGTCGTCCTTCCATTTCAAGCCGGGCACACGCCGCCACTTCCCATCCTTCTCATATAAAAGCGTGATGTCTTTGGGAGCCGCAATGCCCGTCGGTTCGGTCTTGCGATAAATATCATTGGTGTAGCCGTCCGCGGCGATATAATCAACCTTGCCCGTATCGTCCAACACATACAGTTTGACCGTCTGCACCGGCCGTTCAGCCCCAAAATCGATTTCCACCCATTCGGTTTTGGCCCCGCTCTTATCAGAGGCCCAACGATTCGGCGGAGAAATATGATACCAGTAGGCGCCATCCTGCAGCAGCAGCGCCGACGTTTCCGCCGACGTTGAAGAGCTCTTCATGCGGGGATAATAGTCATCTTCATTATTGACGGCGAAATTAATCATGCGCTTGTCGTCCGGCACGGCCCGGTATTGAATAGCGGCTTTCAATTCACCGAGGTCATTGCGAGAGGCGATTTTCCTGCCGTTGGCGAAAATCATCAATCCCTTACCTTTACCATACTTCTGGCCGGTCCGGTCCCAGACTACAGAAACCCGGTTGCCATGATACAGTACATCATCCAGCGCGAAATAATCCCAGTTATCCGGGATCAGCGGATTGACCACCACCGTGTTCTCCGCCTGCGGGTGCAGGCCGAGCAGACCGGTAATCACCAGATCGTTATAAAAAGAATGGAAATAATGCTCGCTGTGATTAAAGCGGTTGTGACCTTCCCACGAGCCGGTATCGGGATGACATGCCTCAGCGATATAGGGTCTGCCCTCGAAACGATGCGTCATCGTATAAATTTTCAAAAGCTCAAAGTAATCATCCTTATCGACATAATCCTGTTTATAATTATTCAGCAGATTCGCCACCGCCTTGAGCGTCTGGCTCGTGGCATAAGGCCAGGAATTCCCGCTCCACACGCAGCAGCGCGACGATATCTTGAACATCGGATCGTTTCGTTCCGTTACTGTCGGACCGTACGCGGCATAAAAATAATCCGGATCCATCAGAAATTTCCAGGCCGCTTCGAAACCGGCATCCGGCATATTGAACTGCCAGGGAATAAAACCGATCTCCTCACGACCATGGCCGCAGCCGGCATAAGGACCGGTTTCGTGCGTCAACGTCCGGGCCTTGATGACATAATCCTCGCCCTTCTTGGTTTCATCTGATTTAAACATATGAAAGAAAAACTGCCTGTCCGGATCCCACAACTCATCTTGAACCCGGTTTTTGAGCATATCGGCAAATGCCTCATACTCTTTGGCCGTTGACGGGTCGTTATCCAGCCGTGCCATCTCGGCTATCGCCACTGCGCCACCATAAAGATAACAGTTCAGCGTCGGCCGGTATCCAATAGCGCCGGCAAACCAGTTATCTGTCATCCGGCTGTTAATGTTGGTTTCCATGCCGTCGGCCATACCATGCTGCCAGAACATGCCGAATTCTTCATCAAAATGCTTTTCTTTCCACGTCTTAAAATTCTCGATGACGTCATCGCGGATATCCTTGATAAAAGGCTTATCCTGCTGGACGCGGTAAACTGCCCAGATGCCGTCTTCCAGCCAGCAACTGTAACGATGCGGCTGAGCGCCCGGCGTCCGGAACCAGTAATAGCAGTAATCCTGTGAAAGATGCTCATCCTTGAACCAGCGAAGGTCATACAACTGCTGTCCTACAGGACAACTGATCGAACCGTAACGGCCGGACCATCCCGGCCGGTCGATGAATTCGGTGTAGTTGTAGCCGGACTTCGGAGAACCATAGACCAGATGCTTGGTCATCATCTCAAAACGATAGTAATAGGTGGTGTCGATGTCGGCGTCAGGCGTTTCCAAAAAGGGTATATTCGCCTTATACCAGTCCCAGTCCTTATTATCCCAGAAGCTCTGCCGGTCCAGCATCTTCTGCTTGTCGAGAATGAGGTCGCTGGTTTCAGCTTTCACTCCCACAATGGTTAAAACTGTAATTAACAAACTCCATAAAATCATTTGACGTTTCATGACACTTCCTTCTAACAAACTATAAAAATTGTTCTAATCAATCCTGACTTTTTTTTATATTTAACGCTTTAGTGTATTCCGATTCAATGTTTTCCAGAAAAATGCCCTGAAACTGCCCCGGCTGCAACGCCGGCAGTTTGAGCCTGATCGCATGCATCGTATCCGGCTTCAGCGATGACACATCGGCATAAAAACCGATATAAGTCCTTTTCGCGGCACTGGAGGGATAAATGGAGGAATAAGCTTTCTTGATCTCCAGCGGTTTGCCGTCCAGTTCCGCACTCATTTTCATATCAAGCTGCGGATCGGCAATCTGAAAAAATATCAACAGCCGATCCGGCCCCATCCAGGTGGCCTTCAATTCCTCCTGGGTATAGGGAATCGGCCAGGCCTCACGCCGCGCCGCCAACTGATCGAATATGCGTTGCGGCACGGCAAAAGATGCCTGATAAACGCCGCCGCTAAAGTCCGGCTGATAGCTGCCGATCTGATGACTGCGGTCGCAATACTCACCGGCAAAGGTGATGTTTGCTGTAATCGTCTGCCCGGCCTGCTGATAAACCGTATCCCGACCGTTCACGATCAGTTTGTCTATCATCAACGTTTCCGGCAGCAGAATCCCAATGCTTTTCGTTTCACCCACTTTACCCCGGACATCGCTTACATGCAGGGTGTTACCATTGATACGGGCTGTACCTGTCGTATTAAACAACATCGGATGCGACTGAGGGGCATAACGAAGAATTTCGAACACCCGCACCTGGGTACCTTCCATTGTCACATTCACGCTGTCGCCATAGTCCCAATGCCCTTGTGGTCCATTGCCATACAACATCCCTTTTTCTTCATCGGGATAAAGCACCTTCAGCAAATAGACCCCCGCGCTGTCAAGGCCGATACTGTTATCAAGCCGAAACTCAGCATTCATAACGCGGTAATTCGGGTTGAACAGGAAAACAAAACCCGCATCGTATTTGCAGGCCGCCCATCCATCCACCTTGCCGATCATCGGCTGGCCCAGAATGGGCTTGTGGTGTTTGAGGATTGCCATATGCTCATCGGTCCAGTCGAACCAGTCACGAAACCAGGCCTGATCTTCTTCGCAAAAGTGTTCAAACTCTTTCATATCGCGAGCCGGTATCATATTAACCACATGATGATACGGTGCGGTAATAATCGATGAGAGCACCGAAAATTTCCAGCCCAGATAATCCCAGTCGCGCGGCAAAAAACGGTCCCGCCGACAGACATTATCTTCATCAAATCGCATCGACTGATGCGTCATATAGCCCGGCATAATCTCTGCAGGACAGAAGTTCTGCACCCGGAACCACCAGGCCGCCGACCGCTGACGGTTGGCCGAAATCCGGTCGGTATGCAGATCGGGAAATGCCCTGACGCTCTGCGGCTGCTCATCCGATGCGTAAGGATGAGGATAGGAACCGGCCAGCCAGGTCCAGGGACCAAAGTGATGGTATTGCTGCCGGCCGTCCAGGACAATATCTGGCGAAGCTTTACGCAATTCCTCCAGAATCCGACGACAGCCAAACCATTGAGCGTATTTACTTCGTCCGGATTCTTCATCGTAAGCTATCCACCAGTGATCGAATGAATAGCCCGAAACTAAAACCGCCTTTTCAAACGCCAGCAGTTTATCGACCAGCCAGTCCTGAAAGCTCATAATACCGGTATTGGCACCCAGATACCCTCCCGGCGTCTTGCCCTGATCCGTAATCCATTTTGTCCATAACGGATTCTGCATGAACGGCAGCGACGGATACACATACGCCAGCAGTTGAACGTCTCGATCAAGGGCATAATGCAGCATTTCTTTTACAAAATCCGGCAGCGGATCGCCCGGCTGCCATTCGTCCTTGCGAATCTTCTGCCCCAGGTTCAACCAGAGAATATTTTCCCAGTTCCAGGCATCCCGGTTCTCCTTCAGCGGCGCGAAATCAGCGTTGGCCGGCGTATAAAGTATATGCTGACAGCCAATCGCCGCCGCCTGATCGATGAGGCGTTTGTATTCCGTGCGACCTTCTGACGTGCCGACATCGATCTGGTAATCGTTTTCGCACCAGCCGACATGAACGCGAACGCTCTTCTTCGGATGATACAGCAGAAACGCTTCGACACAATCGGTAATGGCTTCGATCTCGGCCATATCAAACTGCGGCCCCTGCTCCAGTCGCTCTTGCGGTTCAGGAAAATATTGCCAGTCCGGTACGGAATGTATCGGCTCCGTCTCCCCCGAGGCATGCGCAAAACCTGTGCACAACCGATCCGAAACAAACGGCCCGTATTTCCGGGGATTCCAGGTCATATCCGGTGTGTATTTGACAGAAATTTCATTGAGCTTTTGCGACCACTCCATGAAAGGGTTCTGCAACACAAAAAACAGACTCAGTCCGTTTTGCTTAGCTCCCGCATCGAAACGCAATAATGCCCCGTATTTGCCGCCGCGAATTGGCTGCGAGGCCGCGCCCAGCGCCGCGCCGTAATGACTTGAACCTTCCAATGCCCCTTCCTGCACGCTGGAGTGCAGCACAGTTATATCTTTCACATGAAAGGATTCTTCCTTATCGTGATGAATCGTTATTTGTTTGGAAATGAAATGCCAGTCCGGCTGCAATTCATAAATAACCTGAAACCGGTATTCGTCAACCTGATAATTATAGATAATCTTTTCCTTGTCCTTGGCGTCAATCTCCGCGACCAGGGTCACACCCATATAAAACGGAAAATGATAAACCTTGCCCTCAGCATCACCCTCTTCAGTTAATTCAACAACAAGACTTACTTTCCAGATATCTTCATCAAAGGGCAAAATAAAACCACTGGATTTATCCTCAAGCGAGACCAATCCGTTTACATCCAGGCTCGCTTTGACCCGGCTGTTCTGCAGCGTCATTAATTCACGGTACACAGCCACCGCCATTTCCGACCATACAAAAAAAACAATGACCATCAGCCGTACAATCAGATTGCGTTTCATTAAATCAAATCCTTTATTTTTGCTGAGGCAGGCGATTTTCTGTTTCCGTTATTTTCTGCCCTGATGCATCTCTAAAATTCACCATAATCTACATGAAAGACTAATAACAAGACAGGTTTATTTTATAGAATCCAGGAAGAATCAGGCGAAGAACCCGGTATGAACAGCCGTATTCTGATCCGGATAAACCGGCATTTCGCATGCAGATATCCAATTGACGAAACAATATCTCAATGACGCACACCGTAATGATACACATCCGTAACTCTTTCCTGAATAACGTTTTACCATAATATTATCCATAAGGATTTCCTGACATGTTCGCGGTATTCATACTGGGCCGGGAGCTTTTTACCCGAGGAGGTGTGCAAGCCGGCTTTTAAAATTCGACACAGATTCATTCGTCATTCAAAATCATTTTACTAAGGGCATTCTGAGTCTGCTGTTCTTTGAGATAACCGGGCTGCGATTTTGCTAGATCGATAAAGGCGAGCATATTCTCGAGGGACGTGTCATCTTCGACGCTGTGCGAAGGCGACAAAATTAATCCCCCCTCCGCTCCGGCATTCAAAAGCCGTTGCGTTTCATTCTTAACATCCTCAACCGTGCCGAAGGGCAGCGTCCTCTGAATGGACAGCCCGCCATGAAACGTCAAGCGGCCTCGATAACCCTCTAAAAGCTCAAAAACGTCCATAACTTCCGGCTGAAACGGATTAAAGCAATCCAGACCAATATCAATCAGATCATCAAATAATTCATCCACATCGCCGCACGAATGGATAAAAACATATTTCCCCGCGTCCTTTACAACACTGTACATCCGCCGCAGTTGAGGATAAATGAATTCTTTCCACCAGTGCGGGCCCATGATTAAGCCGTGCTGCTGGCCCCAGTCGTCGCCGAAATAAACCGCGTCTATATCATGTTTTAAGGCTTCTTTGACTTGGGCGATGTTATAATCAGCGATTTTTGTGAGCAAAGCATGGGCAAAATCAGGATTATCGATAAAATCCAGCAAAAGCTGCTCCATTCCCCGCAGCGTCCAGGCCCGTTCATACAACGAAAAACCAATCTCAAACAGACGAAAACGATCCGGAGCGGCAGCGATATTATCCTCAATATCCTCGATAAACCGCCGGTCCAGCGGATTGGGAAACGCGTAACTATCTACTTCAGCCTCCTTTATGACGGGCTCCCGAACAATGCCGATATCTTTGTCCACGCTCCGGTCCCAGACAACACCAAAGACATCCTGGAAAATATCCGGGGTAATTTCTTCAAAAAAACCGATATCGCTGCCCAGCCGCAGGATATGATTATCCACGGCCGTATCAATATCCGTTGTCCCGTAATGATTCTCCAGCACCTCCAGCGCTTCTTTCGTAAATTTAAACGACCACGGAACATACGGCGGCTTATGACCGTCGAGGACCTGTTTGATAACCTCTCGTTTATTCATCGACGTCTCCATAATATGTTCTAATTATTATATTCAGTCTATTAAACCATAAATGGCGTAAGATTTAAATGCATAAACATGCAAAATGCATGGATTTATGTGCTGCATTTATATAAGATAAATGTATGAAGTATCCGCTGAAGTACATTTTCAGACAAAAAGCGTTGGCAATACTCGATGTTTTTACGGAACTTTTTGATATTCGGATCGCATTTTATTCCAATGATGGCAAGGAGTTACAGGTTGGCCAGCATAAACCGATGTGTAACTACTGCAACATGCTCAGGAACCATCTTAATTTCGAGCATGTCTGTCTGACTCTGGATAAAAAAATGCGGGAAACTGCACAGGAAAGAAAAAAAACGGTCTATTATCAATGCCACGGCGGCATGACCGAAGCCGTTACGCCGTTATACATCGAAAAAAATCTGATTGGTTTTTTAATGATCGGACAATTCCGCATTGAAGATGCCGCTATCAATCGGCAGATCGTCAAGGCCTGGCGTAAAAAATACCATAACAAGAAGTTAGAAAAGGCTTACTCTAACACACCGGCATATCCGGAAGAATACACGCAAAATATCATACAATTGTTTGAAATTCTCGTCGAACATATCCTCTTGAGTCACACAATAGAATTTTATGGTATGACCTCGCTGCAGCCGCTGATTTCATTTATTCAGGACAACCTCAACGAAAGACTGGATATCTCCGAGGCAGCAAAAATCATATCTCAGAGCAAATCCAGCCTTTCGCATAAATTCAAACAAGTCACCGGAAAAAGCTTTAAACAGTTCCAAATCGATTTAAAACTGAAAAAAGCGGATGAATATTTCCAGAAATATCCGGATATTTATGTCAAAGAGGTTGCTTACAGGCTCGGTTTTTCGGACGCTTTTTATTTTTCACGTCTGTATAAAAAGCATCGCGGTATATCGCCGGCCCAATACAAAAAACAAATCAAATCCCGCAAATAAGCGAGACGATTATTCAGGAATCTGATTCCGGCAGCAGCATACCGGGCTTAACGTATACTCGTTCCGATTGTAAAACCCATTTTGTCGGAGCGTAATTATCTGCGGATAAAAAGCTTAAGCCCGGCCCTGCCAGGAGCTTTCTACTCAGTTGGGTCTATTAATGAATTTCCATCCAGATGGTCTTCAGCTCGGTATATTGCTCGTTTGCCCAAAGGGACTTATCACGACCGAAGAAGCCGGACTGTTTATAGCCGCCAAATGGTGTGCCCATGTCGCCTTCCGAGAAGCAGTTTACGGAAATGGTACCCGCTCGGATGGCACGGGCCAGTTTATGCACATTGTTTACATCATCGGACCAGACGGACGCGTGCAGACCATAACAGGTATCGTTGGCGATCTTGATGGCTTCGTCGATATCCTTGCAGGAAATGACGGCCAGGACAGGACCGAAGATCTCCTCTTTGGCAATCGTCATGTCCGGGGTCACATTATCAAAGATGGTCGGCTCGATAAAATAGCCGCCGGTTTCCTGGAGAACCTGATTACCGCCCAGAATCAGTTTGCCCCCTTCGGATTTACCTTTTTCAATATAGGACAATACTTTTTCCATGTGCGGTTTTTCGATCATAGAGCCGAGCATAAACTGAGGATCAAGCGGGTTGCCCACCTGCCAGGCTTTGGCCTTCTCCAGCAATTTTGCCATGAAGGCGTCTTTGATATCCTGATGCACGATCAAGCGGGAGTTGGAGCTGCAGTTTTCACCCATGTTCCAGAACACCGCAGCGGCGGCCTGTTCGGCGGCTGTGTCCAGGTCTTTCACATCCGGCATGACGACGCAGGGATTCTTGCCACCGCATTCCAGCAGGATGCGTTTCATATTGCTTTCGCTGGAATATTTCAGGAACATATGGCCTACTTCCGTCGAACCGGTAAAGGTCACAAGATCGACATCCATGTGCCGGCCGATGGCCTGGCCGACTTTGGAACCGGAACCGGGCACAATATTCAGAACACCGTCGGGAATACCGGCTTCCGCGGCCAGTTCCGCCACTCGCAGGATACTCAAGGTAGTCAGCTCGGCGGGCTTGAGGACAACGGTGTTACCGGTCGCGAGAATCGGACCGAGCTTCCAGGCCGCCATCATCAGCGGGAAATTCCAGGGCAGAACGGCCCCCACCACCCCAATGGGCTCACGAATGACCATGCTGACATGATCGGGGCCGGCCTGGGTAATTTTATCGAAAAGTTTATCGGCGCCCTCGGCGTGCCATTCAATGCATTCAGCCGTTTCGGGCACATCAACCTGATAGGTATCATGAATCGGCTTGCCGCTGTCAAGCGTTTCCAGAACGGCCAGATCGTCCAGATTGTCCATCATCAGGCCGGTGAATTTCCGGATGATTGCTTTTCGTTCACCCGGTTTGAAACCTGCCCAGCGACCATCTTCGAACGCTGTTCGGGCGGCGTTGACCGCTTTATCAACGTCTTCCTTATCACAGGCGGCCACTTCGGTGAGCTTCTGACCAGTGGCAGGATTTTCGGTCACAAACGTATCACCCGACATCGAATCGACAAACTCACCATTAATAAACGCCTTCGTCTGGAATCTTAGCGACTTGGCGATTTCTTCATATTTCGCTTTTGTTAATAATGCCATGCGTAATCTCCTATCTGTCTCTGGTTAACAAAATTTAACCCAGCCGTCAGCATAATCGACGGCAAATCATTGTGATTAAAAGTATTAGAATAGACGTATTTATGCGTGTTCCGATTGAACTGTCCCGTTTTGTCGGAACGTAATTAATATGCGGATAAAAAGCTTAGGCCCGGCCCGGAGCTTTCTACCCAATTGGGTATACCGTAACACAGTTCACAGAAATGCGATAATAATCATTTCAGGTCTCAATTTCAATGAGAATATTGAAACATAAACCGATATCAATCAAACTGAAGATTATATATACTCGTTCCGATTAAAAATCCCCGTTTTGTCGGAACGTAATTATGTGCGGATAAAAGCTTACGCCCGACCCTGTCCGGAGCTTTCTACCCGATTGGGTATAAAATCGATACCTTTGACAAAGTTAGAAACCTGTCTAACTTTGCCAGTAGTAATTTTTCTAAGGTTGTTTTTGACAATAAATTACAGTTACTGCCTTCTCATATTCCAGCCAGTTCGAGGATGTTAGACAGTTTCTGTTGTGAAAACTGCAACATGGGCATCTGCCCCGTGTCATAATAGGTCTCGATGTAATATTTCGCCACGAAAACGCCGTGTCAGGGGCTGAAGCCCGAGATACACGGTTTCCGCAGCAGGAGCTAATTCAAATTACCCAGAACCGCTTTCAATTCTGCCAGAGCTTCATCGGTCGGCGGCAACAGCGGCAGGCGCGGTGTGCCGCAGGAACGGCCCATGATCTCCAGGCCAGCCTTGCTGAACTGGATGTATTTGCCGGAATCTTCAAACAGGCCCAACAGCGGCATGAGTTTGAAATATAATGCGCGGGCTTTGGTCAAATCCGCCTGCTGGACGGCCAGTTCATAAAGCTGCACCAGCAGATTCGGAATGACGTTGGCTGCGGGAGCCACCCAGCCCACAGCGCCCATGGTGAACATTTCCAGTGTCAGGGTATCGCAGCCGCAGAGCACGTTAATCTTGTCGCCGCAGAGTCGCGTGATCTGCATGAGCCGGGACATATCGCCCGAGCTTTCCTTGATGTAATTGACATTATCGTATTCCGCCAGTTCCGCGACGACATCGGGCATCATGTCCACGCCCGAAGTGCCGGGATTGTTGTACAGAACAATGGGAATATCCACGTTTTCCGCCAGCATCTTGAAATGAACCAGCAGTTCGCGCGGATCGGGATGGCAGTAATAGGGTGATACGACCATAACGGCATCGGCGCCGGCGTCCAGAGCGAACTGTGAATTTCTGATGGTCTGACTGGTCGAAACGGCAGCCGCACCGGCGATGACTGGGATCTTGCCGGCCACTTCATCAATAACGGTTTTGACGACAAAACGGTATTCCTCTTCGGTCAGGGCCGCGAATTCACCGGTACTGCCGGCAGGGATGACGCCGTGCACTTTGCCTTCATCGATGAGAAAACGAATATGCCGCCGAAGCGCCTTCTCGTCCACCGCTCCCGATTCATCAAACGGGGTAATATTTACCGCCAGTATTCCTTTGATATCAACTGCCATAATTTCTCCTGTATATCGGTAGCTAAACCATAAAAATCTTAACCACCAGGTCAACAAAACATCAAGTTATTATACTCGTTCCGATTGAAAATCCCCGTCTTTTCCAAAAGAAAAGCCTTTAAGACTAACCCTGGTGGGAATTCTCCTACCCGTTGGGTATATCGATTGTTCATCAACAAGCGTAAGGCCTTTGTCATATTTCAACCAGTTCGCCAATGGTTGCCGGAACGATCGGGGGCTGGACTTTATTCTGTTCCCAACCCAGCAGAAACGCCAGGGCCGCGCCGCAGACTCGTCCCTGACAGGAACCCATGCCGCAGCGAGTGTAAAGTTTGGCGGAACGCTGATCGGACTGATCTTTCAGTTCGCCCCAGGTGATGTCCTCACAGCGACAGATCAGGGTGTCATCAGTCGGCAAATGCCGTAATTCGTCCCGCAGGGCAAAGCAGCGATCCAGCACCTCCACGAAGCGCTGTTCCTTCTGGCGGAGGGCGATATACTCCATCGCTTCGGATTCGCGACCGGTCGCGGCCAGACCGGCAATATCCCCTTCGAGCAAAGCGGCATCGACGCCGCCAACGCCGCAGGTCTCGCCGGCACACAGCACATTCTCCCGGCTGGTTCGCTGGTAACGATCGACCACCACAGCGAAATTCTCTATGCGGCAGCCGGCCATGGCGGCAATTTCGGTATTGGCCACCAGGTTATAACCGCACGCGACAATATCGCAGGGAACGGTCCAGTCCTTTTTGCCATTGGTCAGGACGACTTCGCGAACCTGGTCGTCGCCCCGGGCTTCTTTGATCCAGGTACTCCAGCGGTAACAAAACGGTCCATAATATTTAAAGTAGCCCATGCCCTGTATCAGTTTTTTCGGAGAGAACCGCATCGTGCCCAGCGAAAAGGCCATCAGGTTCAGCAACGCGGTCTGTTCGAACACCGCGGCGATTTGCGCTCCTGCTTTGGCCAGATTCCCCGCTACGGCAAAGAGCAGCGGCCCGGAACCAGCGACCACGACACGCTTACCCTCAACAGGCATGCCGGCCTTATAGAGCGCCTGGACGCCGCCGGCCCCCATGACATTGGGCAGCGTCCAGCCGGGGAACGGGATGAACAATTCCCGTGAACCGGCAGCAATTATCAATTTATCGAATGGAATATGTTCAACGCCGCCTTCAATGGACTGCACCAGCACCGTGGAATCGCTCACATCCGCAACGCTACAGCCAAACCGCTGATCGACTTGGGCTTCGCTCAACCGGTACAGCCAGGGAAAAGCCTGCTTTTCTTTCGTGCCATGAGCCCCCTGCCGCCAAATCTGACCGCCGGGCCGGGGGTTGTCGTCTATTAGAGTAACGTGGTTGGATTGTTCCGCGGCCCTGATAGCGGCAGCAATGCCGGCCGGACCTGCTCCTGCAATGACTATCCTGCTCATTCCGTTTCGACCTCCATCCCCGGTTGACAAACATGCTGGCAGCCGCGCTGGTGCGGTTGGCCGTTTATGGTGCACCGGCACTCGTAACATATGCCCATCCCACAAATGGGACCGCGATGTTCGCCGGTAACGGATTGCCTGAACGACTGCACGCCGGACATATAAACCGCGGCGGCAACACTGGTTCCTTCGTCCACTTCGACGGTTTTACCGTTCACTGTAATTGAAATTTTGTTCATAGTCCCGATTTCTCCATGATGCGCATCGCCTGATAGGGAGCAGGATCGATCGCCGGCTGGGAGCCTAGAATCTCCGCGGCCAGTAAATGAGCGGTTCCCAACGAGGTGGTAATTCCCAGACCTTCGTGCCCGCTGGCAATATAAAGTCCCTCGATCGCGGGCCATCTGCCCACCAGGGGCATCTTGTCTTCCGTGGCCGGCCGGAAGCCGATCCAGGTTCGTAAGGCCTTCAAATCTTTCAGCGTCGGCATGTATTCACAGGCACGCGATAGCATCCGTTTGAGCAATGTCCGGTTGATGCTTTCGTCCAGACCGACAAATTCGCGCGACGAGCCGAGCAGAAATTGCCCTGAAGGCCGCGGCTGAATGTTATACGCGACAGATTCTTTTTCCATTTTGTGTGCGCTTTTCAAATAACCCAGTTCGACAATCTGGTGCTTGCAGAATCCCGGATAGCGGTCGGTTATAACCAGGTGCCCTTTTCGCGGCTTGATCGGCAGTTCTGCGATGAGATCGGGAGAATGAACCCCGGCGGAGAGTATAATCGCCTCCGCCTGCATGCTGGAACCGTTGGCCAGAATCACCCGATGATCTTCAATAGACCGGACGGGGCTGTTCTCCCGCAGATCTATGCCGTCCAGCAAAACCCTGGTGCTTTTCGTCGGATAGACGACGCAATCATCCAGCACCCGCAAACCGCCTGCCATGCCGGGAGCGAGATTGGGTTCATGCCGATATAAGGACTGGTCATCAAGAATTTCGACGGCGATATCGTGAGCCTGGTAGTTTTCGGCTTTTTGATGAACGGCCTGCATTTCTTCCTCATCGGCCGCGAGCCATAATGTGCCGCAGGGCAGATATTCAGTGCGATCAGGATGATCTTGGACGAATTTCAGCCATAATTCACGGGAAAGCCGGTTCAACTGTATCTGTGCTTCGCTGTCATCCATAATAACGATGTGGCCCATGCCGGCCGCCGTGGCGGCACAGCCAACCTTACCGGCATCGATAACCAGAACGCTTTTTCCATTCCGGTGGAACTCCGCGGCGCAGGCAGCCCCGACGATACCGCCTCCCACAACAATAATGTCATACTTATCTTTCATCAGATTCCCCAGCAAAAGGCGTCTTCGGGATTAAAATACAACTCCGCGCGGGACACGACATGGGCGGAGGCACGGATATGCGGAATCAACATTTCACCTTCAAGATCAAGCCAACCCTCAAAAACCGATCCGGTGATGCTTTCCTGCACCCATATTTCTCCCGGACGGAGTTTACCGTGGGCGTAGAGACAAGCCATTTTCGCACTGGTGCCCGTGCCGCAGGGTGAGCGGTCATAGGCACTGCCGGGACACAAAACAAAATTCTTCGCCATCGCCCCTTCGCGTTGCGGCGGACCGTAAAATTCGATATGGTCGATCAGTGCGCCGTTTTTGCCGGTAATCCCCTGTTCGATCAGGGTATTACGAATAGCTTTCGCCTGATTCATCAGCGCATCAAGGTTCAAGAGTGACAGTTCCCCCATGTTGTTTTCGACCAGGAAAAACCAGTTGCCCCCATAGGCGATGTCCCCCTTAATTGGACCGAGAGAGGGAACATCGATCTCAATGCCTTCTCGATACAGGTAGGCCGGGACATTGACAATGGAGATTTTACCGTCGGCCTCCAGGTCGGCCGTAACGACGCCGGCAGGCGTATCGATGGTGACGCGACCTCCCTCGATCCGGCCCATGAATTTCAGGGTTTCGATCAGACCGATCAGGCCATGCCCGCACATCCCCAGATACCCGACATCGTTAAAAAAAACGATGCCGGCCTCGGCTGCAGGTGTGACCGGCGGGGTTAGCAAGCCGCCCACAACCGCATTATGGCCACGCGGTTCGCAGACAACGGCCTGGCGGAGACGGTCGTTATGCCGGCGTAAATGCTCCCGCCGCTCCAGCATGGTCTGCCCAGGCGGAATTTGCCAGCCCGAAACGACAATTCGCGTCGGTTCGCCGCCGGTATGGGAATCTATCACCTCTATTTTTTTCGGGATCGGATCAGGTATTCCATCCCGATCCGTTTGATTGTCCGTTAACGAAACACTTTCTTCAATTTTTTTCATAGCATGAATTTATAACAAAAAAAAAGTCTTGAACAAAAACATATTTACAATAATTTTTCAGGTAGGCGTCTTCGAAACACTGACAGAAATTTCCTCATATATTCTCAATATACATCAAAATCCATTGCTTATGCAATATTTTATTAGAAAAACAACATAAGGGCCTCCCAAATGCCTGAAAGAATAAACTTTACAAGCCGAATATGAATCCGCTATGATTCTGTGTTATTTGGAAGATTTTCTGGTTTCAGATGAAGTCCCAGCAATACAGACAGCGACCTTCATTATCTTAACTAATGAAATAACATATATTTATGTTAATAAGTCTTTTACTGTATTCGCCAATAATCTTCTTGGTATGTCAAAATCAGTTCATTACGTTCTCTTCAAGCAGGAGCAAACCATGAAAACTATAATTCGCACCGTTTTGTTATTATTTCTGTTAACGTTCAATATGACAGCATTAGGTGGTGAAAATAAAATGAATGATACAGAAAAAAAATTACAGCAGTTCATCGACAATCATTTGAAAATCATTGTGCCGCTGGATAAAGAACAGCGGCAGGCGTACTGGGATTCGGCAACGACGGGCAAGGATGAGGATTTTGCCCGGTTAAAGGAGATAAAGGAAAAATTCTACGAGATTTATAAAAATCCCGAGGAATTTGCGTTTATTAAAAAGACCTGGGATGAAGGCAAAGTGGACGATTTGAAACTGAAAAGACAGCTTAAATCGCTCTATTATTCGTATCTTTGGAATCAGTTGGATAAGAATCTAGTTAAGAAGATGATCGATCTGGACTCGAAAATCCGCCAGACGTATAACACATATCGCCCGACGGTCAAAGATGAAAAGCTGACGCAAAGCGATATTTATGACATTATGACGTCCGAAATGGATTCGCAAAGGCGTCAGGAGGTCTGGGAAGCCGGGGGAAAAGTTGGCAATGTAATTCTGGAAGATTTGCTTAAATTAGTAAAACTGCGAAATCAAGCAGCCCGCGAACTTGGGTTTGATAATTACCACACATATACGCTGGTATCGGGCGACCAGGAGCCGCAGGAACTGGATGGGATTTTTGCCGAGCTTTATGATCTGACCAAAGAGCCATACGCGAAAATGATGGACGAATTGAACGGGATACTGGCGGAGATGTATGGCGAATCCGATAAGAATAATCTGCGGCCGTGGCATTATCATGATCCTTTTTTCCAGCGGGTACCGTTGATTCTGAAACTGGATCTGGATCAGTTTTACAAGAAGCATGACGTTAAAGTTCTGTCAGAAAAGTACTTCCAGAGTATCGGGCTGCCGGTGAACGATATTCTGGCCCGGAGTGACCTGTATGAACGGGAGGGCAAGAATCCGCATGCGTTCAGTCAGGATATGGGCCGGGAAGGCAAAGCTCGTGTCCTGTGCAATCTGATGAATACGGAACGATGGATGGAGACGATATTGCATGAACTGGGCCACGCGGTATATTCAAAATATCACAGTCTGGAAGAACCCTTCATGCTGCGGTCGCCGGCTCACAGCTTTACGACGGAAGGTGTGGCGATGTTTTATGGCCGGCTGAGCCGGAATGCCGACTGGATGAAACAGATGCTGAATCTGACGGAGGCGGAATATGAAGAAATGAAAAAAGTCAGCACTAAATATTCCCGGTTCCAGCAGTTGATTTTTGCCCGGTGGGCGATGGTAATGTATCACTTCGAAAAGCAGCTGTATGAGAATCCCGATCAGGACCTAAATACGCTCTGGTGGGACATGAAGGAACAATATCAGTTGCTGAACCGGCCGGCCGGTAATCCGAACGCAAGCTGGGCGTCTAAGCTGCATTTTGTGCAGGCGCCGTGCTATTATCATAATTACATGCTGGGCGAGATTTTCGCCTCGCAGGTGCATCATCACCTGGTGCATGATGTTATCGGTGCGAAAACGGACGAAGGCGTCAGTTTTCTGGACGATCCGCGAATCGGTCGCTATATGCGGAAGAATATTTTCGAGCCAGGCAGCGTCTTTCACTGGAATGAGATGACCCGCCGGGCAACGGGAGAAAACCTGACGGCACGGTTCTTTGTGGAGCAGTTTGTAAATTAGATTAGGAGTTAGGAGTTTGAATAGGTGGCATGCTTACGCGATTCCTGAGCGAAGTGAAGGAAAGCTTAAGCATGGAAGAAAAGTTGGAAGTTCGAAATTGGAGATTATTGGGTGCCTCTAATAATTGCTTTTGCGGCGAAAACGAAGATTTTTTTCGTCTGACAAGAAATGATAAACCGGGCATATTAGTGAATATTCACGGTTTTTCATGACGAAGGCCAGAAAGAAAAAAGATCGCTTGCAGCCCAAAATGAATTTTTAGAGGTGCCCTATACAGAAAAGCATTAACAAATTAACATAGGGAAGTCTGGGTTATATTTCGGTGTAGAATATTTCATTCCGGTTGTGCCGGAATAAGATGATACTACGAGGTGATAAATCATGAAAGCTTTATACATATTTATTGCGGCGGTTTTCGTATCACTGTCGGCCGCGGCGGCGGCAGAGGAACAACTGGACAGAAATATCGAAATTACCGCCCCGCCCGCCGCGTTGGGCTTTGACCCATTTTATAAGAAGTACATGGATTGTGACGGCATATCGGTCATCGGTTCGGAAAAAGTCGATGACCGGGCGTTTTACCGGCTGAAGTATCTGCTCGATAAAATGCTGAGTACCCGCCCCGAAATGCGGCAGGCACTGGTGAGAGACGGGGTACGATATATCATTATCGCGGCGGAAGAACAGGTGACCGATGTGCCGGAATATTCCAACATGAAGCCGAAAGCCTTCTGGAATGAGCGGGCACGTGGCTTCGGCGGCCGGGTGACCAGTTGCGGCGAGGAAAATCTGCTGTCTCTGCCGACGGACCGGTATGAGGATGAAAGCATCTTCATCCACGAGTTGGCACATGCCATCGACTCACGATGCCTGCGACTGATTGAACCGGAATTCAAACAACGCCTGGAAGAACTCTATGAAGAGGCGATGGCCAAAGGCCTGTACAAACATGATTACGCTGCGACCAATATCGCCGAATACTGGGCGGAAAGCGTGCAGGCCTATTTCGACGCGGACCGGGAGAACAACTGGAACCACAACGATATCAACACCCGCGAGGAATTGAATGAATACGACCCGAAAATGGCCCGATTTGTCCAGGAAATGTTTCTGGTCAATAATCAGAACGACTGGCGGTATCGCCCGCTGAAGAAGCAGCCTTCGGTGATCAATGTACCTGAAGAAATCAAAAAGGCATCGGCGATCAGCAAATACGTCTGGTGCCGGGGCTTTTCCATTATGAGCACCGGGAAAGCGTCCGATGAGGCGCTGCTGGAAGCGGATCGGATCGTCCGTAACATGTTCCGGTATCGGCATGACATTCTCAAAGCGATCATTAATGCCGATGTGCAGCTTGTCGTTTTGGGCCGGGCAGAGAAGGCGGGGCAATTGGATCATGCCAAACCACTGAACCCGCAATTGTTCGAACACAAAGGACTCGTGAGCCGGGCCCAATCGCCGCCGGTTCGCATCGCCATTCCGCAAAGGCAGTTATTAAACCACCAAAGCTGGGAAAAAAGCGGCGGCAGTAAGCTGGTGCACGACATGGCGTTACTGGTTTATTTTGTCACCGGCATGCGGGAAATCGATCCCGATTACGCCAATCAGAAAAACGTCCAGCAATATGAAAAAGGTCTCGATCGAAACGACAACCGGTTTGATGAGGAGATGAAAAAGCTTTATCAGAACGCCAAAGAACAAAATCTCTGGCAAGACACCGCGGCGATGAAAAGTCGTTTTCGCTATTTCGCCGAGGGGGTGCAGTCTTATTTTAACGCCAATCATATTGAATTATCCAATGGCAAAACGATTAACAATCGTGAGAATCTGAAAAAACACGATCCGAAACTGGCGGCGTTCATCGCAAGCATCTTCAAACATGAAGAGCGGGTGGACTGGCGGGTTAAGAAGTAGGACGGGAAACGGAGGATGTCCAACGTGGAACATGGGAGGTATGATGTGAGTTTCTATACTCGTTCCGATTGAAAATTCCCGTTTTGTCCAAACGTAACTACGTGTGGGCATAGCTTTTACGACTGACCCTGGCGGGAATTCTCATACCCTTTGGGTATAAAGACTTAAATCTTGCGCAGAATGGCAGGAAAATTACGAATAACGAATTCAGGATGAGGAATCAATGACGAAGGATCCATGTCGAAAATTTGCTTCAGAGTGTTGTTTTCCACGTATGGGCTATGATATCCATAGAGACATTGCAGGGTGAATCACTATGGAGCAAAAATTACAATTGTATATCTTTCGATATTCGTCATGGGGACATGGCTTCGTCATTCGGATTTCGTGCTTCGTGTTTCCGGTTTATCCGGGTTAGGTGATGCGTCGTCGAATAAATATTCAATGGTAGGAGTAGTAAATGGTTTATCTGTTAGCGATTTTCGTGTACTTGTTCCTGTTAACGGGCATTGGCATATATAAATCCAGGCAAGTGAAAACGGAAGACGATTTCGCGGTGGCGGGCCGGTCGCTGTCGCCATGGATCATGGTGTGCACGATGCTGGCAGTCTGGATCGGAACAGGTTCCATCGTCGGTAATGCCGAGGAAACCTACAACTCCGGCATGGCAGCGATGATTATTCCCTTCGGGACGCTGCTGGGGATGATTATGCTGTCTATGATTGCAATGCGGGCACGTAATATCGAAGCGACGACAGTGCCGGAGATTATCGGGAACCGTTTCGGCAATAGGGCCAGAATGCTGGCGGTGGTCGCCCTGATCATTGCCTACATGGTCATTGTGAGTTATCAGTTTAATGCCGGCGGCGCGGTGCTGGAAGTGATCGCCGGCGACAAAGAACCGGTTTTGCTGCAGGCAGGCGATACGGTTACTGCCCGTCAACTTAAGAAAGGGCGCATCGTTTACCGACCGGCGGAGGACTGGACAGGGACGACAAGCGTCTCGTTTGCTCCGCCGGAAATGCCAGAAAAGGCATTTGACTATAGCATACGAGTTGAGCCGCGAAAAATAATTGTGGATACCGTGGAAAAAACAAAGGATATCGAGAACATTGCAGCTATTAAAACCAATACCATCTGCCGGATTCGCTTTATACCGGAGGAACGTGCCAAAGAGATGGTTGTGCAGTCACTCCCTGAAAACGGCCAGTTATCACTGGTGGAGCCGAAACTCACCGCCCAGACGGCCACAATCATTGCGGCGATTTTTATCATTATATATACCATGCTGGCGGGCCTGCTGAGCCTGGCATACGCGGATATCGTAACGGGGATCATCATTACGGCATCGGTGGTCATTGCTTTTCCGGTGCTGCTGATCAAAGCGGGAGGCTTCAGCGGCATGTCAGAATCATTTGCCATGATGGCGGATAAAACGCAGCATATGGAGTTCTGGGGTGTTTACAAACCGGTGGACTATATCAATTATCTGCTGCCGATTTTCCTGCTGGTGATGGGCGACGCGAATCAGTATCAGCGCATTTTCGCAAGCAAGAATGCCAAAGGCGCACGAAAGGCCGTTCTCATAATGATATTTATGGCTTTCATAATTGAGATGCTGATCATTGCCAACGCCTGGGTATCGGCCAGTATGACGCCCGATCCGGAAAATGGAAAATACATTCTCATCTACTCGGCGAAAAATCTGATGCCGGGGGTTTTAGGAATCGTTTTTCTGGTAACAGTCGTGGGGATAATTGTCTCGACGGCGGATTCGTTTCTGCTGGTGCCGTCGGTGACGTTTACCAAAGACATCTATTTAAAGCACATCAATCCCAATGCCAATGAAAAGAAGGTAATTCTGTTCAACCGGATGCTGGTGCTGCTGTTCGGCATAATCGCCTATCTGGTGACGATGGCGTTTGCCGAAACAACCGGCTTTTTTAAGAAGGCCCTCTACGCCTATACGGTGTACGGTTCGGCGATTACCCCCAGCTTAATCGCCGCGATGTTCTGGAAACGGGCGACAAAGATCGGGGCCATCAGCTCGATTCTTTCGGGCACCGCGGTAACCCTGTTATGGGGCGCGGTGATACAAAAATATGTGTCCGGCTGGCTGCTTGATCTGGATGCCGCCCTGCCGGCGATTCTGGTTTCCGTAATCGTACTGATTACTGTCAGCCTGTTAACCGGCAAAAAGAAGGCGTAAGACATGTTTGACATTCAGGTATATCAGCAACGGCGTAGCCGCTTGCGACAGAACATCCATAGAGGCTTGCTGGTTTTCATGGGCAATAACGACGTGCCGATGAACTACCCGGATAACACCTATCATTTCCGGCAGGACAGTTCCTTTCTGTATTATTTCGGGCTGGATATGGCGGGCCTGCGGGCGGTAATTGATCTGGATATTGATGAAGAATGGATTTTCGGCGATGACCTGACGATTGACGATATCGTCTGGATGGGCCGGCAGCCGAGCCTGAGCGAACGGGCAGATCGGGTGGGCGTGAACCGAACGGGTTCACTGTCGCAGTTTGAGGAGATGCTGCGCCGGGCAAAGATTGCGGACAGACCGATTCATTTCCTGCCGCAATACCGACAGGATAACCTCCTGCAGCTGGCGCGAATTCTGGAACAGAATCCTTCGGAGATGGCGTCACATACGTCGGTCGATTTTATACGGGCGGTCGTGCAGCAGCGAACAATTAAAAGTGAAGAAGAAATCCTGGAAATTGAAAAGGCCCTGGTTATCAGCCGAGAGATGCAGGTGACGGCTATGCAAATGGCACGCCCTGGGATTTATGAGCGGGAGATCGCTGGAGCGATCGAGGGCATTGCCCAGGCGCGAGGCGGGCACATTGCGTTTCCGACGATTCTTACGGTAAACGGCCAGACGCTGCACAACCATTATCACGGCAACCAGATGCAGGAAGGCGATATGATCCTGAACGATTCGGGGGCGGAATCAGCTTTGCATTATGCCAGCGATATTACCCGGACCTGTCCTGTGGGGAAAACATTTACAGCCCGACAGCGGGAGATTTACCAAATTGTATGGGATGCCCAGCAGCAGGCGATCGAGATGATCCGGCCTGGGGCGAGGTTTCGGGATGTACATTTCCGGGCATGTCTGACACTGGCAAAAGGACTGGCGGAGTTGGGACTGATGCACGGGGATATGGAAGAAGCTGTGGAGAAAGGCGCCCATGCGTTGTTTTTCCCGTGTGGACTGGGGCACATGATGGGGCTGGATGTGCATGACATGGAGGGTCTGGGGGAAAATTATGTGGGATATTCGGATGATATACAAAGGCGGAGCGAGTTTGGCTGGAAATCGTTGCGGCTGGCGAAGGCCGTGGAAGCGGGCTATGTGGTGACGGTGGAGCCGGGAATTTATTTCATACCGGAGTTGATCGATCAGTGGCGGAGCGAGGAGAAATTTAAGACATTTATAACTTACTCCCAGATAGAGGCTTATCGAGATTTCGGCGGCATCCGCATTGAGGATGATGTGCTGGTGACGACGGAGGGGAATCGCCTCCTTGGGCCTGCCATTCCGGGCACGATTGAGGAAATTGAAGCCGTCAAGGCGAATGCAAAAGACAGCAAAAAGCCGATAACTTTATAGAAACTTCAAACAAACACCCATCAAACGCCCATTTCAATACCATAAGTTCTTCCTTTCTCCATCATTTTTTGCGAGAATGTTCATATTTTTTGCATGTTTGTCCATTTATTTATAGGTAGATGTTTGTTATAATATTATAGCGATACATTGCATTCTGTTATTCCTGGAATGGTACTGGCAATTGGTGAAAAGGGTTAAGAACATAGATTAAGTGGGAGCAGTTCGTGATGTCTGACCCACATCACAATAACTCGAACCAGGGAGTGTCCAATGAAAGCGAAAAAAGGTTTTACTTTAATTGAGTTGCTGGTGGTGATTTCGATCATTGCCTTGCTGGTGGCGATTCTGATGCCGGCGCTGAACATTGCCCGGCAGCAGGCAATGATGATTCCGTGTTTGATGAATTTGCGTACATTAACTACAGCTTCGTTCATGTATCAGTCAGATAATGATGGCGTCATGATGTCTTCATACACATGGACTAAGCCAAACAACCCAAATGCAAGTGATGATTTTTTAGACGCCTGGGTGTTTGGCCCCCTGGAACTAAATAATAATGGCCAATATGTGAATGCATCGAATTTTGGCTACGCACCGGTTGAATTAGAGTTAAATGGGCTCAGGAATGGTAAAATCTGGAAATATCTGGAAACGGTCGAAGTGTTTAACTGTCCCGCGGACAACAGGGCGGTGAAGCATGACGTTGGGTACAGAAGCTATTCAATGGTTTGCACCATTAGAAACACCCATAATATGGGCGGCGGCTTGAGTAATCAGGAGGCTACTGAAAAATATGGCATCAGGAAAATGAATGAAATCAGGCGCCCCAGTGAAAAGTTTATTTTTGCCGAAAGCACCAGGCAAGATAATGCCGGCAATATTGTTTGGAACTGGGGGGCCTGGACAATGCAGCTTGAAGTGCCCAACTGGGGCGATCCACCCGCAAACTGGCATGTAAAAGGAACGAATCTGGGATTTGCCGATGGCCATGCGGATAAATATAAATGGCAAGACAGTATCACCAGGGATTGGCTGGAAGATGGTTTTGTAGGAAATCCAAACCTTTCCACATATCCCGGGTTAAATACAACAAGCGATTTTGACTACTTCATGAGGCACTTTCCCCGTAAAGGCTATTAATAACAGAAACCATTCGTAAAAATTACCCCAACAGGCATATATAGCTTAGTGCAAAAGTTTTGCAACATAATGCTTGACATTTTTTCGGGTTT
>CAYZXY010000034.1:0-30497 GCA_964482555.1 uncultured Pirellulales bacterium
TATTTTAACAAATTGAGTTGTTTATGGAATTTCTGTGAACGGTTACTAATTTTTTTTAAGGCGGCATTTTTTAGTATTATTGTATTTTTAACAATGATTTACCGTAATTTTTTATCTTTTTGCGGTCAGTTTGAGTATATAACCCTGTTGTACCCAAAGGGCATAAGATTAGATGTAATGCATTTATTTGCAAATAGTTACGTTTAGATAAACTGAATTCCAATCGGAACGATTATACAATTTCGTAGAAGACGGGACCATACGAAAAATAGCATCACTCTGAAAAAATTTATGAAAAAATGATAGGGGGGGAATTGACTCGGCCGATAATTATGGTATAATAGTACCATAATACCTTATAAAGGATGTTGAACCATGAACAGCACCATAAAAATTTCAGAAGCCTGCTCGCTCGCCCTGCACACCACGGCGATGCTGGCGGCACGACCGGAAACAAAATTTACCACCCCGCAGATCGGCGAAGCACTGCACGCCTCTGAGAACCATCTCTCGAAGGTCATGCAGCGGCTGGTCAAGGCCGGACTGGTCACATCGGTTCGCGGACCCGGCGGCGGTTTTCAGCTAAACAGGGAGCCGGAGAGTATTACCCTGCTGGAAATATACGAAACATTTGAAGGACCGTTTCAAGCTAACCGCTGCCTACTGACCAAACCGCTTTGCGACGGCAAGACCTGTCTTTTTGGCGACCTGCTTGAACGAGTCAATCGGGAACTTTACGAGCATCTCTCCAGCCATACGCTGGCGGATTTTGAACCCATGTTCTGCAAGGAGATTGTTTAATGGCTATACGGAATATCATTAAAATCGACGAAGAAAAATGTAACGGCTGCGGTCAGTGCGTGACGGCCTGTGCCGAAGGCGCGATCCAGATTATCGACGGCAAGGCCCGGCTTGTCAGCGAGACCTATTGCGACGGTCTGGGGGCGTGTCTGGGCAGTTGCCCGCAGGACGCCATTACCATCGAGCAGCGCGAGGCCAAACCCTTCGATGAAGATGCGACTATGGAATATCTCGCACAAAAAGATGAACAGGCCAGCAAACTTGATCTGCCCTGCGGTTGTCCGGGAACACTGGCTCAATCCCTCAAACCACAACCGCAACCGCAACATCAGGACTTTTCAGACGACATGCCGTCGCAATTGGCGAACTGGCCGGTGCAGTTGAAGCTGGTTTCGCCTGCTGCTCCTTATTTCAAGAACGCGGACCTGCTGCTGGTTGCCGATTGCGTGCCGTTCGCTCTACCTGATTTTCATCAGAGGCTGCTCCGGGGCAATCCGGTGGTTGTGGGCTGCCCAAAATTGGATGACGGCCATTTCTATGTGGATAAACTGACGGAAATCCTGAAAGCTTCCGAGATAAAAAGCCTGACCATCGTTCACATGGAAGTGCCCTGCTGCTCAGGATTACAGAGAATTGCAGAAATGGCACTGCAGCAATCGGGAAAATCTATCCCTCTTCGTGATGTAACGATAAGCATTCAAGGGAAAATTATAGCCGACGAAATAAATCAAGCCTATACTTCAAGAATCTCTTCAACACATTAACGCTTTAACCCATTAATTGATAAACTCGAAACGAAAGGAAGAATTATGAGTATGTTCTGTTATCAATGTGAACAAAAGGCAAAAAATGTAGCATGCACGACGATGGGCGTCTGCGGCAAGGACCCCGATACCGCGGCACTGCAAGACCTGCTGGTCGAAATAACCAAAGGCATTGCTCAATATGCCCACCGCGCCAGGGCCCACCACGTTATCAATAATGACGTCGATGTCTTTGTTGTCAGAGCCCTGTTCACAACCGTTACCAATGTCAACTTCGACCCGGAACGGCTTGCAGACATCATCCGTCAGTCGGTCCAGATTCGCGATACGATCAAGAAACAATATATTGATGCCGCCACCTCAGCCGGTCAGACACCGGCAGAGTTTCCCCATGTGGACACTTTTATTCCCGCGACCGATGTCGCCGGCATGGTTGCCCAGGGGCAAGCCGTTAATATCGCCAAACGCATGGAAAATCTCGGCGACACCGTTACCGGTTTGCAGGAATTGATCCTCTATGGCCTGAAGGGTGCCGCCGCTTATATGGATCACGCTCAGATATTGAACGTTTCCGATCCGGCGGTTTTCGGTTCTTTCCACGACATTTTAAGTTACCTGGCGGATAATCCTGCGGATGTCGCGGAATTGACCGCGACCGCTCTGGCTGCCGGGGAACTGAACCTCAAGGTGATGGAACTGCTCGACAAAGCCAACACCGATGCCTACGGTCATCCTGAACCGACAACCGTTCGCGTTACGCCGGTTAAGGGCAAAGCTATTCTGGTTTCCGGTCACGATCTCAAAGACCTCGATGAGCTGCTGAAACAAACCGAAGGCAAAGGCATCAACGTCTATACACATGGTGAAATGCTGCCGTGCCTGGCTTATCCGGGCCTGAAGAAATACAAGCATCTGGCCGGCAATTACGGCGGCGCCTGGCAGGATCAGCATAAGGAATTTGACGCTTTCCCCGGCGCGATCCTGATGACCACCAACTGCATCCAGAAGCCGCGTGATTCCTACAAAGATCGCATCTTTACTTGCGGCCTGGTCGCCTGGCCGGATGTTAGGCATATTGACAATGGCGATTTCAGCCCGGTGATTGACGCCGCCCTGGCCGCGCCGGGATTCGCCGAGGATGAACCGGAAAAAATGATTACCATCGGTTTCGGCCGCAACGCGGTTATGAACGCGGCCGATAAGGTGATTGATGCGGTCAAAGCCGGAAAGATCCGACACTTCTTCCTAATCGGCGGCTGCGACGGAGCAAAATCGGGACGTAATTACTATACTGAATTCGCCGAGGCCGTGCCCGATGATTGCGTGATCATGACGCTGGCCTGCGGCAAGTACCGTTTTAACAAGCTCGAATTCGGCGACATCGACGGCATCCCCCGCCTGCTGGATGTCGGCCAGTGCAACGACGCTTACTCGGCAATTCAGATTGCCGTTGCCCTCTCCCAGGCCTTCGATACCGACGTCAACAGCCTGCCGCTGACGATGATCCTGTCCTGGTACGAACAAAAAGCCGTCGCCATTCTGCTGACGCTGCTGCACCTGGGCATCAAGGGGATCAAACTCGGCCCGACGCTGCCGGCGTTTGTCACCCCGGACGTCCTGAACGTGCTGGTCGAGAACTTCGAAATCGCCCCGATCGACACTGTCGAAAACGACCTGCAGGCCGCGCTGGCAGGATAAACCACCACCGTGTTTTCAATAAATAAGTCGCCTCTGAAACTTTTCAGGGGCGACTCTTCTTTTCAATTCGATTCAGATTCTCTGTAAGCAAATAAAGGGTTATTACCGGAATATTCCTCGTATGCTCTATAAAATCGGCTCAAGATACTGTCAAATCGATTTTTGCCGGGGGATGATGGGCAGATGCCGATTCAGCCTGGTCGGCGGGACGACTCTTTTTGACGAATTCATAGAATTACTTGACCGGACAGAAACTATCGAAAAGATCGATGAACACGACACAAAGATCCTGCATCATATGCGGCTGAAACTTGCGTTGGCGGCATGTCCGAATGCCTGCACCATGCCCCAGATAAAAGACGTGGGAATCATCGCCCGGCTTTTTCCCCGGGAAACGCTGCAAAAATGTACCCGGTGCGGCATCTGTCTGCAAACATGCAGAGAGAACGCGATTGAAATATCGGATCGCCTGCCGTTAATAAACCGCGATCAATGCCTCGGCTGCGGGAGTTGCATCCTGGCATGTCCGGTCGGGGCTATTGCACCTTTTCCCCTGCAATTCAACGTGCTGATCGGCGGACGAATGGGCCGGCGGCCGCAATGGGCTGTTGGACTGACAACCGTAAGTGAACTGGAATTCATTGCCCAGATGGACCATTTGCTCTCTATTATAAAGTACGAGATGAGTGAAAGAGAGCGTTTCGCAGATGTAATCGAACAAGAGGGTTTAAAAAAGCTTAAGGAAAGATTTTCCTATGCGTGATACAGATAAGGCTATTTTTCATCAAACCAGAAACTCTGTAAACAATCGCCATCACAGCTGGATACGTCCGGCAGTGCAATTCGGCTTCATACTCTTTTCTATTCTGCTTGGCATCGAGTTCAGCGGTTTCGTTAACTCGCTGCAGCAGATGACCGGTCCCGTCGAACACCGGCCACCGGCAGTCGAAGCCTATCTGCCGATTAGCTCCCTGATGAGCCTGAGCTATTTCTGCAAAACCGGCATTGCCAATGAAGTCCACCCCGCGGGGCTTGTCATTTTCTCTGTGACTCTGATCCTGGCGATTACTGTCCGGCGAGGCTTTTGCAGTTGGGTCTGCCCCATCGGTACGGCGGAGGAGTATTTATGGAAAACCGGTCGAAAACTCTTCGGGGGCAATCTTAATCCGCCACAATGGATCGACTTGCCGTTACGGTCGCTGAAATATGTGCTGCTGGCATTTTTCCTCTATCATATCCTGCTTATGCCGCTTGATGAATTCCGACAATTCATTTACGGCCCCTATAACCGGATTGCCGATATTAAAATGTACCATTTCTTCAGTCACATCAGCATGACGACTACGGTGGTTCTACTGATACTGGCGGTTCTGTCTATACTGATAAAGAATTTCTGGTGCCGGTACCTGTGCCCCTATGGGGCGTTGCTGGGTCTGTTGTCGTTATTCAGTCCTGTAGCGGTGCGACGCCAGGAAGATAAATGCACCGGCTGCGGCAAGTGTACCCGGGCCTGCCCGAACCAGATACCGGTCGATCGCCGGATAGCTGTTCGGTCCACCCGCTGTACCGCCTGTTTCAGTTGCATCAACAGTTGCCATGTTTCCCGGGCCCTGCATTTCGGAACGAATAAAACATTCAAACTCTCGCTCGCCGGTTACGCCCTGATAACGGTCCTGGCCTTCTTTTTCGCAGCTCAGACCGCCAAAAGTGCCGGCTACTGGTACACCAGCACCCCGCCGGAGCTGTATAAAAACCTGTACGAGCAGATTTCCCAGATCGATCATCCTCGATAAGACATCGAACCGACCGTTTTTTCACCCTTTTCTTCACCCATATTCCTCTTGACAGCGCCCGGACTTCGGGGTATGCTTAAATAGTCTTCTATGATAAAATGACCTGATAGCATTTTCATCTATACAGCGGGATCGGCATCTTTGAGTATCTTCGCACCTGTTGCGCAGACAGCCATATTTTTTTATGTGTTGACGTTGGTTTCCTCATTCATCATAATGTGTTTGTTTTGGGAAAACTCATGCAGACCAACAAAATCAACGGCGTCGATTTTTCTACTCTGTTTCAACCGGGCCAGATTATCTGCCGGACGGAATCTGCCGACCGTGACGCGGTTCTGCATGAAATGCTGCATCTGCTGTATCAGCAGAATAAAATCGCTGATATAGATAATACCCTCCGGCTGTTACTGGAACTGGAAGATCAGACACCGGCCATTGTCTGCTCCGGTCTGGCCGTCCCTCATCTGCGGCTGGAGTTATTGAATACGATTGCCATTGCCATCGCCACCTCTCCTGACGGCATCGCTTATGCGGCCGATTCGGTGCCCGTCAAGCTGCTCATACTCATACTCGCCCCCAAAGCCGCTCCAGGGTCTTACCTGCAAGCCTTGAGCTCCCTGACGAAAATCTGCCAGAATCCCGAAGTGGTCGAAAAGATCGCCAGGCTGCCGACGCGGGGCGACATCTGGGAATTTTTCCACCGGCACGGTATGGTACTGCCCGATTACCTCAGTGCCCGGCATATCATGGAGCCGGTCGGGGTCAAGCTGCATGAGCACGACACACTGGAGGATGCCATTGACCTGTTCGTCCGGCACAACATTGAGGAACTGCCCGTGGTCGATAATGACGGCGACCTGATCGGCGTCGTTTCGGCTCATGAACTGCTGCGGGTCTGCCTGCCGGATTATATCCTCTGGATGGAAGACTTGAGCTCCGTGCTGAATTTTGAACCGTTTGCTGAACTGTTGCGCAAGGAAAGCAAGACCTGGCTCGCCGAGATTATGACCAATGATTACGCCACCGTCTCCGAAGATGCGCCCGCCGTGCAGGTCGCGCGCGAGATGGCGCGGCTCGTCACCAATCACGGCTACGTGCTTAAGGATAAAAAACTCGTCGGTGTCGTCGCCCTGGAAAAATTCCTAAAAAAAATTCTCCGTGAGTAGTTAGTTCTTGTGGCGGAAACTTGTATCGCAGGCATCCTGCCTGTATTTATACTCGTTCCGATTGAAAATACCCGTTTTATCGGAACGTAATTATTTGCGGATAAAAAGCTTACGCCCGGCCCTGCCGAAAGCTTTCTACCCAATTGGGTATAACCACGATTAAACGTTTGCTATCGGAGAATATTGTATCATGAAATACGTCAAAAAATGTAACCGCAACAAAAACTAATTAATTGATCACTTAACCCATTTAACCCATCAACCCAGAATGTCTCACAACAACCAGCTATCAAAACAAAACATAACTTTCCGCATGCTGATCGCTATTAGCGTCAGTGTCGCAATGGGACTGCTTGCACATTTGTTCGAGTTCGACCGCTCACAGGTCATCTCCTGCTCCATTTTCATCATGATTATCATGTCCACGCTGATGTTCTGGACGTTTCGTCTGGCAATCGCCTTTGTCGGCATCGGCGCTCTGATGGGTACGAATGTCCTTGACCTGCCAACATTCATCCAGGAATGCAAGCTCGATGTCATCCTGTTTCTCGTCGGCATGATGGTCACCGTTGGCGTTCTCAAGGAACTGGGTCTCTTTACCTGGATCATTCAAAACGTTATTAAAACCCGCCACATGACCGGCAAAAAATTCGTTGTTATTATCGTCGTTCTAGCCGCGTTCATGGCCTGCGCGGTCGATGAAGTTACCTCCATCATCTTCGTCGCCACGCTGATCTTCCAGGTCTGTGACACGCTAAAAATCCGCCCCGTCCCTTTCCTGATCATCGCCGTCATGGCCACCAATGTCGGCTCGACCGGCACCATGCTCGGCAACCCCGTCGGTATCCTTATCGGTCAGAGCGCCACGCCGCCCCTGAACTTCGCCGATTTTCTGCTATGGTCATTCCCCATCATGCTGGTTACGCTCACGGCCACGCTGGGCCTGCTGCTGGTATGGTTTCGCAACGACATCAGGTTGCTTTCGGAGCGGCTGAAAATCCGCCGAGAAATGGGGCTCGGGCTCGGACCGCTCGTCCAGGTCCCCTACCGCCGGGCATTGGCAATCCTCGTAGGCATGCTCACCTTCATCGCCCTGCACCATCAGATCGAACACCTGCTGGGTCTCGCCCCCAACACTATTCTGATCGTCGCCCCGCTGATTGTCGCCGGGCTGCTGATGATCTGGCGGCACCGCCGGGCCCGCCATTATGTCGAGTCCGATGTCGAATGGTGGACACTGCTTTTTTTCATGATGCTGTTCGCCGTGGCCGGCACGCTTGAACATACGCTGGTTACGGAAAAAATCGCTGACGCATTCCAGGGGGCCTTCAAGGGCCGTCCCGGCCTGCTCACGCCGGTCATCATCGCCATCTCGGCGATCGGTTCCGCTTTCGTGGATAATATCGTCTTTGTCGCCAGCTTCATGCCGGTGGTCAATCGCCTCGAACAAACGCCGCTGCTTTGGGCCCTCCTCCAGGGCGCCTGCCTCGGCGGCAATATCACCCTCATCGGCTCCACGGCTAATATCGTCGCGCTTGGCATGCTCGAAAAACGCTACCACAGCCATATTCTGTTCTTCGAATGGTTCAAGGTCGGCGCCGTCGTCGGCCTGGTCACCTGCCTGATCGCCTGGGCCGGCATCGCCTATCTCACGCCGCACATGCCCTCCCACGAACAACGCCTGAAAAGCGTTACTACCACCCAGCAGCATACGATTTCACACAAAAAGTGAAAGTGACGGACCACAAAAAAATGGAATTAATCCAAAAAAGTATCTAATCGCCAACTCGCTTACAGATTCCACGCTTTCGCGAATGCCTCGAAACTGCGGTCGTACGTCCGCTCCGCTTCCGGCGGGAAACAACAACCCGGCAGCTGTCGACTTTTCAGATGATATTGAATGCACTCGCAACATACTCCCTGCTTCGCACAACTGGTATATGTACACGTGCAAAAATCCATATTCTCACTCTTTTTACATTCCATTATGAATTCCTTTCTATCTTTGTTACGCTCATACCCATCACATATGAATCTGTCCGCCTGGACAAAACGTAATCATGTGTGGATAAAGCTTACGCCTGGTCCTGCCAGGAGCTTTCTACCCAATTGGATATACGTCTCCTGACTCCAAACTTCTAACTCCCGGCTCCGAGCTTCTCCATTGCCAACGCATGGAATTGCCTTTGCTCCTTGATATATTTCCGTTCAAAGTTTGACCCTACCCATTCTCCTTCATCTGCCGTCTCGACCGGCAGGAAATCGACCTTGCGAAACTGCCGCGAAATGACAGGATGCTCCAACATCACCTCGCACATAAACTCGTAATACCCGGCATGGTCCGTCACCGTCCGCAACTGCCCGCCTGGCTTGAGAATCCGATAAACCTCGGTGATATTAGCCGGCTGGAAAAAACGGCGTTTGTGATGGCGTTTCTTCGGCCAGGGATCCGGGAAATAGATATGGAACGTATCAATAGTTTCGTCCGCGATGTTGTGCCGGACAAATTCCCGGGCATCCGCACGCAGTATCCGGACGTTCCGCATGCCCCAGCGTTTCATGCGATCAACGCTGTAGAGGTAATATTTGTTCGCCCATTCGATGCCCAAATAGTTGATTTCCGGATGTTGTCGGGCCTGATTGAGCAGGAATGTCCCTTTCCCGGAACCCACTTCAACATGAACAGGGCCGACCTGTTCAAAAAAAACTCCCAGGTCCATTTTTTCGCGACACTTATCTAGATTTATCGCTATATCATTCATCACATTCAATTTGTCATCTCCGTTTTCTGGAGCTATAATATAAATGACTATTGTATGAATGACAACAACTTAGGGCAAAAACGGCAGCCGCCGAAAAAAAAACTTTTTATTTGATCCTAAAGAGGCAATCTGGGCTATCCGATGCTCAAGATATAAGCGTATCAACCCAGATCAGCAGCTTCAACGGATTACAGCAGAGCCAATAAACAGTCTGAAAAACAGCATTTATATTCAAAATCAATGAACATATGAATGTTTGCTGACATAATTACTAATATTGTGTTATTTGCGAGGTTTTGACCTGTGGCTAAACTGAAAAAAAGAAAATTTCGCCGCATTATAGTTGATGTCAACACCCAGTACGATCTTGTGTACAACGGCAACATCAATTATCATGAAATGATTCGCAATTTCCGGCGGCTTTTTGCCTGGTCGCGCGTTGAGAGAATCCCGGTTGTATCGATTTCCCTGTGCCGGCGGCCGGTGAGCTGCCCCGATCTGTATGATCAGTCTGATATTTATTGTCTGGAGGGCGATCCTGGCCAGAAAAAAATCAACTATACCACGTTGTCTTCAAATATTACTTTCAGCCCGGACCACCGCATGGACCTGCCACGTCATCTAATGAATGATTATCAGCAGATCGTTTTTGAGATTCGAGGCGACGATCCTTTCGATATGCCTCGGGCCGACCGTTTATTATCTGAGCTCAAGGCCGACCAGTTTGTCGTCTTTGGTGTGGGGCTGACATCCACATTAAAGCACACCGTGCTGGGTTTATTGCGGCGTGAAAAAACCGTCACCGTGGTTCGTGACGCCGTTGATAATTCTAAGTCTGGCTTTGAAATGAACTTGCGAAAACTCGAAACCAAAGGGGCCTCGCTATCGTTTACTTCCGACCTTGCCGGCAAAAGCAAATTGTCCGGCAAAATCACAAAACGCTCAGCTCAGGATACTGCTGTACTTACCAATGCCAGAGTGCGTTAAATCACCCCAGTTATACTATCTGTAAATATCTTTAATTTATAGACTTATAAATCCCTCCTTTTTCCATTTCTCAAATATCCCCATTGATTTCAAAAAATCTTCCGCATATTATTATTTTCGATGATATATTGTCACAGTTAAAACGTTTATACCTATAATATCAGTATTAATAAATAATATTAATTTTAATATGATTTTAATTGTACTTTTGGTCATGCCAGTCTTATAATAGAGCGTGTCAGCAAAATGCTGAAAAATATATTAGAAATACACCAGTGGAACCAAGCGAATCGCTAAAAGTTATGGCATATTAAGTATCTTGAGATCAACAACTTACGAACATGGCTACAAAATTTTTATATTTTTTCGTTGCTTTGTGGCTTTTTTTGATTACGATGTTAACAAGGATTAGAGAGAAAACGACAATGATGGCAATTGTAAGGGAGAGTGAAGAGTGCCATTCTTTGAGAGAAAAGCTGTTTCATGCGGGTTTATTTCTGTGTAGAGAGAAGTAGGAATATCCGTATGCGCTTTTTTGATGGTCGCTAAGACCGGTAACGATCGAATTGTTAGTTTGTAAACAGAACCCATTTAAAAAAATGGGTGAACCGAGTGGTGGTGGTGTGTAGAGAATCGGTTCACCCTGCAACAACGAGGACGGTTTGTTTATGCGCCCTCATTGCTTTGTAACTTACATTATAACATTCGGTTATCGAACCGTCAAGCATTTAAAAAAGATTTAAGAAAGGACAAAAAGAGAGAGAAAAAAGCAGGAGAATTGAAAACCATGGCGATGGTGTCGGGGAGCAAACTCAAAAGCCTGGTTTCAAACAATACAGTCATTCCAGGGCAGTATTACTCAAGACAGGTTCGGCTGTGGAGGCAAAAATGGCCAGATAACCTGATTTGATAATCGTGTGGCGTGTTTACGTCAAAAGAGAGAAGAGAGTTTATACAGGAATGATTGGACGCGACCAGGATCATGGAAAGACTAACGCTTACAGGTGTTTATAACACAATCAGAATGATTTGCCGAGACATCAGGCAATCAGGGACAGACCCTTTTCCAGTATCACAAGGCGGATCGGTTCTGAGCAGACACCTCTGTAAGCTATTTCAATCATATCAATTATGCAACCATGACCCCATATGCAATGCGTTGAGTTTACAGTCGGAAAGGAGGAGTGCCTATGCAGTAGGGTAAAGATGTTTTTTCTGCTTTTTTAATGTGAATGGGTGGTACGAAAGCAACCGCCGTAGCTAACCACCCAGGAGAGGTGAAGATTCAGGTATTTTATTAGGAGAAATACTACCATGAAAACGAAAATTTTACTTACTTTGTGTATGGCCTTTTTGGCCGGCTCTGTGGCAATAGCCGAAGAGAACAATGACGTCCCAGATTTTGATCTGGATATGAAAGTTATCTATGTTGACAAATCTGTAGAATGCGGCGGCGACGGCTCCAGTTGGGCCAACGCTTACAAGTATCTGCAGGATGGTCTGGCCGCGGCAGCAAATTTTGCTGACCCTTGTGATCCTGTCGTGGTTAAAGTTGCCGTCGGCGTTTACAAACCGACTGAAACCTGCGAAACCATCACGCTGGATTGTCCGCAGTGTCAGACGGTACCGGCCATTGACGAGTGCGACCGTTCCGAAACCTTCAGCCTGATTGCAGGTGTGAAGATTCTGGGCGGTTTCATCGGCAATACCGCTAACGACGCCTGCGGCTGCACCGAACCGGATCCCAACACCATGTACAAGAACATCGCCTGCTGCAGCGATTGCGAAGTATGCGATGCCGGCTGCGGCACGTACAACTACGGCAGCAAATGTGCATGCGGTGACTGCGATCTGTGCGACTACTGTCATCCGCAGACCATTCTGTCCGGTAACATCTGCGATCCCTGCATCATGACCGACAACAGCTACCATGTGGTAACCGCGGTTGGCCCTCAAGGCGCTGGTATCCTGGAAAACGTTACCGTCAAATACGGTTGGGCCGATGGCGATGACTGTGACTGGGCCGGTGGCGGTGGTCTGTATGTTGAAGACAGCACTCCGTTGATCAAGACCGTTTGCTTCGTCGAAAATACGGCAGGCAGATGGGGTGGCGCTGTCAGCAACAATGATGCTGATCCGCTGTTCGTTGGCGTAAGCTTCTGTGACAACTACTCCTTCGAAATCGGCGGCGCTGTTGATAATTATCGCAGCCATCCGCAGTTCTACAATTGTGTATTCAAAGACAACACCGCGGCTTATGCCGGTGGCGCCGTTTCGAACATTGACAGCCGTTTTGATGGCACGATTGACATTACCCCCATTCTGTCCATCAATGGCCCGCTGTTCATGAACAACACCTTCTACTCCAACAATGTGGAAGATACTTTCGAAGGTAAAGGCGGCGCTTTTTACTGCAACGGCAGCACCATCAAGGTTTACAACAGCATTCTGTGGGCTGATGACGCCGCTATCGGCGACGAAATCTTCCTGGAAGCCAACAACAAACCTTCTTACTTTGGTTCCTGCATTATTGACGGCGGTCTGACTTCTCCGGCTATTGTTAATGACGATGCCGGTTATATCAAAGACGGCCCGATTTCTGCGGCTGATCCGCTGTTTGTTGATGCCGCTAATTGTGATCTGAGACTGCAGATTATTTCTCCGGCGATTGACGCTGCCGATAAACGTATCATTCCGCTGGAAGTTATCGATAACAAAGATCGCGACTGCAATCAGCGTGTTGTTAACATCCCCGGTGCTCAAACGGCTGCCGGTTTCGGCATCTGCTGTGACTGCAAACCGGACCTCGGTGCTTACGAACACAAACGCGTGGTATTCGTCGATGACGATGTAACCGGTTATCAGAACGGCTACTACTGGCCTACCGCTTTCTCTGACCTGCAGGACGCTCTGGCAGAAGCCGATGCGATTCTGAAGGGTGAGGTTGATCCTTCTGCTTGTGTTCCTGAATGTGTAGAGATCTGGGTTGCCCAGGGTACCTACAAACCGACCGATTGCCACCGCTGCAAAGATGAATACTTTGCACTGCTGAACAATGTAGCTATCTATGGCGGATTCCTCGGAACCGAAACCAGCAAGTGCTACAATGAAAAGACTCAGCTTTCCATCCTGAGCGGTGACATGGAAGACAATGACTATGCCGGTATTGATCCGGAACCGTTTGCTGACAACTCCTGGACCGTTGTCTATGCCGGTTCTCACATTGACAACAGCGCTGTGCTGGATGGCTTTGTCATCCGTGGCGGTTATGCCAACGGCACCAGTACCACCAAGTACGAATGGAACAACGGCGGCGGCATGTTCTGCAAAGGTTCACCGATCGTCAGCTGCTGTGAATTCCGTGACAACTGGGCTTACTATGATGGCGGCGGCCTGTATGTTTACGAAGGCGCTCCGATCCTTGAGAACTGCAACTTCATCGCTAATGAATGTCAGTCCAACGGCGGCGCTATCAAGAACAAGAAGGGCGATGTCCTGATCAAGTGCAGCAAATTCGAATACAATATCGGCCTGGTTAACGGTGCCGCTATCGCCAACGAAGATGCTGAATGCACCATCGTTTACAGTGAGTTCATTAACAACGGTATCGGCCTGACCATGACCGGCAACCCGCCGTTCACCGTGATCGGCGCCCAGAAGTATGGTGGCGCAGTTGCCAGCTTCAATACCTACCTGAGCATCTGCGACAGCGTCTTCCGCTATAACATCGCTGACGATGCCGGCGGCGCTCTGTACAACAAGGACAACCCGGTCACCAAGATCTACGGTTGCGAATTCTCTCAGAACGAAGCCAATGACGGCGGCGCAATGTTCAATGACAACTGCCGTGTGCTGGATGTTATCAACACCGGTATGTGGTTCAACTATGCCGGCAGCAGCGGCGGCGCGGTTTACAACACCTATTGCGGCAGCAATGATCCCAAGGTTGTACCGCAGTTCATTAACTGCACGCTGGCTAACAACATGGTTGGCGGCGGCAATGGCGGCGCGATGTACACCGAAGGCACCCCGCTGAACAAACAGCAGGATGTTGACAAACGTCGTCCGCTGTTCATCGGTAACTCCATCATCTGGGGTAACACCATCAACCTGACCTTCGAAAGAGACCAGATCTTCATGGTTAATACCGATCTGGAACTGAATCGCGTCCTTCTTCAGGATGGCGTTGATGTTCCCGGTATCACCAAACAGGGTACCTGGACTCTGATCGGTGCGGAAACCGTTCTGGTTACCGACCCGCAGTTCGTTGATGCTGATAATGGCGACTTCACGCCTGGTGCAGATTCTCCGGCTATCGACTACGGTCTGGCCGAACTGCTGCCGGCTTGTATCAAACATGACATGCTCGGCGAAAACTGCCGTGTCAAATGCAACGAAGTCGATCTCGGTGCTATCGAGACCGATTACTGCAACGATTGTCCTTGCGTGCTCAAGGGCGACTTTGACGGTAACGGCGTTGTCAACTCGCTGGATGTTCTGCAGATGCTTTCCTACCTGCGGAACAAACCTGATCGTGAATTCCCGCTGGGCGGCGATCTGGACGACAACGGCGTGATTAACAGTCTGGACCTTCTGCAGTTGCTCTCAACCCTGAGAAACAAGTAATTGCAATATCTGAAGCTGTTAGTCTGAGTTGACTGTGTTTGATGTTTCGGGTACTTGCAGTGGTTTCGGCCGCTGCAAGTACCTTTCATAAAACAAAAAGGGAGAGTGAGAGTATTTTTTAACAAACTGGGAGAAAAGAGTTTTTTTCATTTCTGTTCAAGTAATCTTAATTTACCTCCGATACGAATTTAAAATCAAAGGAGGTCCACTTTAACAAGGAGAAATAAAAAATGAGAGAGAGACTATTTGTTATTACTGTTACATTATTGGTAGTTGCCCTGGTAAGCCCATCTTTTGCGGGTTTGAAATTCAATCCTCAGGGACTGGCTTTTGATGGTGAAAACTATACTGCCAATGCTGGTGATACCGTTACCATTGTCCTGCTTGACGATACCAATGAAATTTTTTCATTCTATACCGGTGGCATTATTATCAACCACAGTTCAGAAGACTACGTTGAAAATATTACAGGCGAGTTAAATCTGGACACAGAATTGCTCGGAGACACAATCGGTTCTGAAGGTTTACCGGTAACCGATAGTATATTACAGTCGAAAAAAGTTCGGCTCATGAAAATTCTGGGTACGAAAACTGAGGCTCTAAGCCCTTCTACCCCTGTTTATACCTTGACCTTCGATATCAAATCTGACACTCCTGTAGATACTATTCTTACGATAGATGATTTTGCCGATGGCACCGAACTTCCCGATGATGAAAATCTCGATTGGGATGACTCTTTGACCGCTGTTACTCAAGCTGATTTTGGTCCTGGCCTTGGAGAGGTTACTATCGATCCCATCTCCATCAAAGTCGTTCCGGAACCTTTCAGCCTGGCGCTGCTGGGTCTGGGCGGACTGGTATTACGCAGACGCTTTGCATAATATGATATTCCCCATCATGCAGATGCATGACTTCCGCCGGGGAAATAAATAAAATATTTCCTCTTGTTGCAAATTCTCACAGGCTGCTGGCTTTTAACGGTCAGCAGCCTTTTTTTGTATAAGAAAGGCACTGAGGCACAAAGTGATTTATCGTCGGACTGATACCCGGATCAATCAGGAATATATGATTATTCCTGACAGTTGACACGATCGGTTTTTCGCAGGGAAATAGCATCGGTCGGGCAGATGTTGTAGCAGTTGCCGCAGCGGATACAGTTATCGCTGTCGATCCAGATATACGTTATTTTATCCCCTTCGGTTTTGGCGACTTCGATGTAGCCGGTTACGATGCCGTTTTCATCCCGCTGCAAGTCACTGAGCCGGCGGATACAGTCGCGCGGCGAAACGCGAATACACCAGTCGCAATAAATGCATTTATCCTGGTGAATTTCGAACTTGTAATTGCAGAGATAACACCGCAACGCGTGGTTATGAGCCAGTTCTCTGGTGAAGCCGGTTTCGACTTCGGCTACGATATCGCGGTCATTAACATCGATCACCGGCATCGGCTCCGAAGCCAGCAAATCATAATCGCGAATACGGCCGGTGTCTTCAGCCAGCTCGATTTTAACAACCGGTTTCTGCCGTTTTTTCCCCGTGAGGTATTCGTCCATGACGTCGGCGGCCTTTTTAGCATCGCCAATAGCGTTAATCACATCGCCATTGCCCATGGAAAAATCGCCCGCCACAAACACCCCCGCTTGCGAAGTGATGTGACAATTGGTGATGGTAACACCTTCAGGTAGAATATTCTTTTCCTGTGTCTGGCCGATCGCCACAATCAACGTATCGCAGGGCACTTCAAATTCACTGCCCTCGACCGGCATAAATCTGGGCTTACCGGATTCGTCAGGTTCGCCAAGAATATTCCGGCGGAACTCAACGGCCTTAAGATTGCCGTTTTCCATAACCGCACGGACAGGCGTCACCAGCGTTTCGACCCGAATCGCCTCCTCAAAAAGCTCATGCAGTTCGTCTTCGGTAGCGGCCATCTGGGCTTCACCGCGTCGATACATAATCGAAATGTTGCTATTGGGCGAAATCCGCCGGGCGGAACGAGCGCAATCCACCGCCGTAAAGCCGCCGCCGATAATCACAACATTGTCGCCAACTGAGAGTTCTTCGTCGTCGTTGAAGGCTCTCATGAAATTCAGCCCCTCGCGAGCGATGCCGTCCGGTAAATCGTCCAGACTTAGCACATTCGGCTGATTCGCCCCGGCGGCAATCAAAACCGCATCATAATCATCCAGAAGCTGCTGTAATTGGGTGTTATCGATGCCCTGATCGAGTTTGACCTCAATGCCGCTATCAAGAATCGCATTGATATCCTCTTCCAGAATCTCGCGCGGCAGGCGGAACTGAGGAATACCGGTTCTTATCTGTCCGCCGACATAAGGCAGGCGTTCATAAATGGTCACCTCATGGCCATAACGTTTAAGTTCACGAGCGGCAGCCAGGCCGGCCGGTCCACCGCCGATGATTGCCGCCTTCTTGCCGGTCGGCCCATACCAGGCGGGCAACGGTTTGCTTTTCTCCGGTTTGTAGTCGGCAGCCGATCGTTTCAGATGACAAATCCGCACCGGGCCCAGTGTATTGGTCCATTGATGCCGGCAGCCATCTTCACAAGGCCGGGTACAGATGCGCCCCAACGTCCCTGAAAGCACATTGTCTTCCTGATTGATCAGATGGGCTTTTTCGTATTGCCCTTCGGAAATCAGCCGGATGTATTCGGGAATGTTCGTGTTTGCCGGACAGGCATTCTGACACGGGATATCGCGGGCAATGGTGTTGAAATCAAGCGTGGTGTCACCTTCGCCGGTAAAGGTTGAGCATTCGTTCGGTTCAGGGACCATCTGATAAGAAATTTTCAAGGCCGCGACCGCTTCTTTGTAAAGGTCGATCCCCTTTTTCTCCACATGTTCGGCCAGCGTCCGATATTCATCGGTTTTGCTGCATACATCGAGATAGGTATCGAGAATTGCTTCTATTACTCGAACACAATCGCTTTCCTTAAATTCTCCAAGAAGCAGCCCGAAATGCTGCTGCGTACCGCCGATGGTCATCTGGTAGCCTTCGCTGGACCCGGAATTTTCCCGTACCCTCATCCCGCGCAATCCGATATCAGCGATGCGATACGGCGAGCAGGAATTCGGACAGCCGGTAATATTGATCAGAACCTTTTCCCGAATCGGGATATATTTATCCCGGCTGATCAGATCCTGTATCAGGTCGAACAGGTTGTGCGTGGTGCTGACGGCCAGTGGGCAGTAGGTCCGGCCGACGCAACTGACCACATCCTGCAAGCCAAAAAAGCCTTCCGTGCGCAGTCCGGTTGGCTTGAGTTCCTCCTTCAGCGCGGCGACCCGTTCGGGTTTGATGCCGTGCAGTTCGAGATTTTGCCGGTTGGTACTGTAAACATGCTTGTCGGCGTATTTTTCGGCCAGATCGGCGATCAACGCCAGATGATCCGAGGCGATTTCGCCTTTGGGAATCATGATTCGTACGATTGAAAGACCATTGTCATCCCGCGGATCAGGATCGCGCAGCGGGCGCAGGGCAACTTCCTTCCCTGCATCCTCGATCGGCTCTGTCAAAATCCGCGAACGGTCCACACCTTCCCGGTCTAGAATATCATTAAGCAGTTCCCGGCAGGCTTCAATACCTTTGCGATGCACAACGAACTTCAAGCGGGCATATTTACGAACATAGCGATCGCCATGTTCCCGGAACAAGACCGCGATACCCCGACAGACTCTGGCAATCTGTTTCGCCGGCACAAAGGAATATACTTCCTGAGCGACAAAAGGCTTCCAGCCCATGCCGCCGCCCATTACGATCTTGAAGCCCGGCTCCTGCACGCCGTTGTTTTCGCGCAGGACGGCAACGGCGCCGATGCAATTAATATAGGGCTGTCCGCAATTACCGCCGCAGCCGGAAAAGGTTATCTTGAACTTACGCGGCAGGTTATCCAGATCGCGGCAAGCATTAATATACTGAGCGGTTTCCAGAGCGTAGGGCAGGACATCAAAACGGCGATATTGACAGATGGACGCCCAGGGACATGCCGCCACGTTGCGATTATTATCGCCGCAGCCATGAAATGTCGTGAGATTATTAGCCGCCAGATCGCGCAAGAAGGAAGATAGCTCGGTAAGTTTCAGACAATGGAACTGGGCCGCTTGACGGGTAGTAAAAGAAATTCGGTCAGGAGAATATTTTTTCGATAGTTTGGCGAGCGCTCGCGCTTGGACGGAGGTCAGCTTGCCGCCGGGAATGACCACGCGGGCCATGTGAGTTTTCGGATCGCGTGAGCGGTAAATACCGTAGCTTTTGGCGATCATAATTTCCTCTTTGGACATCTCGCCTTTGCGGGCTATTTCATCGAAATCAAGAATTAATCCGGACGACTTGATTTGCTCTTCGTCACTGATACGCTTCAGTTCTAATTTTCGCTGCACAGATTACCTCATAAAATTTGTTAGGTTTAGGTAGTGTTAATATACTCGTTCCGATTGTAAATACCCGTTTTGCCGGAACGTAATGATGTGCGGATTAAAAGCTTACGCCCGGCTCTGTCAGGAGCTTTCGACCCAATTGGATATAAATTGACTCTGGTGGTCACGCAACGTAGTGAATACCCTCTGGATTTATAAAAAACCCTGAATGACATTGTTTTTACAGATAGTATTCCATCAGATAATTCCGGGAACTCAGCAGGCCGCATATCTCGCTCACGGCTTCGTTCACATCAAAATCATGCTTCAGTATTAAATCCGGCTCAACATGATTAAAACGATTTTCTCCGACATTTACAACCAAATAATCGCCTGGTTGATTTAATGTTTCGATCATTTTAAGTTCATAATCGTCCAGATCGCTGACCGTCGTTATTAAAATAACACCCGCATCGGTAAACAGATGGGATATTTCGCCCAGCCGCCGGAGATACTCATCCTTGAAAGCAGGGTCGTGAATGTCCAAATCCACTCCCAGCAAGCTGTTGGACAAACCAAGATAATAAACCAGACGACCCGCATTAAACAACTCTTCTTCAAGCTGCTTAGCCAATGAAATTTTGCCGGCGCCGACGGGGCCAGTCAGAATGACCAGCGTAGCCTTCTGGTTGTAACGTCCCGAGCGAATGCCCGGCGTTAAAGCTGACCGCTGCCAGTGCTGTTCCCGCTGCTTGACATGCTCTTCGGTGCGGCTGGTATCCAGTTTTACATCTTCCAATACAATGCCGCCGCCGGAAATCTCATAATCGTCGATTATCACAAATCGCCCGGTGTGCGTAATCAGACTGGCCAGATCAACCGCCAGCGGCTTCAATGTCTCCAAAATACATTCCGCGACATCGTGCCGCTCGATCTGCTGCCGGTTGGTATCGGTGGTGAGATTGGAAGCGTCCATGACCGTGTTGATCTCACGCAGCCAGACGGGAACACGGGCCGTAGCCAGCTTGAGCTTGTAGCGTTTATTCTTGATCATGGGCCGCCGGCCCAGCCAGAAAATATTGACCTTGAACGTCGTGTTCACCAGCATTGATTCATCTTCCTTGCGACACATGATCTCGCCCGGCTTGATATAAATCTGCGTATCCAACGTATAGGCTGTAGACTGCCCGGCCCTGGCAGATTTCTGCTCGGCGGTATTGAAACCTTCAATGGATTTAATATGCGTAGATTTGCCTGAAGGCAGGAATATCACCTCGTCGCCGACGTCGATCGTGCCGGTGACTACCCGCCCGACGACCATCCGCCGATCGTCCCCCATCGCTGTGAATTTATAGACATCCTGGACGGGAAAACGAAAGGGTTTATCAATCTGCGAGGGCTCTTTCGTGAAGCCGTCAATGCTTTCGAGCAGTGAGCTTTTATCATACCAGGCGGTATGTTCCGATAAACTGATAATATTGTCGCCTTCGCGGGCGCTGACAGGGATAAAAGCCTTCGGTTCGATGTTAATATGCCGGAGAAATTCGAGATATTCGTCCCTGACAAGTTCAAATCGTTCGCGGCGGTAGTCGACCAGATCCATTTTATTGATACAGACGACGACCTGGTTAATCCCAAGCATACTCAGGAGATAGCCGTGCCGGCGGGAGTTTTCCTGAACGCCTTCATGAGCGTCAATGATCAGAACGGCCGCTTCCGCCCGGGCGGCACCGGAAATCATATTCTTGAGAAACTCAATGTGACCGGGAGCATCAATGATTATGTATTCCCGCTTGTCCGACTTGAAGAAACAGCGGGCCGAATCGATCGTAATACCCTGATCCTGCTCGTCTTTGAGGGCATCGAGCAGAAAGGCATACTCGAACGGCCGGGCATTCCGCCGGCAGCGTTCCTTGACCTCTTCCAGCTTGCCCTCCGGCAGCGAACCTGTATCCGCCATCAGCCGGCCGATAACGGTACTCTTGCCGTGATCGACGTGGCCGATCACCACGATGTTCATCTGTTCTTTTTCGGCAGCGGTCTGCCGGTTTTGTTTTGTTAATAATGCCGTCTGTTCCACTCTTCCACTCCATTTGGGTTAATGGGTTGATGGGTTGATGGGTTAACGAAAATATTCTTTATTCCTTAATCTGATTACATATAACCTTCCTTGCGGAGCGATTCCAGGCCGTAGCCGTCTTCCTTGTCCTGTTCGCGTCCGGAGCGCTCGGCGATGTTGGCCAATCGACCGCTTTTAAGCTCTTCTATGATCTCCGTCACATTTTGCGCTGTCGATTCGATCGCGCCGGTACAGGGTGCACAGCCCAGCGATCGATACCGCCGGCCATCACCCCGATCAAAATACAAATCGATTATCGGGATATTTTCCCGTTCGATATACTCCCAGATATTGATTTCCGTCCAGTCCAGCAGCGGGTGAATCCGGACATGTGTCCCCGGTGCAAAATCGGTCTTGAACTGATTCCACAGCTCCGGCGGCTGATCGCCGACATCCCAGTCACTGTGCTGGTCACGCGGCGAAAAATATCGCTCCTTCGACCGGCTGCCCTCTTCATCGGCCCGGGCGCCAACGATAACGCCGGTATAGGGCTTACCGTTTTCGTGCTCTTCATATTCTCCCGTGTCGTGATTCATTATCCACCGCGTCCACTCACCCGAGAGCGTATGCTTAAGAGCGTCGCTTTTGAGAGCGCCGCAGCATTGCAGGCGAGTGCGCTTGCCGTTGGGAAACGTATCACCGGCATCCAGCACCTTTTCGTTCCGGCCGACGACCATATTCAGCTTCCATTTCCGGGCCAGCTCATCCCGATACGTAATCATCGACGGAATCTTATAGGAAGTATCGATGTGCAGCAGCGGGAATGGCACATGTCCCATAAACGCCTTACGGGCCAGCCACAACAGCACTGTACTGTCCTTGCCGATTGACCATAACATCACCATATCATTAAACTCGCGATAGGCCTCGCGGAGAATATATACACTTTGCGATTCCAGTTGTTCTAATCTATCCATTATCATTCCTCTTTATTACGCAATTTATCATCAGCTATATGTAATCCGCATTCCTTGTGTTCCGGCTGCTCCCACCACCAGCGACCGGCGCGAATATCTTCCCCCAGATTGACCGCCCGGGTGCAGGGGGCACAACCGATACTGGGGTAGCCGCAGTCGTGCAGTTTGTTATAAGGCACATCATGCTCCTGGATATAATCCCAGACTTGCTCGTGGGTCCAGTCGGCCAGAGGATTGATCTTGACCATACCGTGCGACTCGTCCCACTCTACAGGATTCAGTCGAGCCCGGGTAAGCGACTGTTCACGCCGCTGACCGGTAATCCAGGCGTCCAGCCCCGCCAGGGCTCGCCGCAGCGGTTCTACTTTCCGAACATAGCAGCATCGTTTGCGTAACGCGACGCTATTGTAAAACAGATTGGGGCCGTGTTCATTGACCATCGTTTCCACGGCATCCTTGTCGGGGAACATAAGCTTGATGCGTATGTCGTATTTTTCGTTGGTTTGCTCGATCAGATCATAAGTCTCCTGCGGTAATCGGCCGGTATCCAGCGTGAATATCGTTACCTCGCCACCCTGACGGCAGATGATATCCGTAAGCACCTGGTCCTCAGCACCCAGGCTGGAAGCGAAAGCGAGCCTGTCGCCAAACCGTTCGGCCGCTGCCTGCAGTATCTGGCCGGCAGACAAATCCGACGTATCAATCTTCCAAATGTCTTGCGGTTGTTCAGTCATTATTCATCATTATACCCAATTGGGTAGCACCCTCCGGGAAGGACCAAACCTGACCCTTTCCAGTGTAAATAGTTATGTTTCGAGAAAACGGGGCACGAAGTGCCGCCTAAGCGAAAACTCAATCGGCAGCCGCATATACATTATATCTCATACTCCGGTCGCGGCATTCTGCCGAACCTGACTTTCAGCCATACCCGTTCATGGCCGTAGTAGGCAATCAGTTTTAACAGTGTATCGGCGACGCCGATAGACGCGGCTACTTCGACCTCATGCGTAATAATCCAGGCGATGCTGGTTGTAATCGTAAAGGCAATACAGCGCCATGTCAGCGATTTTATAATGGTTCTGCTATGAGATTCCACAGAGACTCAACCCTTTTCTCTATAGTGATTTTCTTCTAAAATATTTAGATCAAATGTTATAATCCGGGGCGTAATTCCGGCTTTCTTCCAAAGAAGCACTCAGTAGATCCTGAAAACTCCAGGCGGTGAAGACACCTTCTATCGCGGTCCGAACTTCATTCCACACATTGGTAAACGCGTTGAAATAGACCGATTTCGCCGTTTCTTCCGACTGCACGATCGTAAAATCACCTTCGATGTGATTGATGATATCGCCGACATACAGATCGGCCGGCTTCACAGCCAGAAAATATCCTCCCTGCAGACCGCGCCGCGATTCAACAAAGCCACCATGCTTTAACTCGTTTAATATTAATTCCAGAAATTTCAGCGGTATCTCATGCCGGCGCGCGATTTCGGCAATTTTTATCGGTCCCTGTCCGTAAAGACGGGTTAGCTCGTACACCGCCAACAAGGCATACTGACATTTTTTTGATATCGTCACGATTGACCTCCATTTATCTATATAATTTCTATAGGGATAATAGATATTGCTGGCCTAAAAGTCAAGTGACAATAAAAAAATACAGATTTATTCACAAAAGTTGGCAATTAATTGGAAATCCCTATCAATTGTCAATGGAGACGACAGGGACAAACCCCTACAACAAAAAGCCTATAAACTATTACCAAAAATGCAATTATATAAACTCTTCAGTAAGAGATTCAGCCTTTTAATTCCTAAAATGAAAAGCTCTAATAGTACCCTATAAAAAACGGATAATCTGGTCAAGCCATTTTGCCCGCAATTTCATATCAAATTTTGTGGTGTGACTTAAGGGTGCCTCTAATCATGGCTTTTGCGGCGAAAGCGAAGATTTTTTTCGTCTGACAAGAAATGCAAAACCGGGCATATGGGTGACTATTCACGGTTTTTCATGACGAAAGCCAGAAGGAAAAAAGATCGCTTGCAGCCCAAAATGAATTTTTTGAGGTGCCCTTAATTCGTTAACAACCATTCCCCGAAGAAGATAGCCATATCCGTAAAATCGACATTGCCATCGCCGTCAAGGTCTTCCGCTTTCTTCTGACCGGTTACACCGGAAAGGGATAATGTTTCGATCTGGGTATGACCAAGACAATAATTAAAAATACTGAACTCATCCAGCGAGCCGGCCAGATACCCATCCGCGGTATATTGCGATTTACCCAGCCAGTTGTTGGTTGTCACACCCATTGCGGCCGGGGTAAATGAAGCGTTGGTGTTCTGGGCTGCAGGCGAACCGTCCAGATACAACGTAATGATATCCTGATCGGCGTTTATCGTTACGGCGACATGATGCATACCGCCGGCCAGTGTTGCCGGAGCCGTTGCCTGCTGCTCACTGCTGTTGTTGACTTTTATAGCAAATCGCATCGGACCATTCGTGCCGGTGCGAGGAGTAAGGAACATATTCGTCGGCGTACCGCTACCAAAATCGAAAATCCGCTGCCAGGCCCCGCCGCTATTGGAGAAATCAACCCATGCGGCAAAGGTGCTGTTGGTCAGCCCACTCAACAACGATCCGATCGGCAGTTTGACATAGTCGTTGACGCCGTCAAGACTGAGTCTGCCGGAGCCGTCCAATGACGCGCCGCCGTAAATGATTCCGTCATTTCCGCCAACATGATCGGTAACAATGGCCCCGGAGGCACCATCAAATGTCCAGAGGCCAACCAGACCGGGATCTCTCATTTCATATTCATCCAGCCATTCACCGATCATATCTAGAAAATCAAGGGTATCCACCTGTCCGCTCAGATTGAAATCACAGGTATAATATGTCCTCGCGCTTTCGGGATCTGAAGGCTGAGTCTGGTTATCAAAACTGTCTTTCATACGCACCTGATATCTGTATTCCATTCCCGGCTCCAGACCATCATCGGTATAAACTGGACTCAACTGCCAGCCGCTGTCATCGCCGCCGGGATTACCGCTGATTTCATCGAAGTAATATTGAACGACCAACTGGTCTGTGCCTGTCATCGCGGTCATGGTAATTTCGTTCCAATTGGAGGCGGTGGGAGGCGTTTGCCAGACGGCCGGATTGGGCGTCGGCGGATCGTTGTCCACAAATTCATCATTAATAACTTGCAGTCCCGGATCGCCCTGCAGATTCATGCCGTAAAACACCCAGCGCTCATATTGATTATCCAAACGAGCTGTCAGCTTATGTTCATAGAAAATCTCACCAATATTCGTCATACCTTCCTGGGCAATCAGCCGCAGGAATTCTTCATTAAGCCGCTGGGCAATCCCGTTGAAATTCGTCCGGCTCGTTCCCATATACACCAACGCGCCGCCGTCAGGATTACGCAGCAGATTTTCGCTCATGCTCGGTTCCGCTTTGTCGAACCCGCCGGTATTACAGGCGCCGGTATGCCAGAAGCTGATCAAGCCCGTCAGATTGAAAAAGCCGGTTGAATAACTGCCCAGACTGGTACCCGTGAACGAACCGTGGGCCATGTGAATGAGAATATTCCATCCTTCGCTGAGTCTGTCGCGAACCTCCGCCGTATCCTGGTAATTTACCGAGGTCGGCCCTGAAGAGCCATCATTATCCCAGGAATTAAGCGTGTCGAACATCAGTCCCGTTTCCGTGGCCGGCCAGTCGTATTCACAAATTGTATCCCGATAAGACACCCGACACCAGTTTTCCGCATCATCGACAATCGGATGATTTACATCGCGAAATCCGATATGGCCGTCACAAACCGGTACATCAGGCCGGTCATCACCTGCCAGGCGATTCCAGCACTTACTGCCGCCCAGCAATACTTTATGCTGAAAATAAGGCTGCTGCATTTCGTTTAATTCAGCGATGATAACCTTACTGATGTAATCCAGCGCCTGAGAAGGCGTTCTGACGGGAATTCTTCCGACATACACATCGGCATAATCATCGTATTCATCCTGCGTGGAATTACCGTTGACGTTCACTTCGCCATAGACGCCGTTGTTATTCCAGTGATCCCAGGTGCCGTCCAGTCCGGCGTAATACATATCCGTTGGCATGTCATATATATTATTGTTGTATGAGGTGGCAATGCAATCGCGATCGGGGATGATCGTATCATCGCCGCCCAGTACGACAAAAGTCGTTCCGTAATTGTCAACATAATCAATAATACAGTTGCGAATCTTCATCTGAATGTCGTCGCCGGCGTAGTCGGTTTCGATAGTTTCCCGGCTGATGATCTCGGTGTCCCAGCAATTGAAACCAGCCCGATGATCAGCCAGCGACTGAAACGCCGTCATAAAACTCTGCTGCGTTATTATCAGATAATCGACATTACCGTCCCCCGGCGGATTTACATCCAGCGCCCCCGATTCATCCAGCGTTTCAACTGCGGCGTTCACGTTTTTGCTACCGTCTTGATTCAAGGCCGCCGGTTCGTCCATCAATTCCGGGTTGACGACCAGCTTGCGAACCAGACGGGCAAAACGGTCATTTTCACGCCGTAGGGAAAGCGTCCGATACTTGTCCTGCTGATATATGACTGTCACTTCAATCGTCTCTGTCAAATACAATTTCTTATCAGCCGGTACATATACCAGCGGTGATAATTCCACTTCGGCAAAGTGCCAGCCCCGCAGCTTCCGGGTGCCGCTGGTCAACCGGGCCCGTTTCGAGGGAAAATCGTTATTTCCGTTATAAACAGTTGCTGCCGGTTCATACCAGACAGGCGGCTCGGTTTCACTGACGCATCTGGGCGGCTGGACTGGTTTAAGAAGAATGTCTGCCGCTGCCTGCGTTCTTCCGGACGGACTCACCTGGATATCGATCACCTCAGCTCCATCCGGCAGCAGCACATTAACCATAACCGACGGCACAGCCGGTAATCCCGGATTATTCTGGTCCAGATAACCTCCCGGTATGCTGACTGTGTCGTAGCCGGCTTCGGTCGAAAATCGGAGATCGCCTGTATTGAATGAAAACGTTTGTGAGAGTTCTCCCCTGGTTTTATCTGCGCCCGGTGAGGACTGTGCCGCGACCGACAAAGCAGTAACTATGACCAATAGAACACATAAACGCAACCGAAACATGCACTTAGATAACATAACATCCTCCAAAAACCGGGTCAAAAATTCTGGCAGGCTAATATTCAAACAGTATCCTCAATACAATTCATTATAAAAAAATCATGATCTTATACAATAGAATTTCCCCAAAGCCGGCAGAATATTCTTATTTTTATACTCATTCCGATTGAAAATTCCCGTTTTGTCCAAACGTAACTATGTGCGGGCAAAGCCCTTTGCGACTGGCCCTGGCGGGAATCCTCATCCCCTTTGGGTATAAGTTCTATGGTTCAAAGATCTGTCTAATACGACAGTACCCCGTTTTTTATGTTTTCAGTTCATCCAGAGCTATAATTGAGAATGGCAAAAAGATAATAATCGGCAGCCAGGCGGCATAAAGCGGAGGTATGACCGTGCCGGCCATCAGTTTACAGGCAAAGGTCGCGATATAACAACCGCCCGCCCCCGCAAACGCCAGCGCCACGGCCGAGCGCGTACTGCGATTTTCCCGCGAGACCAGTATCGGCAATCCCAGCAGCAGCATGACCATATTGATGATAGGGTCGGTATAACGAAAATGCTTTTCGCTCAGAGTTTCATTATAATCGACAATGTTCTGACTCTGCCGCAGTAGCTTGTCAAGGTCGCTTGAGCTCATCAGGCTCTTAAACGATGAACTCCGCTGCAGCCACAGCAAATCCGGACTCAGATCGGACGGGTATATCTCAACCGGTCCTACTTTCGGGACCTGCCCGGAAGCGCCTTCGATAATCTGCTGCCCTTCGTGCAGCATCCATGCATCCTCTCCCGACAACCAGACGGCATGCTCTGCGAGAATCCGCCCTGCCATAACCCCGTCTTCCCGCAATATGATCAGCACATCTTCCACCTGTTGGGTTTGCGGATTGTATTGCCCGTTGAACAGCGCTCCGTCACGGTCCGGGGCCAGCCAGATTCCCATCATTTCCAGATTCCAAATATCGACCTCATCATGCGAACGCGTCAGCTTGTTCGCCAGAGAGGGCAGAATATATTCCTGATCGATCACCGTAAACATATTCAGCAGAAATCCGACGAATACCAGCGGCGCAATCAATCGCTTCAAACTCACGCCCGAAGCCAGCAAAGCCGTCAGCTCATTATTGCGCATCATGCGGGTCATTGAAAAAGCCGCGGCCAGCAGAATCATAATCCCGGAAAAGTCACGGAAGTAGAGAAACATCTGCGGACCGTAATAGTCCAGAATGCTGAAAAAAAGTCCCCGCTCGTTTTCCGCCAGTTCATCCAACTGTACAAATACTTCAATCGAAATTCGCAGCGACATTACCACCGCTATCGCGATCAGATAACTGACCAGATACTCACCGATGACATACCGGTCGATAATCTTCAGATTGAATGAAAACTTAATATGTTGTGCCGAGTTAGCCATATAACCTTAGTTTCGCATTAACCTGTTGCATAACCAGACATTACATACAACTACCACCAGTATGCCCGACCACAAAAACAGTATCCCTTTCAGAACGTCATCCGGATACTGCTCAGCCAATTGCTTGCCCGTTGAAATGGATATCATACAGACCGCAGCCGGAATAAAACCCACTCCGAATGCTGTCAACAGATGACTGCTGCGAAACAGTATGCCCAAGGCCGCCCCCATCAGTACCAGCATCACACAACTGGCCCCCAGCGCCAACCGCGAATGCTTATCCACCTGGATTTCCACCTGCAATGACTGGCAGCCTTCCCGGAGTTGCCGGCATAACAACTGCAGATAGGCCGAGGGCTCATGTGTCGATAACGAAACCCCGTCACGCAAAACCTCAGAAAGCGTCAAGCGTTCCTGTTCTCGCGCGACAGACGCCGGCACTTCAATAGAGGGTATGCTGTAGAATTCCTGCCGGACATCACCGGGCATGATAACCGCATTCACCAGTACGATATCTATCGAAACAGTTTCTTCTTCCTCCATCATGACCAAATCACTCTCCAGGGACCTGACCATCAAGCGGGCCTGGTCCGCCTCGATCTTTCGCGGCCGCGTATCATTGAGATCGCGGTAATAAACAATTTCAATCCTCTCAGATGTTCGCGAAAGCAGATAAGCGGTTTCAAGTTTCTCGGGCCGTTTCTCATTATCACCGGCGGTATTTTCCACCAGCAGTTGATCGGCAAAAATTTTCACCCATTCTTCATCCCTGGTGGAGACCTCGACAAATCCCTTCTCACGCACGGACAAATGACAGAATTCAAAAAAACGCTCGACCAGATACTGCCGACGTACCTCTTGCAGTTTCTTTCGTATGGAAGCGAAACGGGTCATGTCCTCCTGGATCGCCTTTAGTTCATCCAGCTTTTTGAACTTGATTTTATCCTTGATCAAATCCGGCAGCGGCAGCGTAATACTCATCATTTCCACGGAACCGATATCTTGACCGCGCCGCATGCCTTGCGGTTTAAAAAGATCCACCCGGATAAACCGGCTGCCGGCCCGATCGATAAAGTTCAATCGCACCTGACGAGCAGTCAAAATCGTATCTTGCTTTTCCGGATCTATTATCGCCACCCCGCTGAGCAGATTATTGTCCTGGTCGGCCTTGTCGGCATAAAACTTCATCTTGCCGAAATAATGCCCCATGTTATTTTTCTTCTGGATATTCCGGAAAATCATCGATTCCGCATCGGATTTGAGCGTGTTCTCAAATCGTGATATGAAATCCGGAATAACATAAAACGATAAAACCAGCGTCACCCCCCCCACAATCATAGCCAGCACTAACGCCGGCCTGACCAGCGCAAGAATACTGATGCCGCTGCTCCGGCAGGCATTGATTTCATTATCCACCGCCAGCCGACCAAACACCAGTGTCGTTGCCAACAACCCGGAAACAGGCAGGACCAGACTAAGCGTGATCGGCAGCGTATAGAGCATCAGCTCAGGCACCCGTGCAGGATCGATGCTGAATTGCTGCAGCGGACGCAGCATGAAACCGAATCCAAGTACCACGCTTAAAACCAGCGTCGCCAGCGTAAACACTCGCAGCAAATCTCGAAATATATAGCGATGAATCGTACTGATAATCATAATCGTAAATAGGCGCGTTCTCTCATGCCCAATGCCGCATCACATAAGTGAAACCGGCGTAACAAGCCCCCATTTTTCCTAATAACGCTATCTTGTCAATTAAAATGTTCGTAACCGTTCACAGTTTTAACAGATTAACGATGGATATTTCTTGCTGCTCCAATGGGCAGCGACCGATTCATGGATAAAATCAAAGACATTTTGGTTCTGTTTTTTGCAGGTCGCGATCGTTGTCCAGATGCGCTCGCACCAGCGCATGCCCG
>CAYZXY010000035.1:0-28078 GCA_964482555.1 uncultured Pirellulales bacterium
CAGGCTTACATCCGGGCCTTACAGGCTTACATCTGGGCCTTGCAGGCTTACATCCGGGCCTTACAGGCTTACAATCGGGAATTGTAAACCAACAATCGGCACTTGCAAACGTACCGGAAGCCGTTGCAGGCCCGCTATCGTCGTTTGCAAGGCCGACATCGCCAGATGCAGCCTTACAGCGGCGAATTGCAGCGTTCCTGCCGGGTCCGGTAAACGTTCCGCACGCGGAGTCTGCCTGGGATTCGATAGCGCTATCGATCAGGGAATACCCTGTTGGAAGTATCCTACCCGATGATATATCGGCAACCTCACCCCAGAACTTTACAAATAAATCGTTATACATTAAACAAAGAGCGCGTATTATTATCAATAAACAACATAAAAAGAGAAAGGCAAATCGTCAGTCAAACCCAGCCCCCAATGAGCCGACCACACTAACCCGCTACTTCTCCCCCCGCTATCATCCTGGCGATCCGCTCCGCCGCTTTGCCGTCCCAGAGAGGTGGGATGCGGCCGGGGTTGGAGAAGCCGGCGGATTTGATTTCGTGGTAGTGGGCGAGGATGCCGGTGGTGGTGATGGGGACCAGGCGGTTGGTGCCCTCGGTGAGGGTGACGGGGCGTTCGGTGTTTTCGCGGAGGGTCATGCACGGTACGCCGAGGATGGTGGTTTCTTCCTGGATGCCGCCGGAGTCGGTGAGGACCAGGGCGGCGTTGGCGGTGAGGCAGAGGAAATCGAGATAGCCGACGGGTTCGATGAGCTTGAGGTTTTGCATCGCCCGGACGCGTTTCTCCAGGTCGGTCCCATTGAGGTTGTTGCGGGTGCGCGGGTGGATGGGGAAGACGAGTTTGAGGTCTTTTTCGATCTGCTCGAAGGCGCCGACAATCTGAGCGAACCGGTCCATGTCATCGACGTTGCTGGGGCGGTGGAGGGTGATGACGGCATATTCTCTGGTCGTGAGGTCCATCCGGTTGAGGACGTCGGATTGGTCGGCCCTGGCTTTGTTGGCCAGGAGGGTGTCGATCATGACGTTGCCGACGAAATGGACCTTGTCGCCGTTGACGCCTTCGTTTTGCAGATTGTCGATGCCGGACTGTTCGGTGACGAAGAGCAGGTCGCTGATGCTGTCGGTGAGGACGCGGTTGATCTCCTCGGGCATGTTGCGGTCGAAGCTGCGGAGGCCGGCCTCGACGTGGATCAGCTTGATGCCGAGCTTGACGGCGACGAGGCCGCAGGCGATGGTGCTGTTGACGTCGCCGACGACCAGGACGTAGTCCGGTTGAAAGTCTTGTACGACCGGTTCGAAGCGTTTCATGATCTCGGCGGTCTGGACGGCATGGCTGCCGGAGCCGACCTCGAGATTGATGTCCGGTTTGGGGATGTTGAGTTCATCGAAGAAAAGATGGCTCATTTTTTCGTCATAATGCTGGCCGGTATGGACGAGGAGGGTTTCAAAACCGCCATGGTCAGCGAAGGCTCGCATGAGGGGGGCGATTTTCATGAAATTCGGCCGGGCACCGCAGACGCAGATAATTTTGATCATGGTTCTTCCTGGGTATATGAGTTAAAGGGTTAAAGGGTTGATGAGAAAAAGTGACAGAGGAGCACCTAACAGCAAGAAACTAAAACCCAGACCTTTTTTCGCATCACTCATCACTCGACACTCGTTTACTTTCAATAATATCTTTCAGGGCATCTTCCAGCGAAATTTTCGGCGTGTACCCCACAGCATCCTTAATGCGTTCCAAACTCGGTACGCGGCGCATCATGTCGTCGAAAGGTTTGCCGTACGCCTGCTCGTAGGAGAGGAATTGTTTTTCGGAACCACTGCCGGTGAGGGCAATAATTTTATCGGCGAGGGCCTCGATGGTGACTTCTTCGGTGGCGCCGATGTTATAGACCCGGCCGGGGGCCGACGGCGATTCCATCAGGGCGATCAGGCCGTCCACGACATCATTGACATGGCAGAAGCAGCGCGATTGATTGCCCGTGCCGTAGATGGTGATCAGATCGCCCGCCAGGGCCGACGAGACAAACCGGGGGATGACCATGCCGTAGCGGCCGGTCTGACGCGGACCAACCGTATTAAACAGCCGCACAACCACCACGGGCAGGCCGTACTGCTCGTAATAGGCCAGGCCCAGGAATTCATCGATCGCCTTGCTGCACGCGTAGGACCAGCGGGAAAACCGGGTGCTGCCGAGTACGGTATCATCATCCTCGCGAAAAGGGACCGCTTCGGATTTGCCGTAAACTTCACTGGTCGAGGCGATCAGAACTTTTTTGCCGAATTTATTGGCGATGGAGAGCACCACCTCGCTGCCGTGGATGTTGGTCTCGATGGTATGTACCGGGCGGTCCACGATCAACTGTACGCCGACCGCCGCCGCCAGATGATAGACGACATCGCATTGCGCGATCAGGACGTGCATGGTTTCGCTGTTGCGGACAGTATCCAGGACGAAATGGAACCCGCGTTGGCCGCTGACCTGATCCAGATTGCTCAGTCGGCCGGTACTCAGATCGTCCACGACCGTCACTTCATGGCCGGCTTTGAGGAGCCGCTCGCATAAATGCGAGCCGATGAAACCGGCGCCGCCTGTTATTAATGCTTTCATATTAACTTAATGGGTTGAAGGGTTGATGCGTTTAAGCGATAAACTAAAACAAAGTGGATCAGCCCAGGTTTTCCTTATACCAGTCGATGGCGCGGCGGATGCCTTCTTCGAAACTGACTTTAGGTTCGTAGCCGATGACATCTTTGGCCCGGGAGACGTTGGCGAGGGAGTGTTTGATATCGCCCGGCCGGGGCGGGGCATAGGTGGGGGCGATGTGCTCCTTGCCCAGGAGTTTCTGGATTTCGCTGACGACGGTATTGACCGTGACAGAACTGGTCGTGGAGATATTGAGCCCTTCGCCCTTGACGCCTTCAGCATGGGCGGCCAGCCAGTTGGCCTGCGTGACATTATCGATGAACGTAAACCCGCGCGACTGCTCGCCATCATCAAAAATCGTCGGCGACTTATCCCGCAGCAGCGCCGAAACAAACAGCGGAATCGCCGCGGCGTATTGGCTGGTCGGGTCCTGGCGCGGGCCGAATACGTTGTAATACCGCAGGCAGACGGTTTCCAGACCGTAGGTTTCGTAATAGGCCCGGCAATAGATTTCACCGATGGCTTTGGTGGCGCCGTAGGGGCTGATCGGGGCCAGGGGCAGTTCTTCATGCTGGGGCAGGGTTTTGTTGCTGCCATAGACCGAGGAACTGGAGGCAAAAACCACGCGACGGATGCCGGCATGACGGGAGGCTTCCAGTATGTTAAACGTCCCGCAGACATTGTTGTCGTTGTAGATATCCGGAGCTTCCATCGAGCGCGGCACGCTGCCCAGGGCGGCCAGATGATACACGGTATCGCCCCCGGCGACCGCCTTTTGCACCGTTTCCATCGAACGGATATCGCCTTCGATCAATTCGATCCGGTCCGCGACCTCCGCGAGATTCTCCCGCTTGCCGGCCGCGAAGTTATCCAGCACCCGCACGGTTTCGCCTTTCTCCAGCAGAAACCGCACCATATTACTGCCGATAAACCCGGCCCCGCCGGTTACTAACGATAACGCCATGATAAATTATCCTTTCAATTGAAGAATTCACACATTGATGAATTCCAGAAGCTTTTCTCGAAAATAACAAAAGCTTGGGGAATTATTGCTGGAAGGATCCATGTTGAGCGAGATTCTTTGCGCCCATTTTGATTTTTGCCAGCCGATCTCCTGCCAGCCTTTCTTTTTTAAATCCGCCGAACCTCCGGGATGTACGGCGTCAGCGAGTATTTCCCATGTGCCGCAAATCGAATCATTCTCATATTGATTTAAAACGATTGCCTTCGCCTTTGGATACGCAATCTGTATAGCGGGAAGATCCCCTAAAAACCAGGCTTCCATTTCTTCTATTGCGATACAGAATCGCGTTTCAGGTTTCACAGGACAACGCTCCAACACCGACAACAATTCACAACGAAACTGCTTGAGGCATCTATTATCCAAATCACATACGACAATAACAGCAGCCTGATAATTTGACCGGACAAACGTTTTTCCGTAACCTTTAAGCAGTCGAGGCAATTCGTCCAAAAGAAGGCGTTTTTTAGCATCGGATTTTTCTTTCAGGCCTTTCGGAATTCTTCCAATTCCTTTGTATGAGTGAACCTTATAAGTATGTTCATCCCCAATAATTTTCGGAACCAGCATCTCAATCGCTTGTTTGCCGGAACGATCCTCGACCAAAATTTCAAAGTGCATTCATTTACCTCGCTTCGAGATAATCGCTATACCACAAACCTCCCAACGGTAGTCCTTCAGCAACCATATTCCTGATCAATTCATCATCACTGGCCCTGCGTATGGAAGAGAATCCGTCGGGTCCCTTTTCTAATAACCAGACTTCCTCCGGACTAAGAGCATCGACAAAATAAGGTTGATGAGTGGTAATAAAAACCTGGGAACCTCCTTTTCGTTCTGTCGCATGCTGTCGAAATTCATGAGCCAATGTTTCAAGAAGCTTATGATATAAACCGTTTTCCGGCTCTTCAATGCAAAGAAAAGGAGGAGGGGTGGGATCTTCCAGAAGCAGCAAATAGGCAAACATTTTCAGCGTCCCATCTGACATTTGTTGCGCATAAAATGGATCGTGAAAGCCTTTATCATTGAAACGCAATAATAACCGACCATCTTTTGTCTTTTCCGGTTCAATTTTCTCGATGCCCGGGATTTTATTCGCAATACGCTCAAGAACTTTCTTAAAGCGCACTGGGTGCTCTCGCTCCATAAATTGAACAACATTTCCCAAGTTGTCCCCATGCATATTCAGTTGTTTTTGCGGACCAGCAAGAGGAAGACTGCGAGCGGCATCCGGTGTGAAGTAGCTCAGATACCACCCTTCGATAAATCTCCTGAAAGCGGATATACGTGGGTGCTGTTTTAAAGCTCCAAGCGTTGCGATTCCAAGTTTGCGATTGTCTTCAAGTTCGATAACTTCTGTTTCTCTCGACTCCTCCTGAACCCTGCCTGATATGATTGACTCCATGTATCCACCAAGATCAAAATCTTCATGTTCTTCGTCAATCTGACGTCCTTCCTGTTCACCCTTCCAGGCAACACCCCTGCCATCGTTCAACACCAGAAAAGAAAAAGGCCAGCCATGTTTTTGTCCATGCCTTCTTTGGCGAAGTCGTTCTTTTTGAACATAAGGTCGCCCCGTATCATCGACATTGATAGAAAGCTCATACGTGATAGGCCGTGCGTTAGCGCCTTCCTTATAGTAAATCGTAAATTCAACAGGACCAGTTTGTTCCTGTGACCTTAAACGGTTAAATCCCCCCCGTCCTCGAATGTCGCAGGCTTCCTCGACACCGACTCTGAGACAATCGGAAAGAAATCCAAAAGCGTCAAAGAGTGAACTTTTTCCGGTACCGTTTTTCCCAATAACGGCAGTCATCGGCTTTAAAGCAATTTTTTGTTGCGTGTTCCAAAGTTTACCAATGGTTATATCCTTTAAAACACGATAATTACGAATATGAATTCCATCAATTTTAGCCATGGCAACTTCTGCTCCCCGTTTGGAGGATAAACCTGGGCTTTACGCCTTCACGATCTTCTTCCGGCCGGTCCGGATGTCCGCGGTCGCGTTCCGCGTATCGACGACCAGCTTCGCATTCTGCACGATCATCTTGTAATCGTATTCGCTGTGATCGGTCGCGATCAGCACCGCATCGTAGCCCTTGAGCATCGCCGCCGTCAGCGGTTTGCTCTTCATCCCCAGGTCATATTTCCGCATCTTGTGCGTCCGCGGGATATACGGATCGTTGTAATCCACCTTCGCCCCTTTATCCAGCAGCAGCTCGATCAGCTCCAGCGACGGCGACTCGCGCACATCGTCAATATCCTTCTTGTACGCCAGCCCCAGCACCAGCACCTTCGAGCCCTTCAGGCTCTTCTGATGCTCGTTCAGGGCGTCCATCGTCCGCGTCACCACATAATGCGGCATATCGGTGTTGATCTCACCGGCCAGTTCGATAAACCGCGTCGGCATGCCGTATTGACGGGCCTTCCAGGTCAGATAGAACGGATCGATCGGAATACAATGGCCGCCCAGTCCCGGCCCCGGATAAAACGGCTGATACCCGAACGGCTTGGTGCTGGCGGCCCGAATGACCTCCCACACATCGATGCCCATCCGGTCGAACAGCATTTTCAGTTCGTTCACCATCGCGATATTGATACAGCGATAGACGTTTTCCAGAATCTTGGCCGATTCCGCGACTTCGCAGGACTCCACTGGCACCAGTGTTTCGATGGCGTATTGATAAATTTCCAGGGCTTTCTCCAGTGAAGCTTTGTCATAGCCGCCGACCACTTTGGGAATGGTTGAGGTGCGGAAGCTCTTGTTGCCGGGATCTTCGCGTTCCGGGGAATAGGCCAGATAAAAATCCTTGCCGGCTTTCAGGCCGGATTCCTCCAGGATGGGCAGCATCAGGTCCTTTGTGGTGCCCGGATAGGTCGTACTTTCCAGCACCACCAATTGCCCCTTGCGCAGATACTTGCTGATCGTCTGGCACGTTACCACCACATACTGCATGTCCGGTTCGCGATTCTCCGTCAGCGGCGTGGGCACGCAGATCAGCAGAGCGTCGGGTTTGGACAACTCGTTCATCTTTTCTGTCGCCCGGAATTTCTTCGACTTCACCATATTACTGATGTCTTTATTGGGGATATGCTTGATCGTGCTGCTGCCCTTATTGATCTTCTCGACCGTCTTTGGGTTTATGTCAAAGCCCAGCACCCGCGCTCCGCCGAGGCAGAACTCCCGAGCCAGCGGCAGACCGACATAGCCTAATCCCACAATACCCACTAATGGAACTTTACTCGCCTTTTTTGCCATAATGTATTACCTTTCCAGCAATGTTAAGTATGTTATACCCAAAGGGTATGAGAATTCCCGCCAGGCCCGGAGCTTTTTACCCGATTGGGTATACATTTCGAAACCACTCGACAAACTGTCTCAATCCTTGTTGAATATCCGTCCTGGGGTCATAACCCAGTTTTTCCCTGGCCTTGTCAATATCCGCATACGTCTGTTTCACATCGCCGGGCTGTTCGGGCTGACGATCGATAACGGCTTTCTTGCCCAATGCGATTTCGATCTCTTCGATCAGCGCATCCAGACGGACCGGCTGCGATTCGCCCAGGTTGTATATCTCATAGCCCTGGCAATGATCGATCGCCCCCATGACGCCCTGGATAATATCATCGATATACGTAAAGTCGCGCATCATCGAACCATCGCCGAAAACGGGGATCGGTTGATCGTTTTCGATCATTCGAGTGAATTTATGAATCGCCAGGTCCGGTCGCTGCCGCGGCCCGTACACCGTAAAAAAACGCAGGCAGGTCATGTCAATATCATACAGTTTATGATACGTATGACAGATCAGTTCCCCGGCCTTTTTGGTCGCCGCATAGGGCGAGATCGGATAATCGACATTGTCGGTTTCGGCGAACGGCACCTTTTCATTGTTGCCGTACACACTGGAGCTCGAAGCAAAGACAAATTTTTTCACGCCGGCGTTTTTGACCGCTTCCAGCAGGACATTGGTCCCGCTGATGTTGACATCCTGATACAGCAGAGGCTGCTCAATGGAAGGCCGTACGCCGGCAAGAGCCGCCAGATGCACGATGACATCAACACCCGCCGATACGATATCATTGATCATATGCATGTCGCGAATATCGCCTTCCGCGAGAGAAAAACGGTTGTCATTCATACAATGTGCGATATTCGCGCGCTTGACGGCAGGATCGTAAAACTCGTTAAAATTATCCAGACCGATGACGTTATCCCCCTCGGCCAGCAACCTTTCGCAGAGATGAGATCCGATAAAACCTGCCGCACCTGTAACTAGAATCCTCATAAGCTAATCTATACTGCCTCCAATTGAGTTTTTCCGTTTATTCCAATCATTATTTCTACCCAATTGGGTAGAAAGCTCCGGGCAGGGCCGGGCGTAAGCTTTTTTCCCGCAGACAATTACGTTCCAACAAAACGGGTATTTTCAATCGGAACGAGTATACATATACGTGTAATGTCTATACGATTCGATCGACTTAGCGCCCAGGCTGTTTTTCAGGCCATAGTTCTTACGTCCCACATCTCAAACCTGTCGACCGACGCTGTGGTATTCAATACCTTGCTTCTTGACATAAACCGGATCGTAGAGATTGCGGCCGTCGAAGATGACGGGCTGCTTCAATTTTGATTTAATGTAGTCAAAGTCCGGCGTGCGGAATTCCTGCCAGTCGGTAAAGATCACCAGGGCGTCGGAACCGTCAAGGACATCATAGCTTTTTTCAGTGGTTTCGATACGGCCTTTGAGCTTCTCGAAAGAAGCCGGCATCGCTTCGGGGTCGAAGGCTTTGATTCTCATGCCGGCGTCCAGCAGCTTTTCCAGACAGTAGATGGCGGGCGATTCGCGGATATCGTCCGTTTTCGCTTTAAATGCCAATCCCCAGACGCCCAGGGTCGTCTCCTTCGCCTTATCGCCATAGTAATCAAGAATCTTACTGGCAAACCGTTCATGCTGGGTTGTGTTGGCCGCCTGGACCGATTCGGCAATAGTCATCGGGCAATCCTGCTGCCGGCCCATGTAAATCAACGCCCGGACATCCTTGGGGAAGCAGCTGCCGCCATAGCCCACACCGGGAAACAGGAAGGCGTTGCCAATGCGCGAATCGCTGCCCACGCCCCGACGGACCTGCTCGACATCGGCGCCGAACTTTTCGCACAGGGCTGATATCTCGTTCATAAAGGAAATACGTGTCGCCAGCATGGCATTGGCCGTATATTTGGCCATCTCGGCCGAGGCAGGATCCATAAACAGGATCCGACTGCTTTTTCGCATAAAGGGAGCATACAACTGTTTCATGATTTCGCGAACGGCGGGATTGTTGGTGCCGATGATGACGCGGTCGGGCTTAAGAAAATCCTCCACCGCGGAGCCTTCTTTGAGAAACTCGGGATTACTGACATAATCGAACGGTTTGTCGGTTTTGCGGGACATCAGTTCGATGACCAGTTTGTGGGTGCCAACCGGTACGGTGCTTTTGGTAACGATGATACGATAATCCGGCATCAGCTCGGCAATGGCTTCGCCGACGTTCAGGACGGCGGAAATATCCGCCGAGCCGTCATCGGCCGAAGGTGTTCCCACGCCCAGAAAAATCACCAGGGTATTATCCACACCTTCCTGTAAATCTGTCGTAAAGGTGAGACGGCCCCCGGCGACATTATGCTTGACCATCTCCGTCAGCCCCGGCTCATAGATGGGGATGATGCCGTCCTTCAGCTTGTCGATTTTGTCTTTATTGTTATCAATACAGATGACATGATTACCACCATCGGCCAGACACGCCGCGGCCACCAGGCCGACATAACCGACCCCAACGACAGATACTTTCATAATGTACTCCCTTCAAATGGTCTCAGAAACCGTGCATAATTCATATTATAGACTCGTTTCGATTAAAATGGTCCGTTTTATCAAGACCTAATTATGTGCGATAATACACAGACGTCCGGCCCTGCCGCGAGCATTCCTCCCGATGGGATATGCAGGCACGATATAATTTAAACGATGAAAACAGAAAACACAAGATCAGGATTATCCACAAAGCCAGCAGGCAATTAAAAATCGCCCGGGACGAGAGATGGGCCCGCGCTTTGAACGGGAAAAAGTGGATCGTGTACGCCATGCGGACATATTCTTGTCCATGATCGTACTTCCATAAATTTCTATCCGGATCGAGCACTTCCGCCCGCTCGAAACTGCGGGCACCCCGCACATGGTTGAATATATTCCTGAACCGCATAGTCAGGTGCGATTCGGAGAAATCCCAGCAGTATTTCTGCGGAATGATGGTATGGTTGCTGTTTTGAGCGAACTCCAGTCCGGCGTTGTAGGCTACCGAGGCCAACTGGACAACAATACTGACGGCCACCAGAACCCCGAAGCCGATTTTGGGCGGCAATGCCCGCATGCGAACGAGCAGCGTCGCCAGCGGCAGCATCAGCAACGGCAATATGGTCACCTGATATCGCGGGCCCCAGGCGTAATCGCCGGCCCAGTAAAGCAGAAAACTGTAGAAAACCAGATTGCCCAGGACCGGCCCCGCGATCAGCCAGGCGGTTTTTTTATGCTGCCGGCAAAAGGGGATAAGGGCAAAGGGAATGACCAGCAAAACCGGATTGTAAAACAGCAGACCTTTGCCGGGACTGAAAAGAATCGCCAGCAATGTCGTTACCGGCTGCGATATGTATTCACCATACTGGCCTATGCCCGGCACAGGATTGCGGCTGTAACCGGTATCGAAAACACTGCCGAATTTCATGTAATTATACCAGCCGCAAATCACGATAAACCCAACGGTTCCCGCCAGGCCCGCCAGCAGCCACTGCCCCAGCACCCGGAACTTTTGAGACCGCTCTGTCGCGATGATATCGAGGATGACGCCGGCCACAAACAGCGGAACTATCATCACTACCGAGGGCAGACGAAACAGAATACATCCCCCCAAAAGCAGCGAAAAGAACAATCGCTTCGACCAGTCAAATTGCCCCGTGTGCTTGATAAAAACATAAATCGCCATCAGCAGCAGTAAGCCGACATGCGTCTGTTCCTGGCCAAAACTGCCATAATAAAACATCATGGTGGCCGTCGCCATGATCAGCGCGGCAACCAGCGCGACGTCCCGGGCATAACCCAGTAATTCGAGGATTCGATAAAAAAGCAGCACCAGCGCCGCTCCTACCGCCGGCAGCAGCGTCAGACTGACAAGGAACTGCCCGGCATAATCCGCCATCGCCGGAGAAACACCCAGGAATTTCACCATCAGCATACTCAACACTGCAAACGGTAAAAAAAGCAGCGTCTGCCCCAGTTGATAAAAGGCGTAATTTTTTCCATCATGCCCTTTTCCCACGCCGCCATGTCGTTCGATGGGAACGCTGATTTCACCTTTTTCGACAATCTGCCTGGCCACCGCCCAGCGAACATTCTGATCCCAGCCCAGATTACCGGAACTGATTACCATATACATTGTGAAGACAGACCAGAAAAGCCACTTTGCCATATTGTCTTTTTTATACATACTTAATGAAAAGCGCCAGGCCCATTTATTGGTTATTATGTTCTTTTTATCAGATGAGCGGTTACCAGATTCCAAATAATCAACAGGCAGTTGGTGGACAAGGCAATCAACCCCACCGTGGGCTTGGCTATGGATATCGTATGGAAACCTTTGACACCCCAATAAATAAATATGGGCAGTATAAATATAATGCTTCCGACAAATAACCAGAAACATACCCAGAATAAAACACCTTCCGACATATCGATCAGCTTCTTGTACAGACGAACCGACGATTCTATTCGTGGTGTCACGAACAGCCCTGCCGACCAGATCACTATCCCAGCTACCGTCCCCAGTAAACCGAAAAGCATGCTGTGAATATCCAGAAATTCCACCTGGCCGAGACTTATCGGCCCCACAGTAATCCCCGCCAGAATAACCAGCCAACCGGCAAGAAACACCAGTAAACCGAATCGATAGAAAAAAGCCGGACAATCCAAAAAGATCTGAAGTAAATGCCGCATGCCGTCACGCCAGGTTCTCAGGTGTGGAACTCTTTCGCGTTCATCGGGATACAGAGAAATCGGCACATGAGAAATGCTGGCCTGCGACTTCAGGGCTTTAACCAGCATTTCCGAAGCAAATTCCATCCCCGTGCTGTACACCCCCCATTTCTGGAAAGCCGACCGCTTAAAACAGCGAAATCCGGAATTGCAATCCTTGATTTTATTATCCCGACCGGCATAAAGAGCGTTAATAAAAAAATTCAATATGGGCGTACCAACGAAACGATGTAACACCGGCATCGCCCCATTATGAATCGTGCCGTGCAATCGCGAACCCACAACCATATCGAATCCCTTATCAATCTCCTCAACCAGTCTGGGAGTTTCGAGAAAATCATAGGTATTGTCGGCATCGGCGAAAACGACCAGTTCCGTTTCAGCATTATTGATGCCGCATTGCAAGGCGGCGCCATAGCCCCTTTCCTGACAGTGAACGACGCGAGCCCCTTTATCCCGGGCAATCTCGATGGAGCGATCTTCGCTGCCGTTATCAGAGACGATGACTTGCGTATTACGGTCGTTCAGGCATTCCTGGCGAACTTTGTTGATCTTATCGAGGACCGTTCCCAGAGTCGCCTCTTCATTCAGACAGGGAATCACAAAGGTTAAAGAAAGCGTTTGCTTCAAAGGTGATTATACCCTTAAATAACTATCATATAGTAACTTAAAGTTAAATATGCTGTTAATTAAATCCATTTTTTTCTTGAATTGCAACGGATAGTTACTTATCTTTAATATTATCAATAATCTCAAGGGAGTATAAAAATGCCTGAAAACCAGGAGCCTCAAAACAGATCAGAAAACCAGTCTCAACCTTATAAAGCCGCGAATAAATCGCAGGGCTCGAAAAACAAAAGTAAGAATCTGGGTTTACTGATTATCGCGATACCTGTCATTTATATTGTGTTGAATATGCTGTTCATTGATCGGGCTATCCTGATTGACTGGCATGAGGACTATCAAAAAGCTGTCGATCGCGCCCGGGATACCAACAAGCCTCTTTTAATCAATTTCGACAAAAAAGGCGCTGTCTGGTGCGACAAAATGAAATTCAATGTGTACAACGATAAAACGGTCAAAAAATTTGTCGAAAGTGAGTTTGTTCCCGTTATTATTGATATCGATGCCAATGCAGAACTGGCGGAAAAGTATAACATCTCAGAGCCCTATCCCTATTTTGTCATAAAATATCCTGATAATGAAAACCGGGAAGCAGTTATAGGATACAAAGAACCGGGCACATTTATGGGTTTGTTAAAGACGGCCAAAGAGACGCTATCGCAAAATCGATAAATACAGCATTATCAACACTGCTGTAAAGGACATGGACAGCCCGGACAGACTCCGTCCCTGTCGGCGACAGAAGCAGCCAACATGTAAACTCTTTTGTAAAAAGGATTTGCCTGACATTTTCAGACGGAGACAGGCTATCCTGTTATATTCATTTCGGTAATTTAAAGCTGCTAATCAACTTTAATCAAGCGGTTCGAGCAAATCGGGATGGATTTCTACCGCGGCGGCCTGGCCCAGAATATCGACATTAAGCAGAATTTTGGTCACTTTCAGCTTCTTAACGATAATGCCTTCGCAGCCCATAAGTGGTCCGCCCGAAACCCGGCATCGCTGCCCTTCCTTAATATAAGGATGGGTATCCATGGGCACACCACTGTTCATCGCGACATGTATCTGGGTAAGTTCCTGGACAAGCAGAGGCTGGTCAACCACCTCGATGATGTTTGCGACACGGTTGGTTGTCAGAGCCATATATCGTTGTTCATCGCTGCCGCAAAAGAAGACATACCCGCTGAAAAGGGGCATGAGAGATTTGAATGTGCGGTTTTTATTTTTGGATATTTTCTCGACCAGGGGAAGAAAATAGGGAATCTGCCAGCGATTCAAATTCCAGGCGAATGCCTTTTCGTTTCGGCTTTTGGTATGGGCCACCCACCAGCGGCCGTTTATGTCGCAAATTTTCGACACATCGGGATAAACTACAGGGGGATTATCGGATACCTTCAACATAAGCTATGGAATTCTCCATAAAGAATATATTTGTAAATCATTGTAAAATATAATATTATACGAACATCTAGCCAGAATGACCGTTGTCCTCCATTGCTCATTCATTGACATTAAGCGTTTCATCGGCTTCATTATGGCTGATAATGACTATCGCGTTTGTTATATTTCATAATGAGGCCAATTATCGCTTCTCAATGCGTTTGGTCAAGCTAATATACGTGTTCGTTCACTTGTTGTTCCTGAACGTGGTAAAATAAGAACAAAATATTAAAGGCATATTAATAAATCAGTTTAAAATCAGAAATTCATCCGTGAGAAAATCATACGAAATTTCCAAACGCCTTTTTGATCTGCTGATGACGCTGCTGACAGGACCGTTGGTGCTGCTGGCCGGTGTAATCATTTCTATAATAATCGCGACAACGTCGGGCTTTCCGATTATTTTCCGTCAGGAACGGGCCGGACGCGGTATGAAACCGTTTACGCTGTATAAGTTCCGGACGATGAAGACGAATGTCGAACCGTTTGGTCCGTCGCCAAAAGACGGCGTTGATCCACGACTAACGATTATCGGACGTATATTGCGTCAGTTTTCCCTGGATGAGCTGCCACAGTTTTTGAATGTGCTTAAGGGGGATATGTCGCTCGTGGGGCCGCGGCCATTGTATATGGCGCAAGCCCGGGAGTGGGACGAGCGGCAGAAGCGGCGACTGCTGGTCAAGCCGGGGCTGACCGGGCTCGCGCAGATCAGCGGCCGGGGCGGCTTGACGATCGAGGATAAAATCGAGTTGGATCTGGAATACGTGGAGACATGCGGATTCTGGTATGATGTTCGGATTTTCTTCTCGACGTTTATCAAGGTGCTGCGGCCGGAGAATATTTATGAGCAGCGGTATTCGCAGGATATGGAGACGAGGGAAGGAACCGCGGATGACAAGCCTGAAATAAATTAGCCACGAATGAACTCAGGGCGAAGGAGCTGGAATCAATATAATAGAACACTGATGAAACGGATTAAACAGATCAGCACTGATAACAGGTTGTAGGGTATCGTGAATACCATCTATACCCAATGGGGTAGAAAGCTCATGGCTGATTTATGGTGGGCGGGGCTCACCCAACGGTTTTAATGATATGTGTGGGATAGCTGGAATATTGAATATAGGAGAGAGGAGCGGTGTCGCTCGGGAAGAACTGGAGCGGATGGGGTCGGTGTTGTCGCATCGGGGGCCGGATGACGCGGGGGTGTATATTGAGGCAGAAGGCGGGCGGTGCGGGTTGGTGCATCGGCGGTTATCGATTATCGATCTGGCGGGCGGGCATCAGCCAATGAGTATGGAAGATCGGGCTTTATGGATTTGCTATAATGGCGAGTGTTATAATTATCGCGAGTTACGAAAGGATCTGGAAGGAAAGGGACACCGGTTTCGCACGGCGTGCGATACGGAAGTGGTGCTGCATTTGTATGCGGAGTATGGGGAGAAGTGCGTAAAATATATCCGGGGGATGTTCGCGTTGGTGGTCTGGGACGAGCGCGATGGGACGTTGTTTCTGGCGCGGGACCGGATGGGGCAGAAGCCGTTGTATTACGGGGAACACGAGGGGCGGTTGATTTTCGCGTCGGAAATCAAGGCGATCTTGCAGGCGGAAGGGTTTCCGCAGGCGGTTGATTATGAGTCACTGGGGCATTATTTTCTGCTGGGGTATGTGTCGGCGCCGAAGACGGCATTCCGGGATATCCGTCAGTTACCGCCAGGGCACACATGGAAATTATCTCCGCAACATACTGACTCGAGACCGCAACGTTATTGGGAGCTGCCCGGGGAGGCCCGCTGCGGCAGGACGTTCGAGCAGGCGTGTGACGAGGTACGGGAAACGCTGCGGGAGGCGACACGGCTGCGGATGATCAGCGATGTGCCGCTGGGGGCGTTTCTTTCGGGTGGGATCGATTCGACGATTATTGTGGGCCTGATGAGCGGGTTGGAAGAGCGGGCGGTTAATACCTGTTCGATCGGGTTTGAGACGGATTTGTATAACGAGCTGCCGCTGGCGGAAGCGGTTGCCCGACGATACGAAACGACTCATTATTACGAGATTGTCAAGCCGGACTGCGCAGCGACCGTCGAGAAGCTGGGCGAGATTTATGATGAGCCGTTCGCGGACAGCTCGGCGCTGCCGATGTATCATCTGGCGCATCTGGCGCGCAGACAGGTTACGGTGGCGTTGGGCGGTGATGGCGGCGATGAATGTTTCGGCGGGTATGACCGTTATCGGGCGATGCTGCTGGCGGAAACGCTGCGGAAAACGCCGCTGCTGCGGCAGGCGCTGCCCTGGCTGTCGCGATGCCTCGGCAAAGGAGGTGAATACCGTTCGCTGCTGACGCGGGTGAATCGTTTTGTGTCGGCAGCGGCGCTGCCGGCGATGGAAAGATACCTGCGGTGGATCGCGATTTTTTCGCCGGAGATGGCGCGGAAGATAGTGGGCGATGGGAGCGGTACGACGGTGTGCGAACGGTTGGAATGCTTGCCGGGGAATACGAATGATATCGGGAGCGGCGATCCGGCGGCGTGGGCGATGGGCTTTGATGGACGGTACTATCTCCCGGGAGATTTGAACACCAAGACGGACCGGGCGACGATGTCGGCGAGTCTGGAGTTGCGGAGCCCGTTTCAGGATCATAAAGTGGTGGAGCTGGCGTATTCGCTGCCGCGGGCATTTCGCCATGACAGCAGCAAAGGAAAGCGTATTCTGCGGGCGGCGTTTGCGGATTTGATTCCGCCGGCGATTGCGCAGGAGCCCAAACGCGGCTTTGGCGTGCCGGTGGGTGAGTGGTTTCGGAACGAGCTGCGGTCGGCATTGATGGATACGGTATTGTCGGAGCGGGCACGGCAGCGAGGGGTGATCAATACCGCGTTTGTGGAAAAAATGGCAGCGGAGCATGAGGAGCGCGAGGCCGACCATGGGCCTCGTCTCTGGTCGCTGCTGATGCTGGAGTTGTGGTTCAGACGTTATGTTGATGGGTGAATGAGTGAATGAGCGAATCATTGCGTAACATATTGGTGATGCTGCCAGGGCCGATGGGCGATACTATTCTGGCGACACCGGCGCTGCGCTGTCTGCGGGAGAGTCTGCCGGGGGTGCGTCTGACATGCGTGGCGCAGCCGGGCGGGGAGGATATGCTGGCGGGCGGGCCGTGGTGCGATGAGATGATCACCTTCGATAAGAAGTCGTCGCGCGGTGAATTTTTCGATTTTGCGGGGCGGTTGAGCAAGAGCAGGTTTGAGGCGGCGATTTTGCTGCCCAATTCGTTTCGTTCGGCGTTGCTGGCGTATCTGGCGGGGATTCCGCGGCGGATCGGTTATGAGCGGCAGGGCCGCGGTGTGCTGCTGACGGACGGGATCAGGCCGGTTCGTATGATGGGGCGGTATCTGCCGATGTCGATGCTGGATTATTATTACGATCTGGCGGGGTATGCCGTCGAGGCGCTGGGCGGGGGGACGCCGGCGCCGCTGGAGTGTCGGCTGGAACTTTTTACGACGCAGGAGCAGGAGCGGCAGGCGGAGGCATTATGGACGGAATGGGAATGGGAAGGGGCGGAGCGGGTAGCGATCATGGTGCCGGGTGGGGCGTTCGGGCCGAGCAAATTCTGGCCGGTTGAGCGCTTTGCGGCGGTGGCGGACAGGCTCAGCGAAGATGGGATGCGGGTGATCCTGTCGTGTGCGCCGAATGCGATAGAGCGGGAGATTGCCGGGCGTTTTCTGGCGGAGTCGCAGCAGCCGGTGATTAATCTGCTCGATTACAAGATAAATCTGGGGACACTCATGGCGATTATACGGCGCTGCGGGTTGATGGTGGCGAACGATACGGGGCCGTGTCATATCGCGGCGGGATTTGGCGTGCCGCTGGTAACGCTGTTCGGGCCGACCGATCCGCGCTGGACGGCAACAGCCTGCGAGAAGGAAATCCGGCTGCGGCGGGATGTGGTGTGCGGGCCGTGTCAGTTGAAAGTGTGCCCGTTGGACCATCGCTGTCTGGAGCGGATAGGCGTGAAGGATGTGTATCGGGCCTGCCGGAAGCTCCTGGACGCCCCGGAGACGTCAACAGAAACAGAAACGCTTCATAATGTCTGGTTTGTGGGGAGCGATTCGGGGAAACTTAAATGGGGACACCATTACCGGCCTTATCATGAATCATTCGTTCGGATGGGCGATGATTGCGGAGTGGTGCATGGGGGGTATGCGGCGACATTGGCCGGGCGGAGTCTGGGGAGTCTGGAAGAGGTATTCGCGTTTAACGAGGGAGAACTGCTGAGTAAGCCGGGGCTGAAGCGGCGGGAACGCCTACGGATAAAGCTGGACGCGGGGGAAAACATCAGCGGCAACATTTACCTGAAACGTTATTATCCGCCGGGCATGGGGGAGCAGCTGCAACGCTGGCTACAGCGGCGCAGCCGGGCGACTACGGCGGAATATGATTTTAACGCCGCGGTCAGGCTGGCAGAGTTGGGAATTTTGACGCCGCGGCCGGTGGCTTGCGGTGCGGAGCGGCGCGGCCCCTTCGAAGGGCGGAGCTTTGTGATGCTGGAAGAGCTGCCGGATGGCGATGCCCTGGAGCGGATGCTGCCGCGGGCAGAAGCGTTGAAGAAAAAGTACACGTTACTGGCCCGTCGGCGGGAGCTGCTGACGCGAGTCGCCGAACTGGCTCGCAAACTGCACGATGCGGGTTATTATCATCGTGATTTTTACCTGTCACATATATTTCTCTGCAAAGACCTCGACGGCAGGGAAGCGTGCTGCCTGATTGATTTGTTCCGCGTGTTTCGGCCGCTGGTTTTCCGGAGTCGCTGGCGGGTGAAGGACCTGTCGCAACTGTATTATTCCTCGCGGGCGTATGTCAGCCGAACGGAATGCGTGCGGTTTTTACGGGCGTACTGGCAATGCGGACGTCTGGACAGACGTCATAAAATAATGATGCGAGCGATCGCGAAGAAAACGCGACGGATCGAACAACATGACCGCAAACGACAGGCGCGACTGAAAACCCAGGAAACCATGAGAGGACATAACACGAAATGAAAGTGGCGTTAACGATAGAGAAGATGAGTTTCCGACGCGGGGGCGCGGAACGCTCGACGCTGGAGATGGCCGGGGCTCTTTGCCGGCACGGCATCGATGTTACGATTATCGCGGGGAGGTTTTTAGATACCGACGCGCTCGGCAGCGTGGAAGATTTACCGTTCAGCCTGCGGGAGATTCGGCCGCAGGGGCCGCTACGGCAGTTGAAGTGGATGGACCTGCAGAAGAGGCTGGCCGCGATCCACCGGAGCCGGGAGTTTGACATTATACACAGTGTGATGCCCTCGCCGCATACGGACATTTATCAGCCGCGTACAGGGAGCATGTTGCATGCGGCCCGGCGTCATGCGGCAACGTATGAGTGTCCGGCAATGGCGTCGTGGAAGCGGTTCACATCGGGCTTCAACCTGATGCGTCGGTCGCGGATCGCGTGCGAACGTCAATTGTGCCATAAAACGGACGGACCGGTCGTTGCGGCGTTGAGCCGTTATGTGAGCGAACAGTTTCAGCATGATTACGGATTGTCGCCGGAGCGGATATGTCTCATTCGTAACGGTGTGGATGTGTCGGTGTTGCGCAGCGACCAGGCCCGCGCCGGCGCGGCAAAACTGCGGGAGCGTTTTGACCCCGAGGACCGGCTGTCGCTGTTTTTATATGTGGCGGATAATCCCCGGCGCAAGGGGCTGAAATGGCTGATTCGAGCGGCCGCCAAAGCGAATGAAGCGCAGGCCAGACATCTCCGGAAGTTTCGGATTTTCGTCATCGGAGGATTTTCTTACAGCACCTACTGGCGGCAGACGCAGCGGCTGGGCCTGGAAGAAACGGTTATTTTTGTGGGCTCGACCGGAGAGATGCCGGTGATGTACAATATGTGCGATGGGATTATTCTGCCAACGTACGACGATGCCTGTTCGCGGGTGGTGATGGAGGCGCTGGCCGCGGATAAGCCGGCAATTACGACGCGGTTCAACGGCGCGGCTGATTTCATCACAGAGGGCCGGCATGGTTTCGTGCTGCACGAATCCAACGACAGAGTCGGTCTGGCCGGAGCTATCGTGCAGTTACGCGACAGGGAAAAACAAGCCGCGATGTCGGAGGCCATTGCCGCCGACCGCATTCACGAGCAGGTCTCGATGCAGCGGCATACGCGGGAGCTTGTCCAGTTGTATGAACGGCTGGCGGAAAATCGCCGGCGATTATAATTCTTCAGCCTGATCATGGAGACTTTCGGGCAGATTATCCGGGATGCGGTTCAGCAGGTCTTTATGACGGCGCTGCATTTCCTGCATCTGACGCATCATGTCTTCCATGCGTTTTTCCATCTCTTCGAACATCTGATCCACACCGGGACCGAAAGGTAAACGCCGGTCGAAATCATCCTCCTGCCAGTGCGGCAAGGCTTCGTCGGGTATTGCGAATCCCCGAAAGCGATCGAACGGTTCTTCTCTATCGTCGGGAAAGACCTGGATGGATTCCCGAACCTGTTTGAGACTTTCACGAACGGTCTGACGGTATTTTTTGGGCAACTGGTCGATGTCATCGACCGAGACAGTATATTTTTCTTCGCCCTGCCGGACAGTTATCGCAGCGGCGGAATTGTCCGGGTTGCCGACGATGGTCACGGTGTAAGCGTTGCCCTGCTCGTCCATATGACGAAAGGTGTATTGCTGGTGGAAATATTCCTTGATGATGGTATCGCCTTTGGGAATGTCGCCGAAGGGGATGACGCGCCACTTCTTCTGGTCCGGACTCAGGCGAAAGGCCCGGCCCGGCCGCCATAATTCATATTCTGTCGGATCCGCCGGATATTTCCATGTCCCCATTTTATCCGGCGTCGCTTTCAGCGTCACCTCTACGGATTGTCTGTCGCCGTTGTGGATGATATCAAGCGTTATCGACGTTCCGGTTTTCTTGCCGCGAACCAGATCGACAAAGGCCTGAAAGCCATTAACCTCTTCGCCGTTGCAGCCGAAGACGATATCATCGCGTTCCAGGCCGGCCCGGTCGGCAGGACTGCCCACCAGAACGTTTCGGATCACCAGGCCCTGTCCCGGATTCAACTTGAGGTGTTTCGTCAGCAGCGCGTCGAGGCCGGCGGGATCAAACCTGACGCCGATAAAGGGACGCTCATCGTTTTGTATCGCCAGCGTAACACCTGAAATCAATAATCCCACTAACACCAATATGACATATTTGTAATATTTGACCATGATTATACTCCTTATCGGCCCCGCCTGAGCAGACCACACCTGTTTATCGTACTTTCATTGTTGAACAATATCAGATATCGCCGTTATAATTGGCCGTCATGACTTCCTTGTCGCCGAGGGACGGGCGTTTGAACTTGCCCTGGTACGCCTCCCGATATGCTTCGATAAGAATCTGGTCGCCGTTGTCGTCTGGAAAGGTGTACCATTCAACATCACGGGCTACAGGAGCGTATCGCGGCTGAATCGTTATACGGCCCGGCGACGGCGGCTTCACGGCTTCAACGACCGGTTGCACGACCCTGGTATCCGCCACGGTTGCCGTCGCGTCCGGCGCCGCCGCGGTATCAGATCCTCCAGAATCCGGCAGCGGCGTCAACATCATGACACCTAACGCAATGATCAAACCGGCCGCCAGTCCGGCCGCGAATCTGCCGCTGCTGCCGATAAATCGTCGAACCGTTTGCCGTCGCGGCAAGCGACACTCCTGCGACCAGGCCGCCTCGAAAATATCCGCGGCAGAGCGGTCTATCCTGTTTAATTGATTCGTGACCGTCTCCTGAGTCCGTTCGTGCAATACCCTCAGCTCGTTCAGCAGCGTCAGCGCCGCATCGTTGTGACGCAGCTCATCCTGCAAGAGCCGCTCTTCCGCCGGCGAAATCTCGCTGTCGAGATATTTGCCTGTTAATAGTTCCAATAATTCCTGTTTCATGTTCTGGGCACCTTGTCTGTTGGTTTGCCGGTCACGTGGTTATATATCATGCGTCGTGCTCGCACCAGTCGTATCTGTACGGTGGTTACGGGTATCTCAAGTGCTTCGGAGATATCCGCGTAACTCATGTCCTGAGAATATTTCAGCATAAACACCTCGCGATATTTTTCCGGAAGCCGGCCGATAGCCTTAACGATTTTCTGGTTTGTTTCCCGACGATCGGCCGTATCGGTCAAATCGAGCGTTTGCCGGTCTTTCAGTTGAGCTGCCAGGGCATCGTCGAGCAATCTGGGTTTCTGGCTCATTTTCTCACGCCAGCTTAAGGCTTCGTTGCGGGCCACACGGGCCAGCCACGGCCGAAACCGCTCGGGCTCCCGAATCGTGCTAATCTTGCGAATCAACAGTACGCATATATTCTGCATGACGTCATCCACATCGGCAGGACTCCTTAAAATGTTATATACCAAGCCTTTAAGCCAATTCCAGTTTCGTTCCAGCAGCTCGCGCAACGCTTCTTTGTGGCCGTCACGGGCCGCACATACCAACGCGGATTCTGTTTTTCGGTTCTGGGTTTCCATCGTTTCTCACATAAATGCGACTTTTATTTTCTACTATTTAATGATGATATTCTTGCTGATTCCATACACTTTTTCTACGAAGAAAATATTGGTCAGTTTGACCCAAAAAACATATTTGTGATAGACATCACATTTTATCTCCTTTTTATGTGATATGCTTACTTCATTGGCAGATAAGAAGCTTTTGCCCGGGCAAGCGTTTTAACCTGATGGGGTAAGTATAAGGAGAACCAAAGGTGCTAACTGAAAAACTGACGCAAAAACAACGTGTAATGCAGGCCATATTACGGCAGGAGGTTGACCGGGTCCCATGGATCCCGTTTGTGGGTTGTCATGCGGGATTTTTGATCGGGAAAACAGCCAACGAATATCTCAAATCGGAAGAGCTGATCGTGCAGGGTCTTAACAGGGCTATTGAGCGGTACCAGCCGGACGGCATACCGGTGGTGTTCGACCTGCAGATCGAGGCGGAGACCCTTGGCTGCGAGTTGGCCTGGGCCGACGACAACCCCCCCGCCGTCATTCAACATCCTTTGGCCGACGGTGTTGATCTAGATCAATTGGCCGTTCCGACGCCGGATATGGGGCGGATCAAGACAGCAATATCGGCCACGCGACAATTGCGCAAGCAACATCCGGACCTGGCGATTTACGGTCTGATTACCGGACCGTTTACCCTGTCGCTGCATCTGCTGGGGACGGATATCTTCATGAAGATGTTTGACGACGATGAATATGTTAGTCGTCTGATGAGTTTCTGCCGGGATGTCGCCATCGCGATGAGCACTTACTATATTGAAGCCGGTTGCGATGTTATCGCGGTGGTCGATCCGATGACCAGCCAGATCGGTCCGGATCAGTTTCAGCAGTTCGTTTCGCCATATATCACACCGGTGTTCGAGCATATCCGCGTGAAAGAGGCATTAAGTTCGTTCTTTGTCTGCGGACATGCCGAACAGAACGTGCCGGTGATGTGCGAGTGCGGGTGTGATAACATTTCCATCGACGAAAACATTGCGCTCGAGTATGTCCGCACGGTGTGCGAGGAGAAAGGCGTCAGCTTCGGCGGCAACCTGCAGCTCACGACCGTGCTGCTGCTGGGCAAACCGCTCGACGCGCAGAAAAATGCCGTGGCGTGCCTCAAAGTGGCCGGGGAAAAAGGCTTTCTGCTGGCGCCGGGATGCGATCTGCCCTACGCGACGCCGCCGGAAAATCTGGAATCAATTTTCGAGGTGGTTAACGATCCGTATCAACGTGATGTGATCATGGCGATCGAGCAGGAAAACGGCGAGGAAGTTCGGCTCAACATGAATGAATACGGTCAGTATCGCAAAGTGGTGGTTGATATTATTACGCTGGACAGCGAGGCGTGCGCTCCGTGTCAGTATATGGTATCGGCGGTGAGAAAGATCGCGCCGCAGTTTGAGGGCATTGTCGAATGGCGAGAACATAAAATTAAATATCGGGAATCGCTGATCTTCATGACCAGCCTGATGGTGCAGAATGTTCCGACTATCTGCATAGACGGCAAGATTACCTTTGTTTCGCGTATTCCGTCGCGTGATGAACTCATCGAAACGATCCAGAAGCGCATCAACGAGAAATACCGGGTGAAAATTCAGCAGCGCAAAGGGGCACTGTATGTGCTGGGCCCCGACAATGAGCCGACCCGCCAGGTCCGGAAAAATATCGAACAGGCGATTACCGAACTGGCTTCCGATATCGAGGTTAAAATGATCAGTGATGAAGAGGAAATGCGCGAAAATGGTGTGCTGCCCGAACAGGCGCCGGCAGTCATGCTGGCACGCTATCAAATCAAATCCAGCATGACCATACCGGAAGTCTCGATCATCCGTGAATGGATAAAAGATATTTGAAATTATGCTCCGTCCGATGGAAAAGTCCCGTTTTGACAAAACGTCATTGTGTGCGGATACAACACTTACGGCCGGCCCTGGCGGGAGCTTTGCTACCCGATGGGGTATAATAATCGCGTCATACAATACGAAAGGTTTGCCATGATACCTGTGATTATGATTACCGGTTATCTGGGTTCGGGTAAGACGACGCTGCTGAATCATATTCTGGGGCTGGCAGGGCTGGTGAGCAGGAAAATATCGCTGATCATCAACGAGTTCGGCGCGCTGGGGATTGACGGCAAACTCGTACGTGATGGCGACTACCAGAAATACGAGATCAACAAAGGCAGCGTCTTTTGCATTTGTACCAAGACGGCAGTGTTCTCGGCCCTGACGAGCATCGTTGAACAGGACAAACCCGATCTGGTCCTGATGGAAGCATCCGGTATTGCGGAAACGGCCGACCTGAGCGCCTGGTTCCAGGAAACGGTCGCGGCCGAGCCGCTAACCATTCAGGCGGTGTTGTGTGTGGCCGATCCGACAACCTTTTTCCGGGCGGCTTCCAATCTGCGGGCCGTCCCGCGCCAAATAGCCCGCGCCGACGGCATCGTCATTAACAAGGCCGACCTGGTCGATCCGGCCGACCTGCGAAAGCTGGAAAATGTCCTGGCGGAAATGAATCCCAATGCGCCGCGGATCGTCGTTAAAAATGGACAACTTCCTGAGTCGTTTCTCACTTCACTTGAACATCTGCCCATGGATGTGCCGCAGTGCACCTGCCGGGATGAAACGCTGTTCAGTCTCACCTTGAAAACGGAAGCAGCGATCGACCGCGACCGGCTGTTCAACGCCCTCAAAGAGTACCATGAGCATATTCTGCGGCTCAAAGGCGTCGTCCTGTTTTCCGAAGGCCGCGTCTATCTGGAGCTCATCGGCGACCGCATAACCGAGAAGCCGGCTCCGGCAAGTCTGGGTGAACATACCCGGCTGGCCGTTATAGCCTGGAACACCGATAAAAAAGCCCTCCAGGCCCGCCTCAAACAGGCAACCGAGACCCAGGCATCTGGCATATAAATAATATCCTGCCTGGCAACCCTCGAAAAAGACTTGACTTCATTCCAATTTCTCCATATCCTATATACAGTTTGATTTTCACAAAAAAGAAAAGGCTGTTAAATATGAACATTTTCATGGCCATTATCAGCATTATTATGAACGAATAGCCCTGCAGGCTATGCATGAAGAATGTACGGCCTTGGGGCATCGCTCCAAGGCTTTTTTTTTGCGGCCAAACAACAAACCCCTTTGGAATTTTGAACCATGAGTAAGCATATTGAAATCTATGATACGACCCTGCGGGACGGCTCTCAGGCGGAAGGCGTTTCCTTTTCTCTAGAAGATAAACTATTGATAACAGAGAAGTTAGATGAATTCGGCATCGATTTTATCGAAGGCGGATATCCCCTCAGCAACGCCAAAGATGAGGCCTATTTCAAAGAAGTTTGCAAGAATCCGCCCAAAAACAGCAAAATCTGCGCCTTCGGCATGACCCGTCGCAAAAACGCCGATCCGGCCGAAGATGTCGGACTTAACGCTCTGCAGAAAAGCATGGCTCCCATCTGCACCCTGGTCGCCAAATCCTGGGACATGCAGGTCAGCAAGGTCCTCGGGGCCTCCCTCGAAGAAAATCTGAGGATGGTGGAAGATTCCGTTAAATATCTCAAATCCAAACGGCGGGAAGTCTTTTTCGACGCGGAACATTTTTTCGACGGCTACAAAGACAATGCCGAATACGCCCTGAAAGTTCTGATGACGGCAGCGAATGCGGGGGCATCGCATCTGATTCTCTGCGACACCAATGGCGGAACACTGGTCAGCGATGTGGAGAAAATCGTCGCCGAGGTCGTCAAAGAAATCAATATCCCCATCGGGATTCACACGCATAACGATTGCGGGCTGGCCGTGGCTAATTCGATCGCGGCGGTGGCCGCCGGGGCCATCCAGGTGCAGGGCACGATCAACGGCATCGGCGAACGCTGCGGCAATGCCGATCTTTGTGCGGTTGTGCCGAACCTGTCGCTGAAAATGGGATATAAATGTCTACAGGAAAACAGCTTAAAGAAACTGACCGAGGTGTCGCGCTATGTGTATGAGCAGGCCAATCTGAATCTGCCGCTGAATCAGCCGTATGTGGGTAATTCCAGCTTTGCCCATAAGGGCGGAATGCATGTTCATGCCGTGCAGAAAAGCTCTCAGTGTTATGAGCATGTGGAACCGGAAGCGGTGGGCAACAGCCGGCGAATCATCATCAGCGAGCTTTCCGGTGCGTCCAACCTGTTGGCCAAGAGCGAAAAGCTGGCGGTCCTGGAAGATAAGACACTGGTGAAAAAGATTCTTCAAGAGGTGCAGGATCTGGAAAATGTCGGATATCAGTTTGAAACGGCCGAGGCCAGTTTCGATCTGATCGTTCGCAGGCATCTGGGGCATTATCATAACTTCTTCGATTTGATTTATTACCGGATTGTTAATCTGAAAAACGCTCAGGGCGCCCCTGTCAGCGAAGCCATCGTCAAACTCAAAGTCAACGACAAGGTTGAGCATCGGGTGGCCGAAGGGGACGGCCCGGTCAATGCGCTGGATGCCGCGGTGCGCAAAGCGCTCGAACCGCACTTCCCGTCGATAAAGGGAATGCAGCTGATCGATTATCGTGTGCGGGTGGTCAACTCGCGCGAAGCAACCGCCGCCAAGGTCCGCGTCATCATCGAATCGAGCGACCACCAGGAGCACTGGGGCACAATCGGCGTTTCGGAAAATATCATCGACGCGTCCTGGATCGCCCTGGTGGACAGCATTGAATACAAACTCCTGCGGGAAGAAGGATAATGTATCAAAAACAGTGATACGTTCATCGATTAAAGGGATAGACTCGTTCCCGTATTAGTGATTGGATGAGAAAAAGCCAACCGATTCTTTAAGTCGCTGCCGTCCCAGTTCGACGTAGTTTTCGGAGAGGTCGATCGCCAGATAGCGGCGGTCCAGGGCGGCGACGACGGCGGTGGTGCCGGAGCCGGAGAAAGGGTCGAGGACAAAGTCGCCGGGATTGGTATCCTTAAGATTTCCAACAGAGACTTGTGTTGTTAACAAAACAAGCAAATTGGCTTAAAGCCTTGCGGAAGGCTAATTTACGCTACTACATAGATTTCCCCTTCTCAAGTTTTATATATTATTATAATATATAATGTTTAAATTTATAATTTTGAAATGACAATGTTTAACTATGACAAACAAACCTGAATATCATTTAAACAATCCTGACACAAAAATATACATCGGTGACAGCCGGGTAGTGTTGCCAACACTGCCGCATGAAAGTGTTGATCTTATTTTTGCCGACCCTCCATTTAACTGGGAAGTTAAATATGGTGATTGGAAGGATAATTTACCGAGAGATGAATATTTAAAATTCACATATGAATGGCTTGAACAATGCATTGGCATATTAGCTCCTCATGGTTCATTTTGGATAAATATACCGGATGACACCGCTGCGGAAATTGTAGTATACCTCAAAAACCGCGGGTTATCGTTGATTAACTGGTGCATTTGGCATTTTAGATTTGGACAATGCAGACGTTCAAATTTCATAGTTTCAAAAGTTCATGTATTATATTTCGCAAAAAATCCTAACGAGAGAATCTGGAATCCGAATGAAATTCTTGAACCTTCGGATCGAGCGACAATGTATGCTGACCCAAGGACGATGGAGACAAACAATCCCGGAATGAGAGTACCTTTAGATGTATGGTACGGCCCCTACTGGGGAAGAATACAAGGTAATAACAAAGAAAGAAGAAAGGGCCATCAAAATCAAATACCAGAAGTT
>CAYZXY010000036.1:0-1217 GCA_964482555.1 uncultured Pirellulales bacterium
CTGAGAACAGCCTGGGATAACTGGCAAACCGATCCATGCAGTCCGGGGCAATACCATGCCCAGTTATGTCTGAATGATTTCGTAAACGAGAAAAAGGACCCGAATATTCTCGCCGCGGCCCTGTATCATGCCCTGCCGGATAATACTGATCTCGTCAACAACGAAGATCCCTGCCGTCTTCCTTTTGATCGCTGGGGCGACAACGTTCTGGCAAATCAAGAAGCCCGTTATCATCTGGCCTGCCAGTACGCCGCTAACCTGTACGATTTCATAGACGATGATAATATGCCCACAACGCTTGCCGACCTGAATGACAATACCTATTATGGATTCGAAGCCGAGGCTCCTCAGCTTTATATCTCCCGGGTCGCCGTCATTTTCACCTGGGTGGATGCCGGCGCTAACGATGGCGTTGTTCAGGAAAGTGAAGTGACCACCGAGTATGCCGTCGCGATTCATAATCCTGTCGAGATTACAGACCCCTGCTATCTGTCGAACTGGCAATTGAAGGTGATAGGTACCGATGGTGGAGAATTGCTCTCGGAATCGGAACTCGACAAGACAAATGTCTTGGCAAACCCGGCCAGAACGCCTTATTACGATGATGAGTTAGTCTTTAACGATACGGAAGAAATCGTCTTGCTGGACCGTTTCGGCCGACCGCATGACCATTTGACTATCCAAAATAAGCCGACAATAATGGATGAATTTAAAAATATTTCACCGGTGGACGGTCAGAAATATTATTTCTGCTCGCCGATGCGGGAGGGCTACCGTATTTCTCGAGATCCCTGCATGCTGGCATTTAATACAGATATGCCGGCCGACGCCTGGTCTCATTCAACTGATGACAGCGAACTGAAAACATCACCCGAAGATGAGGCTCCGAACCTCGTTGGCGGAGAGTTGCCGGAGATGCCCGCCCCGCTCACGATTCACCAGTTCAATCAGCCCATAACCAATATTTCCCAGATTTCCGAAACGTTCTTTATCGGCGCTTCCATCTTGCGGCGATCCTCCGGCAATCTGAAATACGTGACACTGCCGGACTGCTGGTATGATATGCTGCAAGACTATACTGACAACGAAATTAACGACATCACGGCGGGCCGTATCGATCTGGGACGTTACTTTGGTCCCGATCAGGATAATCTTTACACCTACGCTAACATTCTGCGTTATCTCACATATTTCAATCCCTTTAACGACGGCATTGA
>CAYZXY010000036.1:1317-27626 GCA_964482555.1 uncultured Pirellulales bacterium
ACGCTAACATTCTGCGTTATCTCACATATTTCAATCCCTTTAACGACGGCATTGATAATGACGGAAACGGCTGGAGCGATAACCCGGCAGTTGACGACATCGACCAGGATAACGACGGCATAGGCATGCCCAATCCCAACGAGGCTCTTGAAACCGACCCGGACGAACGATGGGCTTATGATGAGTATAACGAACTGGCCATCCCCGGCCGCATTAACATCAACACCGCCCCCTGGTTTGTTATCGCCCAGTTGCCGTGGCTGCAAACACCAGGGGAGACCGAGTTGAAAAATTCCCGCCTGGCCCGGGCTATTGTCGCCTATCGCGATAAGACAACGGTCACCGATACCGGATTGGGCTTTGAACTGGATTATACCACACGTAGGATTGGTATGGGACTGGAGGTGAATGAGTTTGTAAGAGAAAAACGCGGTTTTGCAAATATCGGTGAATTGCTGAATGTGACGCACAATCTCGATTCCGGCCATTCTGATTACGCAGCCGCGTCATGGTTTAATATCCGCCAGTATGCCAATGACGGCACTAATAATAATGCCAGCGTTAACGATCTCGCCGATCCGGATATTATTAATCCGTTTTATACAGATAGTGAAGACAAATATAGTGATGAGATGGCAGAAAGGGATATCTTCTTCAAACGCATCAGCAACCTGGTTACCGTCCGCAGCGATGTCTTCACAGCCTACATCTTGGTCCGTCTCGGCGAAAATGGCCCTCAGAAACGGGTCATTGCCATTTTTGACCGCAGCCAGGTCACTTCTGAAAACGATAAGCCGCGGCTGCTGGCATATTATGTCGTTCCCAATCAGCGATAATATATGGATACCGTCCGGTAATATAATTTTTCTGGCCGCGAGAGGCGTTTTCTTGCAACCTTTTGATTTTAAAGGATTAACAGGCTTAACGTCCCCGTCATTTTTATTGATTTTACATGTTGACAATCTTCAATAAAAAATGATATGATAGTGTTTTAGAGAGAGAACAAGGACACTTTTTATATGATCAGATCGGTTGTGATCTTATAAATTGAGCCCGCAAATTAGGGAGAGAGTTATGAGACAAATTCTGGTAGCTTTGATTGTGTTGTTCGGTGTGTCTGTAAGTCATGGTTCAATTGCTCCTCTGGATGATCCGCCGCCACCCCCCCTGTTTGAGATGATCCCCAGTGTGAGTGATTATGAGGGTGTTGATTCGTTCTTTGTCAGTATCAGTGTCGATAAACCGATCACGGAATTGATCCTTGGCCTGGCGATTGTAGAGGGCGGTGGTTTTGACAGCTCCATAACTCCCACGGACGATAACAAATTTGAAAATTTCAAGCCCTTCTTTGACACGGATGGGTACGATTTAAAGTTGGTCGCAACGGAAGAATTTGGCATTGATCCCGTATCCGGTACGATTATCGAGAACATCAAGTTTGATTTGGACGTAACGGGCAATCCATTTACCATCAAATTATTTGACATTAAAAATTATGCCAGTCCCCTGGAAATCGATGAGATCACCTATGTCCCCGAACCTCTCAGCCTGTCCTTACTGGTAATTGGCGGTCTGGTTCTGCAGCGTCGGAAGATGACGCTGGCGTAAAAATGACAGGATTATTGTGAGATATTCAAACCCTCGGCTCAGGTCGAGGGTTTTTTATTGCGCGGAGCGAATGGATTAACCGGGCGACGATTCATTTTGACATGGTTCCGGGAGACTTCGTTTTATTTCATCGCTTTGCCTTGTTCCCGTTTCCCCGGCATTTTCCCCCCCCCTCCAGCGACGCCCCTCAGAAGGCCTCATAAATATCATTGACGATCCCGTCCAGCGTTGATGTGGGAGCCGGCGGGCGATTGGAGAGAATCGAAAATACCACAATTCTTCCCGATTTGCACTCGCAATAGCCGCTCAGCGCGTTCGATACATTCACAAATCCCGTCTTGGCCCAGATATCATCCACATCCTTCAAACGCTGTTGTCGCGGTCGTTTCGCCAGCGTCCCTTCCTCCGGAGTGGACAGTGACTCACGATATGTCTCATAATGCCCGCTCTTATACATAAAACTCAGCACTCGGCACAACGCCGCCGCCGAGAGCTTGTTTTCATAACTCAGACCACACCCATCGTCGAGGGCATATTCACCTTGCCGGGCTCCCGTTTTAGACAGAAACGCTTCGATCACCTTGCATCCGGAAGCCCACGATCCCTGCACCTGTGGCTTTCTTCCCGGTTGCCATCTTTCGTCAATCACCCCGTCCTCCGCATCTTTGCCAAAATAGGCCCCCAGCGTCTTAAGCAAACATTCCGACGCCATGTTCAGGCTTCTCTGATTGCATGCCCTCAGCACCTCCGCCAGCGGCGTCCTGTATGTCACCAGGTTGTCTGCCTCCCCCGGCAGTTCATGATTCAGCGAATCCCGCAACAACGACAACTTACCCTCAATCCTTATCCCGTTTCTCAACAGATATTCCGCCATCACATACCCGAAAAAAGCACTGGGGCGATCGACTGTCACATTCACCAGCGTTTCCGTTTTACACTGCCCGATCAGCCGAATCTTATTGGTTCCTATCTGACGCAGCGCCCCCACCGCGTTTTTCATGTTGCTGGTTTTGCAGGTATTTTCCACGGAAATATACGTCGTATTCGGCATCAGCGAATAATTCACCAATTCGCCGGGCCGACCGGCCGGAGAAAACACAATATCAACACAGTTGTCATTGAAATTTAATCCCGACACCTGGGCCATGTACCAGTTATTTGCTTGTTTCTCAGACCAGGAAGGATGGAAACGGACATCCTCAAAAATCGTGTCGTCAATCAGCAACTCACCAGATATCACATCGATGCCTTCCGCCTTTAGTGCTTCGCACAACTGGTCGAACAAATAAAAGATCGTCTGGTTCTTTCCGGCCGCCACCTTCGGATCCCCCGTCAGCGGATCGCCAGCCGCCATCACCAGCAGATTTTCATTCCACCTCGAAATGGTCGTCTCATAAGCGAATTCCGGCCCCAGCAATTCCAGCGCCGCCGCGGTCGTGACCAGTTTCATGTTGCTGGCCGGCACTAGCGGTTTCTCCGCATTGTGTGAAAAAAGTACCGCCCCAGTCTCTGGGTCGCATACCTGTATGGAAAATTCGCAGCGGGCGTTCGCTTTTTCTCGCAGGCGGCGATCCACCTTTTGCGACAGGCTATCTGCCGCAATTAAGGAACTCGCCCCGCCTGTCACACACCAGATAAACCATACACACCAGGTTAAAAATCGGCCATGCTGCATGAATATTCCTTTTACGATCAGTCTATATATACTCGTTCCGATTGAAATATCCCGTTTTGTCGGAACGTTTGTGTACCGATAAAAAGCTTACGTCCAGCCTTGCCAGGAGCTTTCAACCCGATGGGGTATAAACGCCGGCTGTTCAGCGGACTTCCGGGATGATCTATTTTTTAACGGATACATTTTAACAAATCAAGCCTTTTATGGCCAGGGGTTCCACCCGCGGCCAAATTAACGTATCTAATTATATGCCAAATATTTACAAACATATGCGTCCCCGGCGGTTCTTTGGCTTCTCTGGTTAATTCCTAAAAAAACGTTGACAAACTGAAAAACGGTGATATATTTATGAACTTTTGATAAATGACAAAATCCTTGAATGATTTGCAGGAGAAGAACCATGGGACGCAGACGTGACAGGCTTGATAACCGGCTCGAAAACCAGATTGCCTCCCGGCGGAAAAATTCACAGAAGAAAAGCCAGGAAAACGCCCGCCGGGATGAACAAATAAAAGAACTTCTGAAAAAAGGCTCATATCCCTACACGCCGGGCATCTTGAGTTGGGCCAGCCAGAAGCTCAATAAAAAAGCTTCCGAAATAACCGAACAGGAATTGCAATCGCTCATTTAAACAAATATTCATGTTGACTTCCGTTGACTGAAAAGGACAGGGCTATCGGCCTGTCTTTTTTTTTGAACTCACTAAGAGGCTGCCCAGGAAAAACTAATCGAACTCATTGGTTTTCCGGCCTGATTCCGTCTCGCGCTGCGAGGCAATATGCGTATGGATGATGTCGCGCAGCGTCGGCATAGCATGGTCAAAAATCCCCTTGTAAGCCTCACACAAGAAACTGGGTTGTTTTACATCATCCACAATCACCATGCGGTCTTTAGGACATCCGCCCCGGCAGACGTCATGATAACGGCACACAGAACACTTATTGTGAAGCTGCCGCTTGAGCCGCGCGAAATTGTGTTTCACCGGGCTGTTGAACAGGTCCTTTAAATGCGACGCCATAATGTTGCCGCAATACCACTGCGGCTCGACAAAAAAATCGCAGCAATACACCCCACCATCATGCTCGACGACAATATAATCGTCGCACTTTTTGCCGAAAGTGCAGTTGGTATGACGACCCGTCGCCATAAAATGCATCAGCGAATCGAACATACGAATGCTGATATTCTGCGGACCGTATCCCATCCAGCGATCGAAAATCCGGCACATAAACGCGCCATATTGTTCTGCCGTTACGGCAAATCCCGCCTTTTGTCCTGTTTCCGGATCACGCTCCACACAGGGTACAAACTGCAAAAAATGCACATCCATCCCGGTAAAAAAATCGAACAGTTCGTCCGGTTCCTGAACATTTCTATCGTTCAGCAGCACCAGGATATTGAATTCCACCCGATGCTTACGAAGGATGTCGATGCCTTTTATTACCCGCGACCAGGTGCCCCGCCCCGCCGCATCGCGCCGGTAGATATCATGCAGCCGTTCCGGCCCGTCCATGCTGACTCCGACAAGAAATCTGTACTCATGTAAAAACTCGCCCCATTCATCCGAATCCAGCAGAATGGCGTTGGTCTGAAGAGCGTTGCTGAGGACTTGGCCATCCGCCCCATAATGCTTTTGCAGTTCAACGGCCCGACGGAAAAAATCCAGCCCCATCAACGTCGGCTCTCCGCCCTGCCAGGCAAAACTGCTGCTCTGCATACGCAGGCCCAGATAATCGCTGATCAGCTTTTCCAGCGTCTCATCGCTCATGCGATGACGCCCCAAACCAAAAAGACTGGTCTTGCCGCAGTAAAAGCAATACTCACATCTAATATTACAATCCGGCCCGGCCGGTTTAATGAGCAGCGTAAATGGTCGCATATCACCTCGATATCATTGTTGCACCTTTGCCATGCCGCACGAAAACAATTCACGATGAGATACTGTTACGAAAACAGGACTTTCAATCCTCATGATAACGTTTTATACTCGTTCCGATTGTAAATCCCCGCTTTGTCCAAACATAACTATTTGCGGGCATAGCCTTTACGACTGGCCCTGGCGGGAATTCTCATACCCTTTGGGTATATCACACTGAGATGTTATACCATACCTACAATATGTCCACATTACGACTTTTCGCAACAGCAGCTGATCAGAGTATTATAGCAAACAGAAGAACTTACAGCAAATTATACTGTTTAAGATAAAATTCCCCCTGTCAATCCAGATTTCCCATTCTATTGACGATAAAATCGTGAAAAATATCGTCATAAAATACTCCAAAATTATACAAAAACCAAAATATTCTTTCTATAATTCAAAAAACCTGGCAAAAATTTAATTTGTTTAAAATTTATTATACTGCTTCCGATGGATTTTTCCCATTTTCTCCAACCATGACTACTTATACAGAATACGGTTAGTCCTGGTCCTGCCAGGAGCTTGCTGCTCAATTGCGTAAAAGCCATAGGCAGCGGAATGAGAATGTGTGTGTTTCCCAAAAAAACGAAAAGGTAATAACATGAGAAAAATTATCGTCTATTCCGTACTGTTGGTTCTGGGGCTGATACTTTCCCAGATTGTTCCCGCCGTTCTGGACGGTGGCATGGCGCCTTTTGCCCATGTGATCAAGGTGCTGACCATGTTCGCGCTGGCCTTCATCATGATACATGTGGGCTATGAATTCGATATCGATAAACGCAACATTCGTCAGTATGGTATTGATTACCTGGTCGCTGCAACTGCGGCGGCCTTTCCCTGGATTTTCTGTGCGGTTTATTTTGTTTTCTTCCTCTCGGCCTACACCCCGGGAAGTTGGGATGCCTGGAAAGAATCTCTGTTGACAGCCCGTTTCGCCGCTCCCACTTCGGCCGGCATACTCTTTTCGATGCTGATTGCGGGCGGTCTGGCTGCAACCTGGGCATTTCGGAAGGTCCGCATTCTGGCAATCTTCGATGATCTGGACACCGTTTTGCTGATGATTCCCTTAAAAATCATGATCGTCGGCCTGAAATGGCAATTGATTTTGATCATATTCATTATGATTGTCCAATTATGGCTGGCCTGGAAATACCTTCACAAGTGGAATATCCCGATTACCTGGCCGTGGGTGATGTTCTATTCCGCTTTGATCGCCGGAGCAAGCGAAGCCATTTATTATCTCAGCAAACTCATGGACGAGGTGGTTACGATTCACATTGAAGTTCTGCTGCCGGCATTTGTACTGGGCTGCATGATCACCAAATCCCATACCCACGGTCATGAGACCGCCGAGGAATCCGAACATGATGATATACTGGAAAAACCCAGGGAAAAACAGGTTACAACTATCATTTCCAGTGTGTTTATGCTGCTGGTCGGTTTGTCCATGCCGCCAATTCTTGGTGTCACCGGTCCAGACGAAATAGTGTCCAGAGCCGATGAGACCAAATCAATTGTCATTGAAAATCAGGACGATACCCCAGCCCTTGCTGAAACGGCTTCTGAGCCAACCGAAAAGAACTGGGGCATAATCGCCCTCCATGTATTGCTGATTACTTTGCTGTCGAACCTGGGCAAGATGTTCCCCGCCTTCTGCTATCGGAAAGAGGCTCACTGGCGTGAACGTCTGGCCACGGCGGTTGCCCTTTTCCCTCGCGGGGAAGTGGGCGCTGGTGTCCTGATGATTTCGCTTTCTTACGGCCTCAGCGATGCAATGATCACCGTCGCGATGCTGTCGCTGGCGCTGAATCTTCTTTGCACCGGCATATTTATCATCATCGTCAAACATCTGATCGCAACGGCACCGACCCTGCAAACCGCAAAGGCGCCAATCGGTCAGACCTGAGGTGTTACAACGCAACGACATTATGAATAAAACCGGAACTCTTTTATACTCGTTTGGGTATAACTTATGTTTCATGTTTTTTCGTGAGCGTTTTGGCGTCCCCCAGGCCCTGTTAAGCTTTTTATACTCGTTCCGATTGAAAATCCCCGTTTTGCCGGAACGTAATTATTTGCGGATAAAAAGCTTACGCCCGGCCCTGCCGGGATTTTTCATACCCTTTGGGTATACTTAAATGTTATCACAATAAAAAGTGCAAAATCGCATTCTAAAAGAGAACGTAAAATGAATAGATTAAAACATATACTGGTCGCAGTGGACTTTTCAGAAAGCTCCCGCAACGCGCTGATCCAGGCTGCATGGCTGGCAAAATGGAACAACTCCATACTGCATGTGCTGTATGTTCTGGATTCACTGGTGCTGGCGGAATTGCTCGAGGTGATGTCTAAACGAATGGAAGACCTGAAAAAGGAAGTCTATGAAAAGGATAGTGCCGAACTGAAGAAATTCGTTAATGAATCACTTGCCGGAAATGATCGGCCCGATCATATCATTACCGAAACGATTATCGGTAAACCTCTGAGCGTAATCCTTGACAAGATCACGGATACCTCCGCAGACCTGCTCGTTATGGGAACCCACGGCGGTTCCTGTCCGGACATGGAAGTCGGATCTCTGGCGATGAAATGCGTACGCAAAGCGCCGACGAAGGTCATGCTGGTCCGGCCGGGCCATGATCAAGCGTTTAAAAAAGTGGTTGCCGCCGTAGATTTTTCGGAAAATTCATTCGGCGCTGTCGAACAGGCCGTTCGGGTCAGCCTTGAAGATAAAGCTGAACTGCATATTGTGAATGTATACTACGGTCCCTGGAACAAAGTGCATTATTTCTTGCCGACACGGACAGCCGACCCCCATTTCATTAAACAATACACCGATGGATTGGAAAACAAACTGAAAGCTTATATTCAGCCTTTCACGAAGGAACTGGGAAATTTGTCCGTCACCTGCAAACTCCTCGAAAATAACAATGATGCCGACCGCGTCAACCGGTATCTCAGAGAGATCGACGCGGACCTGGTTGTAATTGGGACTCGTGGACAATCCGATCTGAGTTATGTTCTGCTGGGTGGAACGGCCCAGCGGATTATCCGCAAATCCACATGTTCCGTTCTGGCAATCAAGCCCAAAAATTTCCAGCCGGTTCACCACACCGCGTAATCTGTATTCGTCCATTCACAAAAAAAGCCTCCGGCATTACACCGGAGGCTTGATGTCATTCATCCTGAACGCCTGTTATTACTTCTTGGTTTTTTTCTTGGAGCTCTTTTTAGCGGCCTTGCCGCCAGTAGCGCCTTCCTTAATTGCGGCCTGTGCAGCAGCCAAACGGGCAACCGGCACCCGGAACGGAGAGCAGGACACGTAATTCATGCCGGCCTTATGGCAGAAGTGAATACTTCTGGGATCGCCGCCATGTTCGCCGCAGATACCCACCTTCAGATCCGGTCGCGTCTGACGGCCCAGTTCGATGCCTGTCGTCACCAGACGGCCGACGCCATTCTGATCCAGACTCTGGAACGGATCGAATTCATACAGACCATGCTTGACGTAATCGCCCAGGAATTTACCCGCGTCGTCACGACTGAAACCAAGTCCCATCTGGGTCAGGTCATTAGTACCGAAGCTGAAGAACTCCGCGTCTATCGCGATCTCATTCGCCGTCACGGCGGCACGCGGCACCTCGATCATTGTGCCAATCAGGTACTTGATCTTCTTGCCCTTTTCCTTAAAGACCATCTTTATCTCATCTTCAATATGTTCTTTCACGTAAGCCAGTTCCTTTTCGGTACCGACCAGCGGAATCATGATTTCCGGTAAAACCTTCGTTTTCTTGGCCGCAACGATCAAAGCCGCTTCGATGATGGCACGAGCCTGCATCCGGTATATTTCCGGATAGGTGACCGCCAGGCGTACGCCGCGATGTCCCAGCATCGGGTTGAATTCATGCAACTCTTCGACCATAGCTTTAACCTTGGCGGGCTGAATACCCAGACGATCGGCCATTTCCTTCTGATTTTCCTTTTCCTGCGGCAGAAACTCATGCAGCGGCGGGTCCAGCAGACGAACCGTGACCGGCAGGCCGGCCATCGCCGTGAAAATACCCACAAAATCATCCCGCTGATAAGGAAGCAGTTTTTTCAATGCCCCTTCAAATTTCGCTTTGGGTTCCTTGAATTTATTCTCAAGAGCGGTCAGTTCTTTCTTCTGATGGTTCGACAACTCTTCCGGATCTCCATAGGCGGCGATCTGGTCGCGCAATTCCGCATAATCCTGAGCAAACAGAATCATCTGGCGTACCGGCCAGATTCGATCGCCTTCGAAGAACATGTGTTCCGTCCGGCACAGACCAATGCCTTCGGCGCCGAATTCGCGAGCTCGTTTGGAATCGCCCGGGGTGTCGGCATTCGTGCGAATGCCCAGCGTACGGAAATTGTCGGACCACTGCATAAGCAGGCCAAAGTTACCGGCCAATGAAGGTTCGACCAGCGGCAACTGACCTTCAAGCACTTCACCTTTGGTGCCGTCCAGACTGATCCAGTCACCTTGCTTGATAACCGTACCGTTTATCGTCATCTGCTTTTTCGCATAGTTAATCTCGATATCTGAAGCGCCGGCAACACAGGGACGGCCCATACCGCGAGCTACAACTGCCGCGTGACTGGTCATACCACCCCGCTGCGTCAAAATACCTCTTGCCGCATCCATACCGCCAATATCTTCCGGACTGGTCTCGATACGAACCAGAATAATAGTCTTGCCTTCCTTTTTCCAGGTTTCCGCATCATCTGCATTGAAGACGACCTGACCGACGGCAGCCCCCGGAGAGGCTGGCAGACCTTTGCACAGGACAGTGCGCTTGGCCTTGGGATCCAGACTCGGATGCAGCAGCTGGTCTATCATTGCCGGCTCTACCCGCATAACGGCTTCTTCCGCCGAAATCAGTTTTTCCTTTACCATATCGGCGGCGATCTGAATAGCCGCGGTAGCGGTTCGCTTACCACTGCGGGTTTGCAGCAGATACAGAGTCCCTTCCTGAATGGTGAACTCGATGTCCTGCATATCACAGTAATGATTTTCGAGCTTGTCCATGGTAGCGGTGAGCTGTTTATAAAGTTTGGCATCTACCGTTTTCAGGCCCGTCAGCGGCAGCGGCGTCCGAATACCGGCCACAACGTCTTCGCCCTGAGCATTCATCAGGAATTCGCCATAATATTCTTTCTTACCGGTACTGGGATTACGCGTGAAGCACACGCCGGTACCGCAATCATCACCCATGTTTCCGAAAACCATGGCCTGAACATTGACGGCTGTGCCTGTCAAACCGGTAATTTCATTCAACTCGCGGTATTTAATGGCACGGAGCGAGTTCCACGAACCAAATACGGCGTTGATCGCCGCATCTAACTGCTTTCTGGGATCCTGCGGAAAGGGCTTACCAACATGTTTTTCGAACACTTTCTTATATTTTTCGACCAGAATTTTCAGATCATCGGCACTCAATTCGGTATCCAGCTCCACACCGACTTTTTTCTTCAAAGCCTCAATTTCATGCTCGAACGGCTCATGACCGATCCCCATGACCACATCGCCGAACATATCGATAAAGCGGCGATAGGAATCATACGCAAAACGGGCATTGCCGCTTTTGTCAATGATACCATCGACCACCTTGTCGGTCAGGCCCAGATTCAGGACCGTATCCATCATACCCGGCATGGAAACCGCGGCACCGCTTCGTACCGATACCAGCAGCGGATTGTCGTGGTCGCCCAGTTTGCAGCCCATCGCTTTTTCCAGTTTGGTAATATTTTTGTCAACCTGTTCCCGCAGACCTTTCGGCCATTTTCTGCCGGCGGAATAGAACGCGGCACAGGCATCCGTCGTTATGGTGAAGCCAGGGGGAACTGGAATACCGATACTGGTCATCTCGGCAAGATTGGCCCCTTTGCCGCCCAACAATTGTTTCATCGAAGCTTTTCCTTCAGCTTTTCCGCTGCCGAAGAAATAAACCATTTTTGTCTCTTTGCTCATATTGGCTCTCCTGACATAAAAGAAATATTATATTTCAGCCGTAACGATTTCCCACTGCGGTGGTGGGATTGTGGCGATTGTTTTACGCAATTAACTATAACTTTATTGCTCTATGCTCGTCAGCTTTTATCGCGACATTACAACATAGATTGTGGAATATAAGAAAACATGGCTATACCTGTCAACGTAAAATGGCCAGATTAAAGGAAAATTAACACATTTTTATCTTATTTCTATAATCTCACGGTCTGCCTGTGAGATAGGTCTCGCAATAATCGGCAACTCCTGAATACAACATCAGCCTGATTATTTGAGTTGCTTCGCTTCTCTGGAATTCGTTATCGGTTGAATACTGTATCAGCCGACAATATTTACGCCCCGCCCTGCCTGGAGCTTTCTGCCCCATGGGTCTGCTATCGCCTGTTTCATTTTTCTCGCCTGTTATTTTTCGAAATAAGACTCGCCACCAGAACGGAGATTAGCTTTCTGCTGACCCGCTGCTGAAACAGGTCGATTCCTCTCGCACAAAGATGTATCGTAATTTTACCACCCACGATTCTGACTGATTCGAGGCAAAAACCGTTGTGAAATGCATATTTTCACGAGACACAAGCACATGTTACCGCTTGCGCAACGAACGATATCTATGAAGCCCTATAGACGACGCAACTTTCGATCTGATGTATCTGTATGTTATATAACAACTTACAGCTATCCGTCGCGTTGCGTCTCTTGCAAACGTCCTTTTTGGGGCCAGACAGCCTCCGGAAAAAGTCATTGCCAACTGTGTCTTTTTCCTATAAAATGCGGCTCTGCCGGAAGTCGGTAGTTTTTTACTGTTATGGTAAATTAATGAATTATTTTGCTGATACACTGAATACGTGTGGGCCGTAACTATACTCCTACTGGATCTGTATGCTTGCCAAACGAATCATACCATGTTTAGATGTTGATAAGGGCCGGGTAGTTAAAGGCGTCAAGTTCTTTGACCATGTCGATGCCGGAGATGTCGCCGAATGTGCCATCCGGTATGAACAGCAGGGCGCCGATGAACTGGTCTTTTACGATATTACCGCCAGCCACGAAGAACGCGGGCTTTTTGTCGATGTTCTGAGACAATGCTCCGAGAAGGTTTTTATGCCTCTGACCGTCGGCGGCGGCATCCGAACCCTTGAGGACGTACGCCAGATGCTCAACAGTGGGGCCGATAAAGTCAGCATCAACTCCGCGGCCGTGACAAATCCTGATCTTATCCGGGAATCCGCACTGCGTTTCGGCAGCCAGTGCATCGTTCTGGCGATTGACGTCAACCGCGTTCCCGGCGATGACGGCCGGGAATTCTGGGAAGTCTATATCAATGGCGGCCGCAAACCCACCGGCATTGATGTCATGGAATGGGTCAAAAAAGGCTACCATGACGGGGCCGGCGAAATTGTCCTCAATGTCATGAACGCTGACGGCACCAAGGCCGGCTACGATCTGGAAATGACCGCCGCCGTTGCCGATGCAGTCAATATCCCTGTCGTTGCCAGTGGCGGCGCTGGTACGCTGGAAGACATGTACAGGGTCCTGACCGAGGGGAAGGCTGAAGCCGCCCTGGCCGCCAGCATCTTTCATTTTAATGAATACTCCGTGGATGACGTGAAGCAGTACCTCCTCCAAAAAGGCATTAACGTCAGATTGAATCCGGTTCAATTGTAATCAGATATCTTATATTATTATGTGGTTTTTCCAGAAAAAGGAGCCGCAATTTTGCAAAATCAACCAATAAATAAGAAACTCGCGACAGATAAACCTCCCAGAATCAACAAGTATTTTGATCTGGTGATCAAATCCGCAGGGTCTGACCTGCATCTCAAGGGCGATGCCCTGCCGCGTGTCCGGGCCAAAGGTTCGCTGCGGGAAACGACAGGTGACCCTATTCCTGAAAACATTCTTGAAGAAATGATCTTCGAAATCTTATCGGAGGACCAGAAGGCCTTCTTTCTGGACCATGGTGCGATTGACTTCGCCTACGATTACGGCGGTGAGGACCGTTTTCGCTGCAATGTCTTCCGCCAGCGCGGGCATGTGTCACTGGCTGCCCGGCGGGTCAGCAGCAACATTCCCGATTTTGAATCGTTAACCCTGCCGGATACAGTTCTGAAAATCGCTGATTTTCATCAGGGATTGGTGCTGGTGACCGGCGTAACCGGTTCAGGCAAAAGTACGACCATCGCCTCGATGCTCAACAAGATCAACCAGACCCGCCGCTGCCATATTGTCACCATCGAAGACCCTATCGAATATGTGTACAAAGACAATAAGGCCCTGGTGAACCAGCGGGAAGTCGGCATCGACTGTACCTCATTCGATGAAGCGCTGCGGTCACTGATGCGTGAAGACCCCGACGTGGTACTGATTGGAGAAATGCGAGATTACACGACACTCATTTCCGGTCTGCGAGCCGCTGAAACCGGCCACCTGGTCTTCGGTACTTTACACAGCACCGACGCCTATCAGACCATTACCCGTATGCTGGACCTGACGCCCCAGGTGGAACGGCACATGGTTCGCCAGGCTTTGGTCGGCAACCTCAGAGCGGTCATCTCGCAGCGGCTGCTTCCGACCATACGCAAGGATATCCCCCGTGTCCCTGCGGTCGAAATCTTGATCGTCAATGCGTCCGCGAACAAGCTTATTGCCGAAGAAAGAGAAATTGATCTGCCGACCGTTATTAAAAACTCCTACAGCGACGGTATGGTTGATTACACCGAGTCTCTCAGGCAGCTTGTCGAAAAAGAATACATAGATTTAAAAACAGCATATAATTACGCCCCTAAGCCGGAAGAACTGAAAATGGCCATCAAGGGCATACAGACAGGTGGCGCCGGCATTATCGGCTGACGGGGCGACAGCGATGCCCTGTCACCAGCAGGCATACGGCTGTCCCGCCTCATCGCTGCGGGCTTATGCCGGAGTGATTTTTTTAACCATAAAACAGGAAAGTATTATGCAGGATTTGATCTTATCGCAAATAAGCCCTCTGGGTGTCTATATTTCCTTATGGAAGATTGTCGTGTTTCTTATCATATTTTATTTCTGGGCCTGGGTCGGACAATGGGTCAGCCATGATGCCGCCGTGGTTAAAACCCGACGTGAATCATGGAATATGATCTATGCCTCCGCCGGTGCTCTGATCCTGCTGTTGTGGTTTACCCTGCCGACACAGTTTATTGTTGCCTTGCTTATCTTTATGGTCATCTGGGCCACCTCCGCCATCGTCTATATCCTGCATCGCAATTCCCTGGTCCCACAGAACGAAACCATCCTGACCAAAGATCATATCCAGTTCCTGCTCGCTTATGGCAAGGAAAAGAAAATACAGCAAAGCAAAAAACGCCTGGTCTTTATTACGGTAAATGATAACGAACTGCCGGTACCCTACACACAGGACGAAGAATATGAGGGATACCTTACCGCGGAAGAACTGCTTCATGATATGTGGCTGCGCCGCGTAAGCCATGCCGAGTGGGTGCCGCGGGGTGAAGACTATCAAATCTATTATGTCATTGACGGGATCCGCACCCTTGAAGAGGAAAGACCCAAAGAAGAAATCCTCGAGGGCATCAACTACTTGAAACAGGTCGCCGGCCTCGATGTCGAAGACCATCGCAGGCCGCAGAAAGGCAGTTTCTTCACGATCCGTACCGGCGAAAAAGACACCGGCTGGAAAATCTCAACCTCCGGTTCCACCCGCGGCGAACAGTTGTTGCTCGAACGTATCGAAGAAAAGAAAACGGTGGCCCTGGACGTCATCGGCTTTCAGCCCGACCAACTCGAAGAAATCAAACGCATCATCCGCATTAACAAAGGCCTTGTACTGGTAACCGGCACCCGCAGCAGCGGCGTCACCACCACATTGTACAGCCTCATCCGTCATCACGACGCCTTTATCCAGAACATCCATTCACTCGAAAATCAAATCCTCTGCGAACTGGAAAATGTCACCCAGCATATTACCAAAACGGGTGGCGATGCCCCCTCGCCGGCCCGGCAGCTGCGCAGCGTCCTGCATACCGACCCGGATGTCATGATGCTGGGCTTCATCAGCGGCGACGAAATGGCCCAGATCGCCACCAAAGCCGCACGGACCGACCGGAAAATCTTTATCGCCTGCGAAGCCGCCAGCACCTTTCAGGCTCTTGACAACTGGAAAAAACTGGTTGGCAACCCGTCACATGTCGCCGAAAGTCTGCTGGCCATCACCAACCAGCGATTGGTACGCATTCTCTGTCCCGAATGCCACGAAGGATATATCCCCGATCCCGCCATGCTGAAAAAACTGAATCTGCCTTCTGAAAAAATTAAGGAATTCTATCGCCCGCCTACCGAAATCGAATACGATAAACGCGGCAATCCGATTCTGTGTCCTCATTGCCAGGGAACGGGTTATTTTGGCCGGACCGCTGTTTTCGAAACCCTGATCATTTCCGATGATTTACGCAATCTTATTGCCGAAGACGCTCCGATTAATGTCCTCAGAACCCAATGCCGGAAAGAGCGAATGCTCTTCCTCCAGGAACAGGCTTTGCGAAAAGTCATCGACGGCACCACCAGCATCCAGGAAGTGCTGCGGATTACCGGCGGCGGCGCCAAAAAAGTAAAAAAATAAACCGGCATCAAACAATGTCTGCTTACACGAAAAGATACCCGGAGTAATTCTCATGATTTTGATTCTGATTCTTTGTGCCCTGACCATTGCATTAACTTATTACCAGACCTTTACACAGGGACTCTACAGCGCTGTCATCATGGCGGTCCTGTCGATCATTTCAGCTGTCATTGCCTTTAATTACTACGAACAGGTTGCCGGGCTGTTGAACGGGTTTGGATTCCTGAGTATTCTGGGGCCAAACGCCGTCGCGCTGATGGCGGTCTTCCTGCTGACCTTGTGTGTCCTGCGCGAACTGACCGACAGATTCATCAAGGGAAATATGAGATTCCCCGAAACGTTTGACCGCGCCGGTTCATTTGTCTTCGGTCTGATTTCCAGCCTTGTAATGGTCGGTATCATCTCCATCGGCTTCCAGAGCATGCCTGTTGACCTGAGCAAACTGGGGTACCAGCGGTATAAAAGCGTGGACGAGCTTAACGCGCCCAGCCGGCTTTACCCCTGCGGCGATGAATTTGTCGTTGCCCTGATGAAACAGGTTAGCGCCTACAGTTTTGCCGGCAAAATCGGTTTTGGTCAGAATCACCCCAATCTGCTCCAGGAAATATACCTGAACAATCATGTTCCTGAGGACTTCGAAGGGATGCGTCTCGAAGCCGCTCATGATGCCATGCAAATCAGTAAAGCCGTCGTCATCGAAAACGAATTAATAAACAACGAAACCCGGGAGAATATCAATCTAAACGGTGACGAGACTCTCATCGGCGTCGAGATTGTGTTGGAAAAAGGCCGCGAAAAAGGCAGTCGCGGTGTGGATGACGTGGACCGCGCCATCCGTTTCACTCCCGGCCAGATTCGCATGATCGGCAATAAACCGGACGGCTCCCCCCTGGAGGGCGTCTGTGTTCACCCGCTGGGGTCGCTCTCGGGAACCAACAAAACCTATATCCCCATGGACCTCGATACCGGAATCTATATCCCCCCTTCGGATCCGTCGACGATCCGGATGCTTTTCAAATGGCCCTACGACCTGAAAAAAGCTCATCCCCGGCACATCGAGTTTAAAATGTCGGCCCAGGCGAACATGCCCAATCTGCTCAATAATAAGGACCGACAAAACGAACCCGCCGCCCCAGATACAAATGGAGTTGTGAGGCAGAAATAACATATCGCTTTTGCCAGCGAAATGACCCTTACCGGGACAAGATGTTTCAGCAGAGATTAATTGCATTTTCAATCTTTCTGATCGGCCTGCTCACATTGCTGATTAGCCGTTTATTTATTTTACAAATTCATCACGGCTCCGATTACGCCGGCAGGGCTCAGCAATTACTGCTCCGCAGTCCCGAATGGCTCGACACGGTTCGCGGCTCCATCACCGACCGTCACGGCCGTATCCTCGCCGAAGACCGACTCGGATTCCGCGTCGCCCTCCATTACAAACTCCTGCGGTTATACGATGAACGTTTTTGGCGTTACTTCGAGCTGAAATACCTTCACGACCATGATGCATCGACCCCCGATCACGTCGATGTCGCTCAATACCTGCAAGACAAATACAACCTTAAACACCCCCCTGCCGAACAGGAAATCCCCGGCCTTGCTCAAACGCTCGGCTTCTCCCTCGATAGGGTCCACGCCGCTATCATCCAGCGCAACGTCGAACGCTATCTCCAGAAACAATTCGGTTCCCAGCGGCAGCTCGCGGATCAGTACCTCGTCGAAATGGCTGCCATTTGCGATTTTTCCATGGACGATGTCCACGCCGCCATCAAACAGCTTAACGATGAAATCTTCGCGATCCGCAGCCTGGTCACCCTGAAAAAATACCTGCAGCAAAACGACCTCCCTCCTCTTGACCGAAACGCCCGCCAATCCACCATCATGCAGAACCTCCGGGACTATTTCCCCGATGAATACCATCGGCTAAGCCTGGTTTACCACACCGCTATTATGGAAATGGATATGCCTCATCCGATTCTTGATACCCTCTCTCGCGAAACGGCCCTGACCATCGAAGATCGCTTCGTCGGCTCCTTCCTGAGCCGGCGCAGCTATGACCGCCCCATCACCGTCACGCACGGCAAAATGCGGATATACCCCTATAATGACGTCGCCTGCCATCTGATCGGCCAGTTAGGCCCGGTGGCCCCCGAACAGAAACCCCAGGACAGAAAACCAACCCCCCATGAGCTGAATGCCTGCTATTTTGGCGACCGCTCCGGCGACTGGGGCGCCGAACATCTCTTCGAAAATCGTCTTCGCGGCAGCCGCGGCTGGGTCAGACACAATCGCAAAAACGAAGTCCTGGATGAAATCCAACGCCGGCTGGGGCAAAACGTCTCCCTGACTATCGACATCCGTCTGCAAATGGCGATACAACACCTCCTTGCCGGCCAGAATGAACGCAATCGCCCCTTCAATGGCGGCGCCGTCGTCATCGACGTCCCCTCGGGCGAAATTCTCGCAGCCGTCTCCACACCGACCTTTGACCTCAATACCTATTATCAACGCGACCAGTTTAACTTTATTAACGAAATCGGTGTTGAAGACCCCTGTGATAGATGGATTAACCGCTCCTTCGAAACTCACCGGAATTACCAGACCGGCTCCACGATAAAACCGACCAATCTGCTCGGCGGACTCACTCTGGGAACCGTTAACGAAAACACGTCGATGTATTGCTCCCACTCGGGCAGACCCTGGACCGGCTTCCCCAAAGATATCCATGATGACGGCCCCACTAACGCCCGCAAAGCGATCAAAGTCAGTTGCAACTATTACTTCGTCATGCTCGCCATCCAGATGGGCGGCGAAAACCTTTCGGCCTGGCTCCGTGAAGCCGGCTTCGGCCGCCGGATTCTGGCCTGGCCCGATGATATAACGGCCAACCGCGCCTGGCGTGCTTTTCGCGAATCGCCCGGACACATCAGCCCGATTGGAAACGAGTTTCCCCGTCTGCCCATTGATATACGACTGATGGGCATCGGTCGCGGCCTGCTCGACGCCTCTGTTCTCCAGATGGCCAACAGCGCCGCCACCATCGCCCGCGACGGCATCTTTCTCGAACCGGTCCTGTTTACCGAGCCCCCCATCGAACGCCGGCCACGCCGCCTGGCCGCCGCAGATCATGTCCAAACCGTCCGCGAGGGCATGTGGGCCGTTGTCAACGAATCCCATTACGGCCCCGACGGCACCTGGGACCGCGGCGGCACCGCCTACTCCGCCTTCCATCCCTTGCCCTGGCCCGAAAACGATGTCACCGTGTATGGCAAAACCGGCTCTACCGAAAACTCCCTCTTCATCTGCTTTGCCGAAGGCCGCCCCGGCCAATCCCTGGCCGTTGCCGTCCTGATCGAAGCCGAAGAACACGGCTCCGAACTCGCCGCCCCTTTCGCTCGCGACATCCTCAAAACCTGCTCCGCCCTTAACTACCTCCCCGCCCTCAAACCTCCAAAGGAATCAGATGATATGGAATGACGGGTGCCATGCCTGCACAATCCAAAGCGTTAGCGAAGGTAAGTTCAGGCGTGTTGTATCTATCGCAGAAATCATATCAAGCGCGTAACGTTGGCTGGCCCTTTCGATTATACCGGTCTGGAATACGACCCGGAAACTACTATTCTCTATGGGACCGAAAGGAACTCGAACAGGGTTTACGGATATCACTGGGATCCAGAACGGCAAACACTTACACCCCATGAAAACAATCCGATCATTCTCGACAACATCAACTATGCCTGCGACTTAACGCTAAACGGTACGACGATGTACGTTTCGGAATTTTATTATACCATCGGTTATGGCGGCACGGCTTATCAGGATGTGCAGGTGTATGATGTTGCCAGTGATTGGGCATATCAATACCATCGATATGACGGAACCGAAGTCTGCTGCTGGGGCAGGACGTCGTCACCATTCCCGACCCGATCCTGGAACATAACCGCATTCGTAACAACGCCTACGGTATCGACTGCGACAGCGACGCCAAACCGATTATTCGCAACAACTGGATTTATCTCATTGACCTCGGCATCTTCTGTGACGACGTCAATCATCATGATAGTTATATCCGCAATAATACCATCGTTTATAATAATTATTATGGCATGGAAGTTGACAAAGAAATTCTATCCATTGGACATCGTAACCGAAAGCAAACAAACCGCCGAGGTCATCAAATGGCTGAAAATCATCTGGGAAACCGTACCGGAGGTTCGGAAGGGGTGTCCGAGAAGGAATGGAAGCCGTTGATCGCGGCGTTATTTGATTATCTTGAAAATTTGTATGGTTACTATGAAGCGAAAGAGCTTTATCCGCGATAAGGCTTTCAAATAGATATAATACATCAAGCGGCTGTCAGGCAATGATGTCGGGCAGCAGCATGTTTGGATGAGATGGTGTTTCTTGATGAGGATACGTGCCGGTTGACAGCGGGTGTGTGGGGCAGACGGTTGACCAGTGAGGTGAGTTTGAATGATGGGGTGTGGCATCATGTAACGCCGGTGATGGCTGAGGGGCAAGTGATTGATACAGCGACGACGGAGAATGTCGTTATAGGGGCCTATTATTTTGATGGGACGATGAACGGGTTTTTAAATGGCGCGATTGATGAGGTGAGGGTGTATGGTAAGGCGCTGAAGGCAGAGGAGATTGGGAATATGTAAGGGGCGAGGCTTTGTGAGTTGAGGAGAGAAGGCAAGCCATTTACCTAGGATGCCGTTGATTCCCGATGCGCAGCCTTCGAAAAAAACACATGCGGATAAGATAATATTCATGGATGTTTTTACAGCAGCTTCCGTGCTTTCTTCAAGAACTGATTTTGCAGTGTGTCCATCTTTGCTTACAATCTTTGAAACAGCCCTGCCAGGAATTTTCAATCCATAGAGTATATTTACGGAGCGTTTCGTACATGCAGCCATGAAATCATGGAGCACTGGGCCGACCTGGGCCGGCTTGTTTCCTGAACGCCGGCAACAGATAACTGGGTAACATTTTTTCATAGCCGAAACTAATTTATTGTCTTATACGTCAATAAAGTTAGAATGGCAAAGATACGGTAAACAATTCAAAACTGACAGGAGGCCCTTCACAGATGCGAGCAATGAGCGTATTTGTTCTATTGTTAATATGGATAACTTCATGTTTTGCCGACCAGACATGCGTTATCCCCGATCGTGTCGGCAAAAAGCTGTTTATGCTGCATGATTATGACGACGTTTCCGATGAAGGAGGCGTCTTGGCGACGATTCCGTTGGAGATACCGGCATACGAGAAGGTGAATTATATCAGTGGAGCTTTCAACCAATGGCCCGGAAATCATAACCGGCTGCTGTCATGGGTCGCCGGCGAAGACATAACGAAATTATTCGAGAAAGAGCATCGGCAAGACCCGACCGTTGATTCGCCGGTCGAACGTGAGGGTATGTTTGCGCTGTTCAAGTTAAAATCGGGTAACTATCTGTCGTTGACCCCGGTCACAACATCCAAAACCATGGGCTGGCTTTTCGTTGATAAAACCGGAGCGATACAAGTTCGGGTCGGAACGCTGGGAACGGAGCGGACCGCGGGCGAGGTGCCGGCGGTAGCCTGGGCAGTGGCGGAGAATATATATGACTCTTGCTATCAGGCTTGGGAAACAGCCGTTTCCTGTCCGGAGGTTAACGGCCTGACGCAATTGCGTTACAAGAAGCATTATAATGAGCCGTTTCGTTATCTGGGCTGGTGCAGTTGGGAGCAGTATAAAAAGCAAATCGATGAAGCGACCCTGCTGAACGCGATTGATAATATTGAGGCGTCCGGACTGCCGGTACGCTGGTTTCTGGTGGATGATGGGCATCAGGAAAGCCAGGGAAACCGGCTGGTCAGTTTCGAACCGTCGCCGAAAAAATTTCCAAACGGGTGGAAACCCGTCCTGGCCCGCCGGGATGAAAGCCGAATCAAGTGGTTCGGTCTCTGGCACTGTTTTTACGGCTTATGGGGCGGTATCGCCAAAGACAATAAACTGGGAGAACTGAATCAGCATCTGCGGCCGCAAAATCACCAATCGCTGCTAGTTAAGGGGGATAAGACATCGGCGCAGGAGTTCTTCGGCAGGATGATCAAGACTGTCGAGAAGCAGGGATTCGATTTCGTTAAAATCGATGTGCAATCGCTGGCGTTACGTAAATATCAAGGAACGGCAAATGCGGTTCAGGCATACAGTCATCTTTCGCAAGCGATGGAACGGGCCTGTTATGGCCGCATGGACGGTTTGATAAACTGCATGGCTCATAATCAGGTATGTGTGTTCAACACCCGCTACAGTTCTGTCACGCGATGCAGCGCTGATTACGTGGTGGGTAACGAGGCCAAGACAAAGACCCATTTGCAGCAGTCGTATAATAATACGCTCTGGATGGGCCAGACAATCTGGCCTGATCATGACATGTTCCATTCTTCGGACCGCTATTGCGGGCGTATGATGGCGGTGTCGAAAGCCCTGTCGGCGGGACCAATATACCTTTCGGACGATCCCAAAACGTTTCGTGAGGATTTCATCCGGCCATTGTGTTATGAGGATGGCGAGTTATTGCGGCCGCTGGCACCGGCGGTTCCACTGCCGGAATCGCTTTTTGTCGATGCGTATAATGAAGACCAGTCGTATCGCGTGATCGCCCCGCTGCCCCATCAAACGGCGGCCGTGGCGATATATAATCTCCGGCATCCCACGACCGATAATCCTGTAGCGACGCTGCTTACACCTGGGGACTATCAGGCCGGTTCGGCGATGATACAGCCCTGGCCCGGCCCGTGGACGTCGCCGGCGGAAGGTCTGGTGGCGTTTGACTGGTACGAACAACGCGGTGATCGGCTGCGTTCGGGATACGAGGTTGCCCTGAAGGGATTCATGGATAAGCTGTTCCTGCTCTGCCCTGTACAGAACGACTGGGCGGTGGTCGGACGAACGGACAAATACCTCTCAACCGTGGCGGTCGAACGCTATTATGCGGAGGAGAATCATCTCCAGATTACGCTGCACGAAAGCGGACCACTGGTATTCTGGAACGGACATGGAAAACCGACCTGCCTCAAAGGCGAGCTTATCCCCATGGATAACGGCTTCTGGAAACTGGATTTGCCGGTGGGCGAGAGAAATTATTATGTCATGATCGAACGGAATTCGTAGAACGCATCAACAAAATTGTAAGGCAATTTTGACACCTTTGAATCGTAAGAAAGAGATTAAAGCCAATGAGAAAGTTGTGGTTGACATTGATGGTTATGGCCGGCATGGGAGGCATTGTCCAGGGCGATACGGAATTATACAAAGACACAAGCCAGCCGACCGACAAACGGGTTGCAGACCTGGTTTCACGCATGACGCTGGAAGAGAAAGTTGGCCTGATGGTCAGTGGCTGGACCAACGGCGCCGCAGGCATTGAACGGCTGGGCATCGCCCCCTACCACTGGTGGAGCGAGGCGCTGCACGGCATTGCCCGGGCCGGTGTCGCCACGGTCTTCCCCCAGGCCATCGGCATGGCGGCCTCATTTGACGAAAAACTGATGTACGATACGGCGACCATTATCAGCACGGAAGGCCGGGCCAAACATCATGAATTCGTCCGCCGGAATGACCGCGGCCGCGACAAGGGCCTGACCTTCTGGTCCCCTAATATCAATATCTTTCGCGACCCGCGCTGGGGCCGGGGCCAGGAAACCTACGGCGAAGACCCCTTCCTCACCTCACGCATGGGCGTCGCGTTCATCCGGGGCATGCAGGGCGACCATCCCCGGTATCTGAAAACCGCCGCCGGCGCCAAGCATTATGCCGTGCACAGCGGGCCGGAACCCAAACGGCATTATTTCGACGCTGTCGTCTCGGATCGCGACCTGCATGAAACCTATCTGCGGGCCTTCAAGGCGGCGGTTATGGAAGCCGATGTGGAAATTGTCATGGCGGCGTACAACCGCGTGAACGGCATACCCTGTGCGGCGAACCGGTTGCTGCTGACCGGAATTTTGCGGGAGGACTGGGGCTTTGACGGCCATGTCGTCAGCGATTGCTGGGGCTTGATCGACCTGCATTCGGGGCATAAATTTACCAGCCGACCGGCGGAATCGGCGGCGGTGGCTGTCAAAAGCGGACTGGACTGCAACTGCGGTTCCGTAATACCCCGGTTGATTACAGCGGTCGAATTGGGGCTGATCGATGAACCGACAATAGATGTTGCGGTAAGTCGGCTCATGCGAACCCGGATGCGGCTGGGGATGTTCGACCCGCCGGAAGATGTTCCTTTTACGCAGATACCCTATCAGATAAACGACTGTCCGGCACACGATCGGGCGGCACTGCGGATGGCGCGGGCGTCGATGGTCCTGCTGAAAAATGAGGACAAACTGCTGCCGCTGCGGAAAAAGAAGCTCCAACAGATTGCCGTAATCGGCCCCAACGCGGACCGCATTGAACCGCTACTGGGTAATTACCACGGGACACCATCGCATCCGGTGACGTTCCTGGCAGGGATACGGGAAAAAGCAGGCGATGACATAAAGGTCGTTTACGATATCGGCTGCGATCTGGTCGAAGGTTTCGGGCTGATCGGCAAGGAAACGCCGGTGCCGGCTGATACGCTGCGAAGCGCTGACGGGCACAAAGGACTGACCGGCTCATATTATAACAACACCAAGTTTGAAGGTAAACCAACGCTGACCCGCGTCGATGCGACGATTCAATTTGAGTGGGGAAAATCGTCGCCGACGGATGATATGGCGGCCCGCGGGATGATTGACGAGAAAAACACGATCAAACCGGATTATTTCAGCGTCCGCTGGGAAGGCACCATCACGGCGCCGGTGACAGGTGCGTATCGCGTTGGCGTGCGGGGGGATGATGGGTTTTCGCTGTATATTGATGGCAAACGAGTGGTTCATGACTGGCGGGAGATGGCCGCACGCAGCGTCAGCGCGGCGGTGGAGATGGATGCCGGTAAGGCTTATTCAATTCGTCTGGATTATTTCGAAAGCGGCGGTGATGCATCGGTGAAGCTTTTCTGGGCGAAGCCGACCGACATGGAGCATGAGGAAAAAGCGGTGGAACTCGCACAGGAATCGGATATAGTTGTTTTTGTCGGCGGCATTACGGCGGAACTCGAAGGAGAACAGAAAAAGATTACTTATCCCGGCTTTCTGGGCGGCGACAAGGTCAATCTGCAATTGCCCGGGACTCAGCAAAAGCTTATTCGCCAATTGCATGAGACGGGTAAGCCGGTTATCTTTGTCATGACGACCGGCAGCGCCCTGGCGATTAATGAAGCCCAGGAGAAACTGCCGGCTATTATTAATGCGTGGTATCCCGGACAGCGCGGCGGTACGGCGCTGGCGGACATTCTGTTTGGCGATTATAATCCGGCGGGCCGGCTGCCAATTACCTTTTATAAATCGGTCGAGCAGTTGCCTTCGTTCGATGATTATAATATGAATGGGAAAACCTACCGGTTTTTCGAGGATGAGGTTCTGTACGAATTCGGCTATGGTTTGAGCTATACGAGCTTCACGTATGCTAATTTGAGATTCAGCAGAATGAGCATCAAGCCGGACGAAACCGTAGAAGTCAGGGTCGATGTCAGCAATACGGGTAAAATGGCCGGTGATGAAGTCGTCCAGCTTTACGTAACGGATACAAAAGCGTCCGTGCCGGTACCCAATTTGCATCTGGAAGGATTCGAACGGATACACTTGACGCCCGGTGAAATAAAGACGGTGACATTCACTCTGGAGCCGGAAAACCTCGCAGCTTATGATAATCGGGGCGAGCCTTTTGTCGAAGCGGGGGATTTCCGTATTTTTGTCGGCGGTTCACAGCATCACGGCATTGCCGGGATGCTGAAAGTTGCGCAGTAATTGGATAGTAAGGATCGATTCATTAGAATCGGTCACTTTGAGGATACTATGCATTATTCCTCTGACCAAAGCGTCTGTGAAAAACATCGGTAAATGGCAATTTGATAAATTGCGGCAACAGGTGATGTCTCTTTTTGAAGGTCAGAAAAATCCATTTGTGCTCCAATATATTAAACACCGCCGCAAGGTCATATAAGGGGGGAACTATAAGCGTGACTTTATTGCCGACACGCTGCAGCTCTTCGTAAAAGCGCCGCGGGTCATCAACATGCTCTATCGTATGTGAGCACAAAACTGTGGCAAATTCACCATCCTTAAAAGGCAGCTCGTAGATGCTGTCTATTTTCTTGAAACGAGGCAATTCTTTATGCCTGACAATATCAACATTCAGTCCGCCTCCGTCGGTTTTTCCGCAACAGATATTTAAATCCCACTTATGCCCGTTGAGAATTCGCGTTTTCTGTACATAATAGCTGACGTAATGCGCCAGAATGATATACAGCAGGAAAGCTCCTGCAATACTTAGCAATAATGGCACCAATATTTCTCATCTCCTGTTGTCTGGCTTAAATTGTTT
>CAYZXY010000037.1:0-27050 GCA_964482555.1 uncultured Pirellulales bacterium
TCTTTATCATAGAACGTTGCAAGCTTAAACTCTTTATAATCTCCATCGCTTCCTTTTTTAGGACGACAGGCTCTAGCAGTGCTTTTTCTACCTTGCTCTTTTATTTGTGAAAACACGGTTCGTTCGTTGCTCATTTGCTATAACTCTCCTGGATAGCGGTAAGGAAATACCGCCGCAGGATAACAGCCAGTTTAAATCGGTAACAGTGTCTTTATCTTGTAACATTATATGTTTAAAATAGTTATATTAATTAGGTCTCAAGTTATTGGGACAGTACTGGTTTCGACCACTTAATCAAGTTGTCCATATTATTGTTACCAGTTTAATATACCCAATCGGGTAGAAAACTTCTAATAGAGCCGCACATAACCGCCTTATTTATAAGTGATTATGATTGGAAAGCATGGACATGAACAACCGCGTAAGCGATAACTCAATCAGATACGGTATAAATGTGATGCGATGCCTCAAAAGCGTAATGGCAATATTTCCCGGAATCTTAAAATAATCGTTGGGGATGGTATTTGTAAATCCTTATGAAATATAATATAAAAGAATTCAATGGCCCATCAGACAAGAAAAAATGATATAATAAAATATAATTTTCTCTGTTGTTCATCTATATTAATAATATGGCAAATACATAGAAAATCAAATTTGTAACAGAAGGAGCACAATCATGAATCTGCAAACCGAGTATATGGGGCTGAAACTCGCTAATCCAGTCATTGCCGGAGCCAGTAAGCTCACTTCTAAGCTGGAAACGATCAAGAAAATCGAGGCAGCAGGAGCAGCGGCAATCGTCTGCCCGTCCCTTTTTGAAGAGCAGATACAGTTGGAGCAGTTTCAAATTGAAGACGACCTTGAGGAGATGATGGATCGCGATCCGGAAATGTCGCGGATTTTTCCCTCCGAGTTCAAGCATGCCGGCCCGCGGGAGTATCTGATTTTTATCAAGGAAGTGAAAGAGGCCGTCAAGGTTCCCGTTATTGCGAGTTTGAATGCGGTCAACCGGGAAACGTGGCTGGATTATTCCCGGCTGATTGAGCAGGCGGGTGTGGACGGTCTGGAGCTGAATTTCTATTTTGTGCCGGAGGAACTGGATAAATCCGCGGCGGATATTGAAGACGAACAGATCGCCATCTTTAAAGAGGTGAAGAACAATCTTTCAATACCTGTTGCCGTTAAGTTAAGCTATTTTTACAGCAATCCGCTGAATGTTATCGCCCGGTTCGCCTCGGCGGGAGCCGATGGCATCATTTTATTCAACCGGCTGTTTGAATCTGAAATTGATATCAATACCCAGAAGCATGTGACGGTGTTCCGGACCAGCCCCCCCGACGGCAACAAACTGCCGCGTCGTTTTCTCGGTTTGCTTTTCGGCCACATCTCGTCGTCTTTATGTGCCAGTACGTCGATTTATACCGGCGACGATGTCATCAAGGCGATTCTGGCCGGGGCCTCGGCGACGCAGATTGTCAGTACGCTGTATGAAAACGAGATCGACCATATTCAGGATTTGCTTAAACACATCGAATCCTGGATGGAAGGCAAAGGGTATAAGTCGATCAATGATTTCCAGGGTAAGCTTGCCAGCATTAACCTCAGCGACCCCTTTGTGTACCGCCGGGCCCAGTATGTCGATCTTATCCTCAAGAGCGACGAATTGCTGACCATTAATCCGAATCACCCATGATGCAGAACGGAAGAAGTCTCTTATGAGTGAAATCTTGCGCAAAAGGGCAAGAAAATTAAAAATGACGAAACCAGAATGATCAGTCAATGACGAATGAACGATGTCGCAAAATAATATATGTATCGAAGGGCAGTTTTGCGTATGGACTATGGACATCCATTGAGACATTGCAGGGTGACTCGCTATGGAGCAATGCGTTGCGACTGTATATCTTTTGGTCTTTGTCTTTGGGACATTGTTTCGCCATTCGGATTTCAAAATTCGAAATTCCGGTTTATCCAGGTCATGACAAAAAGGAAGATTTTATTTCCAACAAGTCTGAAAGCATTAATCAACCCGCTGGTTAGAAAGATAAACTGCAATCAATTTGAAAGTAAGGATGGATTATCATGGAAAAGGCAATCTTGAAGCTCAACGGTCAAGATTATGAGCTGCCCATTATAATGGGAACCGAAGGCGAAAAAGGCATCGACATTACAAAGCTGCGCGCCATGACCGGGTATATTACGCTCGATCCGGGATTCGCCAATACGGGATCCTGCGAAAGCTCGATCACATACATTGACGGCGAAAAAGGCATTCTGCATTATCGCGGCATACCTATTGAAGAGCTGGCCGAGCACAGCGATTTTATCGAGGTCGCGGATTTGCTGATCTGGGGCTCGTTAGCGCCGGCGAATCTGCGTGAACGGTTCACTGATTTGTTATCGGCCAATGCCTTGATCCACGAAAATCTGAAAAATCATTTTGAAGGGTTTCCGTGGAATTCCCATCCGATGGCGATGCTTTCGGCCATGGTTAATGCTTTGTCCTGCTATCATGCCGTCCTGGCTCAGCCGCAGAATCCTCGCGAAATTGAACTGGCGACGGCAATCCTGATCTCCAAGATACGGACGATCGCCGCTTTTTCCTACAAAATGAGCCGGGGCGAGCCGTTTATGTATCCCGACCCTAATCGGATGTACGCCGAAAATCTGCTGCACATGATGTTCTCCACGCCGCATGAATCGTATGAAGCACCGCCGGAGGTTTCCAAAGCCATGGACACCATTCTGATGCTCCATGCCGATCATGAACAGAATTGCAGCACGTCAACCGTGCGGATGGTCGCTTCGTCAAAGGCGAACCTTTTCGCCTCCGTCGCTTCGGGCATTGCCGCGTTGTGGGGGCCGCTACATGGCGGAGCGAACCAGGCCGTCATTGAGATGCTCGAATCGATTCACGAGGGTGGTTTTTCACCTGAAGACTGTATCGAAATGGCGAAAGACAAAGAAAGCAGTTTTCGCCTGATGGGATTCGGCCATCGGGTATATAAAAACTACGACCCGCGGGCACGCATTCTGAAAAAAATATGCCCGAAAGTGCTGGATGCGCTGCATGTCAACGACCCGCTGTTGGACATAGCCCAGGAACTGGAAGAGCTGGCGCTCAATGACGACTTTTTCATCGAACGCAAGCTGTATCCCAACGTCGATTTCTACAGCGGTATTATCATGCGGGCCATCGGTATTCCCACTAATATGTATCCGGTCATGTTCGCTATCGGCCGGCTGCCGGGCTGGATCGCACACTGGAAAGAGCTCAATGAAGATCCGTCATTCCGCATTTCGCGTCCCCGGCAGATTTACATCGGCAACACCATAGAAAAATACATACCTCTGGAACAACGCCCGGAGAAAAAACTCCCCAGTAATCCCATAGAATTGTTCCATAACTAGGCTCTGTCTGAAAAGTCGGGTCTCGGCCCGAGAGCGAGCTTTTTCTCGACTCGAGAAAACAGGACACGAAGAGTCGCGAAAACGAAAATCAAGCGGAAGCAGTATGTATGGAAATTTTTTCCTCGCTTCGCTCGGCGAGCCGCGGCCTCCCATGTATTTATACTTGTTCTAATTGAAAATTCCCGTTTTGTCCAAACGTAACTATATGCGGGCAAAACCTTTACGACTGGCCCTGGCGGGAATTCTCATACCCTTTGGGTATACTAGAGACACTCTTAACAAAAATTAAACATAACGCTAACCTCGATTTAATATGTTTCAGATAAAAATATTACAAGCACAGGAGGAGAAAAGCCCCTTTTAAAAGATTTTAGTCTCTTCTGAATTAAATTTTGCGCAAAGGGGAAAAAAGATAGCTTGCAGCCCAAAATGAATTTTTAGAGGCGCCTTTAAGAATGATGTGACCATAAGGATGGGTTTTTTTCGGGTTAGGGGGATCGGATAGACCACATTAGCTAGGCTAAAACCCTGCTCATTTTATTTCATTCCCTTTGTTTTTTTTGATATTTATTGTGGTATACTGCTTCCGATTAAGTTTTCCTGTAACGGTCAGACGTTGCCCCGTCTGGAACTTTCTATCACATACAGATGTACTCATGCCGATTGAATTTCATATTTTACATAACGTATATGCTTGTGAATAAATCAGTGATGTTCTATATTGGCTGGAACTTTCATACCCTTTGGGTGTACCTCTCGCGATTTATGCCATTTATCTGGAAGAAGCTATGATTATCTCTGCAAAAATTTGGAAATATTGTATGAAAATAAAGCGTTACTTACGAGTTCTGGCGTTTATGTTTTGTGTTTCGGGCAGTTTAGGAAGCTATGGGGTGGTCCTGCCAAATACGTCGCAGGATGTGATTGCGGTGGAAAACGCGACGGATGGTTCGGTTGTGATAGGACCGGAACGGATTGAACTGGGGCAGGATGCACTGCAGGAGCGGTATAATATTATCGGGATACGGTTTAACGATGTGCCGCTGGAACGTGACGCAAAAGTGAACAAGGCGTCGATTCAGTTGCAGGCGGCAGCAGCCGGGGAAGGTCGCTGTCGGCTGACGATTCTGGGAGTCTATGATGGGGATGCAAAGCCTTGGCTGTCTCAGAAACGGAATATATCGTCACGAAAAGCTACACTGGAACAGGTAGATTGGGAGGTGTCGGTCTGGAAGAAGGCCGGAGAAGCCGGCACGGCTCAGCAAACTCCTGATCTGGCGGATATAGTGAATGAGATATTGGGCCATCCAAAATGGGAGCGTGGTCATTCGCTGATGTTTATTCTGGCCGGAGAGGGGGTCAGGGCTGCTCAAATGGGCGTCGGTGCGATTGAATTACATCTGGAAGGGGATAGCCCGGCGTTTGTGCAGCGGGATTATACCGTAATGCGGGAGGCGGATTGTGCGGAGGAAGCGGTTGATGGGGGTGATGTGTCGTTATACAGTTCGGACCTGGAACTGGGGAGCGATGAAGGGCGGAAGCAGATAGTTGGTTTGCGGTTTGCGGGCGTGGAACTGGGCTCTGACGAGACGGTGGTCGAGGCGACCATACAATTTCAATGCGATGAAACCAGGGGAAGCGACAAGGAATGCCGGGTGGTCATAGCAGCAGAGAAGGCGGGGAATGCGGCGGTTTTCCGATCGGAAAGAAGAAATTTGAGCGCGCGAGTGTTGACGAGTACATGGATGGAATGGGTGATTCCGGCCTGGCAGGAGGTGCATGAACGCGATGCGGGGCAGCGGAGTCCTGACCTGGGGGATATTATACGGGAGATTATCCGGCAGCCAGACTGGCAGCCCGGCCAGGCGATAGCGTTTCTGATCGATGGCGAGGGGCAGCGGTGTGCAGAATCCTACCGCAGCAGCCGGGGGCGGCCGGTGTTGACCATTACGACGTCGCGGCTGGACCATCTGGTGAGTTTTACGGCGGATGAATTGACGCTGACTGAATCAGACGATGTCGTGCGGTTGGCCGTCCGGTTGAACCGGGCCTGTCCGGAAGCGTTGCGGGTGCCTTTTGATGTGAGATTTTTGTCAGCGGATGCGGATGATATTGCGGAGATTTTACCAGCGGATGAACTGGTCATCCCGGCCCGGCAGCGTGAGGGATATATTGAGTTGCGGTTGCGGGATGATATGGTGTTTGAGAAGGATGAGGAGTTTACGATAACGCTGAAGGAGCCGGTCCCTGCCGGGGGCATGTCAGGTGTTGGGCTGGGATTACATCAGGAGTTGATGTGCAGGGTGAAGGCGAACGATTTTCCGCCGGAGACCAGGCTGGCGCCGACGCTGATATGGTCGGATGAAAGCAAGGAACTGGTACGTGTGGGCGTGACGTTATCTGAGCCGGCGCCGCAGGCGATTACGGTGGATTACGAGTTATGGCATGATTCGACCACCGCGGCGGATTTTTCCGGGACGGTCAGCGGCCGGGTGCGGTTTGCGCCCGGAGAACAGACGAAGACGATCGTGCTGCAGCTGGTGGACGACGCGATTAAAGAGGATGTGGAGACGGCACGGCTGATACTGTCATCGCCGCAAGGCGGAAACGAATACGGCACAGCGCGGTTGATGGCGGCTGAATGTGCGATTCATATTTCCGCAAGCGATTATCCGCCGGATTGGCCAATGTATCGTTTCGATGCGGGACGGTCGGGAGCGAGCCCGGTATCGCTGCCGGAGAAGTTGGCGTTGCAGTGGGTGTTGGAACTGCCGCGATTGAAGCCGGCATGGGACGAGCAGGACCCGAGCGAGGATTTATCGGGCGATTATGAGCGGCGGTTCACTTACGACCGGGCGTATGCACCGGTTATCGTGGATGAACGCATGTTTGTCGGCTCGAGTTACGATGACAGCGTGCGGGCCTGTAATACGGAGACAGGGAAGGAATTGTGGCGTTTTTATGCGTCCGGGCCTGTCCGCTTTGCGCCGGCGGTGCATCACGGCAGGCTCTATTTCAGCAGCGATGACGGGTTTGTGTATTGCCTGGCGGCGGCGGACGGCAAAGAGCTCTGGCGGTTCCGGGCGGCGCCGACCTCCTGTAAGGTCATCGGCAATCACCGATTGATTTCGGCGTGGCCGTCGCGCGGTGGCGTCTGCCTGACGCAGGACGACAGACTGTATGTAACGGCGGGGATTTTTCCATTTATGGGGACATTTATATATGAGCTCGATCCGCAAACGGGTAAGGTGCGGTGGTGCAATGACGGCAGCGGTTCGCTGTTCATGTATCAGCCTCATGCTACAACGGCTAAATCTTTCAGCGCCGTTGCGCCGCAGGGCTATCTGGCCGCGGCGGGCGATTATCTGCTGACACCCAACGGGCGGGCCTGCCCGGCAGGTTTTAAACGCTCGGATGGCGAATTTCTGTATATGCGGTATGGTGACAGAATTAACAAAGGATCGGAAAGCCGCAATCATGTCGCGGCATTCGGCAGCTATTTTCAGCAGGGCGGGAAACTGCTGCATATTGCGGACGGGTCGTATTATGGTTCATGTGCCGATGGGGCGGTTCTCGCGCCGCAGGGGTATTATCATGGGTTGCATGACCGGGTGGAGTTTCGTTCATGGGATAAGGAGTTGGTGTGGTCCTGTCCGTTGGAACAGCCGCGAACGATGATCAAGGCCGGCAAGCGGATATATGTGGGGGTGGATAACGGCATTGTCGCGCTCAATGAGGCCGGCAAGCGGCTGTGGCAGCAGCGGTGTCCCGGCAGACCGATACATCTGGCGGCAGGGGCCGGCAAGCTGCTGGTGGCGGTTGAGGAAGGGCCGGTTTACTGCTTCGGCGAGCGGGAGAATCCGGCGATTGAACTGCCGGATACGACGCTGGTGGAGCAGGGGGCGACCTGGCGATATCTGGACGACGGCAGCGATCAGGGCACGGTGTGGCGCGGGCTTGATTTTGATGACAGCCGCTGGGCGGCGGGACCGGCGGTCTTGGGATACGGTAACGGTGATGATGCGACGGTGATCAGTTTCGGTGAGGATAAATCGAATAAGCATGTTACGAATTATTTCCGCCATGCGTTTATCGCGGATGATGATGTGGAGAAAATATCCGAGTTGCAATTGCGTGTTTTTCGCGATGACGGGGCAATCGTTTACCTGAATGGACGGGAGATCATGCGAACCCATATGCCCCGGGAGCAGGTTAATTATCGGTCATACGCGCTGGGGGGCGAAGGATGGGTGGAAAAGGTTTGCGATCCCTGTTATCTGCGGCGGGGGAAAAATGTGCTGGCTGTGGAGGTACATCAGTGCAGCCCGACCAGTTCGGATGTCAGTTTCGATCTGGAGCTGACCTGCGTTTTCGGCCGGCATGAACAGCCGGTTTTGTGGCCGGCGGAGGATGCCTTCACGGATTTGACCCGGCAGATGATTGAGATGACCGGGCAACGTGAAGGATATTGTCTTGTCTGGGGCATTGGTAACGGCAGACTGATGGAAGAGCTGGCCCGCCAATCGCGGCTGCTGGTGATCGGAATGGATCCGGACGCCCAGAAGGTCGAGGCCTTGCGGCGGCGCTGGGACGGGATGAATCTGCCGCGCGAGCGAGTGAATGCTTTGGCGGTGGAGCGTTTCGGGGATGTCGGTTTGCCGGCCTACCTGGCGAATCTGATTGTCATTGGCGATGAGCAATTGTCGTTACCGGATGTTAAGGCGATTTACAGGAGTCTGCGGCCTTATGGCGGAACGTTTTGTATGCGGGCGTCATCCGGAGCGGCGACTGATGAGATGGTTTCGGAAGAAGAGATGCCCCAGGCGGTATTGACGACGGCAAAGGATGCCCGCGGGGCTAAGTGGACGTTGCTGCGGCGCGAGGGGGCGTTGCCGGGGGCCGCCGACTGGACGCACAATTACGGCGATACAGCACAGACTTCGATGTCGCAGGATAAACGGGTCAAGCTGCCGCTGGGGTTGCTGCATTTCGGGAATACATCGAACCGGGGCGTGCTGCCGCGTCATGGTCACGGGCCGACGGAGCTGGTGGCCGGCGGGCGGGTTTTTATTGAGGGCGTGCATTTTTTGAGGGCGTTTGATGTCTATACCGGGCGACTGATGTGGCAGAAGGATTTGCCCGGAGTGGGGTATTTCTTTCGGCATACGACGCATGAAGCGGGGGCCAATGCCATCGGCAGTAATTACGCGGTGACGGATGATGATGTATATGTGGTGTATGAGGGAAATATTTTGCGACTGGATGCCGCTACCGGGGCGACCCGGGAAACGTTCTCTATCCCGGAGTTGACCTTCAGCCAGGTTCGGGTGTATGGCGATTACCTGGTGTGTGCGGCGAATCCGATGACGTTCGACCGCGGCACGATCGGTACGTCGGACACCTGGAACTGGACATGCAGCCGGGATTTGCTGACATTGAACCGTTTCAGAGGCGAGCGGGTCTGGCATCGTCAGGCCGAAAACGCGTTTCATCATAACACAATCATAATCGGCAGTAACGATACGGTCTATTGTATTGACCGGATACCGCCTGACGTCGTGAATATGCTCGAGCGGCGGGGTGAGGATGTTGCGTCTCGGGCTTATACGCTCTGGGCATTGGAGGTGGATACCGGCAAGGAGCGATGGCACATTACCGATCCGACGCGGCGGGATAAGGTCTTCGGCACCTGGCTGGCGTATCATGAAACGTATGATATTCTGGTGCAGTCCTTCCGTAAATCACGGGATATGGTGCGCGGCGAACCGTTCGGGCGATTGATGACGCTGCGGGGCGAGGACGGCACGATTTTGATGGAGAAGGAAACGCCCGCAGGAGCCGAAGCGCCGTTTGTATTGTATCACCACATGGTGATCTGTCAGGGAGAACGGAGTCATTATGGTTCGGCGTTCGATATCCGTACGGGCGAGCCGATACAGGTGGATCATCCGCTGACGGGCGAGTTGGTCGACTGGACCTGGACGCGGGCGCATGGTTGCAATTCCGCGATTGCCTGTGATCATCTGCTGACGTTCCGCTCGGGCGCTGCGGGCTTTTACGACATGAGTAACTTTGGCGGTTCGGGGAATTTCGGCGGGTTTAAATCAGGCTGTACGCCAAGCCTGGTGCCGGCCAACGGCGTGCTGAATTATCCGGAATATACACGAACGTGCGTGTGTGCATATCAGAATCAGACTTCGCTGGCACTGGTGTATATGCCGGAGGTGGAAATTTGGACCTTTTCAACGTGGCCGAACCCGGATCCAACACGTCCGGTACGACGGCTGGGCCTGAATTTCGGCGCTTACGGCGACCGGCGCGTCGATGATGGGACATTGTGGATGGAGTATCCGGTCAGCGATGTGCACAAGACCGGCTTTAATACATCGCCGCGCGTGGGGATCGAGGTCGAACCGACGGATGTTCTGGTCTTCCGGCATCATTCCGCCCGCTATCCGGACAGTCCGATGGGCTGGGTGTTTTCGTCCGGCATCGAAGGTGTCAAGCGGTTGCGGCTGCAACTGGGCAACGCTGAACCCCCGCGGAATTATACGGTGCGGTTATATTTTTCGCTCCCGGAGGTACGGCGTAATCTGAGCCGGGTGTTTGACGTGAGCGTACAGGGTCGGAGCGTGGAGCAGGGGCTGCGCCTCACCAGGGGCGAAGACGGACGGCCGCCGCTGCTGAGGCGGGAATATAAAAATGTCAAGGTCGCCAGGGAGCTGGATATCGCTTTGGACCCGGTTGAAGGTTTGACGGTGTTGTGCGGTGTGGAAGTGGAAATGGAAATGGATAAAAAATGATGTATGTCAGAACCTTAAGCGTTGGTATGTTTTTAATTCTGTTGATCGTGTCGCGGGCGGCGGGATGCTCAATACCGTTGTTTGGCTATGCCTTGGAATTCTGGCCGGCTGACGATTATATCGTCGAAGTGCGGTTTACCGGTTCATTGTCAGTCGGTGAACGGCTGGCGCTGGCGGCGATGGAGGAGGTGGTACGGACGGAAGATGTAAATGAAGGGGCCGACCAGGCAAATCTGAGCCTGCGGTTTAAACAGGTCGATGATTTGAACAAGGCACGCTTGGCGGTGTATTATCCCGGACGCCATGATGAATCGACGATATGGGAAGGCCCGTTGAATCTGGACAATGTGCGGCTGTTGCTGGATTCGCCGGTGCGACGGGGGATGCGGGACCGTCTGGCGGCCGGGGATTCGGCGGTGTGGCTTTTTGTGCCTGGCGGCGATGTGCAGCGCAATGAGCAGGCGTTGACGCGTTTACGGGCGGCGTTACAGGCGGCGGAGGAGAGCTTGCGGCTACCGGTGATGGAGGATGGCCTGGTGAGTCCATATACGATACGTTTTTCAACGCTGACTTTGGAGCGGGACGATTCCCGGGAAACGCTGCTCCTGGAGATGTTGTTGAGGACAGAGCCGGCCCTGGCGGCGGGTGATGAGCCGCTGGCGTTTCCGGTGTATGGTCGGGGGCGGGCGCTGTATGGTATGGCCGGCGCCGGCATTAATCACCGGACGGTGATGACCGCGGGGGAGTTTCTGGTGGGGGCGTGTACCTGCCAGGTGAAAGATTTGCAGCCGGGAACGGATTTATTGATGATAGCGGACTGGGAGAGCCTGCTGCCGGAACGGGATGTCGTTGAACCGCTGGAGCCGGCGTTATTCGGGCTGCCCGCGTTGATGGCGACAGAGAAACATGAAACTGCCGGCGACATGCAGGACGATATCGTATCGGGTAGCCTGACGGAGGTTGCCCCGGAGCGGGGGGAAGTCGATGTCGATGTGGCGACGAATGATTCCGAATTCACTGTTGCGAAGAACCCATCGGGGAACGGTGCCCTGGTGTATAGTATAATAGGGATGCTTGCCTGTTTGGTGATGCTGCTGGCCCTGGGGACATGGTGGATACGGTCTGGTCGATTGGGGGCGGGTTGAACCCGTACGACCGATAATCATATTAACCGTCAGCTTGTCGCCAACCTACAAATTCCGGTCCAGCCGCCGGTATTGAATCGCTTCGGCGACATGGTGCGAGGCGATATCTTCGCACTGGTCGATATCGGCGATAGTGCGGGCGATTTTCATGACCTTGTCGTGAGCTCTGGCGGAGAGTCCCATCTCATAAACGGCCTGTTTGATCATCGTCTGGCCCGCTTCGTCGAGCTTGCAGTGTTGGCGGATGTCGCGCGAGCTCATCTGTGAGTTTGTCAGGATGCCGTTGTCGCTGAACCGCCGGCGTTGAATGGCGCGAGCCGTTTCGACCTGCTCCCGCATAAGGGCGGAGTTGGTGCCTTCTTTCTCGCTGGAGAGTTCGCGATAGGAAACCGCCGGTACTTCGACATGGATATCGATCCGGTCGAGCAGCGGCCCGGAAATACGGGACAGATAATTCTCCACCTGGTTCGGCGAACACTTGCACTTGCGTTTGACGTCCGTCAAATAGCCGCACGGACACGGATTCATCGCCGCGACCAGCATGATATTCGCCGGAAAAGTCATCGTCCCAGAAGCGCGGGCAATCGTCACGCAGCGGTCCTCCAGCGGCTGGCGGATGGTCTCCAGTACACTGCGCTTGAACTCGGGAAACTCGTCCAGAAACAGCAGCCCGTTATGAGCCAGCGACAGCTCACCCGGCTTGGGAACACTCCCGCCGCCGACGAGCGACGGCCCGCTCGCCGAATGGTGCGGCATGCGGATGGGGCGTCTGGCCAGCAGGGGCGATTCCTTTTGCAGAATACCGACCGCCGAATGGATACGCGTTGTCTCCAGCGATTCATCCAGCGACAACGGCGGCATCACGGTCGGCAGCCGCTTGGTGAGCATGGTTTTGCCAGTGCCGGGCGGGCCGATCATGATGATGTTGTGGTTGCCGGCCGCCGCGACGGTCAGGGCTCGTTTGACGCTTTCCTGCCCTTTAACGTCCGAGAAATCGATGTCATAGTGCGAAGCGACCTGAAAAACCGATTCGATATTGAGCTGCACCGGCTCCAGCTGGAGCTGCCCGTTGAGAAAACCCACCGCTTCGGTCAGCGACGAAACCGGTATTACCTCGACTTCCTGAACGACGGCCGCTTCTCTGGCGTTTTCCGCCGGCAGTATCACTGTGCGATACCCCATCTCGCGGGCCATCAGAGCGATGGCCAGCGCCCCTTTGACCTGGCGGGTTCGACCGTCGAGGGCCAGTTCGCCGACGATGATCGCTTCGTGCAGGGTGTCGCTTTCGATGGCACCTTGCCCGGCCAGCAGTCCGATCGCAATCGGCAAATCGAAGCTCGGCCCTTCTTTTCGCAGGGCCGCCGGCGCGAGATTGATCAGGCTGGACATTTTGGGGTACGGGTAGCCGCAGTTGATGATCGAGCTGCGGGTCCGTTCCAGGCTTTCCTTTACCGCCGCGTCCGGCAGCCCTACCAGCGTGTTCTTTTCCGTGCTTGCCTTGCCCGCATCGACCTCGACCTCGCACAACACCGCGTCGATACCCACAATCGCTCCGCTGTAGATTCGTGACAACATAATGCCTACCCTCTCAAATTGACTAAAAACGCATCATATCGCTCGCGGCCCCAGATCGCAAGCGCTATTTTCTTCGATAAGTCAATGGGTGGCATGCTTACGCGAACACTGAACGCAGCGAAAGTGAGCTTATGCATGACGGTTTACGGTAATGAGTCGCGAAGAGGCGTTGAATTTCGATGCGATGCAATCGCAGACCATGGGTAAATTATTGTACCATAATCCATCTTAACTTTCGCATGCTTTTGTGAGCGTTTTGACGTTCCAAAGGGATTTTAAGCTCGATGATATTATTTAAAACTCAGTGGTCGAAATACGCCATACAATCTTGAGGTGCTGGTCAAAAGACCAGTTAAACCTTTTCCTGAAATGTGATCACCATAAAAACTGCGAAATTGCACATTCCATGAATGGTTACTAAAATCCACGTTAACGGTTACTAAAATTCGAATTTCGTGCTGCGAATCTCCGGTTTATCCCGATTTGGATTTGAAGCGTCTTGTTTGAATGGAAGAAAATGGTCGAATGGACGATTTTTTCGCAATTTCGTGTTTATTTTCAAGCAAAAATCCGTATAATTATTCAATTCTGAAAAGAGAAATAAATTCTGATTAAGGCGAATTGGCATGAAAATCACTAATTTTAGACGTTTTTTCACATTGTTTATGCTGTTTTTTATCATTTTTACCGGCCCTGCATGGCCGGTCCAGGTGAAATATCTCAGCGATAATACCGAAAAAAACTTCAAAGACGGCGATCCCAACGATGTCGTAATCAGCAGCAAGGGCCGGCTCAGCCTGGCATTTCAGACGCAAACGTTGCTGGAAGAGAATGAGGACGTTTGGGTGATCAATGCCGTTGTACGCGGCAGTGACAGCAATCTTTATGCTGCGGCCAGCGCAAAAGGAAAGGGATTGATTTATCGCCAGGCGGACGGCAGGGAGCCGGTCGCAATCTACGGCGAAGCGGAAAACGAACAACAGCATGTCTTTTCGCTGGCGTTAGATGGTCAAGGCCGTTTACTGGCGGGGACGGGCGGCACTGCCGGACAATTGCTGCGTTTTGATAAAAATGGTAAATACAAGGTTTTATTTGAGGAGCAAGAACTGCATTATATCTGGTCGATCGCTGTGGCCCCGGATGGGATGATCTATCTGGGCACAGGTCCCCAGGGCAAGGTCATCAAGCTGGATGCGAACGGCGGGGAACCGGACGTCTTATATAATGCCAAAGAAAAAAACATTCTTTCTGTTGCGATTGATGATACAGGCCGTTTGTATGCCGGGGGAGATAAACATGGTCTGGTTTATCGCATCGATCCCGGAAGTAAGAAAACCGTAGTGGCATATGATACCGGCCATGCTGAGATCAGCGGACTGGTCTTTGACGAAAAGGGGAATCTGTATGTTGCGACATCGGATGCCGGCGGGGCCAAACCGGGAACACAATTAATCCTTTCCGATGGCGATACCAGTCGGCCGGAAACCGATGCGGATTCATCTTCGGAAAATAACACTCGACAGCCCGACTCCGACGAAGCTGAATCAGAGACCAAAAGCGACGATGCAAATGAAGAATCAGAGGCCGCGGATGACAGCGATAAGCTGGTACCGGCAGCCACCACCTCATCGAATACGCCATCGAATGAATCCGGCGGGGCCGCCGCCGGCCGTATTTCCGTTTCCCCGGCAGGCGCCAACGAGGTTTTTCAGATTTCGCCGCGCGGCTTTGTGCAAAGCCTTTTTAAGCAGAATGTAATGATAATGGCGATGGTTTATACCGGCGAGGGGAAACTGGCACTGGGAACGAGTAATGATGGTCAGATTATTTCCCTTGATGTTGTAACTCAGGATGCCGTCATTTTGCATGAGGAGCGGGGGTCCAGACAGATTACCGCCTTATGGCGTGATAAAAACGGCGTTCTGGTCGCCGGCGGCGCCAATGCCGGGCAACTGTTAGCCGTGAGGCCCGATTATGTTCGAGAAGGTTTTTTTGACTCGAGAGTCCTGGATGCCGATCAGGTCAGCCGCTGGGGGGGCCTTCAGGTGGCGGCCATGGTACCGGAAGGGACCGGCCTGACACTGCAAACCCGGACAGGTAACACGGACGACCCCGAAAAAGGCGGCTGGCAGCCTTGGACCGATCCGGTTGAGGTTCGTGAGGAACAGGATGTCATTTCCGAAGCCGGCCGTTTTTTGCAGTATCGTTTTACGCTGCTCTCTCAGGACGGGGCAAAGACGCCGCAGGTGTCTGAAGTCAAAGTTGCTCATCTGATTCCCAATCTGCCGCCGCATCTGGCGAATGTGACCGTCACTCAGAATCCTGACAAAAAACGCAAAGCCGAAGGCGTCGGGCATGTTGAGCTCAGCAAGACCATGACCATAAAATGGGAGGCGAAAGACGATAACGACGATCAGCTTCTGTTCGACGTTTACCTGCGACCGCTGGAACATCAGCGGTGGGTACGTGTTGCCAAAAACCTCGATAAGCCCGAATATCAATGGAATTCCCTCACGGCGGCTGACGACCGGTATGAATTCAAGGTCCGGGCCAGCGATCGCAAGAATAATCCGCCGGCGCTGGCGCTGGATGTCGCCCGGATCAGTGAACCGGTTATTGTGGATAATACGCCGCCGACAATCGACAGTCTCAACCAGGCTGTGAACGGAAAGACCTGCCGTTTTACTCTCGGCATCACAGATGCGATGAGCACGCTGGCTTGGGTGGATTATCTCGTTAACAGCGGCGAAGAATGGCAGGCAATTCTGCCGGAAGATGGTATTTATGATAATCGCTGGGAGCGGTTTCGTTTCGAAGTGGATTTGCAGGAAGATGGCGAGCATAATGTGACGTTACGCATTGAGGATTCCCTGGGGAATCTGATGTACCGGAATGTCAGGGTGCAGGTGCCGTAATAAATGATTTATCACTGTAACTTTTCAGGAGAGATTTTATGGAAAATCATAGAATTAGTAAGATCAAAAAGCTGCGCAAGATGGGTTTTCGTGCCAGAATGAAAACAAAAAAGGGCCGCATGATGATTAACCGCAAACGCCGTGCGGGCCGTTGTGTAAATGTAGAAATCTAAGGGTGGTAAGGCCTGAATATCAGGTATCTTATGCGTCAACGCGTAAGCATAATCCAGGCAGGATGCCTGCTGTACAGAAGGAGATGTTTGCAAGTCGAAAAAGAATGTTACTTTAATAAAGATAGCATAAACGCCGCGGGAGCGGAGATATTGCAGGAGTTAGAGCCGGCGAGGAATCGTACGGCTTTTTCTTTCGATATGAGGCGGGCGGCGCTGTTGATTGTGGATATGCAGGATTATTTTCTGCTGCCGGAGTCGCATGCGTGGGTGCCTTCAGCGACAGCGATTATCGATGGTTTACAGTTGCTCGTGGAAAAATTTACCGATCAGGAACGGCCGGTGATTTTTACGCGGCATGTGAATACGGAGGAGGATGCCGGTAATATGGCGGTATGGTGGGTGGAGTTGCTCCGGCGGGAGAACCCGTTGAGCCGGATAACGCCGCTGTTGCATACCGATAAGGGCGAGATATTGGAAAAAACACAATACGATGCGTTTTACAAGACCGATCTGGAAGGCCGACTCCGGCAGGCGGGCGTCCGGCAGGTCGTACTCGGCGGCGTCATGACACATCTGTGCTGTGAGACGACGGCACGGGCCGCGTTTGTACGCGGATTTGAGATCTTTTTTCTGGCGGACGGGACGGCGACGCTCAACCGGCAATTACATATTGGCAGCTTGAGGAGTCTGGGGCATGGGGTTGCGAAGATCGTCAGGAGTTTGGAAATAGGAGTTAAAAGCTGGAAGTTAGAAAATCATGAAGGTTTCACGCAAAGTCGATAGAACGCAAAAGAAGGAAAGAACAGCATCAGAGAGTGCTAGTGAAATCTGCGGTTCGGTTTTATTAATACCGGTTTATCCGGGTTTGGAGTTATGAGGGGAATGATGGGTGAATGAATCGATCATTATATTTGGCGCTGGGCCGGCGGGGGTTGCGGCGGCAGTGCAGTTGAAACGGTACGGGCACAATCCGCTATTGCTGCAGAAAGGCAAGGTTGGTGGATTGCTGCATAATGCCGGCTGGGTGGAGAATTATCCGGGATTTGCCGAGGGGATTGCAGGGGTTGATCTGGCGGCCCTGCTGGCAGATCATCTCCATCGCTGGGCTGTCCGCTTGAGGCATGAGGAAGTAGAAGAGCTCGAAAGGGCGGGTGATGGGTATCGAATCAGGACCAGTGAACAGGTTTACTTTTCGCAGTGCGTGATTATTGCTACTGGAACCATGCCTAAACGTTTTGTAGATTTCCCACTTCCTGAAGCGGTTCTGTCGCGAATTTTTTATGAAGTGCGGGATTTACCGGCCGCGCATGGGAAACAGATTGTGATTGTCGGCGGCGGCGATTGTGCGTTTGATTACGCCTTGCAGTTGGCTGCAGCGAACGAAGTTGGCCTTTTGTGTCGCGGTGAGGCGGCTGGCGCCCTGCCGCTGTTGCGGGAGCGGGCGGCGATGGAGCCGGGCATATCGCTATATTTGCGGACGACGCTGGAAATGGTGAGTTTGCTGGCCGGCAGGCTGGTTCTGCAAACGATCGCTCCGGAAGGCCGTAAGACATTGCGGGCGGATCAGTTGGTCTTTGCCATTGGCCGGGAGCCCGCGTTGGATTTTCTGGTCTATAATCTTAAGGAATTGAAATCACCTTCGAATGGCTTGTATTTTTGCGGCGATGTCGTAAACGGTCAATTCCGCCAGGCGGCGATCAGCGCCGGTGATGGATTGCGGACAGCGATGATGGTTAACGATCAGATGCATAAAGACACAGAGTGATAAAGAAAAACAGACTGAATACCTGCGGTACAGGCATGCTTAAGCTCTCCTTCGCAGAGTGCAGAATCACGAAAGCATGGCACCCGGCAGTGTGTGTGATATAAGGAGTTGTTTGTGAAGATATTATCGTCAGCGGGTCGAAGTGATATTGCGATGGTATATGTGGCGGAAATGGACGACGGACGGCTGGTCGAGTTTGTCGAGTCGGTGCAGCCGCCGATACCGCGCGAGCAAAAGTGGGTGTTGATCATATCGACATTATATGGTTGTCCGGTTGGGTGCCGGATGTGCGATGCGGGAGAGGATTATCAGGGAAAGCTTTCCGCCCGGCAGATGCTGGCCCAGATCGACTACATGGTCCGGCAGCGGTATCCGGATGGCCGGGTGCCGGTTGCAAAGCTGAAGATTCAGTTTGCCCGGATGGGGGAGCCGGCGTTTAATGATGCGGTGCTGGAGGTGCTGCGGGAACTACCCCGGCGGTATGATGTGCCGGGCTTGCTGCCCTGTGTTTCGACGGTAGCCCCGGCAGGAAGGGAAAACTTTATGGAACGGTTGCGGGAGGTGAAGAATGAACTGTATGGCGGCGGGCGGTTTCAGTTGCAGTTTTCGATCCACGCGACGGATGAGCGGTATCGGGACCGGCTCATGCCGGTGCGGAAGTGGTCTCTGGAGGAAATTGCGGACTATGGCGTGCGGTTCCGGCGAGAGGGCGACCGCAAGGTCACGCTGAGTTTTGCGCTCTCACAGGATGCGCCGCTGGAGGCAGAGGTCATGAAAGCCGTTTTCGACCCGGAGCATTTTCTGATCAAGGTGACACCGGTGAATCCGACATATCGTTCGTATGAGCATGCGTTGGCATCAGCGATTGTGCCGGAGGTTGATTTCTCCCATGACCCGCGGCTGATCGCATTGCGCGAGGCGGGCTACGAGGCATTGGTCAGCATTGGTGAGTGGGAGGAGAACAAAATCGGCAGTAACTGCGGACAATACATTCAGCGAATTCGCCATGGACAAAAAAAGCTGGATGAGATATATACGTATGGCGATAAAAAGGGAGATTGATTCTCATTTTTTTATTCCAATAGTCTTTAGGTAACCCATAAACGCCTGAACCCATAATGAAAATATTTATCCATGAACAGCTTTTAGAATGGCAGCAGTACAATTGCATCTGCTGCGGGCGGGGGTGCCGGACGTTTCTGGTGCCGTTGACGAAAAAAGAAGCCGGGGCAATTGAAAAACTGGAAAACTGGCATGAATCCCTGGACGCCCGGACGCTTTTTGTCCGGCATCGGGCGGCGGGTCGCGGTAAGCTGGGGCTGGCCAAGCGAGCGGACGGCCGGTGCGTGTTTCTGGATGATGAGAATCTGTGTGCGATTCACCGCAAGTATGGACTGGAAGCCAAGCCGCTGGCGTGTCAGTTGTTTCCGTTTGTGTTTACGCCGTTTGCCGGGCAGTTGTGGGTCGGGATGCGGTATGATTGTACAGCGGTCGCGCGGAATCTGGGCGGAGATCTAACGCAGTTTCGCAAGGAGCTGCGGCGGCTGGCGAAGGCGCTGGTACCGGCCGGGAAGGAGAATGCCGACCCGCCGGCGATTCTGCCGAGGCAGCTGGCCGGTCCGCAGACGTTTGTCGATGTGAATGAGGGCGTGCTCCAGATTATCGATGCGAACGCGATGCCATTGTGGCAGCGGCTACACTGGCTGCGGGAGTTTACGGATTATCTCGGTCGGGTCAAGTGGGCTGAGATGGAGGATGAGGATGTGGATGATGTCGTATCGATGCTGCGGAACGCTACGTTGAAAAATGTGCAGGAATATCAGCCGCGACGAGAGCCGGTGGCGGGTAAGACGCGAAAGCTGCTGGGGCAGTATTTGTATCTGCTGTGTGTGCCGACGACAATTGTGACGGGACAGAGGCAGGGTTGGTGGGCGAGCGTTCGGCAGCGTTGGCATGACCTGGCGACCATGAGGCAGTTGGGTAGAAAACAGGGACACTTACCTGAACTGTATGAGGGCTGGGGGGCGTTGGAGTTGGCGGAGCTGGAGAAAAGTTTCGGACAATGGCCGGCGGAGGTGGATGAGACAATCGGGCGGTATATGACCGGCCGCGTGGCCGGATTGACGCATTGCGGGCCGAATTATTATCGCTACAGCCTGGTGGATGGGGTGCGGAGCCTGCTGCTGGCGGTGGTGACGCTCGGATGGCTGATGCGACTGGAAACGCTGCGGGACGGACGGCAACGGTTGGAAAGAGCGGATGCGGAAAAGGCGGTCCTGACGATTGATGGGAATATGGGCTATGGTGCCGCGCTGGGAATGGGGCCGGCAAAACTGCGGCTGCAATATTTGAGCGGTCGGTTGGAGGGATTGATCAATTGGTATTGTATGTAATAGCTGGAGAATTAATCAGACAGCAGCCGCGCAGAATTAAACCCGTTCCAATTGAAAATATCCGTTTTCTTACACCGTATCTGCTTATGCTGAATAAGGTTAGGCGTGGCCCCGCCCGGAGCTTTCAACCTTATAAGGCAGCATAACTCAAACGGATCGACATGAGATAATATTACTGTAAATCATTGTATATAATATATTAATGAACATTACGCCGGCAATGGAACTTACGCTCATGACCCCTTCACAGGGATCGATTTAATAGAATCGGTCATTTTGAGTAATAATTAACATAGCCAAAATAAATAATAGGCAATAAACTTAGATAATTTATCGTCTGTAATGTACACTGGCTGATTGGTTCTGTCGTGGTATGGCTGGATGGAATGTCAGTATGTAGATTATCTGATTGCACAGCCACAGACTTAAATCATGTTAAATATTTGTATGAAAACACCTTTTGGGCTATTTCCCGGGTTTCTCGTAAACCGGTTTCATAAAAAAATTAAACTATTTCCGGTTTTTCTTTGCTTAATTCTGATTTCTCAGATGGCTTGTCAGTCTCCCACCGAATATCGGGAAGATGCGGACAGGGTGGCTCATGACATCATTCAGGAAAAATTTCAGGATCTCGGCGAAGCGGAAACTTTCAGTATCGAGCGGCCAAGCGACATTCTTCGACGGCGTCTTCTGGAGGAACAGGATTTAGTCTATGCCGGGCCGGTTTCGCTGGGGGCCGACCGTCTGGATCCCATCGAGCATTGGCCCGAGGAAAATTACCCTCTGGCCAAGCCGGCATTCGATCCGATAACCAATCTGGGCGAACCAAATGAACCGGTGAAAATTGCCTTGATGCAGGCCCTGCAGATCGGCGCCTGTAACAGTTTCGAATATCAGACGCGAAAGGAAGGTATCTTCCGTGAAGCTCTGGCGCTTGATCTGGAGCGAAACAATTTTCGCACCATTTTTAATTCCCAGGTCGATGCCCTCCTGCAAACCGATTTAAGCGGGGATGACACTACCGGTATGGACTATAGCGGCATATTTGCCGTATCTCAGACGCTGCCGTCCGGCGTTGAATTGACCGCGAGTCTGGCGGCAAGTCTGGCCCATCTGCTGACCATGAATCAGGCTTCGGCGTATGGCCTTGCCGGGGATGCGACCGTCTCGGTCCCTTTGCTGCGAGGTAGCGGCAGGCATATCGTCACCGAACCGTTGATACAGGCTGAACGTAATGTCCTGTATGAAATCTACCAGTTCAAACGTTTCCGACAAACCTTTGCGGTCAATATCGCTTCGGTTTATCTGGGTGTTTTGCAGCAGTTGGATGAAATCGAAAACAATGAAGAAAATTATCGCGGGTTGGTACTCTCTGCCCGGCGAGCCAGGCGCCTCGCGGATGCCGGCCGATTAACCGAAGTTCAGGTGGACCAGGCGGTCCAGGAAGAACTCCGGGCTCGAAACAGATGGATCAGTGCCGTTGAAACATATAAAAGCCGGCTGGATTCTCTAAAAAACCTTTTGGGCCTCCCAACAGATGCCCATATTGAACTCGATCGCTCGGAACTGGAACGACTGGCTGAGTATTCGGAACGATTCACTAGATCGGAGCCGCAAGAGCAAAACTATCAGTCCGATAACGAATCACTTTCCGCGGATACTCCGGTTATGCTGGATCCGCCGGAAATGGAAAATGCCGGGCCGCTGGAAATAGATGAATCACGAGCCATTAAACTGGCTTTTGATAATCGCTATGATTTTATCGTCGCTCTGGGCGGGGTGTATGATGCCCAGAGGGCGGTCGTGGTTTTGGCGGACCGGTTAGGGGCAGAACTGAATCTGCTCGGCTCCGTCTCGGCGGGCGGCTCCCGGACTATCAGCACCGCCGGATCGGATGATGTCGGTCTCGAGTTTGATGAAGGCGTCTATTCGGCCTTGATGACACTGGATTTACCTTTTGAAAGAACCGCCGAACGTAACGCTTACCGGAACAGCCTGATTACCCTCGAGCAGGAAGTACGCGATGTCCAGATTCTTGAGGACCAGATCAAGAGCAGTATCCGCAATAATTTGCGTAATTTACTGGAATCACGCGAGTCGCTGCTGATTCAGGCCATGAGCGTCGATCTGGCCCAGAAGCGGGTCCGGAGCACCAACCTGTTTCTGGAAGCCGGCCGGGCTCAGATTCGTGATCTGCTCGAAGCTCAGGAAGCGCTTTTATCGGCTCAAAACAGCCTGACTTCGGCTATAATTAATTACAGAATCTCCGAGCTGGAACTGCAGCGTGATATAGGCGTGTTGCATATTGATGAAAAAGGCATCTGGCAGGAATATAGTCCGGGAGAAAGTTAATATGTCTAAAAAGAAGTTTTACATAATCGTGGTTTTTGTGGTCCTCGTGTTAGCCGCGCTGATCGGTTCAGGGCAGATTCTGCGAAACGGCGGCGGCAAGAAGAAAGACAGTGGACCTGTCTTCGAGGTTAAGAGCGGTCCCCTGACGATCAGTTTCGTGGAATCCGGGACAACCAAAGCCCGTGACCAGATTATCATTAAAAACGAAGTTGAGGGCAGAACCTCTATCATTACCCTGATTCCCGAAGGTACCCGGGTGCAGAAGGGCGACCTGCTCGTGGAACTGGATGCCAGCGCTTTGGTCGATGAAAAGGTCGATCAGGATATCCGTGTGCAAAATGCCGAAGCGACCTACGTCAGCGCCAAGGAAAACCTGGCCGTTGTCGAAAACCAGGCCAAAAGCGATGTCGATCTCGCGAAGTTGACACTGCAATTCGCCAAACAAGACCTGGAAAAATATATCCAGGGTGAATACCCCTACGAACTCGACAACGCCGAAGCGAGCATCACGCTGGCCCAGGAAAAGCTGGCCCAGGCTCAGGAAACACTTCAATGGTCCCGGCAGCTTTTTGCAGAAAAATATATTTCCCAGACTGAACTGCAAAAAGATGAACTGGCCGAAAAGCAGGCGGCCCTGGATGTGGAACTGGCGAAAAAAAGCCTGGCTCTTTTGACCGATTACACCTATAAACGACAGCTTGCCCAGTTGCAAAGCGATGTCTCTCAGGCGGAAATGGCCCTGGAACGCATCGAACGAAAATCAAGGGCCGATGTCATTCAGGCCCAGGCCGACCTCAAGGCCAAAGAAGCGGAATTTCTCCGGCAGAAAGATAAACTCAAGAAGATAGAAGACCAGATCGTAAAGACAAAAATTTATGCCCCTGCCGATGGCCTGGCCATTTACGCCACCAGCGCTCAGGGCGGCTTTCGCCGCTGGTCGGAAGAACCGCTTGACGAAGGTCAGGAAGTGCGGGAACGCCAGGAACTCATTTATCTGCCGACCGGTAAGCTGAGCAAGGCGGAAATTTCCATTCATGAATCCAATCTGAAAAAAACTCAGATCGGCTTGCCGGCGATCATCACCGTGGACGCTTTGTCGGAGAAATCTTTTTACGGCACAATTCAATCAATCGCTCCGCTGCCGGACTCCCAGAGTATGTGGATGAATCCCGACCTGAAGATTTACAATTCCGAAATTTATATTGAAGGTCAACATGAAAACCTCAGAACGGGCATGAGCTGCCAGGCGGAGATCATCATCAGGCAATATGAAGATGTCCTTTTTGTACCTCTGCAGGCTGTGATCCGGGTTGGTTCCGAACCCACGGTTTATGTTCAGCAGGGCGGTGAGTTCGTCCCCCGCCAGGTCAAAATCGGGCTGGATAATAATAAGATGATACATATTATCGAAGGGCTGGCCGATGGTGATGTTGTCCTTTTGAATCCACCTTTGAAGTCCGCTGCCGATACGGATAGTAGGGAGAATATTGCCGGTGAACTGCCCGCACGGGACATTCAACGCAAGATAGCCGATAAACTCAACGGCCTGAATGCTGACAACGTGAATAAAGCCGCCCAACCGTCTCAGGACGGCCCGGCATCCGACATGCAGAATATGAAAAAGAGATTCGAGAACCTTGATTCTCAGACGCGGGAGCAGTTAAGAAAACAGTATGAACAAATGACCCCGGAAGAACGGCAAAAATTACTCCCGCGCGGCGGCAGGCCCGGTTCTGGTAATCCTACGGGTAACACATCCAGTAACGAACAGTAAAGCGTATGACAACAAATTCAGACCTCGTTCTTTTTCGCCGCATCCGCAAAATATACCAGATGGGCGACCAGGAAGTGAAAGCCCTCAACGGCGTCAGCGTCTCTTTCGAAAAAGGCAGCTTCTGGGCGATCATGGGCCCCAGCGGTTCCGGCAAAAGCACCATGATGAACATTCTCGGCTGCCTCGACCGTCCGAGCTCGGGTGAATATTACCTCGAACATCGCAACATAAGCAGCCTCGACGACGATAACCTCAGCGATATCCGCTTGAAATATATCGGGTTTATTTTTCAAAGCTTTAATCTGATACCGCAATTGACGGTGCTCAAAAACATTGAACTGCCCCTGTACTACCGGGGCTGGGATTCTCGAAAAAGCATCGAACGGGCCGGAGAAATGGCCGCCAAGGTCGGCCTCTCCGACCGCCTTGGGCACCGTCCCGCCGAACTGTCCGGCGGCCAGATGCAGCGCGTCGCGATTGCCCGCGCCCTCGCCGGCGACCCTCATATCATCCTGGCCGATGAACCGACAGGAAATCTCGATAGTGTTACGGGGACGCAGATCATGGAGCTGCTCCAGGAATTAAACGAAGAAGAAGGCAAAACCATTATTATGGTCACCCACGAACCGGATATTGCCCGGTACGCCTCCAAACGCCTGCACATGAAAGACGGCTGCATAGACCGCATCGACGAGAATTGACCATGATAGAATCACGCTTAATCAGAAATATCCTCCTCGGTGTCGAAAACATCCTCCTGCACAAACTGCGCTCTTTTCTGACCATGCTCGGCATGGTCTTTGGCGTCGGCAGCGTCGTAGCGATGCTTGCGGTCGGTGAAGGGGCCAGCAAGGAAGCCCTTCGACAGATCGAAAAACTCGGCAGCAGCAACATCATCATTAATTCCATGAAATCGGTCGAGGAAGAATCCAGCAGTACCGAACGTTCCTACATGAGCATCTATGGATTGAAGTATCTGGATTATGAACGGATTAATCAGAGCTTTAAACATGTCGATAAAGTCGCACCCGCCAAACTGATTCGCAAGGAATCACGCGTCGGTTCCAATACTCTGGAACTGCGTATCGTCGGTACCACGGCCGAGTGGTTTAATCTGGTTCCTCGTGAGGTTCTGGCGGGAAGGGTGTTTGACGATAAGAATGTCCAGGATTTTTCCGCCGCCGTCGTGCTGACCGAATACGGCGCCCGCCGGCTGTTAGCTACTAAAAACACCATCGGTCAGACCGTAAAAATCGGCGGAGATTATTTTGAAGTGATCGGCATCATCAAAAGCGAAGAGGGCCAGGCCGGCAATATCCAGATCCCCGATCAGCAGGTCGATGCCTATATTCCCCTCACCACCGTCCGGCAGTATTATGGCGATGTCTTTTCCCGACGCACCGCCGGCAGCAGAACCCGGGAACTCGTCGAACTGCATCAGATCATCGCCCAGGTCGACGCGGCTGAAAATGTCGAAGCCACCGCGGCCGGGATAGAACGCATGCTCCAGAGCTTTCACGAGAAGAAAGATTACGATGTCAGTGTACCCCTGGCCTTATTGAAGCAGGCCGAGGCCACCAAACGGACCTTCAACATTGTTCTCGGCTCTATCGCGAGCATCAGCCTCCTCGTCGGCGGCATCGGCATCATGAATATCATGCTGGCCTCCGTCACAGAACGGACCCGCGAAATCGGTATTCGCCGCGCTATCGGCGCCCGGAAAAAGCAGATCATCATTCAGTTTCTCATCGAAACCGTCGTGCTGTCCACCCTGGGCGGCATAGTCGGCATTGCCGTCGGCGTCGCCATTCCCACCATCATTACCTATTTCGCCAAAATGCCCACCATCATCACCCCCGAAAGCATTTTTCTGCCTTTCATCATCAGTGTCGGCGTCGGCATCATCTTCGGCCTCTACCCCGCAGCCAGCGCCGCCCAGGTCGATCCCATCATCGCACTCAGGCACGAATAACTCCTCTCACGATCATCACATGTCACTTTTTTGAAAACATTCACACCAATTTATACGCGTTCCGACTGAAATGACCTGTCTGCCGACAGGCAGGCCCGTTTTGTCCAAACGTAACTATCCGGTAAAGCCTCCTTTATTCAGGCGGCTGTCATTGATCGGGCAGGTGTTGATGGAGTTGGTTGGCCAGGTGGTCGCTGATGCGGGCGAGGATATCCTTGAGGCAGGCGAAGACGCTCAGGCCGAGGCGTTTGGCCAACTGGATGATGCTGAACATGATCGCGGTGGTGCGGCCGGTTTGAAGCGCCCATTGACATCCTCACTGCCGGTCCCCAGCGCCAGCAGACTCACCTCATCCTCCGCCAGCGCCCGGTCATAAATCCGCAGGTCATCCAGCGCCCCGCCAAAATAACAGCCCAGCGCCAGCATCCGCCCGATGGCCACATCGCCCGCCTGAACCGCGAATATCTCCGCGCTCTGCTGGGCTGACAGGCCGGCTCACGCTGCTCGACTGCTCCCGCTGAAAACGGCCCCTTTTCTCCCGACGCCGGGGCCATCATGCGGCCTCTGCCCGAATCCCGCCAACGCGGCGATGTTCCGATCAGGACAAACCCGGTTTCGGCGCCTCGATGACGGCGCCGTCGGGGCCAGGCCGGGCTCGCCGGCGTAAAACCCCGGTCGCAATCGCCGCGCCCTCGTCGCCGGGCCTGCGCTTTTGTCGCCAGGGCTGCGCTTTCGTCGCCGGGACGATGACGTTCGTCGCCGGGGCTGC
>CAYZXY010000038.1:0-26572 GCA_964482555.1 uncultured Pirellulales bacterium
TATATACTGTTGCTGACAATAAGGTTACATCATCGGAACTTATTATGGATTATTTAATTTGCTGGTTATCAAACTTGGGAATCGAAGGCAGTAATGCCGTCTGGGCCGCCCGAACATTACTCTTCATCCTCATGGTCGCCTTGGCCTGGACAGCCAACCTCATCGCCAAACGCATCATCCTCAACACCATCAGCATACTCATAAAAGGCACAAAATTCCAATGGGATGACATCCTTATCAAACGCGACGTCTTCGTCCGCATCTCGCACCTGGCGCCCGCCATTGTTGTCTATTATATGACGGTGATCGTCTTTATCGACTGGCCCCGCGCGATTACCGGCGTACAGACTGCCGCTCAGATATATATGGTATTTATGGGGTTACTGATCGTTGACGCTTTCCTGAACGCCTTCGTCGATATCTATCGCTCCTTCGATCTGGCCCGGAAAATGCCCATCCGCGGGTTTGTCCAGGTCGTCAAGATCGTCCTGTATTCCGTTATCGCCATTGCCACCATTGCCGCCGCCCTCGGCAAAGGCCTGCTCGGCGGACTCGGCGCCATGACCGCTATCCTGATGCTGATCTTCAAGGATTCCATTCTCGGTTTCGTCGCCGGCATTCAACTGACCACCAACCGCATGGTTAAAATCGGCGATTGGATTGAAATCCCAAAATTTAACGCCGATGGCGATGTCATAGACATCTCCCTCACCACCGTCAAGGTGCAGAACTGGGACAAAACCATTTCCATGATACCCACATACGCCCTCGTCAGCGATACCTTTAAAAACTGGCAGGGCATGAGCGAAGCAGGCGGACGCCGCATCAAACGCTCTATCGCCCTCGACATGACCTCGATCAGATTCTGCGATCAGACTATGATCGATAAGTTCAAACGGTTCCAGTATTTAGGAGCCTATATCGACAGCCGCCTCCAGGAAATCACCGAGTTCAACAAACAGCAAAACATCGATGAGTCCCTGATGGTCAACGGCAGACGCCTCACCAACATCGGCACCTTCCGGGCCTATATCGTAGCCTATCTGCGCAACCATCCCAAGATACATCGAAACATGACCTTTTTAGTCCGACAACTCCCGCCGAGCGAAAAGGGCCTGCCGATGGAAATCTATGTCTTTTCCAACGATACCGCCTGGGTCAATTACGAAGACATTCAATCCGACATCTTCGATCATATTCTTGCGGTGATACCCGAATTTGAGCTAAGGGTTTTTCAAAATCCAAACGGTGCGGATTTCAAACATGCGTTCATGAAAATTTAGGCGTTTAAATCGACATTGTCGCCTGTTGATAAAAAGACGTATTTGCTTATAATTCTTACGGTTACATGAATCATTAATATACGGAACCGTGATATAGATAAGTATTTCACGATTTTATGTTTACCAATACCTACTTTATTGATATAATTTGACGAACCTTAACGAATCACTTGTTAATTTAAGGAATATTATTCGCGAGCATGTTTAATCGAGATTTTGATCGGCGAGTGCATTTAACTGTCGGGACGGTTTTTCTTTCCACCGTCATCGGTGTTTCTTTTTGCCTCTATGCTCTCTGGCCGGCCAATGCCGAACGCGGCTACGCCCCGGCACAACCCATCCCTTATTCCCACAAACTGCACGCAGGTGAGTTACAGATCGAATGCCTTTATTGCCATACCAATGCCGAAAAACACGCGCATGCTGCCGTACCGGAAGTACGCCGCTGCATGAATTGTCACAGCGAAGTCCAAACGGTCGATTCTCAGGGGAACATCAAAACGAATATTTATTATATCATTGAAAAATGGCAAAATCAGGATGAAATTAGATGGGCCAAAGTGCACGACCTGGCCGATTTTGTTTATTTTGACCACAGCCGGCATGTCAACTTTGGCTATGAATGTCAGGAATGCCACGGTCCGATTGAAACGATGGAACGGGTCCAGCGCTGGAACTCGCTGAAAATGAGCTGGTGCCTGGAATGTCACCGCCAGCCGCCGGCCAATATGGCGCAAATCGCGGCGGATGAAACCCATAAGCCGGAGACCGCCAGTACAGCAAATGATGATAAAATGATGCTGGAATACTATGAGCATTATCAGGGACCGATCCACTGCGCGGCATGCCATCGATAGGTTACATGTTCCTGAAATGTTATCACCATAAAAAGTGCGAAATCGCACTTTTTTATATGTCACTTTACTTTTTGATATTTAATTTTAATCTTTAGTTATTATGGATAAATCGAAAGAAAACAAGGGTCTGACAATCGTCGATCATCCCGGTTTCAATCCGGGCGAAATAGACCGACGACGGATACTGCAATTGATGGGCGCGTCAATGGCGGTGGCGGCCAGCGCGGGCATGGCCGGCTGCGACCGCAAACCCCCGCGCAATGTCATCAGCCGGCATAGCGGCCCGGAATACCAGAAACCCGGCGTCCCCCTCTATTATTCCACCACCTGGACAGACGGCCTCTACCCCTATGGCATGGTCGTCAAATGCGTCGATGGCCGCCCCGTCAAGATCGAAGGCAATCCCGACCACCCCCTCAACGGCGAAGCCTCCAACGCCCAGATGCAGGCCTCACTGCTCTCGCTCTACGACCCCGAACGCCTGCAGCACCCTCAAAAAAACGACCAACGCATCACCTGGAACCAGGCGGACATGGAAATTGTCGAAGCCCTCAAAAACGCCAGGTCCCTGGCTGTCATCGATCACACCGGCCCGAGCCTGCGCAAAGAACGCCTCAACTTTTTTGATGATATGACAAACCTGACTTTCCTGCACTGCGAACCGATCCAGCAATGCATTTTCGATAGTACCCGTAACAAAGCATACACCCAGAAAATTCACTTTGACAAAACCGATCTGATCCTCAGTCTCGATTGCGATTTCCTCGGCCAGGACGGCCCCGCCATCCCGCAAAGCCGCGATTATGCTGAGCGCAAACAAATCAGGAATAATCCCAAAGTCATCAAAAACTATGTTATCGAATCCGGCATGACCCTTACCGGCTCCAACGCCGATGTCCGCATGAAATTGAAACCTTCAGCGATATCATCGCTTATTGATTTATTGCTCGATGCCGCTGAAGGTAAAACCCCGGACATAGAACAATATACTCAAAAACACCACATCAATCCCGAACATCTTAAACAACTGCTTGACGATATTACGCCCAACAAAGGCAAGATCGCCGTCTGTGGTGGTTACCATCTGCCTTATGCCGTTCATTCCCATATATATCGGCTGAACGAAGCCCTGGGCGCACTTGACAAAACGGTTTCCTACCTCGAAACCACCCTGAAGCCCGCCCTGCCGCAAAAAGCGTTAAAAGATCTCGCCGAAGGTGTCGATGTCCTACTCATCCTTGGCTGCAATCCGGTTTACACCTGGGGCGATGCCTTCAAAAACATCATCCAGAATGCCAAAACCAGCATCGGCCACGCCCTCTATATCAACGAAACCCTCGAACATTGCCAGTACCAGTTGCCCAGCCACCACAACCTCGAAAGCTGGAATTTCATCAAAACAGGACTGGGCTACAGCTACTGCCAGCCAGCCATACAGCCCTTATACGATACACGACAGGAAGAAGCCAGCCTCTTTACATGGAACAGCCACTTAAAAGGGGGAACGACAAAACCTTCCTGGTCGGATTTTATCAAATTTGCTCCCCAATTACTCGGTATCTGGAACGATGAAAAAGATCGCCAAAAAGGCTTTTTGGCTGCCCCTGACACCCAGCTATCAGCCAGCCTGGCTTTGGCGAGCGCCTCAATAACCGGCGGCGACTTCGAACTGGTCATCCACCCCCATCATGCCGTCTATGACGGCCGCTTCGCCAACAACGCCTGGCTCCAGGAAATGCCCGACCCCGTCAGCAAGCTCGTCTGGGACAATGCCGCGGCTATCAGCCCGGCCACCGCGAAAAAACTGAAACTTAAGGAAGGCGACATCATTGAAATCGCCACCGGGGAAAAGAAGATCGAGATTCCCGCTTTAATCCAACCCGGCGCCGCAGATAATGTCATCACTGTCACCCTCGGCCACGGCCGCACGAAAGCCGGACCCGCCGGCACCGGCGTCGGCGTCAACGTCGCCCCCCTTCTGCCGGATGACGGTTCCCGTGTCGTTTACAACGTCAAAGTGCGCAAAACCGGAACTCACCACCGGCTCGTTCGTGTTCAGAACCATTTCTCGATGGAAGGCCGCAAGATCGCCCTCGACTGCACGCTGGATGAATACCGTAAAGACCCGCATATCATTGAGCATAAAAAAGGCCATCACCATTTCGCAACACCGCACGGCACCGACATCTACCCTGGCTTCGATTATTCTAAAGGCTATCACTGGGGCATGGCCATCGATACCAACCTCTGCACCGGCTGCGGCGCCTGCGCCATCGCCTGTCAGGCGGAAAACAATATTGCCGTGGCCGGCAAGGAAGAATGCCAGCGCGGTCGCATCATGCACTGGCTGCGGCTCGACCGCTACGAAGAAGGCGATCCCGACAATCCGACCATCTACACTCAGCCCATGACCTGCCAGCAATGCGACAACGCCCCCTGCGAAAACGTCTGCCCGGTCAATGCCACCATTCACGGCCCCGAAGGACTCAACCAGATGGCCTACAATCGCTGCGTAGGCACTCGGTACTGCGCCAACAACTGCCCCTACAAGGTTCGGCGATTCAACTTCTTCGATTATCACGGACGTTTCCAAACCGATCCCGTCCAGGAACTCGCTTACAATCCGCAGGTGACCGTCCGTATGCGCGGCGTCATGGAAAAATGCACCTTCTGCGTACAGCGGATTAACGCCGCGAAATTCAAAGCCAAAAACGAAGGCCGCGACGTCCGCGACGGTGAAATTAAAACCGCTTGCCAGCAGCTCTGCCCGAACGGCGCGATCGTGTTCGGAAACCTCAGCGACCCGAAAAGCCAGGTCGCCCGGCTCTTCAAATCCAACCGGGCCTATTTCGTCCTCGAACAATTGAACACACAACCGAGCATCGCCTACCTGGCAAAGGTGAGAAACATCGAAACCAAAACCGCTAAAACGGATAATAACCACTGATTTAATAGAGGGTGGGCCTTGCCCGCAATTTTTTTTTTGATATATTAGATAGATGATATGAGTAGCTTGTCCGGCATAGACCTGTTCGATCGCGACGTCACGCTCCAGCAGCTTGACGATGACATCAATCGTCCGCTCGAATCGTTCCCAACGATTCGCTGGTGGATTGCCATCTCCTTAACCGGCGCCTTAGCGGTGGTGTTTATCTATTGCCTGGTGATTACCGTCGCCAAAGGCATCGGCGTCTGGGGCAATAATCAACCGGTCGGCTGGGGCTGGGCCATCATCAACTTCGTCTTCTGGATCGGCATCGGACACGCCGGCACGCTCATCAGTGCTATTCTCTTTCTGCTCCGCCAACGATGGCGGACCGGCATCGCCCGTTTCGCCGAGGCCATGACCGTCTTTGCCGTTATATGTGCGTTGCAGTTTCCGCTGTTCCACACCGGGCGGCCCTGGCGGGCGTTTTACTGGCTGCTGCCCCTGCCTAACGCCAACGACATCTGGGTTAACTTCCGTTCGCCGCTGCTCTGGGACGTTTTCGCGGTCAGTACCTATGGTCTAGTCTCCATCATGTTCTGGTACACCGGCCTCATTCCAGACCTGGCGACGATACGCGACCGGGCGAAAAATGGCTTCCGCAAATTCATTTACGGCATTCTCAGCCTCGGCTGGACCGGCAGCGCCCGCGCCTGGAACCACTACGAAAAAGCGTATCTGCTCTTTGCCGGCCTGTCCACTCCCTTGGTGCTCAGCGTCCACAGCATCGTCGCCTTCGATTTTGCCGTTTCGGTCATTCCCGGCTGGCACGGCACAATCATGCCGCCCTATTTCGTCGCTGGCGCCATCCTCTCCGGCATGGCTATGGTCGCCACGCTCATTATCATCATGCGGAAGATGTTCCGGCTCGAACACCTGATCACCACCAACCACCTCGACGTAATGAACAAACTCGTCGTCGCGACCTCACTGATGGTGGGTTATGCCTATATGATCGAACTCTTTATCGCGTGGTACAGCGGGGTCGCCGAAGAACGTTACGCTTTTATGAACCGGATCGGCGGACCCTATGCCCTGGCCTACTGGTGCATGGTCGCCTGTAACGTTATACTGCCGCAGTTGTTATGGATTCGTAAAATCCGCCGTACGATCGCCCTGATGTACCCGCTGGTGATTCTGGTCAACGTCGGCATGTGGCTGGAACGCTTCGTCATCATCGTGACGAGTCTGCACCGGGATTTTCTGCCCAGCAGTTGGGGAATGTTCTTCCCGACCTGGATCGATATCGGGCTGTTCGCCGGCAGCGTGGGGCTGTTTCTGACCCTGATGCTGTTGTTCTGCCGTTTCCTGCCGACGATTTCCGTCGCGGAAATCAAAGCCGTCGCTCCCGGCGCCCAACCCAAAAAACATTAACTGTGACATGGGCATCTTGCCCATGATAAAAGTGTACTCCTTACCAAAACATGACTGACCAAAACAAAAATTTAATCGGCATAGCCGCTGTTTACGACGATGTCAACCATCTCATCGACGCCGCTGAAAGGGTTCGCGACGCCGGCTATCGCCAATGGGACTGCCACACCCCCTACCCGGTCCACGGCCTGGAACGGGCCATGGGAGCGGGCGAATCGCCGGTACCGATCATCTGCATCCTCTCAGGTTTCCTGGGAATCGGCGCGGCCCTGCTCATGCAGGGCTGGATGAACGCGATCGACTACCCCATTGTCATCGGCGGTAAACCGCTGTTCAGCTGGCCGGCTTTCGTTCCGATCACCTTCGAATTATTCGTTCTGTTTGCCGCCCTGTCGATTACCGGCAGCCTGATCGTCTTTTGCAGACTATGGCGATGGAACCACCCCCTGCACCATAACGACCTGATGCCCGCGGTCACCGGAGACAAATTCGTAATCCTACTGGAGAGCCGCGACCCGCTGTTCCGACCCGAAGCCGCACGCAAACTCCTTCAGCATACCAGCAGTATCGATATAAAAGAGCTTTACGAACCATGTTCAAATTCCTTGAAACAAAATTAAAGAATTTCAATCCCCGCTTCTCCTCGCAAAAGTTTAAATGGACTCTGGGCGGAATGCTCGTTTCGTCCATTATCATCCCCCTGGCGCTGGTGGCCCTGCCCTACAGCCCCTGGTTCAACGATATGGCTGTGCAACCCAAAGGCAAGGCCCAGGGCGACTATGGCTGGTTGTATGGCCGACACCTGACCGTCGAACGTCAGCCCCCAGAGGGCTCCATCCCACGCGACTATACACCCTATCCCGTCGCAGGCAACGATCCCTGTTCCGTCAAACGCGCCGAGCAAATCCTGAAAAATCCGACTTCGCCGACCATCGCCAGCCTCCAGCGCGGCCGGGAGCTGTTCGACACCCATTGTTACGTCTGTCACGGCAAAACCGGCATGGGCGACGGCCCCGTCATCGGCCCCGAACGCTTTACCGCCCCGCCCAGCTACCACACCGAAGCCGCCCGAAATTATTCCGACGCCCGTATTTACCACATCATCTCCAAAGGGCAAAACATCATGGCCGGTTATGAATTCCAGATCCAACAGGATGAACGCTGGGCCGTCGTCAATTATATCCGTGTCCTGCAGCGGGCACAGAATCCCACTCTCGAAGACCTCAGGAAATTCAAATCCGGCGACATGGAGGCTGTAGAATGAACGAGCAGATCCGGCAATATCCTCCCGCGACCGCGGCCCCCAACACGAAAAATCTCAGCCGCTTCGCCCTGATAACACTCTTGCACGGCGTTGGTTTTACAATTTTCTCCCTGATCAAACCCGAAACCCGCGATCTTTTCGGCGCGACCTGGCTGTGGGGGTTCGCCTTTGTCTGGACTGTGGTTATGGGCAGCCTGTTTTTTGTCACCCTCCAGCATGCCACCGGTTCCATCTGGTCGGTCTCCATCCGCCGAATCGCCGAATTTCTCGCCGAACCCACCTGGCTGATCGCCCTGTTTTTCCTCCCCTTGCTCATACTGAGTCTGCTGCCGTCGGTCCCGATCTATAGTTGGATGGACAATCCGGACGAACTTGCCCATTCCACCAAATCAGCCTATTTAAACAAACCCTTTTTTATCGTCCGGGCTCTGCTCTATTTCGCACTCTGGATCGGCTGCGGACGCTGGTTCATAACGAAATCCTTCCAGCAGGACGACCTCAATCCGACAGCCGCCGTCGGGACCACCCAAAAACTTCGCATGTTTTCCCGCCCGTTCCTGATTATTTTCGCCTTTACCTTGACTTTTGCCTCCTTCGACTGGCTCATGAGCCTCGCGCCGTTCTGGTACAGCTCCATCTACGGTGTCTATATCTTCGCCGGCTCAACCGTCACGGCCCTGGCGGTCATCAACCTACTGGTCCTCTGGCTGGGACGCAAAGGCATACTCGATCCCGGCCTGATCACCCCCGACCATATGTACAACTTCGGCGGGCTGCTGTTCGCCTTTTCCTGCTTCTGGGCCTACATCGCCTTCAGCCAGTTCATGCTTATATGGTACGGCAACATACCCGAAGAAACCGTCTTTTTCATCGAACGTTTAAACGATCCGTGGCGATCCCTGACCATAGCTCTGGCATTTCTCCGCTTCATTATCCCCTTCCTGATATTGTTAAGCCGTAAGGCCAAAACAAATAACCTCATTCTCGTCATCGCCTCGATTATCATCATCATTGGCCAGTTAGTCGATCTCTACTGGCTGATTATGCCCCAAATGCCTCTTGCATCTGCCGCGATTAAATGGTATCATTGTGGACCTTTATTATTGATGGTTGGCACTCTGCTCTGGATACTGGCCCGGCTGATTCGCAATCGGAATTGCGTGGCGATCGGCGATCCGCTGCTGGAAACGTCCAGACATTTTCATTTGTAAGGAGGTCTCGATGCATACGTACACCAAAATATCTTTCACAACGACTTTACTGCTGACGCTGAGTTTCTGTCTTCTGACGACTCCCTTGGCGGCCCAGTCGAATAACGCACAACCGGCGGAAAACACACCCTATGTCGTCGAAAAACTCGGCGAAACCATACCGCTGGACCTGACCTTTACCAATTCCGACGGCGAAGAAATATCTCTCCGCGAGTTCATCAAACTGCCCACCGTGCTGTCGCTGGTCTATTATCGATGCCCCAGCATCTGCAGCCCGCTCCTGCAGGAACTGGCCGATAATGTCGATAAATGCGACGATCTGACCCCCGGAACAGATTACCAGCTGGTGACCATCAGCTTCGATCCGCGCGAGGATGAACAGCTCTCCAGTGTGGCTCACAATACTATCGTCGGCGGTCTTAAAACAAAAATTCCCCCCGAAAGCTGGGTCTTCATGACCGGCAACGAAGAAAACATTAAGACCATTGCCAACGCTGTGGGATTTGGTTACGTCAAGGATAAGGATGATTTCATGCATTCCGCCACCATCATGTTCATCAGCCCGGAAGGCAAGATCGTCAGATATATCCAGGGCCTCGATTTCCTACCTGCCGATCTTCAAAGCGGCATCATTGACGCCAAATTTGGCAGGACCAGCAAACTCATGAAACGCGTACAGCAATTCTGCTTTAACTACGACCCGCAAAGCAAAGCGATGGTTCTTAACATTAACCGGCTCATCATCGCAACATCTTTTTTCATCATGGGCCTTTTTATCCTGTATCTGGCTTTTGCCAAAAAGAAATCCCAGCCGGCCCCGGAAATTCAGACGCCAAATCAGGATAACGAATCCTGACATTAACATTATGTGGAACCTTTAATATGGCCAACGGCACTATTACCTTAAATTCTGATTATACAAACTTTTACGACACCAAAAAGGGCATCCTTTCCTGGCTGCTCAGCACCGATCATAAACGCATCGGCATCATGTATCTCATCGGCATCGTTGCTTTCTTCGTCGTGGGAATGTTCATGGCCTTCCTGATGCGACTGGAACTGCTTTATCCGGATGTGCAATTCGCCGACGGCGACATCTACAACCGCATACTGACCCTGCACGGCGTGATTATGATCTTTCTGTTTATCATCCCCGGCATCCCCGCCGTCTTCGGCAATTTCTTCCTGCCGATCATGATCGGGGCCGAGGACGTCGCCTTCCCTCGACTTAATCTGATCAGTTGGTACTGCTATATCGCCGGCGGCCTGCTTGCCATCATCTCCGTCGTTTTTGGCGGTATCGACACCGGATGGACGTTTTACGTCCCCTTCGCGGTTACAACCGATTCCAACGTCTATATCCCGCTGGTTGCCGCCTTCATCCTCGGCTGGTCCTCGATCCTCACCGGCATCAATTTTGTCGTTACCATTCACCGCCTCAGAGCCAAAGGCATGCGATGGTTCCGATTGCCCCTGTTTATCTGGGCCCTCTATGCCACAGCCTGGACACAGGTCCTCGCAACGCCCATCCTCGGCATCACCCTCATTCTTATCATGGTGGAGCGGTTCTTCGGGGTTGGTATCTTCGATCCCACCAGGGGCGGCGACCCCATTCTTTACCAGCACCTGTTCTGGATATACTCCCACCCCGCGGTCTACATCATGATCCTGCCGGCTATGGGCGTCGTTTCTGAAATCATTCCGACCTTTTCGCGAAAAGTCATCTTTGGCTATAAATTCATCGCCATCTCCTCGGTCCTCATCGCCGCTATCGGTTCGCTGGTCTGGGCTCATCACATGTTCACCGCCGGCATGTCCGACATGGCACGTATCGTCTTTTCCTTCCTGACGTTTATGGTGGCGGTGCCCAGCGCGATCAAAGTATTCAACTGGGTGGCGACGATGTACAAAGGCTCCATCCAGCTCGACCCCCCTATGATTCTGGCGATGCTCTTCATCTTTCTCTTTTCCATCGGCGGCCTGACGGGCCTGATGCTCGGCTCGCTCTCCACGAACATCCATGTGCATGACACCGCCTTTATCGTCGGACATTTTCACTATACCATGTTCGGCGGTACCGGCACCATGTTCCTCGCGGCCATGCTCTACTGGTTCCCCAAAATGTTTGGCAAAATGTATAATAAAACCCATGCCGCCATCGGTTGCGGAATATTTTTCTTCGGCTTCAATCTGACCTATTTTCCCCTGCTCATGGCCGGCATCGCCGGCATGCCCCGCCGCTACGCCGACTACACCGGCATCGAACAATATACCATCTACCATCAACTATCGACCATCGGCTCCTGGTTCCTCATTGGCGGCGTTCTTATGCTGCTGATTATCATGATTCAGGGCCTGATCAAAGGAGAAAAGGCAGGACCTAATCCCTGGGGCAGCAAAACGCTGGAATGGCAGACGCAGTCGCCTCCCCCGCTGACCAATTTTGAATACGAACCTGAAGTTACCGAGCCGCCATACAACTATCCGGAACGCGTAGAAAATGACTGAATCAACGACATCGAATCCCCAACAGCACGAAGCCGCCGCTCCCCATATTCATTATGACCCGCTGGGCATCAAAATGGGCATGTGGCTCTTTCTCTTTACCGAAGCCCTGCTCTTCGGCATGATGTTCATCGCTTATGCCGTCATGCTCCATAAACACACCTGGCATTTCAGCAATGCCTCCCAAAAACTCAACGTCATGCTGGGGGCGGTTAATACCATCATCCTGCTCACCAGCAGCCTGACCGCGGTACTGGCCATCACGGCATTGAACAAAAACAACAAAAAACTCGCGTCCTTCTTGTTAATTCTGACGATTGTCTTCGCAACCGGTTTTCTAATCATCAAAGGCTTTGAATGGTCCGATAAATTCCACCACGGCATTTATCTCAATTCCCCCAGTTTCCAGGATATGCCCGTGGGCGAAGTGAACTATTTTGGCCTGTATTATCTCATGACCGGCGCCCATGCCCTCCATGTACTGGTCGGCATCTTTATCATCGCCTGGGCCATAATAAAAATCCGCAACGGGACGACAACTCCGGAAAAACCGGCGTTCCTCGACAACGTCGCCCTCTACTGGCACCTGGTTGACGTTGTCTGGATTTACCTGTTTCCGTTATTTTATTTGATACAATAACCTGTATCGGAGGTTTCCAGCCTTCGCTTGTTGGTACCGCAAGCATTCTCGGAATGATACTCATTACTTGTTACTCTTTCAATGATTTACAGACGCTTTGGAAAAACTGAACTCTCCATGCCGCTCCTCTCGTGCGGCGGCATGCGCTACCAGTTCGACTGGAAAGACAAACCGCTGGATGTTATTCCCGACGATAACCAGAAAAACCTGGAAGCCACGATTCTGAGGGCTTTCGAACTGGGGATTAACCATATAGAGACCGCCCGGGGTTACGGCAGCTCCGAACGCCAGTTGGGCGAAATTCTGCCCCAGCTGCCGCGCGATCAGATTATCGTTCAGACCAAGATCGGCCCCAACGAAAACCCCGATACCTTCGCCGCAGAATTCCAGGAATCCCTGGAGCGAATGAAACTCGACTATGTCGATTTGCTGGCCCTCCACGGCATAAACCATCAGCCGACATACGAATGGTCAATCCGGCCGGGGGGCTGCTTGAGCATGGCACGAAAATTACAAGAACAGGGCCTGGCACGGCATATCGGTTTTTCCACCCATGGGCCTGTGGATATCATCGTTCGGGCAATCCAACACGAGGATGATGGCGGCTTCGATTATGTCAATCTGCACTGGTATTATATCAACCAGCAGAACTGGCCGGCGATCGAAGCGGCCGCCAGTCGGGATATGGGCGTTTTTATCATCAGCCCGTCCGATAAAGGCGGTATGCTCTATAAATCGCCGCCTAAACTATTGGAACTGACGAAACCGCTGCATCCCATCGTCTTTAACGATTTGTTCTGCCTGTCGCGCCCTCAGGTCCATACGATCAGTGTAGGAGCTTCACGTCCCGGTGACTTCGATCTGCATTTACAGGCCTTACCCCTGTTGGCTCAACCACTGGAACATTTAGAGCCCGTGATTGAGCGGCTGAAAAACGCCGTTCGCTCTGCCGTCGGCGAAGAGTTTATCGATCCGCTTAATCTGAACCTGCCGCACTGGCAAGAGTGCCCCGGGCAGTTAAATGTAAAGATCATCGTCTGGCTCTGGACTCTGATGAAAGCCTACGGCATGGAAGAATACGGACACAAACGATATAATCTGATGGGCAATGCCGACCATTGGTTCCCCGGCGCTTCCCCCGGCGACATAAATGAAAGCGATTGGATCGCTATTTCAAAAAAAGCCGGGCTGGGCACCAGACTTATCGATATACTTAATGAAGCCAACGAATTGTTCGGAGGCGAAAACGTTAAAAGACTTACTAAAAGCTGCACCTGACGAAATCATGAACCATAACCAGGAACATCATAACTTACCTTACGGCTTATTCATCAAAATCTGGCTCGCGTTGATCGTCCTGACCGGCATCACCGTCGGCGTCTGTTATCTCGACATGCAGAAGTGGACCATTTTTACCGCCATGCTGGTCGCAACCGTCAAGGCGGCACTGGTCATTCTCTTTTTTATGCATATACGCTACGAAAAACCCATTATCAAATGGATGGTCCTGATTTTGATCGCTACGTATGCCGTCTTTATTATCCTGACCTTCAGCGACTATTCGTTCCGGTAGCCCGATAGGGTCAGAGCCGGTTTTTGTTTTTACATTCAATAATCTTTTTCTGGATTTAAAATATGCTAGTTGCTGTTTCCGATGTCATACAATCCGTTGATAAAGCCTTCTGGATTCTCATTAGCATTTCCGCCATACTGCTGCTGGGCATTACGGCGGTTATGATCATGTTCGCCGTCAAATACAACCGCAAAAAAAACCGCACGACTACCCAGATCTACGGCCACATGCTGCTGGAACTGACCTGGATCATCATCCCCACGTTTATTGTTATCTACATGTTCTTTGTTGGTTTCGAAGGCTTCCTGATGATGCGCGATGTGCCGCCCGACGCCAAACCCATTAAAGTCACTGGCCAGAAATGGTTCTGGACCTTCACCTATCCGGATGTAAATGTATCCGACTCCCGCCTTTTCGTCCCGGTCAATACCCCCATAAAACTGGAGATCACCGCCAAAATCGACGATGTCAACCACAGCCTCTACATCCCCGCCATGCGGGTTAAGGAAGACGCCATCCCGGGTAAAATCAATTACATGTGGATTCAACCCGATCGTATCGGAACATTCAGCGTTCTCTGTGCCGAATATTGCGGACGGGACCATGCGAAAATGATTACCAAAATGGAAGTCCTCTCGCCCGAAGATTTCTCGGCCTGGATCGAGCAGAAACTTGCCGACCGCTATCAACCGATCGAGCGGGAAACCGCCATGAATCCCGACTCCGAAGCAATCCAGAAACGCGACGGCAAGAAACTCTACGAAACCTATTGCATATCCTGTCATGGCGTTAAAGGCCAGGGTGGCCTGGTTGAGGGTGCTCGCGATTTTACCTCGCTGCAAGACTGGAAAAACGGACTGACCGTACCCGACATTTATAAAACGCTCGAAGAAGGCATCGTCGGCACTCAGATGGCATCCTACAGCCATCTGCCGCCCTGGGACCGCTTCGCTCTGGCTCATTATGTCCGCGATTTCTACACCGGCGATGATCTACCCACCGCCACCCGGGAAGAAATTGACAAGCTCTGGGAAACCTACGAACTCGACAAGGTCCGTGCTCCGGCCGAAACCATCTCCATCGAACAGGCCATGCAGGCCATCGCCGAAGATATAAACCAGACGAATTAAACCTCTTCTATACTCGTTCCAATTGAAAAGTCCCGTTTTGTCAGAACGTCATTTTCTGCGGATAAAAAGCTTACGCCCGGCCCTGCCGGGAGCTTTCCACCCCATTGGGTATAACAGAAAACCACAAATGATTGCATAAACAGTTACCTTTTTCAAATGCCCTCGGATCTGATATACTTTTGTAAAATGAAAACGCTTAACACAACCAATACGACAGCTATTCGACATATACATCGCCAATGGCAAACCTGCATCGCGGCGTATTTGCAGTTGGGTAAATTTCCTCTCTCGCTGAGTGTGGCATTGTCGGCTTTGGTCGGTTACGCCCTCTTTCGACACATTTTAACTGCTGAAAGCCTGATGCTTTTCGCCGGCATCCTGCTGCTCTCGATGGGCAGCAGCGCTCTCAACCAGATTCAGGAAAAAGATATCGATGCCCGGATGCTCCGCACCGCCGGCCGGCCCCTGCCTTCGGGACGCCTTCAAAACAGCTATGCCGTCTGTTTCGCCCTGCTTTCACTGCTGGCCGGTTTGCTGCTGATCGCCCAGATACCCATCCACCGCCCGGCAAACCTCATTCTCGCCGGCATCGCCGTCCTCTGGTACAACGGCCTGTACACTCCCCTCAAACGCCTCAGCCCCTTTGCCGTCGCACCGGGCGCCATCGTCGGCGCCATCCCTCCCGCTATCGGCTATTCCGCCGCCGGCGGACACCTGCTCGAACCGCCGCTGATGCTGCTGGTCCTTTTCATGATTTTGTGGCAAATTCCGCATTTCTGGCTGCTGCAGATTCGCTGCCGGGAGGACTATCGCCGGGCTGGCCTGAACTCAATATGTGATACTTTTTCCACCACCCAGATTAACCGGATATTGAGAATCTGGGTAATTTGCAATGCGATTTCCCTGATTATTTTAGGTATATTTTTCACCCAACTTTTACTCATTTTCGCATTGTTTTTGCTCGTTTTGGCCATAAATCCACAAGGTTTTTTTCCTCAATCTCGCAACCCAAATAACCTGTTTTTCCTGGTCCACCTCCTATCCGGCCAGCTTACCCTCCTCTGCCTTTTGATTGACACCCTCATTTAATCATATGGGCCGTCCTTTTCCTCGCAAAAATCATCTCTAATAATGATGAATCCGCGTCCAATAATCCGATAATGGCACTATGGACGTGAGTGCAGAAACAACGATTGAATTGCCTGTGATTTTTGAGCCCGACTCGATATATCTGGCCAATATCAAGGCACTCTGGGAGCAGAACGCCCGGCTGGCCCAGGCCATCGACATGGTGGACGATACCGCTCTAATTCCTTGTCAAAAAACACGTAACGGCGATTTGACCTGTCAGGTCACCGGTGCCAAAGGTGAACCCGTTTTCCTCCACAGCCGCTACGATCCCCACCGTGAGGCCCAGCGTTGGGCCGACGGCGCAATTAAACTGGGTGAAAAACAGGAAGAAGAAGAAAACGGCCGGCTGCCCATGTGCTATGTCGTGGACGGCTTCGGTCTGGGATATCATATTCGAACGTTAATGGAAAGACTTACTGGAGAAGCATTTATAATCGTCAGCGAACCAAGCCTCGCCATGATTCGCACGGCGATGGAACATATCGACTATTCGGAAATGCTCAAAAGTGGGCGAATTCTGTTCATAAATCGCCCCAACCGCGAAGAAATTTTCGAAAAATTGCAGCAGCACAGCACTAAAATGATGCTTGGCGTGGTCTTCACACACACGCTTCAGCAGCGTGATACCGCTTTTCACAGCCAGGTTCACAAAACCATCGCGGAATACGCCTCATTTATGCGAAGCCATCTGGTCAGCCTGATTTCCAATTCTTATACAACCTGTCGCAATATTGCCTGGAACCTGCCGACTTACGTCGGGACGAGTTCAATTCATGTTTTAAAGAATCGATTCAAAGGGCATCCGGCTGTGGTGGTTTCGGCAGGCCCATCGCTAGGAAAAAATATCAAGTTTTTGAAGAAATATCGCGATCAGGTGGTCGTCATCGCGGTGCAAACAACCTTGAAGCCGCTGCTGAAGCAGGGAATCCGACCGGATTTCGTGACAAGCCTGGATTATCATGAGATCAGTAAGCGTTTTTTTGAAGGGTTGGAAGATTTAGAGGATATCCATCTGGTGGCCGAGCCGAAAGGAACGTGGCATGTCATCGATTATTATCGGGAGCGCGGACCGGTATCGTTGCTGTATAACACACACGCCCGGGCCATGCTGCGACAGATGAAGGACGATCATGACAGTCTGGAAGCCGGAGCGACCGTGGCGCACCTGGCGTTTTACCTGGGGCAGTACATCGGCGCGGATCCGGTGATTTTCATCGGGCAGGATCTGGGATATTCGGACAATGTGTATTACAGTCCGGGCAACGCCCTGCACGAAGTCTGGCAGAATGAATTGAATCGGTTCAGTACGATCGAGATGAAAGAATGGGAACGTATTGTGCGGAACCGCTCGGTGCTGCGGAAGGTGGAAGACATTCACGGCAATCCGATCTATACCGATGAGCAGATGTTCACCTACCTGCAGCAATTTGAAAAGGATTTTTCCGAGAGTCCGGTGCGGGTTATCGATGCGACGGAAGGCGGCGTGCGCAAACAGAACTCGGAAATCATGCGGTTCGAAGAGGCACTGGAACAATTCTGCATGGGCGAAATAGATAAAGAGAAGTTCGCCTATCGGCAAAGGATCAATCGTTTTGAAACCAGTCAAATAAAGCCGGCCCGAAAACAGGTCCAGAAAAAGCTCGAGGAAGTGGAAGAAGTCAGGGCCATCAGCGAGGACATCGTTGGTTACCTTAAGGAAATGCAGGATCTGGTGGATGAGCAGGAGAAGCTGAATCAGAAAATGGTGCATCTGGATGAGTTGCGAACCAAGATAAAGTACCGGGATGAAACCTGCCATCTCATCAGTTTCGTCGCGCAGGGGGCAGAGATGTACCGCTTCAAGGCAGACCGCAGTCTGGAACTGGACGCGATAGAAGGCAAAGACAAGCAGCGGCGGCAGATCAAGCGTGATATAGGGTACGTCAGCGAGTTCATCAAAGGCTGCGACAGAATGATTGACATCCTCATAGAAGCAGATAAACGACTGGAGGAATGTGAGGCGTAGAAATCAAAGGTGTTCTTGTTTCCGCGAATACTGTTATTTCAGTTGTCCCTGACGAGACTTAAACGACAAAGCAAACGGTTATGGTTTAATTTTAACGTCTCATATCCGTGAACGCTTACGGACAGATGATATAGCACACATGAATGTTTCCATCATATACTTATAAACGTAGTGGATAAGCATGGCTGTAGATAAGACAAAACAAGCGGCGGCGGTGATATATGCCAACATGGAACGCAACGACCTGGGCGGACGGTCGCGGCTGGACGTCGCGCTGCAAGGTACGCCAATACTGCAGCGAACGCTGGAAAGAGTGGGTCGGGCCGAACGGGTCAGCGAAATACTGATTTTCTGCCGGCATGAGCAGCAAACGGCGGTGGAAAAACTGGCCGCGGGCAGCCGGGCAGAAGTTATCGGTCTGGAGAATTCCATCGGCGAGGGCTGTCATCGACGTCAACGGAAATGGTCTCTGCATAACTGGCGCGGCGGCATCCACGAAGCGACATATTTCGACGAACAGATTATTACGCAGGAGATGGTGCAGCACTTGCAGGAACGCCGTCATGAGGTCATCGTTTCGGTGGCGAGTGAGGCCGTGCTGGTCGATCCGGCATTACTGGATCATCTTATCGCACAGCACTATCAATATTATACCGAGATGAAATTTACCTTTTCGCAGGCGGCCCCGGGGCTGGGCGGATGCGTGTATCGCGTTGAGCTTTTGAACGGTCTGACGAATGCCGGGATATGCATCGGCGATGTTCTGGCATACAGCCCGAAACAACCGCAGCCGGATTTCATTGTGCATGAATGCACCTATAAGGCGCCGGCAGCGTTGTATCAGAGCCGTTTTCGTTTCCTGACGGATACTCAGCGCAGCCTGGAGACGCTGGAATCGCTTTTCGCCCGCTACAATAACGGCAGCTGTCCGGAAAACTGGGATGCCCTGGAAATCGTTGCAGCGATGGAAGAGTACGAATCCCTGGCGGAACGGTTTCCGCGGGAACTGGATATCGAAATCACAACCGAACCGGGCGTTCGCATCCTGGGGTATCCGCATCGTGAGGAGGTCGAAGTCCCGCAGCGCGGGCCGATGCCGATGGACTTGTGGCATAAAATCGTTACGGAGCTGGGCAGCTACGATGATATTGTGATTACGCTGGGCGGCTGCGGGGAGCCGCTGAAGCATCCGGAACTGCCGGAAATGATTATGGCGGCGAAAGAAGCGGGCATTTACGGCATAAACATAGAAACGGACGGCCTGCTGCTGGAAGGTGATCTGGGCGAAAAGCTGGCGAAGCTGCCGGTCGATGTCATCAGCGTCTATCTGGATGCGCACAGCGAAGAACTATACCGGCAGGTTAAGGGGCGGGATGGTTATGAGCGAGTTGTACGGAATATCATGAACTTTCTGGAGGTCGCCGGGCAAAACGGGGCATTAATCGTGCCCTGGATGACCAAGACGCGGCAGACCATGGCCGAAATGGAAGCGTTTTACGACCACTGGCTGGAAACATGCGGCGCGGCGGTCATTGTCGGCTACAACGACTATGCGGGACAGATCGCCGATCAGGCGGTCATGAACATGGAGCCGCCCATGCGGCGAATGTGCCAACGGCTGGAGCGATGCATGACGATTCTGGCGGACGGGAGCGTTCCAGTTTGTACCCAGGATTTTCGCGGGCTGAGCCGTTTAGGAAACGCGGCAGAGGATCGTATCGAAACAATCTGGCAAAACGAAGGATTTCAACATATTCGTCAGACCCATGCGGATGGCCGGTTTGAAGAACACCCACTGTGCCCTGCCTGTAAAGAATGGCACAGGTGACACGTGGGACGCAGAATGTAGAAAAGATGTAAATGAACATTAATGTACATAGAAATATAAGGAGCGATTAACGTGAATGTTTTAGGCATTATTCCGGCGCGGGGCGGCAGTCGCGGTGTACCGGGGAAAAACGTACGAAAAGTTCTGGGCAAGCCGGTCATCCGTTATACGATTGACACGGCGATGGAATCCATGTTCATCAATGAGCTGGCGGTCACAACCGACGACGAACAGATCAAGTCGATCTGTCGGGAGCATTACCGCTATCAGGTCAAGGTCATCGACCGGCCGACAGAGCTGGCGGCGGATAAAGCGCGGGTGGACGACGCCATGCGGCACTGCTGCGAAGTGATGGAACGGGACCACCAGTTCAAAACGGATATCGTCGTACTGCTCTATGGCAATGTGCCGGTACGTTCGGAGGGAATCATCGATAAGGCCATTAATTACCTGATCGAAACCGGAGCCCATTCCGTACAGACGATTACGCCGATCGGCAAGTTTCATCCCTACTGGCTTTATCGCATGGAAGGCGACCGCATCATTAAGGATATTGACAACAACGTTTATCGCCGGCAGGACCTGCCGCCCAAGTATGCCATCGACAGCGCTGTAGGTGTGGTGCGATACGAAGTGCTGATGGCCGCGGAGGGCGACAGCGACCCGCACGCGTTCTGGGGCATTGATCGTCGCGGTATCGTGCAGCAGGCGGAAGAAACGGTGGATATCGACGCGTTTCATGATCTGTATGTGGCGGAAGCGATTCTACGGGAAAAGCAGGAGCGGCAGACGGCGTTTTATACTCGTTCTGATTGAAAATACCCGTTTTGTCGAAATGTAATTATCTGCGGATAATAAGCTTACGCCCGGCCATGCCGGGAGCTTTCTACCCAATTGGGTATAACAGCATAAAAATCAAAAGCAGCACAAAACAGCGATAAAAATTTTTAATACCGGCTTTGCCGGGTTGGGATAAAATGAAACAGGATGTTGTATTAATATTTCCACCGATACGGACCTGGGACCGGCCGCGTAACTTTCCGGCGGGAACGGGCATCATCGCGGCACTGCTGCGAGAGGCCGGTTATCGCGTACAGGTGATTGACGTGAACGGCCTGAGGATCAGCGATGAGGATGTGATGGAACGGCTCGCTGAGATGGACCCGGCGGTGATCGGCATCGGCGGTTTGATTACCACTTACGGATGGGTCAAGCGGGTGAGCCATCTCATTAAAGAGCGCTGGCCGGACAAGCCGATCATGGTGGGCGGTTCGGTAGGAACGAGCATTATCAAAACGGCGCTGGAGAATCTTGCCGTTGACGTGATCGCCCTCGGAGAGGCGGACGAGACAATTTTGGAATTGCTGCCCTCTCTGATGGCCGGCAGCGATTTGTCCGGCATCAAGGGGCTAGCCTACCGGCAAAACGAAGACATCATCATGACGCCGCCGCGCGAATTGATTGCCGATCTGGACCAGTTGCCCTGTCCGGCATGGGACCTGTTCCCGATGCAGATATATCTGGACAATCCCGTGGTGGGCATCGGCCGTGATATTGACGTCATCAGCTCGCGCGGGTGTCCGTTCAGCTGCAAATACTGCTACCGGATTTTCGGACGGCGGTTTCGCGGGCGCAGCGCCGGGCATGTGGTCGGCGAGATGGAGGCGTTGAAAAAAGATTACGACATCGATTTCATCAGTTTTCAGGACGACTGCTTTGTGGTTAACAAGCAGCGGGTGATCGAGATTTGCGACCTGCTGGAGGAGAAAGGGCTGAACCGGACGCTGCGGTGGAGTTGTACGGGACGGGTAACGGTGTGCGACAGGGAGATGCTGCGGCGGATGCGCCGGGCCGGCTGCGTTTCGGTGAGCTACGGCATCGAGAGCGGCTCGGAAACCATTTTGCGGGCGATGAGCAAAAACGCCACACTGGAACAGGCAAAGACGGCGATCCGCAACACGCGCGAGGCCGGGCTGCGATGTCCGGTGTCGTTCATGATCGGTTATCCAGGCGAGACGCGAGAGACGGTGATGGAGACGGTCGCGTTCTGCAAGGACATGAATATCCCGTTGTCGGCCCTGATGTTTACCTGTCCGTATCCGGGAACGCCGCTGTATGAAGTGGTCAAGCATACAGAAGCGTTCAAAAAGCAGTTTGTGAACGAGGAAGAGTTTGTATTGAGGATGGGTGACGCCGTCGATTTAACGATAAACATGACCGATTATACGGATGAAGAACTGCTGGCCCTGCGTGAGGAGGCGCTGGCCATGGCAAAGGCGAATTATGTACCACCATCGGCGGAAGAAACCGCCCGGCAGGAAAAGGAACTCTATGGGGAAAGACTTTATCAAAAGGCAACGGAGCAGATGCAAAACGAAGCGATGCGGGCGCATCGGGCGCGGCATGGGTTTAATGAGAGCCAGGAGCCTGTCTTTAAGAGTAAATAACAGCGTATAATGGCGAGAATTTTCGAAGCACGCAATCCGAATTTTGAAATAAAGACATATTTTCGAATGACAAAAGTCCATGAGCATAATCCGATGTGGGAGCGATCGGGCCTGGGGGTATATATTATCGCGGAGGCAGGGGTTAATCACAACGGCGATGCGATAATGGCCCGGGAACTGGTGGATGCAGCGCAGGAGGCTGGTGCGGACGCGGTGAAGTTTCAGGCTTTTACGGCAGAAGAGCTGGCAACGCCGGAAGCGCCGAAAGCGAAGTATCAGAAGCAAAGCGGAACAGTCGGGGAAAGCCAGTTTGAAATGCTCAAGCGGCTGGAATTGAGCGAGGAGATGCTGGGAAATGTGATCGGATATTGCCGGGAGAAAGGGATAGAGTTTCTGGCAACGCCTTTTTCGCCGCGATGGGTGTCGTTTTTGCGTGACCTGGGCGTGAAGGCGATCAAAATCGGATCGGGCAATCTGACGTCGGGGCCATTGCTGAAGGCGATCGGACTGACACGGCTGCCAGTGATTCTATCGACAGGCATGGCCACGTTAGAGGAGATAGATGAGGTTTTGCGGACATTGCGGGCATACGGCAGCGATCAGCCGGCGGTATTGCATTGCGTGAGTCTGTATCCTGCGCCGGCGGAAAAAGTCAATCTGCGGATGATCCGGACGCTGGCGGAACATACGGGGCTGCCGGCGGGATTTTCTGATCATACAACAGGGACGATGATGGGCGCGTTGGCGGTGGCGGCCGGTGCGGTGATCCTGGAAAAGCATTTTACGCTGGATAAACGGCTGGAGGGGCCGGATCATGCGATGAGCCTGGAGCCGGATGAATTACGGGAGTATGTGGAGCGGGCCCGTGAGAGCGTCCGGATTTGCGGTGACGGGATTAAAAGTATCACAAAAGAGGAACAGGCGGTGCGGCTGGCGGCGGGGATGAGTGTGGTTGTGGGAGCGAAACCCCTTCGCCAGGGGACCGTGATAACGCCGGCCATGCTAGAGGATGAGATATTGACGGTAAAGCGGCCGGGCGGCGGCATACCGGGCAATGACATCGAACGGCTGGTGGGAAAAACAATAGCAAGGGATTTAAGCCGGTATCATATCCTGAATTGGGATGATGTCAAAAACGGCAGCGAAGAAATGAAGGCATGAAGAAAAGCAAACACAAACATATTTCCGTAGTGACCGGCACCCGGGCGGATTACGGGATTTTGAAGCCTGTGATGGAAGCAATTGACGCCCATCCGCGGCTGGAACTGCATCTGGTGGTGACGGGGATGCATCTGCTGCGGACATTTGGTTATACCATTGATGAAGTGCGGCGGGACGGTTGGCGGATAGATGGGCGGGCCAGACTGCAAGGGGAAAATGATGATGTTATCGGACAGAGTCGCGGCCTGGGGCGGGCAATTTCTAAAATGACCGATATTTTTTTCCGTATTAATACGGATGTGGTTCTGGTTCTGGGAGACCGACTGGAGATGCTGGCGGCGGCATCGGCCGCAGCGGCCAGCCAGTTAACGATCGGCCATATTCACGGAGGCGATGCGGCTACAGGCATTCAGGATGAGGCGTATCGCTATGCGATCAGCAAACTGGCACATCTGCATTTTGCGGCATGTGCCGGCTCGCGGCGACGCCTGGTAAAGCTGGGAGAGTACCCATGGCGTATTTATCAGACCGGCTCGCCGGCTTTGGATGATTTAGCAAAAATTATTTGTACCGATAACGAGGAACTAAACCGCCAGGCCGGCTTTGATACGGACGAGGATTTTATAATCGTCTTGCAGCATCCCGCGGGCGAAACGGCGAACCGCGAAGAAAAGCTGATGTGGGAAACGCTGCGGGGCTGCAGCGATAACCAGTTGAAAATGCTGGTGTTATATCCAAATTGCGACCCGGGGCATTCGGGGATTATCCGAATGGCAAGGCGGTTTTGTGCGAAGGAGAAGGTGACGCTGCTGCCGAACCTGCCGCGGGCGGTGTTTCTGGGACTGCTGCAAAAGGCACGCTTGCTGGTGGGAAACAGTTCGTGTGGAATCATAGAGGCGGGGTATCTGAATGTCGATGTAATAAACGTGGGCCCCCGGCAGACGGGGAGGGACCGCGGCAAAAATGTCGTAGATTGCGACTATGGCAGAAAAAATGTGGGCCGGGCCGTCAAAACGGCGCTGGCCAGTACAACAAAACGACGAAAACGCTGCAGAATATACGGTTCAGGTAACAGCGGCAAAAAGATTGCCGACATACTGGCCGATATAAGAATATGTAAAGACGTTATGCAAAAAAAAATCACATACTAATGAGGAAACAGTTGTGGGACAATCAGCCGCCTTTGAGATAGCCGACCAGACCCTTGAAATCGCAACTCTGCCGGAAGTGACGATTCGCATCATAGATGTTGTGCAGGACCCGACAAGCACCGCGCACGACCTGCATAAAATCGTTCGCAACGATCCAGCGCTTTCGGCGCGGGTATTACGGGTCGTGAACTCAGCTTTTTACGGTTTGCCGGGCCAGATCGGCAGTATCGACCGGGCTATAATGCTGCTGGGATTGAATGCCGTAAAAAATATTGCGATCGCGGCTTCGATCGGCAAGATGTTCAAAAGCAGCGTCATTTGCGACGATTTTTCCGGCAAGGATCTTTGGACCCACAGCGTGGCTGTCGGTGCGGCGAACAAATTGATCACCTCGGAAATCGGTCTGGAACTGCCGGACGAAGCATTCCTGTCGGGTTTAATTCATGATATCGGACTGGTCGCGGTAATGCAGTGTCATCGCAAAGATATTCCAGACATTATCGAACTGGTAAAAGGCGGTATGCCTTACCGCCAGGCTGAAGAAAAAGTTATCGGGGCCAACCATGAAGAAATCGGCATGGCTCTGACGGCAAAATGGAAATTTCCCCGCTCGTTCCAGTATGTCAGCGGTCATCATCATCATCCGATGGACCTGGCGAAGGAAAACCGTGTCCTCTCGGTCGTGACTCATCTTTCGGATATTCTGTGCGCTCAGCAGAATATCGGCCTGAGCCTGACGGTTGAAGAGGATACGGTTTCCGATGAAATCCTCGAAGAGGTCGGCATCTCCCGCGAAAAATTTGACGAAATCGCGGGCCAGATCGAGAGCGAACTCGAAATCGTTCGCACCCTGATCGAATAAGCTGGTTGATCGCTTCTGTTAGACCTGTTCAGCTATTATATTCAAGCGGATCAAATTCGAACTTTGGCCGGCATCATTCCTCTATTCATCCAACTCAGAAACTCCTCGCGGGGAATTTTCCATCCTCGTTATACCTAAGCGGGCAGAAAGCTCCGGGCAGGACCGGGCGTCAGCTTTTTAATCGCACATGATTTACGTTCCGACACAACGAGACATTTCAATCAAAACGAGTATACAATATCACTTTTTTGCGGTTAACTCGCCCCTTTGGTCTGCCGAAAGTAATAAGGAACACCCTAGCTATAGATCGGGGTGAACGGAAAGTTGATTCAAGTTTTGCAGATCAGAATTAAGGAGTTCATTATGAATGCAACGCAAGAAAAAAGAACGAACGATCGGATTAAATTCAGTTGGCCATTATGGTTTGCCTATGAAGGCAATGATGAGGTGTTTCGCGGTCAGATACAGGACTTGAATCAACAGCATGTCAGCTTCACGGTCGACCAGCATGTCTGCCCTCACGTCGGCCAGCATATCATGACCCGCTTCAGCTATCCGCGCAGTGAAGAAGACCAGTTTGACATGGACAGTTACCTGCATTGGGGCGAAGTCATTCGCGTCGATTGCGTTGACTGGAACCACCGCCGGGTCGCCATGCGGCTGCATGAACAGGTGAAATTGAAAGCAACCGCAGACAACAGTGCGAGTGTCGCCCGGACGGCATAATTTAGCCGCTTGATATTATATCTTCAAAGTGACCGAAACTATCGAATCGATCCCCTTTGAAGGAGTTGCCGGTCTGAGACCGGTTTGAGAAAATTACACGGGCAAGAAGCCCATGTCACAGCTTCCGCAAGGAAGCTTTTTTATGCGCTGAAACAGGAAAAACTACATAATACTTGTCTCCAGATAACTAGCGTCCTATAATCTAATTGTTTATTTGCCATGTTGTTTTAAGGTACCCATTTGACAGGTTCGACTGGTGTTTTTAGGTTATTTCAGATAATGCAGGAGGTTATGAAATGAGAAGCGTATATCTGGTTTTGTTCACATCTCTTCTGGTGCTGACAATGAAGGGCTGGGCCGTTACCCAGGGCCAAATTGATGATTTTCACAGTCATCCCCTAAGTCCGTAAACTCAGCGATACAACCTGATCTATTGTA
>CAYZXY010000039.1:0-26380 GCA_964482555.1 uncultured Pirellulales bacterium
AAAATAAGATTAACAATCAAACTCGTTTGTCCAATTCACGCTGAACCAGGACAATCTCTACCAGACGTTGCTGGGAGCATATCCTCATCACAATGCGGATAAATCCAGTTTTATCGAACGAATCAAGGAGCATTTTACCAAGGCCCTGCGCGAGGCTAAAATTCATACATCATGGATGAAGCCGGACATGGATTATGAAAAGGGCTGCGAGGAATTTATCGAAAGTATCCTCCGCACCGATAAAGACAATCCGTTTCTGGAAGATTTTGAGCCGTTTCAGAGGAAAATTTCCGATTACGGTATCTACAATTCTCTATCTCAGTCGCTGATAAAAATCACTGCGCCCGGCGTGCCTGATTTCTATCAGGGCGGGGAAACCTGGGACTTGAATCTGGTCGATCCGGACAACCGCCGTCCTGTTGATTACATTGCCGCGGAAAAAGCTCTCGACAATTCCGACAGCCAGTCTGATGATCTGTTGGCTTTATTAAATCACTTGTGGAAGCAGCGGGCGGATGGAGGCGTCAAGCAGTATTTTGTGAATAAGGCTTTGCAATTCCGTCGGGCGAATCGCGCTCTCTTTGAAGCCGGTAACTATGTGGAACTTGCCGTGGAAGGGGATTTTCAGGACTGCGTAATCGCCTTTGCCCGTCGCCATGAAGACCAGACGGCTGTCATCGCCGTTCCCCGTTTTCTTACGCAGCTGACCGATACGCCCGAAATTTGGCCTGCTCCCGAAGCCTGGAAAAACACCGCTCTTTCGCTGGAAGGCATTAGTCCCGGCCTCTATCGCAACGCTCTGACCGCAAATGAAAATCAGCTCGAAGGCTCTGTTTCCGTGGGCGAATTATTCGATCGCCTCCCCTTTGCCATTCTGAACAAATGCCCAATTGGGTAGAAAGCTCCTGGCAGGACCGGGCGTAAGCTTATCCTCTGCGCGGCAGTCTTCACCCCGATGGGGTATATTATGGCGCCAGCCGCGTGAATCGTCGGGGCGATTCGAAGAGTTCGTTGAAGCCGGCTGGCCAGATGCTGAAGACGACGGATGTGCCGTTTCGGGTCGCATCATAGCCCAGCGTGACGGCGGAATACCAGTGCCGGTGTTTGCGGATGATTGAACCGCGTGTATAGGCCGCGGCATCGTTGGCGATGTCGAACTGCTGGTTCAGGACGACGCTGTATTTAGTGTTGATGTAATAACTTATGCCCGCCGTAAAAAAATGAGCGTCAGCATCATTGAACGGATCGCCCTTGCGCCAGAAGCTGTGCCCGATATGATATTGCGTCAGTTCCGAGCGCTGGACATACAAATCGGAATAGAGATGGCTCACGGCTTCATCGTACAGGTTGTAATTGATGCCTCCGGAAAGCACGGTGGTCGGCGAGGCGAACCAGGTGATGTCCGTCGTGAAGTAGTCGCTGAGCGACTGGTTATACTGGCTGCGCCGGGCGAGTCCGAGACCGGCCAGGTCATGGTTCAGAATGGCGGGGTGGTCAAACTGCCATTCCGGCTGCTGATAGATGAAACGGCCTGGCAGCGCCGCTTCTTCGACATCGTTGGTGACAAACGTGGCGAAGGTGTTGAGGCGCAAGACATCCGTTGAATATTTTTTTGGGCCGTATCCTCGTTTGGTCTGCCAGCGCTGTCGCAGGCCGACATTGAATATATCATGCCGCGGCGTTTCTTCCAGTGTCGAATTCTGCCAGAAAAGATTGACTTCCGGCGAGACGATATGACGCAGGCGGTCCAGGTCAAACAGATTCGACTGCACCGAATTGTCGATGTGCCAGAATTGCGTGCTCAGGCGCAACCCGGCGGCGCCCTGGAAGAAATCGTTTTCCGAACGTTTGTCCATATAGCGGGGATCGTTTTGCCAGGGGAAGGCGCCGTCCCCCGGTTCCAGGGCTGAATCATCGTGAACATAAACGCCGATGAACGTCGGTGTGACATGAATATTCTGCCAGAGCAGCGGCCAGGCTATTTCATGCCGGCTGGTAAGGAACGCGAAATTGTTTTTCGCGATGGAATCCGGCAGGGGGGAGGGCGTTTCTCTGCCAGCGGCCAGATCCGCCGCGAGACGATCGCCGGCCTGCTCAGACAGACGGGTTATGGAACTGTCATGATAATAGCTGAATCCGCCCGGCAGATTCTGGCCGGCGCCATGGAGCGAAATGCCGGGCTGCTCGGTCACAGTATAATCGAAATTGTTAATGTGCGACTTGCTGATGAAATCAAAGGCCCAGTTGTCTTTTCGTTTCTGGAAATAGATGAGAGATTCCTGCTCCTTGTCGGTGTCGAATTCGCGTTCGCGCCAGCTTTCCAAAAAATTCCTGTCGCTGAGATAGCTCAGCTCAAAGGTCGCCTGCCAGTCCTGCGGGAGATACTGGCGATGCTGCCAGCGGGCCCGCCCGCGAAAATAATCGTCCACGTTTACATTGTTCCGGCTTTCGGTCCGGCCCAGCTGATCTTCGCCCTGATCGTGAACGAGATAGCTGCGAAACCGCCCGAACATGGTATCCGTTTTATAATCGGAATCGACGCCTGCCGCCGGTCCCCGCCGCGTAAAGCCGTCCAGCAGCAGAGATGAATCGATGCTTTCCGGCTCCCGCAATCCCAGCAGCCAGGCCAAGTCCCATTCGGTTTCCACGCTGCCGCCGAATTCCGAATCGTAACCGAGTTGGACCGATTCCAGCGGGATTTCCGTATCCGTGGTTGAGGCTGCCGCACGCGGCCACCAGAAAACCGGTATTTTGTCGATATTCAGCGTGACATGATTCATTCGGAGATGATACCGGTTGCCGTCAGCGGCCTGTTCCTGCGTTTGCGGGTCAGTTTGCGTCCGGTTAACCGTGATATCTTCAGCCCCCAGCCAGATAAACGGCTGAGAAAATTCGTCATTGCTGATCTGAACACCTGCCGCCTCGATCCGATCGAACGACCATGTCCGCAACCGTTTTGCCCGCAGATGCAGCGGCAGTTTTTCCCAGATATCTTCGGCATAAATATCCTCGATCTGATCGCCCCTTCCCGGCAGCAGCATACTGAAATCGGCGTCCAGTATGACCGCCCGTTTCAGCGAATAATCATAATAGAGACTCTCCGCTGTAATACGGATATCCTCCACGAAATAATATCGATTGACCAGTAGAGTGACGTTGCCTTCCAGATAGACTCCCAGTGTGCGGGGCGGTTTCAACGCTTCGTTTGGGTCTTCTTCTATTGGTTTGGGATTGGGAGAGAGCATCGCTCCCGGTAAAACCGGCATCGCCTCCGCGTTGGGATCCGGTGAGCTGAACGCCCCCGAAAGATGATCCTCATGGTAGAAGAGGACGGCTTTATCCGCTCGCAGTTCCAGCAGGCTATTGGTGTCGGACCATTGCTGATACAGATAAACGCCGTTTTTGACGACCGCTGCGTTGGAACCGTCTGCCAGACGATGCGATTCAATGTCCATGGCCTTGCCGAAGCGAACTGGATCGTTAGCCGGCATTCCGTTTAAGCTCTGAGCGAGAAGACGGGAGCCTAACATGCTGACGAACGTTGCAATAGCAAGCCGGTAAAACCAATTATGTTTCAATTGAATCAGCAAACCTCACACCTGAGCCGGATGTACTGGAAATCCGAAGCACGAAATACGTATCATAAAACAAATTTACTATTTATCGGTGAACCGTTACATTCCGTTATTGAGAGGGCTGGAAGCCCTCGCTGCATTACTTTGCGCAACAGGAACTAATCAGGTTGCGGCTCATCTACTCGTGTCGTTGTTAACTTAAGTTACAATCAGCCTATTATAAAGAACCTGCCGGCCATTGCCAGTTTAAAACGTTTATCATTTTACTGGATGATTCGTCTTGCGGAGATAGAAAAAAATTACTAAGATGGATGTGTTGTATTATGACAAACTGGGAAACGGAGGATAAACTCATGCCAGAACAACCTGTCAAGACCATTGGCGTATTAACCGGCGGAGGCGATTGCCCGGGCCTCAATGCCGTCATTCGGGCCGTAACCAAAACGGCCATTAATCATTACCATCTGAATGTGATCGGCATCCATGACGGCTACCTCGGTCTGATCGAAAACCGGATGAAACCACTGTCTTATGATGATGCCAGTAATATTCTCACCCGCGGCGGCACGATTCTGGGATCGAGCAACAAGGCCAATCCTGCTGATTTTCCCGTCGAAGTCAACGGTAAAAAGGAAATGCAGGATGTCCGCGACCGCTGCGTCCGGCACATCAAAGAGCATGATATTGACACCCTGATCTGCATTGGTGGTGACGGCACCATGGCCGGGGCAGCCGGGCTCATCGAAAAAGGTCTGACCATCGTCGGCGTTCCCAAAACGATCGATAACGACCTCATGGGCACCGATATCACCTTCGGCTTCGATACCGCCGTGGCCACCGCCACCGAAGCCATCGATAAGATACATACTACTGCCTCCAGCCATCATCGCGTCATGATTATCGAGGTTATGGGCCGATATGCCGGCTGGATCGCCCTGTTTTCCGGCGCCGCCTCCGGCAGCGATGTCATTATCTTGCCGGAAATCCCGTATGATCTGGATGCCGTCTGTGATTTTGTCAGGGATCGCAGCAATCACGGCAAACGCTACAGCCTAATAGCGATTGCCGAAGGTGCCAAACAGCGAGGCGGCGAGTTGGTGGTTCAGAAAATCGATAAATTTTCGCCCGATCCCGTGCGGCTGGGCGGCATAGCCGAGAAACTGGCCCATGATATTGAAAACAAGACGGATATCGACTGCCGGTCTGTGGTGCTGGGGCATGTCCAGCGAGGTGGTACGCCCACTGCTTTCGACCGCAACCTCGCCACTCAATTCGGCCATTATGCCCTGGAACGGCTCATGGCCGGTGATAGAAACTGCCTGGTCGTGCAGCAGGCCGGTTCCTTGACCACTGTGCCGCTTCTGGAAATCGCCGGTAAGGTCCGCACCGTTCCGCTCGACCATCCGCTCATCCTCGCGGCCAAAGGCGTGAATACCTGTTTTGGGGATAAGGGATGACAAACATCTAATTGAAAAAATATGGTGATCCCTTTACTAAAAAGTTTCCGTTAACCGTTCATGGGATTACGGATAAAGGGATTGAAACTGAAAAACTGGACACGAGCCTGATTCTTTTAACAAACACAGCAACGAGCGAAACGAATACCCTCATTTTTTTTCATTTAGGGCACCTCTAAAAATTCATTTTGGGCTGCAAGCGATCTTTTTTCCCTCTGGCTTTCGTCATGAAAAACCGTGAATATTCACCCATATGCCCGGTTTTGCATTTCTTGTCAGACGAAAAAATCTTCGCTTTCGCCTCAAAAGCAATTATTAGAGGCACCTTTTATTTGATTTTCAACCCACACTTCCGCATCATAGCGCAGCATGATCAGGCCGTCTTTCCAGTTGTTCATGGAAATTTCCGGATCCTGTCCGATGAGCCATTGCAGAATCCAGAGCGGGAAGTTTGCCCCTGCTTTGATCGACAGCGGCACGCCGCCGCCAAAACGCGGATTGACATCGAAAAACAGTATCCGTTCATCGTGGGTCAAGAAGCTCTGCACGGTAATAATGCCTGGTCCGCATTGCAGCTTCTCCACAAACGCTGCCGCCTGCCGGATCGTCTCTTCATGACGAACTGTCTTGCCTTTACTGACTTCACCCGCCCGCGTCTGCATCCGCAATCGCGGCACCACGCACCGAACTTTCCCCTCGAAATCCACCAGCACATCCGAGGTGATCTCTTCGCCCACGACATGTTCCTGCACAATGCAATTGGGAATCCGCTGCGAATAGAATTCGAACTCTTCCGGGTCGTGAACGATTTTGTTATGTTTGCTGGCGTAGCCGTCCCACGGTTTTAGAATGATCGGATAATTCAGGACCGTGCTGTCCACGTCTTCGATGCTCATCGTGTGCGGGGTATCGAAACCATGCTCCTTGAGGAAGGTAAATGTGTTTCGCTTGTCCATGCAGATTTCGATGACTTTCGGGCTCGAGATCAAGGTCGTGCAGCCCAGCCCGGCCATTTCCTGCTGCCGCTGTGCCCACAACATCAGGTCCAGATCAACCGTTGGTACCAGCAGATCGACCTGTTCGTGTTTGATAATATCGCTAATCTGTTGGGCATATCGGCTATGCAGAACAGACTCGACCGTGTATTTTTTGTCGCAGATTTGATATGCCGGCGTCATTTCCGTTTTATCGGCCCCGACAATAACGCAATCAAGATTCAGCTCTTCACAGGCCTGGCGGAATGACTGGACCAGACCGACCCGCCGGCCGACGCAGGGAAAAAGTATGACTATTTTATTCTTGTCCATATAACAGGATAGCTGTCTCTTTTCTCTTGGTGAAATCCTCAGTACAATCGTTCCGTTTGAAATTACCCGTTTTTCAGGAACGTAATTATATGTGGATAAAAAGCTTTCGCCCGGCCCTGCCCGGAGCTTTCTACCCGATTGAGTATAAATATCGGGATTCAAGATATTAACATACCGTTATAATCATGGCAAGGGGTTTTTGGTCTGTCTTCATGCCGCCATGCCCCCGGCCAGGTCGATCAGCACGTTTGCCGTCTTGAGTTGGAAGATATAGCCCAAACTCACTAATATGGCAAGTATCAGCGGCTGTTAGGTGTTGTCAGGCTGATAATGGCATAAAGCTATATGAAACAAGTTGTTATGCAGATATCACAGGAAATGGCTGCCGGTAAATATTGATTTCATAGTATTATGCTGGGTGTTTCCGGCTTGATAGACAGGTGACTTTTCATTATAATGTTTTCATCAAATGAAGCTTATAGTAACTCGACAATCAAAAAGGAACTAATATGTTTAATTCGAAGCGAATGACCGTGAATATCTTGACCGTCTTGTTAGCCGTCTTTGTATCGGCGGACCTGTTTGCCGCTGACTGGCTCCAATGGCGGGGTCTGAACCGGGACGGCCGTTCACCTGAAACCGGTTTGCTGCAGGCATGGCCGGAATCCGGTCCGGAGCTTGTCTGGTCCACCGAAGGTCTTGGCGAAGGCTGGTCATCCGCTTCGGTCGTCGATGGGAAAGTATATATCACCGGCAAGGAAGGCCGCGATGAATATCTCGTCATTATTGATGATAAAACAGGGAAAATTCTGCATAAAAAAAAGTATGGTTCGGTTACCCGCCGGTCCTATCCCGATGCCCGGACCACACCGAATGTTGACGGCGACCGGGTTTATGTCATCAGCGGTGCCGGGGAAGTGGTTTGTTTGAATATCGATAACGCTGAAACACTATGGTATGTCAATGCTTTTGAAAAGTTTAATGGTAAAACCGGCAGCTGGGGAATTGCGGAATCGCCGCTGGTTGATGATAAATGCGTCTATTATACCGTTTGCGGTCCGGAGACGACCCTGATCGCTTTGAATAAAAAAGATGGCGAACTTGTCTGGAAGACTCGCAGTCTGGACGATAACAGCGCTTACGTTTCTCCCATTATGATACAACGAGGCGGCAAGCGTCTTATTGTCGGCGTAACGGCCCGATACATCATTGGCGTCGATGCCGCGGATGGAACCCTGCTCTGGAATTATCCTTATGCCCAGAAACATCCTGCCTCCAGAGAACGCCTCGGCTATATTAATGCCAATACTCCATTATATCATGACGGTGAAATATATGTGACCAGCGGATACGACCATGTCGGCGTAATGCTTACTGTTGCCGAAGACGGCAAGGAGGTCTCCCTGAAATGGGTGAATAAAGAACTGGATACCCATCATGGCGGTGTCGTCAGAGATAACGGCTGTATCTTTGGCGCCAGCTGGGAGGGCAACGCGGATGGGAAATGGATGTGTCTGGACTGGAATACCGGTAAATTGAAATGGGAACATCACTGGGAAGGAAAAGGTTCCATCATTTATGCCGAAGGCATGCTGTATTGTTACGAAGAAAACAACGCAAATCTGGCGCTGATTAAAGCAGACCCGGATGGATTCAAACCTTATGGGACGTTGCACATGAAAGAGGGAAAAGGCAAATCATGGTCCCATCCCACCATCAGCGACGGCCGGCTTTATGTACGACACGGCAATGTCCTGAATGTCTATAATATCAGAAAGAAGTAATTTCTTGACTGTAAAATACATTTCTCCGGTGAACGCTACTGATGATTTAATCAACTGCTGCTGGTTCAGGGTTGCCTGGGGGCATATCGTTCTCATATATCAGGATGATGTCATTACCCGGCTGCACATGCTTTTTCACGGGCAGGATCCGGCAGTATTTATCGATAATCATTATCCGTCTGCCGTCGAAAATAACGACGGCATGAAGAGGGTGCAAAATGACCTGATTTGTTATTTTGACGGTGAACAGGTTAATTTTGACTGTTGGGTCGCAACCCGTCATCAGAGCGAATTTGCCCGGCGGATTCTTGAGGCATGCAGCCGGATTGCGTATGGTCAGACCAGAAGTTATACGGAACTGGCCCGGCTTGCCGGTCGGCCAGGGGCGGCACGTGCCGCCGGTCGGGTTATGGCGGGCAACGCGATTCCAATTATCATTCCCTGTCATCGAGTGATTCGTTCGGACGGCAAACTGGGAGGCTATACCGCCGATGGCGGACTCGAATTGAAACTAAAACTACTCTCCAGCGAAGCATCGGGTCTGCTTGGATTAACATAAATATGTGTTTTGCCCAATCCTGTTAATAAATGACATGTATCGCGATTATTGTTGATGTGCATTACAGTTATCGGCCATTGATAAAATTCAGCATGATAAATACAGACCGGTCGGCATTTTATGGTTTAAAAAAAGCCGACAGTTGATCGGGGGGCTACCAACTGCCGGCGGAAGCGCCGCGAAAGGAGATAAAACGCTTCTTCATTATTTTAATATGTTTTGGGGAACCGAGTCAATAGGGCAAATAACCGATATTGAGGCTCATTGATAAAATCAAAGTTTTATGATCATTTAACTCGATACAGATGTTATATCTTACGTATTGTTAAGCGAGTATCGACAAAATGGAATCGTTTTGGGTGTTTATTCTACACCCAGGCAGGTACCCACAAGCCGAGCCGAATCGATCATGGGGTGATCCAGAGGAATGGTTTTACGTTTACCGGCGACTTCTTCCAGCGGGACATGCTCGCAGACCGTGCCGCGGTAGCCAACCATAACATTGTATATACCTTCCGCCATCAATTGGGCGGCCTTGGCGCCCATTCTTGTGCACAGCATCCGATCGAAGGCGCTGGGAATGCCGCCGCGCTGGACATGCCCGAGTGAGGTAACCCGGCATTCGGTTCCTGTCAATTCCTGAATCTGGCGGGCCACGCGACTGGCGATTGGTTCCTGAACCACATGATATGTCTGTTGTTCGCCATGAACCCGGCGTACGACAATATTGCCATTGTTGTCATCATGGGATTGGAGTTCGGCGAGTTCGGCCGAAATTTCTTCTTCGTTATTCTTTGTTTTCTTTTTCTTTTTCTCTCCAGCGGCCAAGCGTTTCTCTTCCGCCTTGACATCTTCGATAGAACGGGCTCCTTCCGCCACGGCTATGATCGAAAATCGTTTTCCTGTTCTGCGCCGCTCGAAAAGATAATCCGCAATCATTGTCAGATCATAAGGCAGTTCCGGAATCAGGATTACATCCGCACCGCCCGCCATTCCGGCCCCCAGGGCCAGCCAGCCGGCTCGATGCCCCATGATTTCGCAAATAATAATGCGATGATGACTGGTGGCGGTAGTGTGCAGCCGGTCGATGGCTTCGGTCGCGATTTGCATTGCCGTGTCATAGCCAAAGGTAATATCCGTTCCCCAGACGTCATTATCTATCGTTTTGGGAAGCGTAATGACGTTCAGGCCGTTGTTATGCAGATGGAGGGCGTTTTTTTGTGTCCCGCCGCCGCCGAGGCAAACCAGGCAGTCCAGATGAAGTTTGCGAGCATTTTCCACTGCGGCGACTGTCATATCCATGGTTTTTCCACCCATCATCATTTTATTCGGCTTATCGCGGCTTGTGCCTAGAATGGTACCGCCATGTGTGAGGATGCCGCTGACGGTTCGATTGTCAAGCTGGATCGTCCGGTTTTCCACGAGGCCTCTGAAACCGTCTAGTATGCCGATGACTTTCATATCGTATTCATCGATTGCGGCTTTGGTGACTGCCCGGATGGCGGCATTGAGGCCTGGACAATCTCCTCCGGCCGTTAAAATTCCTATGCATCGGGTTTTTGAGGTTCTGACCATAAGGAAAACCTTTCTAAGCAGGATTAAGCTAAAGGACTGACCAGCATAATTATTCTAACATACTCAAACTGGCCGAATGCTTGTTTTTTTATATCAAAAATCAAAATGAAGGAAACGGCCTGCGGCCGAGATGAGTTAAAATTTAAGAATATATTTTCGATAAATCTTTTTATGTCATGTAGTTAAAATTAAATTTCATCCTGCTTCGGTCAGAATGAGTAACATATTGCTGTTTTTGATTTTATCGGTGCAATTAATGGCGATGTTCATTTGTTTTGTAAAAAGATAATTAATCGGATTGCTTAATCATACTGGTTCCGATTGAAATTGTCTGTTTTTTGGAGGGGGAACGTAATTATGTACGGATAAAACACTTACGCCCGGCCCTGCCCTGAGCTTCCCACTCAATTGGGTATGAAATTAGTTTTTGGCGGCAGTTGACATATCTGCTTATTGTATATAAGATTAAATGTTAGAATTTTGTTAATGTTTATATCGGTCTTGTCTCGATAAAGATGAAACATATAGTATCTCAATAAAAAAACTTAATCAATATGCAATTAATTTTCTTAGTAAACATTTTGGAAAGGTGTATCAGTAAGTAATGAAATGGTCTGTTGACGAAGGGTACCGTTTGATCGCAGTGCGATATATCCGCAAACAGCTCAATATACTGAGCCGGAATCTCAAGGGAATTCCGCGTTATGATGACATTGAGTATGTCCATCAGGCGCGAGTGGCTTCGCGACGATTGCGTTCGGGATTACGGATGTTTGAGGAATGTTTTTCTAAGAAAAAAGTCGAGAATTGGCGTCAAAGCATTAAGAAACTGACCCGGAGTCTGGGTGAAGCCCGGGATAAAGATGTCCAGATCGAGTTTGTGAAAAAGGCCCAGAATCGGTTCGTCAGTTCAAAGGACCGTCCAGGCATCAATCGTTTATTGCTGCGTTTGCAGCAACGGCGAGACGTTTTGCAGCCGGAAGTGGAAAAAACCGTCGTCAAAATTAATGAGTCCCGGCTTTTTGATGAGATGTATGCCAGTATGGGGCAGCAGCTTTTCAGTCTCAAACGTCATAAAGTGGTAACGAAATCGCGATTTGCCTATAAAAGAGCCTATAAACATATCCAGGAACGGATGACAGAACTGCTGCTGCTGCAGGATTGCCTGGACGATTCTCTAGATATTGAACGTCATCATACCATGCGGATTGCGGCCAAGCGGCTGCGTTATACGCTGGAGATATGCCGGTATGTATATGGCAATGTTCTGGATCCGGCGATTGCCCATATCAAGCAGGTGCAGACCTTGCTTGGCGACATCCATGATTGTGATGTCTGGAAAGAATTTCTTAACGATTTTATCGAAGAAGAACGTCTGCGTACGCTTGAGTATTTCGGACATGAAAGGTCTTTTACCCGTCTTAAAATCGGCATCGAAACCCTGCAGCTTGACCAACATGCCGCCCGGCAGCAGCAATTCAAGGAACTGGTCGCATTCTGGCGCAGCCTGGAGGATGAGCGGTTCTGGCAGGAATTGACCCGGACCCTGGAAGCGCCTCTGATCGAGCGGGTAGAAGAATCCGTCAAGCATGAACCTCAGGAAGTAAAAGAATCCCCCGCAGAATCTCCATTGCCGCAGGAGGAAGAGGTCCGTACCGAATCAGGGCCGTTGAGAATCCTTGCTCATCCGGATGCCCCGCCGCCATCAGCCAATCAAAAAACTCTGGCCGGTTTTTCACCAAAGAATACTGCCTGATAAGCCATTTCGTTTTCATGAATATCTGGCGCTCACATCGCATGGTGATTGCCCCTAAGTTCCTTCTGCGGAAACGGTCAATCGGAGATTTGCCGTCGTAATACCGTTTTATCTCACCGAGACATAAATATTTGAGGGCAAGATGCTCCCCATACGGCTTTTCACAAAAGAAATTATACCTCATCAGGCAGAACGCTTCTGGCAGGGCCGGGCATAAGTTTTATATCCGTACACCATTACGTTCCGGCAAAACGGGACATTTCAATCGGAACCAGTATAATTAACTTTACGTCTGTTCCGGCATATATTACTATAAAGTAACGTTTGTGTTTAACTCGGAAATTTTGCATGATATGCGCGATTCATTATTCTGGTTTCGTCATTCTTAATTTTGTTGCCAATGTGTGCAAGGTTTAACATATAAGAGTCTAATAGTATTTTTTTGAGATCAGGTGAAAAACTTTGGATAATCAGGTGGCAGTATCCAGTGGCGTTAAAACCGTAGGTGTAATTGACATAGGTTCCAATTTGCTGCGTCTGGTCATTGCCCAGGTTTTTGCCGATGGGCGAACGGAAATCCTTGAGCAGATGCAGCGGGGAGGTCGTCTGGGGCAGGAGTCCTTTCAGCGGGGCCGCCTGGATGGGCCGACCATGCAGGCAGCCATTGCTGTTTTGCGTGAATTCCAGCAGATGCTTCAGTTTTATCAGGCTCAGGAAATTCGGGCGGTAGCTACTAGCGCCGTACGTGAAGCGGCTAATGGCGACACTTTTCTAGATCGGATTTTTATGGCGACCGGCCTGGATGTCGAGGCGATTGCGCCTTCGGAAGAGAGCCGGTTGACGGTCTCCGCGGTTCGACAGCAACTGGGAGATACACTGGTTAAAGACAGCGGTCTGGTCATGGTGGTCGAAGTTGGCGGCGGCAGTACGCTGGTCGTTCTGCTTGACGGTGGCGAGATCGTCGAGTCGCACAGTCTGCGGCTTGGTTCCATCCGCTTGCAGGAAGTGCTTTCGACCAACCAGGAGATGCCGGGCCGGGCTTTCGATATTCTCAAACAGGAAATCTGCTACGAAGTGAATCTGTTTAAAGATGTGCTGCCGCTGGATAAACTGAAAATGTTTATTGCCGTTGGCGGCGATGCCCGTTTCGCTGCCCGTCAGGTCGGAAAAGAAACCGATTCCGGAGATCTCTATAAGATCCGATTTGATGATTTTGAGCAGTTAACGGGGCAGTGCAGCGGTTACATGGCCGAGGAGCTTGTCCGTATGTACGGTTTGCCATTTGCCGATGCCCAGACGCTGAATCCGGCTCTGATGGTTTATCGCGAACTGATCGGGCGGACGGGGTTGAAATCGTTTTATGTTTCCACGGCTTCGATGCGGGACGGCCTGCTGCTCGATCATGTCCAGCGGGTGACCGGTCATGAAGATGAAGCCATCTCCAAAGGCGTGCTTCATTCGGCTCTGTCTCTCGCGGAGAAGTACCGAGTGGACATAACTCATGCGAAAAACACGGAGCATCTGGCCATGCGGCTTTTCGATGAACTTCAGACATTGCACGGACTAGCTTCCCGTCATAAGCTGCTGCTGCGGGTGGCAACGCTGGTGCATGAATCGGGGACGTTTATTAATACCCGCGCCCATCACAAGCATACGTTTTACCTGCTGATGCATTCGGAGATTTTTGGCCTGACGCGTAACGAAATCGCCGTCGTCGCCCATGTCGCCCGCTACCATCGCCGCAGCAGCCCCAAGCCCTCACATACTGACTACATGACACTGCCGCGCGAGCGCCGCATGATCGTCAGCAAACTGGCCGCTTTACTGCGGGTCGCGGACGCCCTGGATACGACGCATACGCAGAATATTAAGGATTTCCAGTGTGACTTACGGTCAGATGAATGTGTTATTTTCGTGGCGACGGGCTCTGACATTACGCTGGAACGCCGGTCGCTGGAACAGAAGACCGATTTGTTTGAGGATATTTTCGGTCTGAAAGTTCGCCTCGAAGATCTGCCGCTTGTGCAAAAGGAACAGCGGCGCGCCCGGCCGGTCGAAATGTAATAACACGATGATATATCCGTTGGTTATATCATGGGGCTGCCGCTCATAAGACAGATGTTTTCGGAACGAACAACACAGCTATGGTTAAAATTTACCGGCAAGATGCCGGTGTTGCCATGGGAACGAATTTGGTTCAAAATTCAGATGTCGTGCTTTTGATTTTCCGTATAACCGTTATATGGATTTAAATGAAACGCAGATGTATGGTTCATCGTAACAGGCAGGATATGACAGAATTGAAAGTTACCACCGAACATTTTATTAACCGAGAGCTGAGCTGGCTGGAGTTTAATGACCGGGTTTTGCAGGAAGGCAAGTCCGAAGACATTCCACTGTTGGAGAGATTGAAGTTCCTGGCCATCGTCAGCTCGAATCTGGATGAGTTTTTTATGATACGCGTTGCCGGGCTGATGCAGCAGGTGAAGGCCGGCGTGCGTAAACGCGACATCAGCGGTCTCACTCCCAGTCAGCAACTCGATAAAATCAGTCGTCGCGTGCATCAGATGAAGCGGGAACAGACCGAAAGCATCAAGGATGTTTTCAGCCGACTTTCCGGACAGGGTATTCATGTGCTGGCACCGAAGCAGTGGTCGGTGGAGCAGCGGTATTTTTTACAGAACTATTTTGTCGATGAGCTGCTGCCGGTGCTGACGCCGGTTTCGGTCGAGACGCTCGATCCGGTGCCGCTGCTTCCGGGCCTGCAGATTCACATCGCAGCCAATCTCGCCTTCGCTGAAGCTGATGACGAGAGGGAATCCCCGCAACAGATCGTAGTTGTCCCTGTGCCGACGCAGCATCCCCGTTTTGTGAGCATACCCGGCAGTGAGGGCATATCCGCGGCTCTGCTTGAGGATGTTGTCACGGAGAATCTCCATACGCTGTTTCCTGACTGTCGGCTGCTCTCGACCGTACAATTCCGGCTGACGCGGGATGCCGATGTCGATATCCAGGATGATGAGGCCAGCGATCTGCTCAATGTGGTGGAAAACGCCGTGCTGGACCGCAGGCGTCGCGGCGTCGTCCGCCTGGTTCTGTCGGCGCGGCCGGACCGGCACATTAAAAAATGGCTGGTGGACTGGCTTGCTGTACAGAATCGGGATCTTTATGAAATTGACGGCATGCTGGACCCCGCTGCCCTGATGGAACTGGCGAATATGCCGGGTTTCGAATCTCTGAAAAACCCGGAGTGGCCGCCCCAGCATCCAGTTGACATCGATCAGAACAACGATATCTGGCAGAATCTGATCGATCACGATGTCATGCTCTTTCATCCTTATGAGAGTTTTCAACCGGTGATCGATTTGGTTTCTCAGGCGGCGGACGACCCCAATGTCATCGCTATCAAACAAACGCTTTATCGGACCAGTGGCGATTCGCCGATCATCAGCGCCCTGCAGCGGGCGGCGGAGAGCGGCAAACAGGTGACGGTGCTGGTGGAACTGAAGGCCCGTTTCGATGAAGCCCGCAACGTCAACTGGGCCCGGCGTCTGGAAAATGCCGGATGTCTGGTTATCTATGGCGTTGCCGGATTAAAGACCCATGCCAAAGCGTTGTTGATCGTCCGGCGTGAAAACGGCCGGATTCGGCGTTATGTCCATTTAGCGACCGGTAACTACAACGACAAGACCGCCAAGCTCTATTCCGATATCGGCATGATGACCACGAACGCCGATATCGCTACCGATGTGGCTTCATTTTTCAATATCCTGACCGGCTATTCGGAAGTGGTCGGCTGGTCGGAACTGGTTATCGCTCCCACGGACCTCAAACGGCGTTTTCTGGATCTGATCGACCGGGAAATTCAGGCCTCGACACCTCAGTATCCCGGTCACATCATGGCCAAGGTGAATTCCCTGCAGGATGAGAAAATCTGCAAGGCGCTGTATCAGGCCAGTCAGGCCGGGGTACAAATACAATTAAACGTCCGGGGGATTTGCTGTCTCAGGCCGGGCTTAAAAGGGTTTTCGGATAACATCGAGGTCATTTCGATCATCGATCGCTATCTGGAACATGCCCGCGTTTTCTATTTCCGTAACGGCGGTCATGAAGAACTGTATATGAGCAGCGCCGACTGGATGACTCGCAATCTGGACAAACGGCTGGAACTGTTGTTTCCTGTGACTGACAACCGCTTGCGGCGCCGGCTCGTTCATATCCTGGAGGTCTTTTTCCGGGATAATGTTAAAGCCCGGCGTATTCTTCCCGATGGGCGGTACGAAAGAGTTCTCCGGGATGGTGAGCCCGTACGAGCCCAGGAAACCTTTTATCGGGAAGCCATAGAAGCCGTACAATCTGAACGGGAGACCGCCGTACGTTTCCAGCCTCTTATGCGTCCTCAGGAAAGCGGCCGCGGTTCGGTCCGCGGTCCATCAACATAACGAGAATCGAAACCACGCTGGCAGCCCTGACTGGTGGGATTGTTCAACTATTGCAAACATGATCGATTTAATGTAAAATCGCCGGTAAAATCTTTTATCATTGCTTTTATATTTTATTATTTCAGGATTCATTCAATGCTTTACTGGTGTATTCGTTCGATTTTTCTGTTGCTAGTCGTTACGCTCGTGATTCTCGGATTTGCCGAAGGACAGTCTTTCGATCAACTGGATGCCTCGGGTCAGTCAGCGGTAATTGTTATCTGTCTGGCCATTCTGGCGATTGGATATCTGATTGATTTTTTTTTACCGCGAAAGCGTATCGCGGCGCTGGCGGGTTTGTTTTTCGGGCTCATCGTCGGTTTGCTCATTGCCCGGGCCTTTACCTATATTCTGGATTTTTATCTGTCCTATACTTTTCCTCAGGGCAATGAACTTCAGGGGGCCAAGGATCAGATACAGATTCTAATAACTTTTTTATGCTGTTATCTGGCGGTTATCTTTGTCATGCAGACGAAGGACGATTTTCGCTTTATCATTCCTTATGTGGAGTTCAGCAAACAGACCAAAGGGGTGGTGCCGCTGGTTCTGGACACCTCGGTTATTGTGGATGGGCGGATTGCGGATATCGCCACGACCGGTTTTGTGGATTACCCGCTGATTGTGCCGCGATTTGTCTTGAACGAATTGCAGACGATTGCCGATTCCGCCGACCGGCTGCGCCGTAATCGCGGACGTCGGGGGCTGGATATGCTCAATAAAATGCAGAGTAATGGCGAAATCGATATTACGATTGAAGATGTCGACCTGGCCGAGAATGAGAAAAAGGAACCCGTTGATCATCAGTTGGTAACTGTGGCAAAAATGTACAACGGGAAGATTTTAACCAACGACTACAACCTGAATAAGGTCGCCAGTCTCAGAGGGGTCGAGGTGTTGAATATTAACGATCTGGCCAATGCCCTGAAAACGGTGGTGCTGCCGGGTGAGGCGATGCAGGTTAAGCTCGTTAAGGCCGGTGATCAGATGGGGCAGGGGGTTGGATATCTCGAGGATGGAACGATGGTGGTGGTGGAAATGGGCCGGCAATATATCGGTCAGGAAAAGGAGGTGATGGTCACCTCTGTGCTGCAAACTTCGGCCGGACGGATGATTTTCGGAAAAATCGACGCCGATATCCATAAAAATTCCCACTAATCTGCTGGCTGATCGTCCGGTAAATAAAAATTTTTCAATATATTTTTCTGATATAAACTCTTTTCTGTAAAAGGATTAAAGAAATTATCGGTAATGTGATCTGAAAAATTCATGGTAAGGGACCCGGCTTTCCGATATTCTAAACGCCTAACAGACACCTAACGGATTATCGGATGTTGCCGATATGGTATTCTCCGGCATTTCTGACTGGATATCTGGTGTTGTTGGGCATGAGTTATGTCCCAGGCGCTGCCTGAAACCAACACCCAGATATGACAAGGACTATTGGAAAGGTCCGGAGGAGTATTGAAAGGTATGCAGAAAAATGCTGATCGCGACCATGAAAATTTACCGGTTTGTCAATTGGGGCCGGGCGGTTCCTTCATACAGGGCTGGCCTGATCCCGCGAACGAGAATCCTCGCTATGCCGCGACGGGGATTTATGGACAGTTAGGGTATGTCATCGCCTCTCTGGCATTGTCGGTGAACCGGTTAGTGAGTTCGATATCCGGCAAAGCCGTTGGTTCCATGTTGCCCGAAGGAGCACAGGACCGTAAAACACTACCTCAAAAGATGGCATACCGCACCGTGAATTATTGGAGAATGACTAATGACCCCAGCCAAGTCCAGAAAGAGCCAAAACTCCTCCACTGCTACCGGGAGTCCCTCACTTGTCCTGACGCCCCGGCAGGTTCAGATACTAAAACTCATCCATCGGTATCGCAGCAGCAATGGCTGTTCCCCGACGCTGCAAGAACTGGCAGAAATACTGCAACTCAGCAAAGTCACCGTATTCGAACACGTGCAGGCTCTCGTCCAAAAACACATCCTGCATCATACGCCAAACAAGGCTCGCTCTTTGATGATTGACCGGCGAGTCAATCTTTCGGAGTATTTCTGCGTTGATCAGGATGAGGGGGAGCAGGAAGGGACTGATCGTTTATCCTCCGCGGGAGCGGCTTTTCCGCTGATCGGGCAGGTGGCGGCAGGATTACCGGTGGACGCCGCGGAAGTGCCGGAATTGCTGGATGTCGGGCTGCTTTTCGAATCGTCATCGGACACGTTTGCCTTGAAAGTGCGGGGCGACAGCATGATCGATGAACAGATCCGGGACGGTGACTATGTCCTGGTTCGTCAGAGCGACTCGGCGCATAATGGTCAGATTGTGGTGGCATGTCTCGAGAGCGGTGAGACGACTTTGAAGAAGTTTTATCGGGATAAGAAAGGCCTGCGGCTCGAAGCCGCGAATCCTGATTATCCGACTATACGCGCAAGCCAGGTTGCCATACAGGGGATAGTTATCGGAATTATTCGCCGGCTAAAAGATTGAGGATCGCATTTTAAACATTGACGCTGTCTGTTGGGAAGGCAGTACTCAAATGGCTTATGTGTACTGCTTGCGAATGCGTTTTCACTAACGCGGCGCTTCGTGTCCCGTTTTTACCGATCGTTTTTTACCTGTGGGTGCATATCTATACGACTCAATCGGTTTGCGCTTTGCCAGCCGTGTTTGAGTCAGGCATGCCTCTTCCACGTTCTACGTTTTACGTTTACCTGGCACATCTCCCGTGGCCCTGCAAGAAGGGTTCTGCCGGATTGGGTAAGAATTGGTCATTCTGTCTCTGGCAATGATATATTCGATACGGCAAACGTATCGTCATGCATATTTTTAGCTGGCTATATACTCGGACTCCAATTCTCGCAACCCGAAAGAATTACAATTATTTGTTCAGGTCCTGCCAGTATATGCTAAAGACGGGGTAATACTTATCCGATGCTTAAACAGACATCACTTGAGTGTCCTTTTTGAAAATTCCTGCTTATGGGTGTCAATAGGAATAAGTTGTCAGCGAATGGATTATCTGACATAGTGATCGATCGATTATCTTTGAGCGGTATGGATGGAGAAATATTGGTCAGAACCTGTTTATTGTCTAATGGGTTTTGTTATTTTATAGCCAGTCGGGTAGAGAACTCCTGGCAGAACCGGGCGTAAGCTTTTTATCCGCAAATAATTACGTTCCGACAAAATGGTTAATTTCAATCGAAGCGCGTATAAATAAACTGTTAAGGAACAACAGATGGATGTAAAATATATCAATCCTTTTCTTGCCGCTGTTAAAAACGTTTTCGATACCATGATCGAAGTCCCCTTTAATCTGGGTAAACCGAATCTTCGCAAAGACCCGGTGCCCTTGCACGAAGTGAGCGCAATAATTGGATTGTCCGGGGGGGTTACCGGTTGTGTCGTTTTGAGTCTTTCAGAAGAAGTTTCTTTTTTGTTAATCGAAGGGCTCACAGGTGAAAAGCCCAGCGCATTGGATAATGACGCGACGGACGCTATCGGCGAAATCGCTAATATGATCGCCGGCAACGCCAAAAAGGATTTTCCCGGTACCGATAACTCCATATCCGTTCCCAGCGTGGTTATCGGTAAACATCATGTGTGTTACCCGTCGGGTGTACCCATTATAAGTATTCCCTGTGAAACCGGTTGCGGCCGATTGGCAATTGATGTGGCGATTAAGAAAAATCCGGTCTATGCCGGTACATGATAATCCAGACGAAAACATACTGCCACCTGCGGGCGGCAGCAACGAAAATTTAATTTCTCCCGCTACCTTTTCTTGTAGGCTGTCCTTCCTGGGACGACCTATTTTATGCGCCTCACATTTGCATGATTTTTTTTACGATGTCCAATGCGGCGTTGGGTTTTCCCATTTCCAGGGAACGCTGCTGCATCTTTTTGAATCGGCCCGGTTCGTCCAGCATGCGGTCGATTTTATAGGCCAGAACCGGTATGTTGTTGCAGCGGATGCCCACTCCGTTTTCCAGCAGATGGTCCGAATTTCTTTCTTCCTGGCCCCGGATGGGATTGACAATTACAAAGGCCAGTCCCTTCGCCAGCGCCTCCGACATGGTTAAGCCGCCGGTTTTGCCCAACAAAATATCCGAAGCGCTCATGTATTCGTCCATTTGGTCCGTAAAACCAACCGGATTGATCTTCACGGGAAGGCCGCCATTTTTGTGTTGAATATGGGATAAACGACGGTAAAGCTCCTCATTGTGTCCGCACATGGCTAAGATCTGAGCCGGATGACGCAGTTTCTGGAGTACTTTTACCATGTTTTCGATCGGTCCGACTCCGAAGCCGCCAGCGGAGACAAGAATAGTCAGTTTGTCAGGATCGAGTCCGTATTTTGATCGCATTTCTTTTTTGTCTTTTTTAATGGCAAAGACCGGATCAATCGGAATACCCGTTGTCGTCAACTTGTTTTCGGGTATGCCCAGTTCGTTCAAATGCTGTTTCGTTTCTTCCAGGGCGACAAAATACTGCTCGTAATGGTGGCACAGCCACATGGCATGAACATCGAAATCCGTTACGATGATAACCTGACGGGCATTCAAGCGTTGTTTAGCTTTAAGCCAGGAGATGATTTCTGCCGGGAGAAAATAGGTGCAGATGATGATATCGGGCTGGTATTTTGTCAGCATTTTAATAAAACGTCTGGTATTGAGTTTCGTGAAGGCCAGCCGTTTTCGTTCATTCTGCCAGGGTTTGTCGGTGTAATCATAAAGCCAGCCGAAAACACCGGGCGCTTTTTTGACCATTTCGATATACGCTTTGGAATACAGGCTCCTGAAGAGCTTATTTGTATATTGCAGTGTATCGACATTCAAAATTTCATCCGCGGCGTTCAGTTGTACGAGGGCCTTTTCTATAGCCTGAGCCGCCTTGATGTGCCCCGCTCCGGCGGAAGCGGATAATACTAATATCTTGCGAAACATCCGTCCTCTCATCTACATGGTTTTGTAAGTTTGTATATCATGTTTAGAAGCGACATTAATCTGCAGATCCTGCTTAACCTGGTTATTACTACTGAGAACCCTTGTTTTCATTTTGACATGCTTTTTCCGTCAACAGCAACCATTTGGGAGTATTTTAATCAACAAATTACGATCTATTACAAACAGGCGAAAGTTGTGTGTTTGCAGTATTATTCAATCAGGAAAGATTGTATTTTTTTATCTAAATATAGCAATAACAAAATATTAGTAATGCAATGATCGAAGGGGCCGTGCCGGGGAAGCTGTAACTCATTTATTTACATATATATACGTTATGTCGGCGCGGGAGGTCTCTTAAGTAAGGGGTGTAATTCCTTAGCCGCTGGGATGATAAACAGGAATTTTTGGGGAGTATTATTCATGTTGGGTGAGAAAAAATACATTATTTCTGTAAAAAACTCAGTATTTTCACCGATAACGCTACAGACAACTTTGTATCTGTTTATAAATCGAAAGGACAAATGAGTTTTTCTCATAAATGAAGGCGGATACAACAGGTTTTATGGGAAATGTAAGAGTTTATATTCAATCACATCGCACACAGTTATTGGAAGTCTCACAGGTTTTTGGATTAACTTTAATTATGAAAGGGTGCATTATGTTTAATGTCAACAAGACGCTTCTGGCATTAGTCCTATTTTTGTTTATGGGGTGGACAGTCCAGTCAAATGCCGACGAAAGTCTGCGAGAGGATTTGCAGACGGCTTTGGAGGAAATTCGTCAGCTTCGTTATGAAATAAATGAGATGAAAGAGGGTTCCGACTGGCAATATCAATCTCAGATGGAAGAGGCGTTTCAGGAGATGCCGGGTGTTGCCAAGGATGGCGATGGTGTATTGACATTGCCGGCCGGCTGGTCCATTAAACCTTATGGCTACATTAAAAGCGATATCGTTTATGATGATTCTTATGCCGGTAACGTTTGCTTCCGGGCCAAGCCGGAGAGCGGCACTGACAAACAGGATGACAGTATCTCAGTGACTGCCCGTCAGACACGTCTGGGCGTCGATATATATGCACCTAATATTGGTGACATGAAAGTTATGGGTAAGGTGGAAACCGATTTTTACGGCAGCGGCAGTGAAAATTCAGCATCCTTGAGAATACGCCGGGCCTTTGGCCAGTTAGAGGGTGAGGACTGGTTTATTCGATTCGGGCAGGACTGGGAGATTATTTCGCCATTGTTCCCGGATACGCTCAATTTTGCGTATGGGGCCATGGCTGGAAATCCGGGATTTCGTTATCCTCATATCCGGTTTGACAAATGGTGGGTATGCAACGAAAACGGCAAGTTTGTCGTGCAGTTGGCGGCTCAGCGTGAAATGGCGTCCGATATTGACGGCGGTGGCAAGGACGATGGGCAGGACGCCAGTTTTCCCAGTATTCTGGGGCGTGTCGGTTATCATCAGGGAGCGTTTCAATTAGGCTTCAGCGGACATATCGGGCAGGAAGAGGTGGACTGGGATCTGGATAACGGCGTGGCGCTGCCGGGAAATGATGTGGATGTACATAGTTGGTCGGTAAATGCCGATTTGCGGATGCCGCTGGATGAACTTGTGAAAGGTCTTACTTTCTCGACGGAGCTGTTTCTGGCGGAGAATTATGATGGCCATGCCGGTACGTTTGAAGGTATATCCCTCGATACGGTTAATGGTGCCATTAATCCCATCGGCGTGGCCGGCGGCTGGGCCCAGCTTCAGTATCGGCCCGATGATCATTGGAAATTTGTGTCCGGGGCCGGCCTGGTCGATCCGGTCAATTCGGATGTGCTGGACGGTGTGATGACCATTAATCGCTATTACTGGTCGAATGTCTGGTATTATTTCAGTAAGTATCTGGCAACAGGCATAGAAATCAGTTATTTTGATACCGATTATAAGAACAGTGCTAACGGAACGAATTTGCGTTATCAGCATTCCTGGATTTTCAATTTCTAGATTACTCAAACTGATCGATATCACGCCGCGAGGAGTTTTTCCTGGCGGCGGATATCTTTTTTATCCTGCACGGCATTAATGACATTCTGGATTTTTTTCTGTGTCTGCTGCTTCAAATTGACATAACCCGGTTTCTCTAATCATAACTACTTTTGAAAAAAATGGTCAGGTGAGTCCCTGCCAGGAGCTGTAACTTCCAGCGGGATTTATTCATGCAATTCAAGGGGGTTTGTCGATAGGGATTATCGTGGGATAACCCACAGGACATAATGTCGTCTGACATGGAGGTTCGAATGGCCGATCTGCAAGTAATCAAAGAAATTGCCGAGCAGGTGCTGGCGATACCGACACTGAAGGGAACTCCGGATCACTACCTGATCGATCGGGCCTATCGGGTGTTGCGTCATTGCGGCAGCATTGCTCAATTGGAAGATATACAGCGTTTTCATGTAGATCATGAATGTTTGAATATTGCGGCGTTGTTCCGGGATGCCGGCTTTGCTCGATATGCCAATGAGGAAGACCGGGTTTCACGGATGGTGCTGGCGGATTTGACTGATGAGGATCTGCGTGATTTTTCCGCCCAGATGGTGCAGGAAAAGCTGACGGAACTACTGAATCCACGGCAACTGGAGCGTGTTTCCAGTACTATTATCGAGTCCGGCAAGCGGAAAACCTCGCTGGTGGAGGCGATGATTTTGTCTGATGCGCGGAATTTGGATGATATGGGTTCGATCGGGATTTTTAACGAGTTCCGGCGGTATGTGATACATGGCCGGGGGGTGGGCGATGCCCTTTCGAGCTGGAGTCGCAAGATCGAGTACGATTACTGGGCGGCCCGTTTACGGGAAAGTTTCCGGTTCGAAGGCGTCAAGGCGATTGCCAAAAGACGGCTGGAAACGGCCAGGAATTTTATGCAGCAGCTTGATTATGAGAACCGGGCGGGAGACCTGGAGGAAATACTGCTGCAACAGAAGCTGCAGCCGCCGCCGGCTCCGGCTCCGGCTCCGGCGAGAAAAACGGTGGTGTCGGCGATACATTAATCATAAATATAGCTTTTAATTTTGCCCCCATATCCTGTTTAATATCATTGAGAAGTGGTATGAACAGGATTTTTTTTGGAATGAATAATGAAGCTGATTCGCGGCGGTTTAGTGTGTCCGGTGAGTTCGTCGCCGATTGCCGATGGCGCGGTGGTGGTGGAGGGGGCTGCCATTAAGGCGGTAGGCGATTTTGCGGAGCTGACAGGGATTTATGCGGATTGTGAATATGCCGATATGCGAGATTGTGTTATTCTTCCGGGGTTGGTGAATGCGCATACGCATCTGGAATTGTCGCATCTGCGGGGGCGGGTGCCGTATGAAGGGAGTTTTGTGGCGTGGGTGGAGCGGCTGCAGGCGATGCGATGGGGGGCGGCGTTTAAGCCGGAGGAAGTTATAGCCGAAGCGGTACGGGAATCTTTGCGGGTGGGGGTGACGACGGTCGGCGATATCAGCAGCGGGCATCAGTCGTGGCGATTTTTGAAGAAAGAGCCGATCCGCAAGCGATGTTATGCTGAGGTGTTCGGAATGACGGCGGAGGTTGAGGAGGCACGGGCGTATATTGAGTCGTGTATGCAGGGGACGGCAGTGGATGAATGGTTGAGACAGGGATTGTCGCCGCATGCGCCTTATTCGGCGGGGCCGGCGGTGTATAAGATGGCGGCGGCAGCAGCGGATGCCGGGGCCGAGATTTCGTTGATGACGCATCTGGCGGAGAATCGGGAGGAGTTGCGGTTTTTACGGAGAGGCGATGGGCCCTGGCGGGAGTATCTCGAAAAACTGGAAAAATGGGATGGGAATTTTGCGTGTCCGGGGAAGGGGGCGGTGGCGTATTTTCTGGAGATGCGGCTGGGGAAGACTCCGTTTGCACTGGCGCATGTGAATTATCTCGATGAAGAGGAAATCGAGGCTTTGAGACGAACGACTCACAGCGTGGTGTATTGTCCGCGGTCGCATCAGTTTTTCGGGCATCCGGAGCATCCATTTTTACAGATGCGGGCTGTCGGGGTGAATGTCGCGCTGGGGACGGACAGTCTGGCGAGTAATGAGACGTTAAGCATACTGGATGAGATACGGTTTTTGCATGGGCGGTATCCGGAGCTGCCGGCGGGCGTTTTGCTGGAAATGGCGACGATCAATGGCGCTCGGGCGCTGGGCTGGGACGATCAGATCGGGACGCTGGAGGCCGGTAAGGATGCGGATATTGTTGTGCTGCCGATGGGCGATGTCTTGCATCCAGCATTGGAACAGGTTATGTTTTTCGATTCGCGGCCAGGGATGGTCATGATTCGGGGTGAAGTCGTTTATCATGAATGACGGTCGGCGTGAAAACGGGATTGCTATTCTGAGATTATTTGGTAAAGTGCATTTTATAGAATATACTATTAATGGTATTTCATTCTATAATTATGAAAGGAATTATTATACTGGCCGTTGTTTATGCCGTCCGAAATCCAAAAGGGATTAAAGGTAGAGTGTCCAGGAATTAGCGGTTTTTCTTATTACGACTATGATAGATCGAATTGAATTAAATCCTCAAGTATGTCTCGCAGCCCCATTAATCGCGGCGCCCGTGTCATGGTTGCGACCATTATCTGGAAGAGAGGTATGCCATATTTTACATTCACATGGTTTTTACGAAGTGCGTAAACATGGCAGCCATATCGTTATGCAAAAACGAAGTATAGCCAAAGGGTATGAGAATTCCCGCCAGGGCCAGTCGTAAAGGTTTTGCCCGCACATAGTTACGTTCCTACAAAACGGGTATCTTCAATCGGAACGAGTATAAAAACACGACAATAACGGTTTCAGTTCCTGACCACAAAGAGGTCAAAACAGGAACGCTGCTATACTGTCCTGGTTCAGCGTGAATTGGACAAACGAGTTTGATTGTTAATCTTATTTT
>CAYZXY010000040.1:0-26309 GCA_964482555.1 uncultured Pirellulales bacterium
TAATAGCGACCATAACGAGGGTATGGCCGTCGTTGCCCCGGGCGAGAAAGCTCCAGACCAGGACCATGGCTGTACAGGGGGCGACGCCAAGAAGAATGCAGCCGGCAAGATAGCTCCGCCAGAGGGGGATTTCCAGCATTTTGACACCCTCTATTTCAACGATGGTACCCTCAACATATGCAGCACCGACAGGCAGGTCCGCGCCGAAAGGCATCTTGACATGATCGACGGCATCAGGTCCGATAAAGCCATAAAACAGAGTTCCCAAGAAAAACAGGGAAATAGCGTACATGGTAAAGGGTTTGACGGCCCAGTTTATGAAGAGTGTCATGCCGACAGGCTTAATGCTTTTGCCGGCTTTGAGGACTTCGGTGAAATCGATTTTTACCATGATGGGATACATCATGAAGAACAGACAAATGGCAATAGGAATCGAAACGACTGGGGCGTTGTTGACAGTGATAGTCAGACCGTCGAGCGAGCGGGCCAGGCCGGGCTGGATGCTGAGTGTTAGATGCTGCTTCATCAAGGATCGCTAAAAGCCTCAAAGCTTCAGATGAAACCTTGTCATCATTTAAACCTTCAATACCAGCCTTATTAAGGCATTCAATTATTTCATTGCAGATATTGATTTGGCGTCGTATACGGTTGTCATTGTTTTCTTTCTGGTTTTTGGATCTTGGTTTAGCTCTAACCTGTGCTAATCCTTGATTCAAAACACGATAGAGATATTGGGCCAGATAGCTATGGCTATCGGCAGAATCCAACTCTTCAGTAACGGATGGGTGATTCTCTAACTGACGTTGCAAGACTAAACTGACTATTTGTTCGTAAATGCCTTTTTGCATAAAATTCTATGCTTGATTTGAGAACTGTTATAAAAAAACGCATCTTTGATCTGTTTGAGATTTTATATTATCTGAAGGGACCTTACTTAAAATGCCATGATATTTCCGGCATGATACCTCCTGGCTGTCAAAGTCTGAATTCTTTCTTTTTCCGCGTGTATGTAAACCGGGACTTGGCTTCCCGCAGTTCTTTTTCTATGGCAGTGAAGATTTTGTTGACCTGTGCATCATCGTAATCGTAGCTGCTGCGGTTCGAACAGTTACCCAGCAATCTGACTTTGTGAATAATATCATTGGTTCTTTTGGATGCAATCCTTTTAAACCTGCCGTTTCTTGTTTCTTCTGATTCCATATTTCTGACATCCAGACTTCATGTAATATAGTAAATTTATAATCGCAATAAAGCGTTCGTGTGTAATATATATCATATATTATATATTTAAAGTCTTAATAAACCAAAATATAGAAAATATTGGCAATATTTATGTCTGGAACGAAAAATCAGGGAAGGACGGCAGGGGGTCAGGAAGGAGCGGATGAATTTATGCTGTCGAGGATGCGGGAAGGTTTGCAGATGAGGGGGATGCCGAGGGGGTGCATTATCCTGAACGTCGCTGGTGACGGTGAGTTTGTTGGTCTGTAGGCCGGCGGGGTCGCAGCAGGTGGCGGCGTGGGCCCATGCGGTTTTTGAAAGCTCGCAAGAGACTGACACCAAACTGGCCCCGGGGTCGTAAATTTAGGGATATATTAGGGGTTGGTTGGAAGGGAAATCTGTAAGTTATTACTATTAAATGGCTTATATTAACTGGGCCCACAGGGACTCGAACCCCGGACACGCGGATTATGAGTCCGCTGCTCTAACCAACTGAGCTATAGGCCCTAGTGTTTTGCAAACAGCTATATTATCCACAATCAGGCGAAAAACAAAATAAAATTTCAATTCTTACCCCAGTTTTTATACAATCATACATAAGTTTTGTATAAACATAACGTTTTTCAATATAAATCTTTATGCATGAAATGTGATATGGAAGGCCAAAAAAGCGACAAGCAAAAATCTGTTTCGTCTCTGGACCGTTACAGCCGGCAGGTAATTTATCCACCGATCGGCAGAAGCGGGCAGGAAAAGCTGCTCCAAAGTTCCATTACCCTCGTCGGTTGCGGGGCGCTCGGTTCAACGATAGCCGAATTGCTCGTGCGGGCGGGCATTGGGTCTCTGCGAATTATAGACCGGGATTTTGTGGAATTGAGTAACTTGCAGCGACAAATGCTCTTTGATGAACAGGATGTAGCCGAAAATCTTCCTAAAGCCATTGCTGCCGTCCGAAAATTAGGAAAAATTAACCAACATGTTAAGCTTACCCCTATAGTCGCTGATGTCAGCCATATTACGGTCGCCGCACTGGTCCAGAAACCAACTCTCATTCTAGACGGCACCGACAATCTATTAGTCCGATTTATTCTTAATGATTACGCTATAAAGAATAGGGTTCCCTGGATATATACTGCCTGTCTGGGTGCGACCGGTATGGGGCTGTTCATATCGCAGAGTGGTCGGCCCTGTCTGGGGTGTGTGTTGGATGAACTGCCGGGGCCGGGGCAGACCGATACGTGTGATACGGCTGGCATACTCGCTCCGGCGGTAACATCTGTGGCCAGTTTTGCCGTTTGTGAAGCAATCAAGTATCTGACCGGAAATAAAGCGGCACAGAACCGCCATTTGTATTCTTTTGACCTTTGGCGCAACCGGCATTATCAAATGTCTCTGGATGCTCTCACCGACGGTTGTCCTTGCTGCCGTGATCGGCAGTTCGATTACCTCAATGGTAAAGCGGCTCTCAGTACCTTCAGCCTGTGCGGTCGGGACGCCGTTCAAGTGCGGCCGCAGCATCCTGACGCGTCGCTCGATCTGGCTGATCTGGCGATACGATTGCGGGGTATCGGCACTATGACTCATAATGAATTTCTGCTTAAACTGACCACCGCCGACCATGAAATAACATTGTTTCCCGATGCCCGCGCCATTATTAAAGGTACCGAAGATATTAATCAGGCACGAACTATCTATTCTCGACTTATCGGTTGTTGAGGTGGGAAAGTGAAGAAAGGCAAAAGAAGGGCGTAAATTGTTAGAATTAATGGGGACATAGAGTGAAGAGGTAGCTTTTGAATATTATCACATGGCAGAATTCTGCGTACTCCCAAACGGCCGATAAGCCGGGGGGCCATGTATCGGATTTGCCACCGCTTGTTTCAGGTCAGCGGCATTCGTGAGGCACTCACCTTTGTCAGAAGAAGCCGCTCCGTATATGCGTTCCCCAACATTCAGAGATCGATGTTTTGTCTTTCCTTGCGTCCATCCCTGGACCAGCTCTCCATACTCATTTTCCAGACCCAACAAAAACGCAAACAACACAAACAGATAAAACAACAATAAAATACTCATAGCTTCGTTCTCCATTACACTCTTCGAATTAAACCGGTCATTTGACATGTTTCCTGATTTAAAATGTTTTCTTCTGCTGGTGGGTGCATCGGCAGAAAAAGAACAAAAAAATTAATCAAATTTTGTCCATATATCTCGTAAAAAAATGTTATAGGACAAACTTTAGTCATTCAGCATCCGATAATCCCTGCCGGTTGGCTTTTTCACTATTGATAGACAGGAGAGATACAGATCAAAAAAATCTATTATTTAAAGAAAATAAATACAGAGTGCGATTTTGCACTTTTTATGGTGATAACATTTTAGAAAAGGCTTAACAGAGCCTTTTGACCCGCAACTCAAGAAATTTTGGTGTATGCGATCACTTATGCGAAAGTTATTCCCAATCAGGTAGAAAGCTTCCGGCGGGGCCTCGCCGGACCGTTTTCATAACACACTATGAATTAATTCCTTATGTTAACTATGAGGTCTGAGGTATATTTTATAAGCGGATCATGAGAAAAAACGTTATATAATGGATTTTCAGGACACATAACCATGAGCCGATTGCGGATTGATGAACTGTTATGGTGGACGCAGGAAACTGACTGCTGTAAAGCTGGATAATAATGGACAGGCAAGCAGATTTAACGGAACTGATCAAAAGGGCCCGCCAGGGGGATCCGGTTAGCCAGAACGAACTGGCCGGTCTGGTACGGGAACGCCTGTATGAACACGTCTATCGCAGCACCCTGCGTCATGATTGGTCGCAGGATATTGTGCAAGAGAGTCTGATAAAAATGATTAATCTATTACACACCTTGAAACGTCTGGACCGATTCTGGCCCTGGTTGTATGGCATCGCTCACAATATTATCCGCAATCAGCGTCGTCGCGAACAAATACGTTGGACTGAATCCTTATCGGAAACCGCGGAGGCATCGCATCGCTTCAACGGCAGCGGTCTCGACCGCGAAGGGCTCGAACATCTGATCGGTCAGGAGCTCAAACAGCTCGTGTTTCAATCCATGCGCGATTTGAAACCACGCCATCGTGAAGTGTTAACCATGCGGTGTTACGACAATATGGAATATAACGAAATTGCCGAGGTGCTCGGTACCAGCGAATTCGGCGTCCGGATGCTGTTTTTCCGGGCTAAAAATACCCTCCAGAAGAAACTTGCCCGCAACGGACTGGGCAAAGGGGCTTTGTTAAGTGTATTGATGCTCTTTGGAAAAATGACGGCTCAGAGTGACGCCTCGGCAACCCGGATTTTCGTTAATGCCGGCACACTTGAAGTTGGCACGGCAGCAGCCGTTGTCGGGACTATCGCAACGCCTGCCGGATTGACCTCGCTATTACTGGCCGGGACTATAGCCGCGGCCGGCAGCATGGCCGTCATGCCCAACTCCGGGCACTTATCCCACGCGCCCGATCTGATGGAAAATTACACGGCCGCGACATGGGACGCTCAACCCCGCGGCGATTCCCAAAGTGAATGCTGGTACTACTTTCCGCGCGGCGGCGATGGCCCCGTGATGACGCGGCTCATCCAATCGAAACAAGCTAACAGCGATACCTGTCTGGTTTTGGAAAACGATTATGCCAACTATAGATTCGACGATAAAAGAAACACCGTTGCCCTGGTGAATTGCCGAACGTGGAACCGCGATTTGTCTGTCCGCCGCTTACCGACGGATCAGCCACAGATGATGCAATTTCTCTCCCGAATGGACAATATGACATACGAGGGGCTGCAGATCAGCGATCAGGGAAACGGCTTATGGGTTATTCTGAAACACAACGGCCAAAACGGACTGGAAAAACCTCTGGTCAATTACCGTCCGAATATTCTTAAGGAAGAATATTTCCAGTATGCCTGGCCCTCCGGCGTCAATGTGGAAGACCTGCGCGATCAGCCTCATCAGCAGGGATGGTGCAGGTTTAGTATTGATGGCCGGATTGACGGAAATGTCGTAAAAGGCGAAGGGCAGATGCCTTTTGTTTTTGAACAGTATGGCCGCCGGCCGCCGTGTCTCGTCCTGACGTCAGGTGACTATCAAGTGGTTGACAGCCTGGGCTGGACGGGAATTGTCGATATTGATACTCAGGAATCCCGCTGTTTCAGCCGCTGCAGTTTCTTTGCGGGGCTGCCGCGTCCCTGGATGGGTATGCATACCATTGATGTGATTCGTCGTGATGCGGCGGAAAAGTACACGCCGTTTACGACCGATTATAATGATAAGACCGGAATGGCGACTATTGTCTTGCGGCCGGTACAGTCTGTCGTTGCTGAAGTGCGTTATGAAGTGGATATGCAGCGAGACTGGGTTCGTCGCATTTCCTTCTGGCAACAGGATAAAAAGACGACTGGCTTATTGATGCTCGGCGAGTTATTTATGGAATTCGCCGAGGAGTCCCAAACGGATGATGCCGGAGTTGATATGTCCGGCAGTCGTTCCGATGTCGCCGTACAGCCGGAGGCTGGCTGGGGCTGGACATGGCTCCTCAGACTTTGCGAAAATATCGATGTTCAAGGAGGCGACCGATGAGTTTATCCTGCAGATTTCGCTGGTTTCTTTTTTCGATAATTCTGTTGTCAATCTTCACTTGTCGTACTCTCCCGGCACAATCCGGTACTGCCTGCGATTTTTTCTATATCGATGATTTCACAACCAGTAAGGTCGTTGACGATTGTGAGGATCATGCCGTATTCTGGCCCGAAGGCGCCTTTCCGCCCCCGGAACCCTATCTCGTACTTTCCAGCCAGACAGGCAATCCGCCGCGCGGCCTGATGTTTGTCGGTTTCGGTGGATTACCCGCTCATTTGAGTTATTGTTTTTCATTCGATATTTCCGGCCAGCGTCTATATAAAGGAACCATTGAATTTGATGTCATGTTTCCGGGCCACGCTGTTACACTGGACCCCGATTCCTCGCAGGGCTACCTGATGTTTTCCTTATCGATCGATGGATACGGCTGGACGGAATCCGTGCCCCTGAGCCAGGGCCATCATACTATCGAACTTTCCTCGCCCAATGGAACATGTTATATCATGCTGCTGGGGACCATGGCCGCTATCGATAATATCAAGGTCTGCCTGCAAACCGAAAGCGCCGTCCTGCATGTCCCCGATCAGTATCCTACGATTCAGGACGCCGTCAACGCCGTTTCCCATCCTGAAGATGTCATCGAAGTCGCCCCCGGCGTCTATACCGGCCCCGGCAATCGCGACGTTATCATCGGCGACCGGCTCATCACGCCGGCCATGATCTATTCCCGAGACGGCGCCGAGAGCACGACTATCGACTGCGGCGCGGTCTATTCGCCGCAAACCACCGGCCACCGGGCTTTTTACATTGTCGGCCCGGAAACAAAAACTATCATCAAAGGCTTTAACATCATCAACGGCTACATTCCTGGCGATTGCATTAATCTCGATATGAATACCAGCTGGCTTGACAGCGCGTCGAATCCTGTCGGCGGCGGCATCTTCTGTGAAAAAAGCAGTCCGTCTATCGTTGATTGCGTTTTTCGTCATTGCGGTGCGGAAGCCGGCGGCGGCATTGGTTGTGTTGGCGGCGCTCCGCATATCGCTGGTTGTCTGATAGAACATTGCCGGGCAGGGGGGCTGGGGCCCTGCGAATCCGGCGGCAGCGGCGGCGGCATCGCTTTGCTTAGAGCCTCGCGCGCTTCGGTCGTTCATTGCGAGATTCGAGACAATATGGCCTACTGGAACAGCCGCGGCGGCGGCATATTCTGCCATAACGGTATCGTCAAAGCCGCCCATTGTCATATCCACCATAACCGGGCCGAAGGCAATACCCTCGACGGCGGCGGCGTCTATTATCTTGGCAATCATCTGTCCCGTTTGACGCTTCAGAATTGCCTCATCACCCGGAATTACTGCCATACCCTCGGCGGCGGTGTTTATGCCGTTCAGGATGCGAACTGGTCTATTGACGGCTTTTTGCCGATTCCCCGAATCGATGTTTTCAACTGTACCATCGCTCAGAATCATGTTCATTACAACAGCGGCAACCCGTTTGCCGGCGGCGTCTATGCCGACCAGGTCAACATACAACTGAAGAACAGCATCCTCTGGTACAACGAAGGGCAGGAGACGCTTCTGGTCAATCCCGCCGCCAACAGTCCGGTCAACTTCTGCAATATCGAAGGAGGCTATCCCGGCGGGTCCGGCAATATAAACAGCGATCCTCTGTTTGCTTCTTTACCCGAACAGGATTATCATTTGAAATCGCTGTACGGCCGTTATGTCACCGACGCCAGCGACCCCAACTGGACCAAAGATAATGTTCATAGCCCTTCGATCGATGCGGGCGATTCCGGGGTTAATTACTTCTTCGAACCAACACCCAATGGCCAGCGTATCAACATGGGGGCTTACGGCAACACCTCTGAGGCCAGTAAAGGTGTGGGTTATCTGACATACCATGTCGATGTGAAAAACGGCAAGGATAATAACACCGGCCTGGACCGTAAGAACGCCTTCGAGACCATCAAACATGCCGTTAATGTCGCCAAGCACGGCGATTATATCCTTGTCTGGCCCGGCGTCTATCGCGAGTCGGTCCGCTATCTGGGCAAGGCCCTGACGATTCAGAGCGCCGCCGATGCCGCCGTCATTCACCCGCTGGATTTGAATAACCAGGACAAAGGCGTCGATTTCAGCTTTAATGAAGATGAAAACAGCGTCCTGAAAAATTTTGTCATTCGCGGTGCCGATATCGGCATTCGCGCGATCAGCAGTTCGCCGACCATTAGCCATGTTACCGTTGTGCATTGTCGGTCGGGCGTTGAAGCCTCCAACGGCGCGAATCCCCGTATCAGCAACAGCATCTTCTGGTATAATGATCAAGGCGATCTGCTGGGCTGTTCCGCCGAATACAGTTGCATTCAGAATGTCGTTGATATAGTGGGAACAGGCAATATCAGCATCTATCCCCGATTTGCCGATCCGCAAAACGACGATTATCATCTACTTTCTGAGCGAGGCCGATTCTTGCCCGTTGATGATCCCAACCGGCCCGCCGGCGATGATCCGACCGATGTCAATTATCTCCGCCAGGGACTCTGGATTCTGGATAATGTTACCAGTCCCTGCATCGATCAAGCCGACCCTGCAGAGAGCCCCCGATCCGAACGTATGCCCAACGGCGGGCGGTTGAACATGGGGGCTTATGGCGGTACAGCTTATGCGAGCATGAGCGAATGGCCGCTGCCGGCGGATTTCAACCGTGACGGCATCATCGATTTGTACGACTCCAAAGTCTTGTCGCAGAACTGGCTCAACCGTATCGATCAGTCTTTTTCCATCAGCCTGGTTAATTTTGATGATGGCGTCGTGGTTTATACGGATAAGGACACGCTGCTCATTGAAGCCCAGATTAACGGTTCTGAAGACCGAGTTGACCGGGTGCAGTTTTTCCTCGATGGAGAATTGCAATTTCAGGACCTCGACAGTTCTGATGGCTGGGCCTGGGAATCCCCCACCCTCGTGCCCGGTTTGCATGTTTATGTCGCCCAGGCTCTCATGCACAATGGCGTCTCCGTAACCTCGCCGCCGGTCGTTATCGAAGTCACTGCTGCTGCCGACACAACTGCTTTCACACCCGGCATAACCAGCCAAAACGACAGGAACAATCAGATTTCAGATGACTAACACTGGTTTCGGAAATGCCTTCCAGCAAAAGTTCCCACCCTTGCTGCCCTGCCATACCGCGGACAATCTGCCCTTGATTATTCTGTCACCTATCAACCCATCAACGCATTAACCTGTTGCTTTTTATGCCGGATTGAATATAATTGTTACTGAGCATTTCTAGAAAAAGGAGAAATAGAGTAACCGGCTTATCGTTTGTAAGGTGTTGTTATGAAATGCATTAGGAGAGGATTTACTCTGGTGGAATTGCTGGTGGTTATTTCCATCATAGGGATTCTTTTTGCCATCATGCTGCCCACCCTCCAAAAAGCCAGACGGCACGCGCGTCAGATCATCGGAAGCGACCGCCAGAAAAGCATCGTTCAAGGCGTCACCCTTTCCGCCATAGACCATAACGGCTATTATCCGCCCTCTGTGGCGACCATTGGCCAGTATTATGACTGGGGCTGGCAGGAACCCATGGTCCTTACCGGTTATGAAAAACGCCTGCCCACCCTGCATCGCGCTCTGTCGGAATATCTGGATACCTATATCGAAAATCCTCAAACCATGTTTTGCCCCAATGCTCCCAGAGAATATCCCTATCTCCAGGATGCCTGGCAGGCTGGCGATAAATGGGACAACCCCGCCCCGGAAACCCGCGTCGAAGATCCCGTTTTTGGAGTATATTGCTATTACTGGAATTATGTCGGCAACCTCAGTCCCGACCGGGTATTCGTCGGACCTCGCCGGATGTCGGATACCCGCCGTCGGCAGGGCAGTACGCTTCTTGTCAGTGACTATCTGGGATTCAATCACTGGCGGGCCGAAGGTAGGTACAGTAGCTGTGAAAGATTTCGCGATTCAGGTGTAGCGAAGGGTACTGCTGTCTCCAGCGATTTCTGGACATTGGCGACAAACGACACGCTGCCTGCTCCAGTTGCGGAGAATCTGGGTATAAAGCTTCACGCCGGCTTTACTGACGGGCATGTCCAGGTTTATCACTCTGGCCAGACGCAAATTATGCGCGTTTCCATCACGCCGGACGGCTTGCTGCCGTATCGCGATGACATCAAAGGGCCGGGACTTTTCTTTGTGCCGGACAACTCAGTCCGATAACATGTCTTGTGTGTCCAATTGGGTAGAAAACTTTTGGCAGGACCGCCGGAAATATGCCAGGTGGGACGTAAAACGAGGAAGATCCAAGTCTGGCGCATAATACGTATAGCGAGGCGCGAAGCCGGTGGTATCCTACAGACATACAACTACCCCCATATGTAAAAACGATTGCAGAAAACGGGAAAACTCAATCAGATGAAAAGATGAAAGAAGATTTCAATATGAATAACGATTGAATGTGAAAAGCCAGTATATAATGAGAATTATTTCACAATACCTGCATTCAAATCTACGGTTTTTTTTGTGTCTGTATTGACTGTATAAGCTAATATTTTATATACAGTTTTTTTTGAAATGAGCGGTAATTCAGAATATTATACCCAAAGGGTATGAGAATTCCCGCCAGTGCCAGTCGTAAAGGCTTTTTCCGCTCATAGTTACGTTTGGACTAAACGGGAATTTTCAATCGAAACGAGTATAATAAGATGTGGCAGGAATTCATAATGATACAGAGCGTTGCAGGTATTATGGTACTACCTGTTTGTGGAGGCATACAAACATATCTCAAGGGAAAATCTTGTACGGTAAAAAATGGATTTATATCCAAAGATATTAAAATATTCGTCAGTGCCAACAGTAAATGCTTTATCTGCTCAAACTCGGATTTGGATTTAACGGGAAAATGCAAACGGAACAAGTATAATTGCATCATTTCTAATTACAACGTGGTGTTCGAACCGATTAATTTCAGGGACAACGTTGAATCGCTAAATGATATAAATTCTTTTTTACATTGCAATTAAGAACATTTTATCGTATAATTATATGACATTTGATACGTACTCAACGGTATTACCAATCAAGTTTGTAATTTTAAAAGAGGCTGTGTTGTCATGTCGGAGAGGATATATAAGAATGAAGGCGTTGGTCAGATAGTCGAGCGTCAAATGAATCAGTGGGAGATGGCACGGAACATGAAGACCAGGGTGAGCGGAATAGCGCATCAGGCAAGTGGGGCACATGTAGATTATATCACAGTCAGTCGTTCCACCGGAAGCGATGGCGAGGATGTGGTCATCAAGCTGGCCGCCCAGATGGGCTGGCAGATTTACGATAAAGAGATACTGAATTACATGGCTGAAGACATGGATGTTCATGTCAAAGCGCTGGAAAGCGTGGATGAACGAACCATAAGCTGGATTAATGACTGGCTGGTGCCGTTTTTTACCTCGAAAACATCAGCTCATGTCGAACAGCTCAGTTATTATAAGCATCTGGGTAAGGTGCTGCTGATTATCGCCAGGCACGGAAAGGCTATTATCGTAGGTCGTGCAGCGGGGCAGATTTTGCCCCGGGAGAGAGGGTTACGGGTTCGGATAACGGCTCCATTCAATTTGCGCTGCGAGCGTTATGCGGAGAAGAATAACATCAATATAGAGCAGGCCCGGATGATAATCCGTGAAGCGGATGATTCGCAGCGGCGGTTTGTGCGGGATTTTGCCGGGATTGATATCGACGATCCGCATCAATACGATCTGGTCTGCAATACGGAAAAGATGTCTTCGGAATCCGTCGCCAAGTTAATCTGGCGGGCGTTCGATCAGCGGGTGATCAGCAAACTCGAACAGGAAAAAAACCGGGAGGCCGGTGAGGACCCGGCAAAGATCGTTGAGCAACAGATGAAGCTATGGGAAGAACAGAAAGAAAAGGGTGGTTTCACCGGCAAGCATGCCCGGCTGGCTGGGGGGCAGGAAATCAATTATATCACTATCGAGCGTGAAGTCGGCAGCGGCGGGGCTCAGATTGCCCGTATGTTGTCGGATTTGATGGAGTGGCAGGTTTACGACCGGGAGATACTGGACTACATGGCCGACAATATGAATGTGCAACTGCAGCTGCTGATGAGTGTGGATGAGCGGACGCTGGGGTGGATTGGCGACTGGCTGGTCCCCAAACTCAGGGGCAAGTCTCATACGCATATTAAGCAATTGCGATACTATGAGCATCTGGGTCAGGCTCTGATGGTGCTGGCTCAGCATGGGCAGGCGATCATTGTAGGGCGCGGTGCGGGATATGTGCTGCCGCGTGATAAGGGGTTGAGCGTACTGGTTACGGCGCCGCAGGAGTTGCGGTATAAACGTTATGCCCGGGAACAGGAAATTTCTCTGGAAGAGGCCGGAACGCACGTACGCAAAACCGATAAGGAGCAGATTCGCTTCGTCAAGGACTTCGTGGGTAAAGAGTTCGTTGACGAGGAAGGTTACGATATCATTTTTAACACAGAAAAATTATATCCGGCCTCCGTGGCTAAATTAATCTTCCGGGCGTTCGATCAGCGTGTGGAGAGCAAACAGAAGTCATATGAGAAAAGCGTGTAAATTACCCCATGAGTCATACCCAGAGGGTATGAAAACTCCCGCCCGGGCTACCCCTGACCGTTTTCTTCAAAGGCAGTTATGATTGGAGAAAATGGGAGAACTCAGTCGGAGACAGTAAAAATAATGACAGTTAAGAATTTGTAACCTTTTTTAAGGTTCACTCAGAATTGCCGGAATGCCGACGTTAACGGCTTGCCATTGAATTTGCATTGAAAGGGACAGGGAATATGGATCGGTTGAAGAATATAGTTGTCGGCATTGATTTTTCGGAGTTTTCGCAGGTGGCCCTGGAACAGGCCAGACGCATTGCCCGCTGGAATCAGGCCGATCTACATTTGATACATGTCATTGACAAACAGGTCGTACATGATTTGGAAAAGGCGATGGGGGAACCTTATGAGGAAGTCGTGAAAAATGTCAGGGAAACGACCCAGGAGCAGATACGGGGGCTGTTTGAGGTTAATTCGCCGGAAATACGTTTTGACGAACCATATCCAGACGGTCACGACGAAAGACGGCATCTGGAATTGAAAGTGGATATCGTTATAGGGCCGCCTTATGAAGAGATTCTTAAGCGGGTGGATGCGGTTGACGCCGATTTGCTGATGCTGGGTTCGAATGGCAGCAGCGATTCGCGTCACGGTCTGGGCATTCTGGCGACGGCCTGTGTGCGAAAAGCGCCTTGTCGGGTGATGATTGTGCGGCCGACGCATGACCAACCCTTCAAAATGGTGCTGGCCTGCGTCGATCTTTGCGTGGCGGCGCACCAGGTAATCGAACAGTCAATCCGTGTTGCCCGCCAGGATGACGCTAAACTTTACATTGCCCATGTCTTTAATCCGCCATGGCAGGCCGTTCATTACCGCTCGCCGACCAGAGCTGCTTCCCCTGATTATCAAAAGCAGTTCAAGGAGAATCTGGAAGGCAAACTGCACCATTTGGTGCATGAATTCCATAATGACGCCGAGGGGCTTGATCTGGAATACCGGCTGCTGGAGTCGTATCGACCGGTGGAGACCATCATTGAGTTTGTCGAGAACAATGATATCGACCTGGTTGTCATCGGCGACCGCGGCAGATCAAGCATCAAAACCTGGCTGCTTGGCACGCAGGCGGAACGAATTGTCAATCATACGCCGGTTTCAGTGTTGGTGCTTAAGCCCAATGAAACATAAAACGAAATAGTCCTTAAGGGTTAGTGGCAGGATATACCCAATCGGTCAGTAAGCTCCGGGCGTAAGCTTTTTATTCGCTCATAATCACGTTCCGACAAAACGGGCCCGCCTGCCGGCGGACAGGTAATTTTAATCGGAACGAGTATAAAAATAACCTCAAAGCAAACAGGATTGTATGTCCAATTGGGGTTTAGAAATCCAAATGACGAATAATGAAGGCATGCAGTTACGACTCGTGTCATCATAGTGATTTGTCATAGATTTATATCTCACCGGCAGCAAGCCCCGGCAAAATCCAAATCAAGACGTAAAAGCTTTATCTGTAAATATTTACGTATGAGAAAAAGCGTACTTCTGTCGGAAGCAGTGTACATAGTCTGGTTGGCGGTCTTTGTGGCTTCAGGCCCTTAAGGTTAATTTGAGTTGCGGATTGTCTATCCTTCTTTTTTATTCACAAATATTTTTGAAAGAGCATTTTTATTAAGGTAGAAGCAAAACGGTTCCGATAGAGTTCGTATGAAAGCGTATTATTTTTTTAAATGGCAGCCGAAATAAAAAACTCCACCGATTCATGCGTGACAAGACGTTGGCGGATATCCTCAGGCTGAAGATGGCCTGTGTTAAAAAACAGTGCGGCGTGAGTTTTTCGGTCAGCGGCGTGTTGGATCGGTTGCATCAGCAGGGTTTTTCGTATAAAAAACCCGCCCCAGAATGGGAAATGCTTTTGGTGAGAAGTTTTTATATTTATAATGCCTGATGACGGGACAATCCATCGGGCAGAAAAACTTAAACATTTAAGACAAAAATATTTATATTTTTTGAAATTACGCTTTAGCGATATTTTTTTCTGTTGACTTCTATAATTAAACTGTTAAAAGAGGAAAAATTTTCTGACCGGATTGTCATATTAAGCAAGACGGTTGCTGATGTATATTCAATCGGTTAGAAAGCTCCTGGCAGAGCCTGGCGAAAGCTTTTTATCCGCAGATAATTATGTTCCGACAGAACGAGTAGCTTCAATCGGAACGAGTATGCAATAAGTATGGAATACCTTTAAAGATTCTAAGTCCTTGTATTATCATTGGTTTGGTCAATGAGATATTCCGGCTTCGTTGATTAAGTATTAACGTAAGGAGAAACGAACATTATGGAATCTTCAGTTTTTTTCGGCCAGTTGGGATTGGGAGCAACTATGGGGCTTGCAGCTATTGGCAGTGCGATCGGCATCGGCATGGCCGGCCGAGCCGCCGCCGGCGCCTGGGCTAAAGAAGCCAAGGCAGGCAAACCTCTTAATTTTCTTTATGTGGCCTTTGTCGGTATGCCGCTTTCCCAGACGCTTTACGGTTTCATGTTTATGCTGATTATCCTGCGGCCGCGTATTCTGGGAGATACTGATATATTGACCACCCATGGAGCAACGATATTCGGTCTGGGCCTGGCCTGCGGGATTGCTCAGCTTTTCAGTGCCTGGCTACAGGGGCTGGTAGGAGCAGCCGGTTGCCGTGCTTTAAGCGAAACTGAAAACAAACAGATATTTACTAATACATTAATGGCCATGGGCATTGTGGAAACCGTTGGTCTCTTCGGCTTTATCTTTCTGACCTTTATGGTTCCCTGATAGAGTTTGTCCACCGTGATCCAGGTATCCTGGCTGTATCGCTGGTTCATGTCACGAAAACGTGTAATGTCTTGGTACGTTACAAACGTCCATGGCGTCAATCAGTGCGAGCAAGGTATCCGGCTTACCGATTTCCGCAATAGCTGAAAATCATCGTTTATAGGAGTTAACTGACGTCGATTGACATGGTTAATTTTTAATGAACTGGTATAACTGAAATGTATGATTATTGGTAACAGTTGTCGGCTATGATCAGTACCGTGCGCAAGCAGGCACGGTGTTATTAAGATCCGGCATTATCATGAACGATTAAAATCGTCATACGTATATCATTATAGTTGACAGTACGTGATACATTTGCAAAGGGTGTCGCATGGCAGAATCAATAGAAACTTTCGTTGACAAACTAAAAAAAGAAGGCGTTGAGGCGGGTCAGGAAGCCGCGGAGAAAATCCGTTCTGAAGCGAAGGACCAAGCCCGGCAGATTGTAGAAGACGCCCGCCAGGAGGCTGACGAAATCGTTCGCCGGGCCAACGAAGAGTCGAAAAAGATTATTGAGCAGGGGCGGACTGAATTAGGGCTGGCTTTGCGCGACGCTATCGAGGAGCTGAAAAGCGAAGTACTGCGTACGCTTGAGGGATTGCTGGCGCCGCAGGTCACTGAAACCATGCAGGATGAGGCGTTTATGGAATCGCTGATTCGTGAAGTGGTGATGCAGTATGCCGGTCAGGACAGCGCCGGAGAACTCGAGATTGAGATTAATTTGCCCGAGGCGATGGCGGACAAACTGGCCGATAAACTGATGGGCGAATTGCAGAAGGGGCTTCAGGGTGCAGGTCGGATAAATATCCGTTCAACGCTGACGAAAGCCGGTTTTGAATATACTATTGATGAGGGGACCAGTGAGGTCGTGGTGGATTCCGTTACCGAAATTATGGGTAAACTGGTAAGCCCGCGGTTGCGTGAGGTTTTGGATGAATTATCGGAGCGAGGGAAATAAAGTATGCTGGCGGCTGGAGATGTATATTATCTGGTGACATCGCTGCCCACAATGGCGGCTTTCGGTGAACCGTTACCTTTGAGTATGTCGGAGATGCTGGATGTCGTCGAGGAAAGTGCCTCGGTTCGCGAAATCCTGGAGACGATATATCTGATAGATGATTTGCAGCAATATCAGGCGTATCAGGTTGAGGAGATTTCGGAGACGGTGCCGACCGTTTTGTCGAAAGAGCAGCTTGAAGGACACGAACCTCTGCCGGATTATCTGGTGGTGGAGGAAGAGTCGCATTCGCCGCTTCATCCCGCGGAAGACCGATTTTGGACCAGTTATTTTCAGTATGCCGCCCGACAAGCTCAACAGCTTAATAGTTTTTTCATGGGCGAGTGGACGGCTTTTGAGGTGGGGTTGCGTAATGCCCTGGCAGAGGCCCGGGCTAATACTTTAGGGCTTGATGCGCAAGATTACCGGGTGTGTCCAGAACTGGGGGCCGATTTTCTCGATGTCCGGGAACTGTTATCGCAGTGGAGCGGGGCGGAAAATCCGTTGGCTGCTCAGCGGGTGGTGGATCGCTTCCGCTGGCAGTGGCTGGATGAGCATGACGCCTGGTTCACCTTTAAGAATGATGAAATTATTGTCTATGGCGTGCGGTTGATGCTGCTGGAGCGTTGGCGAAGAATTGGTGAAGAGCCACAGGCCAGCCGACAAAGCAATGAATAATCGCTAATACAGTTACTTAATTAAAGTTTTTATGGAAAGGGCGTTCAGGTGCACGGAAAAATTTCGACCGTTTACGGAAACCTGGTTACAGCGTCAACAAACGAACAGGTATATCAGAACTCCATCGGGTATTGTCAGCGTCGAGACGGAGCGCGGCTCTTAAGCGAAATTATCCGGGTACGCGGCAATCAGGTGGATTTACAGGTCTTTGAAGAAACGCGCGGTCTAAAGGTTGGCGATCCCGTTGAGTTTCAGGAACAGATGCTTTCAGTGTCGCTGGGACCGGGATTGCTGGGGAGTATCTATGACGGCTTGCAGAATCCGTTGCCGCAGCTGGCGGAGGACGTAGGGTATTTTCTGGAGCCGGGTCATTATATTCATGGTCTGGACCGAAAACGCCGGTGGTCATTTACGCCGGCGGTGGAAAAAGGGCAGACCGTTCAAGCGGGCGATAAGTTGGGCAGTGTGCCTGAGGGCATTTTTAATCATCGCATTATGTCGCCGTTTACCCTGGTGGGTGAATTCCAGGTGAAGAGCATTCGCGAAGCGGGTGACTATACCGTGAATGAAGAAATTGCGACCTTGACGGGGCCCGACGGTCAGGAGTTAACGGTCAGTATGGAGCAGGATTGGCCGGTGAAAATTCCGCTGAACATATCGCAGCTGCGTTTAATGCCTACTGAGCCGCTGGTGACACGAATCCGGATTATCGATACGATGTTTTCAGTGGTTCGCGGGGGAACGTATTGCATACCCGGACCGTTCGGGGCTGGCAAGACGGTTTTGCAGCAGATCACATCGCGTCATGCGGAGATTGACGTGGTGGTTATCGCCGCCTGTGGTGAACGGGCGGGCGAAGTGGTAGAGACGCTGCGCGAGTTTCCCGAATTGACCGATCCGCGAACGGGCAAAAGCCTGATGGAGCGGACGATTATTATCTGTAACACTTCGGCGATGCCGGTGGCGGCGCGGGAGGCGTCGGTTTATACAGCGGCGGCGTTAGGAGAATATTACCGGCAGATGGGATTGAATGTGCTGCTGCTGGCAGATTCGACGTCGCGTTGGGCTCAGGCGATGCGTGAGTTGTCGGGCCGGCTGGAGGAGATACCGGGCGAAGAGGCATACCCGGCATATCTGGAAAGCCGGATCGCTTCCTTTTATGAACGGGCAGGGGCGATTGAACTGCGTGATGGGACCGTTGGTTCGCTGACGATCGGAGGGACCGTTAGTCCGGCGGGAGGAAATTTTGAGGAACCGGTGACGCAGGCGACCTTGAAAGTTGTCGGAGCGTTTCATGGTCTCTCGCGAGCCCGCAGCGATGCCCGGCGTTATCCGGCAATCGATCCGCTGGATTCCTGGACCAAGTATCGCGGCATTATCGAACCTGAGAAAGTTCAGAAAGCGCGGAAAATTCTGCGTCGCGGCAATGAAGTCCAGCAGATGATGACCGTAGTGGGCGAAGAAGGCACGACCATAGAAGATTATGTTTTGTCGTTGAAATCTGATTTTTTTGATGAATGCTACCTGCAGCAGAATGCGTTTGACCCGGTTGATGCAGCGACGCCGGCGGAACGGCAGATTTTCGTCTTTGACAAGGTTTTGAAGATTATGGACTCGTCCTTTGATTTTGAGAACAAGGAACAGGCCCGTAAAACGTTTGTCAAATTAACCGACATTTTCCGCAACTGGAATTTTGCCGCTATGGACAGCGACGAGTATGACAATTATGTGCAGGAAATAGACGCTTTTATTGAGGCGGGAGGATTTTCCGGATGAGAAAATATTATGATGAGATAACGGGAATTACCGGTAATGTGGTGAAGGTTAAAGCATCCGGTATTGGATACGATGAACTGGCGGTGATTGACAGCGGCCGTTCGAGTTCGCTGGCGCAGGTAATCCGCGTCGAAGGCGACGAGGTCAGCCTTCAGGTATTTACAGGTACGGAAGGCGTAAGCACCAACGACCGCATCCATTTTCTGCATCGGCCGATGCAGGTGCCGTTTGGCGATGAAATGCTGGGTCGTGTGTTTGACGGGGCGGGGCGGCCGCGCGATAAACGGCCGGAACCGGCGGCAAAGATGGTCGATATCGGCTCACCGGTGGTAAACCCGATCCGGCGGCGCATGCCGGACCAGATGGTAAATACCGGCATTCCGATGATCGATATTTTTAATTCCCTGGTCGAATCACAGAAACTGCCGATTTTCTCTGTGGCTGGCGAACCTTACAATCAACTGCTGGCCCGGGTGGGCTTGCAGGCCGACGCGGATGTTATTATCATGGGCGGCATGGGCCTGCGGCATGATGACTATCTGGAATTCCGAAATACTTTCGAAGAGGGCGGCGTATTGGGCCGTACGATCATGTTTGTCAATACCGCTTCAGACCCGACGGTGGAATGCCTGCTGGTGCCGGATTTATGCCTGGCAGTGGGAGAGCAGTTCGCTTTGCAGGAGAAACGGGTACTGGTGCTTTTGACCGACATGACTGCTTATTCCGATGCCTTAAAGGAAATTGCCATTATCATGGAGCAGATTCCCTCCAATCGCGGATACCCGGGTGATCTCTATACCCAATTGGCCCGACGGTATGAAAAAGCGGTTGATTTTGACGGCGCCGGTACGATGACGGTGCTGGCCTGTGTGACGATGCCGGGTGATGATGTGACGCACCCTGTGCCGGACAATACGGGTTATATTACCGAAGGGCAGTTTTATCTGCGTAACGGTCGCATTGAACCATTTGGATCCCTGTCGCGGCTGAAACAGCAGGTTAACGGCGCTACGCGCGACGATCATCGGGCGATCATGGACGCCTGTATTCAGCTTTATGCCGAGTGCCGTTCCAGTCGCGAAAAACGCGATATGGGTTTTGAGATGTCCAACTGGGACAAGAAATTGTTGAAATATGGGGAAATATTTGAAAACCAGATTATGGACCTGTCGGTGAATATTCCGCTGTTCGACGCTCTGGACCGATGCTGGGAGATTCTGGAAGAATGTTTCGATCCGGCAGAAACAGGCATCCGCCGCAGCATTATCGACAAACACTGGCCGGCAAAAGTAATGCAGTGATTGGGATACGGTTATGGCGAAAAAAATCAAAAAAACCCGGCCGGAATTTAAGCGTTACCGCGATCAGCTCTCGCGATTCGAACGCTATCTGCCGATGCTGAAGCTGAAGCAGCAGCAATTGCAGATGACGCTGCGGGACGTACAGAAACAACGCGAGCTGGCCCGTCAGGAAAAGGTACAGGCGGAAGCCCGCTTGTCGCCCTATAAGATCGTTCTTAAGGATGTGGCTGGCGTCAATCTCGAAGCGCTGGCCAGGCCGGAAAAAGTGAAGACGTCGCATACCAATGTCGCCGGGGTCAGTATTCCTGTTTTTGAAGAAGTCATCTTTCATCACGCACGCTACAGTCTTTTCGCTACTCCGGTCTGGGTCGATCGGGCCCTGCAGGATAAACGCGAAATCAGCCGCTGTCAGGCGCGCATGGATATTATTGATCGTCAGTATGAATTGCTCGTCGGCGAACTCAACAAAATCAGTCAGCGGGTCAATCTGTTTGAGAAGGTCAAAATTCCTGAATGTCAGGAGGCCATCCGCGTTATCCGCATCCAGTTGGGGGATGAAATGACCGCCGGCGTGGCCCGTGCCAAGATCGCCAAAGACAAGATTCAATCGTAAGGAAACGCGACGTTTATGATAAGCAAGATGTTGAAAATGACCATTGCTGTCCGCAAGGCAGACCGTAAAACGCTTCTGAAGACGCTGCAGGAATTATCCCAGGTGCATCTGAAGCCGGTTCGTCCGGAAAAGCTCTCCTTTGAAGAAGACCGGCAGGCTGAAATTCAGCAGGCTGAAACGGCCCTGCAGATTCTTTCAGCCATTCCGCCCGCAGCCTCTGAGCTTGATCTGCCCGCGCATGAAGCCGTTCGGGAAACGGTTCGGATGCAAACAGAAAATGTAGAGCTCAACAGCCGCCTGGATACGCTTTATCTGGAAGCCGAGCGGCTCAAACCCTGGGGTGAAGTCCGCCTGGACGATTTGCGAGTCATTCACGAAGGTGGGCTGGACGTGGAATTCTTTATCATGCCTCTGGAGGATATGAAAGAGATCGAGGCCGAATGCGTCTGTCTCATTAAAGAGTACCCTCAGGGCGCCGGTCTGGTTGGTGTGATCAATCACAATACGGCGGCAGAGCTGCCTGACTCAGTGGAGCATCTACCCCGGCCGAATCGTGACCGTCACGAGGTTCTGGCCGAAGCGGCCGAGGTTGACCGGCAAATAAAACAGAACAATAATGATCTGGCTCGTTTAGTCCATAAAATCCCCGCCATTCGGGAATATTATCATGACCTGGTGAATCAGAAACGTTTTGTACTGGCCGAGCGGGGCGGATATGATGCTGAAGATTTATTTGCTTTGCAGGGTTGGATTCCCGCGGGCGATGAGGTCGATCTGAATAATCACCTTCAGCAGCAGGGAATTCCCTTTGCCATGCGGGTTACCGAGCCTGACCCTGAGGAGCAGCCCCCGACGAAAATCATCTATCCCGGCTGGGCTTACCCCATCAAGGCGCTATTTAATATTCTGGGAACAGTGCCGGGATACCGCGAAGTGGATCTTTCGCCCTTTTTTATGATTGCTCTGCCTTTCTTTGCCGCCATGCTCACCAGTGATGCCGGTTATGGACTGCTGTTTATGCTGCCGTGTTTGTTCTGGTATAAAAAACTCTCAACGAGTTTCGAAAAAGCCTATGTTCAGCTTGTGATCGTTGTCGGCGCCGCAACCTTTATCTGGGGAATGCTGAACGCCAATATTTTCGGCATCACACCTGATACGATCGCGCTGATCGGCGGTTTCAAGCAGGGATCGGGGGCAGCCATTGTGGGTGATACAGAGGCGATGCGGGTCGCCTCGGGGATTATTCCCGCCATCGGTCGGGCCATGATGACGCTGGGACCGCTTTGGAATGCCGACTCGGATTACAGCCGTGAGCTATTGATTAAAATCAGCCTGATGACCGGTAGTATTCATCTTATTCTTGCTCACCTGCGACAGGTCATGAAACTGTGGCCCCAGCAAAAAGCCTTCGCGGAAATCGGCTGGATGCTGTTTCTGGCAGGCATGCTGGGTGTGATCTGGAAGCTTTTCTTTCCCAATAATACTATCCAGGCTCCCAACGCTATGATTATAGTGGCTTTGGCGGGTGGGGCTGTGTTATTTATCGGTTTTGGAATCCCCGTACAGAATCCGGTCAAACGTCTGGGACTGGGTTTTATCTCTTCACTGCTGCCGATGATCAATACCTTCTCGGATACCATGAGCTATATACGCTTGATGGCCGTTGGCCTGGCCAGCTATTATATCGCTGCCGCGTTCAACAGCCTTGGCGCGCAGATAGCGGCTTCGTCGGTCTGGCTCTGGCTGGCCGCCGCACCGATCATACTGTTCGGTCATTTGCTCAACATTGCTCTGTGTCTCATCGCCATTTTCGCACATGGCGTCCGTCTCAACATGCTCGAATTCTCCAGCAACGCCGGCGTCCAGTGGGCCGGTTACGCCTATGAGCCGTTTTCACGTGTGTCTTAATCATCGGGTGGCCGAGTCCGATGTCTGGGTATATCATAGCGCCCGGCACACTATTTGATTTACTTGCTTTTCTGCTGATCCAGACGGTTTCCGATGGGGGTTTTCCGTTTTCTCTAAACGTTCGTATTTATACAGAAAACAGTCAGGTATACTCCCCGGCCCGGAGTTGTCTACCCGTTCGGGTATGCTTGTTAACTGTTATTATTTTCTTCCCCCGGCGGGCGGGTTTTCCAGCGACGATGCAGCCACCAGTATTGCCCCGGTTCTTCACGGATAAAGGCTTCGATGGCAACGGTGTATTCGGCGGTAATCCAGCCCAGAGGATCGGGTTTATTCTGCCATTCCTCCGGCATAATCAACCGGGACAGTCCGATTTTAAAACGATAGCGATTCTCCAGCCGTCGGCAATAGCCGATAACGATCGGCAGGTCGTACTGCATCGCCAGCAGGCCGATGCTTTTATAGGTACTGGCCTGGCGGCCGAAAAAATCGACGAAGATACCTTTGCGCCCGGCATTCTGGTCCGCCACAAAATTCAATATGGAGCGTTTCTCCAGCACCTCGAGCATTATCTGCGTGGCATTCTTTTTATAGATGACAGTATGACCGGCCGGCTGGCATTGTTCGTAGAGGAACCGGCTGATATAAGGATTGTCGATCTCCCGGGCAACGCTGGTGGTCTCGATGCCCAGGCGGGCGAAGAGCTGACCCAGAACGATAAAGTTGCCGTAATGCCCTGAAATCATGATCAAACCGCGATTCTGCAGGATCAGCCGCAGTACCCTGGATATATCTCCCAGTTCGATGTATTGCCGCCAGTTCGACAGGCGAATTTGCCGTTCGTTGCGCAGGCAGTCGAAAACCAGCATCACAATATGCTGGAAGCTTTGGCGGGCAATACGGGCGATCCAGTCGGGATCTTTATTCGGGTAGCTGCGGGTGAGGTTATCGACCGCCCGCCGCCGGCCGCGCGTATAAACCAGATACAACGCCGAGCCAACATGGCACGCGATGCGGTCGGTGGCATCCGCAGTGGCGAGATTAATCAGCACCCCCACTATCCGCGTCAGCAGGTAGATGCTGAAATTCAGGAAGGGGTGAGGTTTTCCTTTCTTTTTATTTTTTTTCTGCATAAGATCATGACTCTAGCGAATGCCCTCATACCCGTTAGTCTCATATCGATTCTATCTGGCGCAAAAAGGCAAAAAAAATAACAATGGCGAAACCGAAATGATAAACAATAGCGAAAGAGCAATGACAAATTATGCCTCAGAGGATTGGTTCCGCGTTGGGGCCTTGAAATCCATAATGGCATTGCAGGGTACATCGCTATGAAGCAAAAGATGCGAATCTATATCTTTCCGTATTTGTCATGGGGATATTGGTTCATCATTCGGATTTCTTAATTCGAAATTCCGGTTTATCCGGGTTTCAGGTAAACAAGATTATTAAAAAGATTATTGTAACTGTAAATGGTTTTCTGTCAATGTGTTGGAGTTTAGGAAATCCGGCGTTGCCAGAGTCGGCTTTTCCGGTAACACAGTTCATGTGGGTATGAAAATTTCTTTCTTTGATTTTAACTTTTGGGGTTCATATCATTGCTAATGGAAGCGTGTTATACCCAATGGAGCAGAAAGCTCCGGGCCGGGTGTGAGCTTTTTATCTGCACATTATGACGTTCCGACAAAACGGGACATTGCCATCGGAACGAGTATAATAAAGCCTGAGCATCCAGGTTAAGATTGTTTTTTTCATTAACCCGTTAACCCATGAACATAAAACAGGAAAACATTATGAAATCGTATCGTAAAGAATTATGGTTTAACGTGCCGCGGCGGCGGGAATTGATTAATATCACCGGCGAGGTGGAGGATTGCCTGCAGGAAAGCGGTGTGCAGGAAGGGCTGTGTTTGGTGAATGCCATGCATATTTCGGCCAGTGTGTTTATTAATGATGATGAATTGGGGCTGCATCACGATTTTGAAGTCTGGCTGGAAAAACTCGCCCCCGAAAAACCCTACGATCAGTATCGCCATAATGGCTATGAAGACAACGCCGACGCCCATCTCAAACGAACGATCATGGGCCGCGAAGTCGTCGTCGCCATTACAGAAGGCCGGCTGGATTTCGGGCCGTGGGAGCGGATTTTTTACGGCGAATTTGACGGCAAACGCCGGAAGCGGGTTCTGGTGAAGATCATCGGCGAGTGAAATAATAGGAAAGTCGCCAGGTTTGATGGTCAAAAAAATGTGTGTGGAGAAATGGAAAAACATGCGATTATCGCGAGAAAATGCGGTTTTTTAAGGATGGCAGACTTGCGGAAATTTTTTTTAAATTTTTTGTTTTTTAAGTGTTGACACTTTATGATTATCTCATTATATTCTCTAACTTCCTGATGTGAACGTCGGCAAACGACGCATCTCAGGAAAAAAAGTTAAGAAAAAGTTAAAAAAAGCATTGACAGATAAAAATAATATCGTAAAATCTAGTGCTTGTCAGGTTTGACTCATTCAGTTGGCCTGACGCTTTTTTTCCGGCCGCGAAAATCGGCTAACAAAGTGAAGCTAAGTTTAATTTAGGTAAGGCTTTAATTGTTAGAAGAAGGTCGGATTAACCAAGTTCTTTGACAAGTGAACAGTTGATGCGTGCAGCGAGATTGTGACCGCTCGAAGGCTCTGTGACTGCCTTCGAATGCGGATTACAATCACATAATTAAGGTGTGAATTTTTTTCACACTCGCGTGCACAGACGCTAGTGAGAAGCCAAATCATTGTATGCCAGCACAGGCGGGGCTTTTGGTCCTACCTGTGGCAAACAATAAAAAACTGAAGAGTTTGATCCTGGCTCAGAACGAACGCTGGCGGCATGGCTAAGACATGCAAGTCGAACGAGCAATTTATTTGTTAGTGGCGGATGGATGAGTAATGCATAAATAACGTACCCCGATCTTCGGAATAGCTGTGGGAAACTGCAGGTAATACCGAATGATGTCCTTCGGGACCAAAGCTCCGGCGGATTGGGAGCGGTTTATGTCGTATCAGCTTGTTGGTGAGGTAACGGCTCACCAAGGCAGCGACGCGTAGCGGGACTGAGAGGTTGGCCCGCCATATCGGGACTGAGACACTGCCCGGACCTCCACGGAGGGCTGCAGTAACGAATCTTGCGCAATGAGCGAAAGCTTGACGCAGCGATGCCGCGTGTAGGACGAAGCCCCTCGGGGTGTAAACTACTGTCAGGGGGACGAAAGATCTGATCGATCCCAAAGGAAGGCCCGGCTAACTTCGTGCCAGCAGCCGCGGTAATACGAAGGGGCCAAGCGTTGTTCGGAATCACTGGGCTTAAAGAGCATGTAGGCGGACTGCCAAGTGTCTTGTGAAATCCCTCGGCTTAACCGAGGAACTGCAGGGCATACTGGTAGTCTTGAGGCAAGCAGGGGTGCGTGGAACTCTTGGTGGAGCGGTGAAATGCGTAGATATCAAGAGGAACGCCAGCGGAGAAATCGGCGCACTGGGCTTGTACTGACGCTGAGATGCGAAAGCGTGGGGAGCGAACAGGATTAGATACCCTGGTAGTCCACGCCGTAAACGATGTATACTAGGTCGTGGTAGATCTGACTCTATCGCGGCCGTAGCAAAAGTATTAAGTATACCGCCTGGGGAGTACGGTCGCAAGGCTAAAACTCAAAGGAATTGACGGGGGCTCACACAAGCGGTGGAGCATGTGGCTTAATTCGAAGCAACGCGAAGAACCTTATCCTGGGTTTGACATG
>CAYZXY010000041.1:0-26155 GCA_964482555.1 uncultured Pirellulales bacterium
TACTTATAACCATTCACGGTATTTCAGGAATGCCCACGCAGATCGCTCTATTCAGGGCTTATTCTGATACACAGAGCGTTGCCCTGGGCTTTAACAAAATGGCCCTATGGGGCTATTCATCCCCCCACTAAACATGTGAGGCTATAATGGGCAAGGCCTGCTCAACGATTTTTGTGGACGCTTACAATTATTTTTTGCATTTATGCTCGCATTCACTCCCGCATTCATGCGTGCCTTGCTCGTCTATGATGCTCAGGATAAGATGCTGGGCCTCCTGGGGGCCGTGGGTTTTGGCGACCGTGTACATGTTGTTTATCAGCCGGTGGACGAGTTTGTTGGTGATGCGGTTAACGGCGGCTTCCATTTTGTGTTTGAGCGGACCGGGAAAGTGTCCCTGTCCGGCCAGGCATTTTTCGAATTCCTGCATGCTCATGGTCTGGAACTGCCGACGCAGTTTGCCGATCAGCGGGCCGATATCCATCACGCCGAACCAGTCCATGAAACTGGTGACGTTGTCGTTGATGATTTCCCGTGCTTCGCCGATGTCTTCCTGACGGGCGGTCATATTTTCCTGAACGACATCCGCCAGATCGTCCACGCTGTAAAGATGCACATCGCTGAGATCGTCAACCGCCGGGTCGAAATTGCGCGGTACGGCAATATCGATAATCATCAAGGGGCCGCCTTCTCGACCGGTCAGAAAGCTTTTATCGAACAGATACTCCTCCGCCAAGGCGGCGGCAACCACGATATCGACGGTTTTAAGCGCCGTTTCCAGGTGCACCCAGGGCTGGGCGGTGATTTTATATTTGGCGGCTATATTTCGGGCCCGCTGAAAGGTGCGGTTATAAACCGTAATGTTCTGACAGCCGATATCCATCAGATGCTGAATAAGCAGTTCGCCCATTTCGCCCGCCCCGATAACCGCCACCCGGGCAGAAGCCAGGTCCTGGAAGAGCTTTTTTGCCAGATCGATCGCGGCCCCGGCCACGCTGACCCGCCGCTGACCGATCGAGGTCATGGTATGCACTTCTTTGCTGGTGGCGAAGGCGCAATGGAAAAGTCGGTTTAAAACTTTTCCGGTGCAGCCCAGGCCGTTGGCCAGCCGGTAGCTTTCCTTGACCTGGGCGATGATCTGGGCCTCGCCGACGACCAGACTGTCCAGGCTCGATATGACGTTCAGGAGATGCCGGACCGCTTCCTCGTCCTTATAAAAATACAGATACCGCTGATAGTTCTCCAGCGGGATGCTGCAATATTCGTTGAAGAAGACATTCAATGCCTCATTGGCGGGGAGTTTTTCGCCTCGCGCGGCGTAATATAATTCTGTCCGGTTGCAGGTACTCAACAACACAAACTCCGCTTCGGGAAATTCTGCCTGCAAATGTTCCAGCGCCCCCGCGACCTGTTCGGCATTAAAAGCCAGGTTCTCCCGCACCGCTACCGGCGCCGTCTTGTGATTGAGTCCTACTATGCGAATTTTCATTTTACGCGTTTATGGGTTAATAAATTGTTTATCGATACAATGCTATTTAATTGCTTCCGTTTCCATAATGTCAGGTTCAATTTATCATAGCGTGTGAGTTACCAACAGAAATAATATTCACCCTCAAAATCTCTCAATATCGATATCTGTTATTTATGTGTGTTTTGTGCCTTTTGGCGGCAAAAAATCTTTATGGTAAATTTGGTTGAGGCTACGCCAGTCACGCATAACTGTGCAGTCCCTTGAATATATTGGCGAAATTAACCACAAACAGCGTTACGATAATCGCCAGAAAGCCGATAATCACCAGTATGTTGTTTATGATAACATACTTTCGACCAAACATATAACGAAAATGGAAATAAAGCAGATAGACCAGCCAGGTTACCAGCGACCATAGTTCTTTCGGGTCCCAGCCCCAGTAACGGCCCCAGGCCAGATGTCCCCAGACGCTGCCCAGAATCAACCCCAGCGTCAGAAAAGGAAAGCCCAGACAGATTAACCTGTAGGCGCCCCGTTCGTAGTCAGCCAGGGCCGGATCCTTCTGAACTCTCCCCGGTAAGCCGGCAGCCGCCTGGATGGCGGCTTTGGTCATGATGACATACGCCAGCAGATACACCGCCACATGAGGCCCGAACAGCCAGCTTTGCAACGCCGGCGGCAGCGGTTTCGGCTCGGCATCGAATACAAATCCTACCGGAAAAAGGATAATCAGTCCCAGCAGCATATCCACCTCTTCCAGGCCGATTTTCTGGATTTCCTTAGCGAAAACGGAAATCGGATAGATCAGCATCCCCATCGTCAAAAAAACTTCGTACGTGTTTTGCATCGGGATATGGTCCACCTGTAATCCCCGATACACAAACGAGACCGTGGCGATGATAAATCCTCCAAAGAAAAACCATTCAGCAAGGTTTTTCTTTTTTATGATGCTCGTCACGAAACCCGTCAACCAGGCCAGCATCGTTAAATAGGTTAACAATCCTTGAATATTCGCTTTTATTTCCATGAAGTATTAAATCGTTTTCTGATGGTTAAGAGATCTTAGTTTTTTTATATAAGCGTTAAAATGTGTTATGTCTTATTGGTCCTCTCCGCGGCTTTCTTTTTTATTCTTATGGCCCTCCAAAGCCGGTCTGACCCAGAAATGCCAGATAGCTCCCAGGCACAGCAATCCATATCCTCCAAATACCAGCGGATATCCCAGATCGCTGGTAACCGACAGGACCGTGTAGGAAAAATTTTGTTCATCGTAAGAGGTCTGGTAGAAATAATACCCACCGTGATACAGCGGTTTGTTTACTTCCAGTCGATGCTGTTTAATAGCCCGGTCATCGACCAACACGGTCAGATCGCTGAGATATTCTTTCGGCATCAATACGTAACGCATTTGAATTTGAGCATTTATATTACCAAAATCCGGATGGAGAAAAAAAACGGTCCTGTTATAAGGTTCCTGTCCCTCTTGACTGATTCTCATGCGCACGGCCGGATTTATGCCGTCGGGTTCATCGTATATCACAACCTGATCGCCTTGCTGTTTCATTTTGTAATTTTTAAAAATGTTCAGTATCTCAAATTTGGTGTTTATCTCAGGTATGTCCAGTGTGACGCCGGCCCTGGCGGGCATTGAGAATTGTTGATTGGTGGACGTTAAAATATACAATTTGCCCCAGTTAAAGTAGTAATCAATATCAAAATCATTGAGCTTTATTGCAAATGGTAATGTGAGAATCGGCTGCCGAAAGCTTTCGTCCAGTAGAATATTGGATGATTGACCCTCATCGATAACCATTCCGGCATGGGGAATTCTGTTAGTTTTAAAAAAATGGTTGTGAAAACCATGTCCGGGGTCGCTGCCCCACATGGCCCCGATGAGAATCAAGACGCATCCGCCATGCATAGCCAGCGAGCCGGGCTGTCGCTGAAGCCCGGGAAACAGGACCAGGCCGGCTGTCAGAACGATTGTCAGGGCCAGCCAGAAAACAGCCAGTTTAGGAGAAGTAAAAAAATCCGAGGCTTTTTCCGAGCCGATAAAAGACCCGTAGATTGATAATCCTGTCAGGAATATGATGAGGATAAGTCCCATCCATAAAACGATTTCTCTGACATAGGAGGATGTGTTTCTGGTTTGCTGTTGATCGGGCATAATTTATAACCGGAACTCCTGAGATTCTAATTTACAACTGCTTTTCTATGAAGTAATTAAAGATATACCCGGTTGGGTAGAAAGCTCCCGGCAGGGCCGGGCGTAAGCTTTTTATCCGCAGATAATTACGTTCTGACAAAACGGGTATTTTCAATCGGAACGAGTATAATAGATTCCTGAAATGTTTGAAATGGAGAAATTATTTTTTTCTGAAAAATATATCGTTCTGTAGAATCTATACCCAAAGGGTATGAGGATTCCCGCCAGGGCCAGTCGCAAAGGCTTTGCCCGCTTATAGTTACGTTTGAACAAAACGGGAATTTTCAATCGGAACGAGTATAAATTACAAACATTAAAAAATGATGTTAAAATAAATCGTTTTACTTAACTTTGATGCTTTACATTTATGTCTTTAAGTGTTATGATAATTCAAACAATTGCTAATTTCTTACTTTTCTGTGTTTTTTCTGTCAGTGAGACTGGACGTCATTTTATGAGGCAGGCAAGTCATGAAAAGAAAAGGTTTTACATTAATTGAACTTCTGGTTGTCATTTCAATTATCGCCTTACTGGTCGCTATTCTGTTGCCGGCGTTGAATAAGGCGCGCGATCAAGCCAAAGCCGCGGTATGTAAATCCAATCTGAAGCAATGGAGTTATATCTGGGTCATGTATGCTGATGAAAACAACAGCAAATTCCCCTCCGGCGAGGTCAGTATTGCACCGGACGGCTCGCTGATTTCCGGTGGCGACATGGCGTGGTATCGTGGCGCCTGGATTGTGGCCTTACAGGACGAATGGCAACGGCATGAAGAGATGCTGCAATGCCCCAGCGCCAATAAGATCAACGACGGATTTGACTATGGCGGTCCTGATTCAATGTACCGGATGGCGAACGCCTGGGAGAATTATTATTGCAGCTTTGCGGCTAATAACTGGTTGTATGATACGGATCGCAGTATGATTCAGGAGCGTAATTCCCAGTATAACTGGCGTAATGTTGATGCCGGCGGTAGTTACAGGAATAATATCCCTGTCTTTATGGATAGCATGTGGCGTGGCGGTGGCCCCCATTATGAGACAAATCTGGCTCACCAGCGGCCGGCATTTAATGGCCAATGGGCGGGATTTGAACAGGAAATGATGCATTTTGCCATTGATCGGCATCATGGCGGGGTGAATGTCTTGTTTATGGACTGGTCGGTTCGACATGTCAACGTGCGGCAATTGTGGACATTGAAATGGCACCGGCAGTTCGATCAGAATCTGGCTTACGAACGTGATAAATCATACTGGATTGTTAATGGTGATGACTGGCTGATGAAGTATCCATTGTAATTACCTGAAATTTATAGTTTAAGAAAAGGCGTTTTATCCGGGCTTGGCACAGAGCCGGGATGAAACGTTTTTTTTGTGTGTGGGCAAATCTGAACTGTTTGAATTTATGGGTAATAAACGATGTAACTGTTTTATGAGAAAAAGGTTAGATTATACCCCAAGGGGTAGTAGCTCCGGGCGTAAGCTTTTTATCCGCACATAATTACGTTCCAACAAAACGGGCAATTTCAATTGGAGCGAGTATAAAACCATTCCAGGTTCAGCGTTAGGCAAAATAAAGGGGTAAAAAAACTGTTATTTTTTTTCTAATTTGCTATTCATTTCACGTTAAATTCACTATAATCGCTTGAGCATTATTAAGTCATTGTAGAAATATGGTTTGTCCCGCTGGAGCGGGCCTGATAATTTTTGTATATTATTCATGATTATAAGTATTTCTGAAACATCTATTCTGGCCTTTGGCGCTTTTTATATCCCACTTATCGTCATGTTGATTATTGGCGCTTTGCTTGTCGGGGCGATGGTCTTCATGAGCTGGCTGCTGGGGCCGGGTCGTCAGGGGCCGATCAAGGGTATCGCTTACGAGTCCGGGATAGATCCGGTTACGTCGCCACGCAAGCCGTTTCATGCCCGTTTTTATCTGGTAGCTATTCTTTTCCTGGTATTTGATGTCGAGCTGATATTCTTTTATCCGTGGGCGGTGATGTTTTACGAGGCCCGGGTGACCGGGGAGTCGGTTCATCCCACAGGATACTATCTGCTTGCAATAGCCGTTTTTACGATTATACTTGTCGCGGCATTCATTTACGAATGGGCCCGCGGCGTGCTTGATTGGAAATAGGTTGTATGAGTATTCAAATCGAAACCCGTTTGCCGAATGTACTGACGACGAAGCTGGATAAGGCGATTGGATATTGCCGTCAGTATTCGTTGTGGCCGCTGACTTTCGCTACGGCCTGTTGCGGCATCGAATTTATGGCGGTGGCCTGTTCCCGCTTCGACCTGGCCCGGTTTGGGGCTGAGGCTCTGCGTTTTTCTCCGCGTCAGGCGGATGTACTGGTTGTGGCCGGCAGAGTAGCGGTTAAGATAATGCCGGTGTTACAAAGGATTTATGTCCAAATGCCCGAACCCAAGTGGGTTGTCAGCATGGGGGCCTGCTGCAGTACCGGCGGGGAGTTTGATACCTATGCCGTAGTACAGGGCATCGATCAGTTTCTGCCGGTCGATGTGTATATTCCCGGCTGCCCACCGCGCCCGGAACAGATTCTGGAAGCATTTATGCTCATTCAGAAAAGTTGCCGGGAAGGTAAGACCAGCGATGCCCGTCCTTTAGGCGTAATTGTGCCTCCCAGACGTGTCGAACCGCCTCAAGACTTAACCCCTGATCAGCAAGACTGGCAAAAGCCGACAAACTATTATTAATGAATTACAATACACGCATAACAGATAAGGTCATAGAAAAGTTTGGATCCCAGAGTATCCATGCCGAAGATTATGCCGGCGGGATGCAGGCGATCATCACGCCTAAATCGCTGTTAATTGATGTTGTGACATTTCTTAAGGATGATCCTGAATGCCGCTTCGATCAACTTAGCGATGTAGTCGGCATTGATTATTTGAACTACCCCAGAACATTGCCGCGTTTCGCTCTGGCCTATCCCCTGTTGAGCCTGGAACTGAATCATCGCACGATAGTTAAAGTCTGGGTCGATGAGCAGGACATGACGGTGCCCAGTTTGACCGGCCTTTTTGCCGGTGCGACCTGGCCGGAACGGGAGGCGGCGGAGATGTTTGGCTTTATCTTCGAAGGGCATCCCGATCCCAGAAAGCTGCTGCTGTGCGATTTGTTTAACGGCAGGTATCCCCTTCGCAAGGATTATCCCCTAAAAGGAATGGGAGAGCGCTCCAGCTTCGAAGTAATGACACGAGAAAAGGCATAGTGCCGATATATATGTTGGTTAGATATGACAGTTGAAGAAAAGACATTAAGAGATTACGCTACGCCGGTCCAGTTAGAGAAGGTGGATGGCGATGATGAACGCTGGATATTGAATTTCGGTCCGCAGCATCCTGCGACTCATACCACATTTCATTTCGTACTGGAACTGGACGGCGAGCGCGTGATTAAATGTATGCCGCATATTGGCTATCTGCACAGCGGTTTCGAGAAGCACGGCGAACATCTCAACTTCGATCAGTATGTGACGACCATCGACCGGATGAACTACATTTCACCGATGGCTAACGATATTGCCTGGCACAGCGCCGTGGAGAAACTGCTGGGAATCCAGATTACCGAGCGCTGCCGGTATGCCCGGACGTTAATAGCGGAAATGGCGCGAATACAGGATCATCTGCTCTGTGTGGCCGAAGCTGCTCTGGAATGCGGGGCGTTTACGGCGTTTGTGCTGTTGTTTAACGGCCGGGAACGCATCATGGATTTGTTCGAATCGCTTTGCGGGGCCCGGTTCACTACAAGCTGGACGCGTGTCGGCGGCGCGATGGCGGATATCCCGGATGGCTGGACCGATATCGCCATGAAGTATATGACGGATGAATTACCAAAGATTCTTGATGATTGTCATACGCTGCTGACCCGCAATCCGATCTTTATCCAGCGGACCAAAAGCGTGGGCGTCATATCAAGAGAAGATGCGATTGCATGGAGCTGGACGGGGCCGGTTGCCCGTTCTGCCGGTGTGCGTCGTGATTTACGCAAGGATGAACCATATCTGGCGTATGAAGATATCGATTTCAAGGTGGCAATGGCTGACGGCGGCGATGTGTACAGTCGCTATCTCGTGCGGCTGGGAGAAATGGAACAATCCCGCCAGATCGCCATGCAGGTGTTGAAAAAGCTGCCCAAAGGTGAAATGAATGTCACCAGTGAATCGAAGGTGCCGCTGGCAAATAAAGCCGAAGTCTATGGAAGTATCGAAGGATTGATTCACCATTTTGAACATGAAATGACGAATCGCGGATTCGAGACGCCGGTCAATGAAGTGTATAACGCTCAGGAAGCCCCCAATGGCGAGCTGGGTTATTATGTCGTGGGCGATGGTTCGAATGTGGCCTGGCGGGCAAAAACCCGCTCATCATCGATGATGCATCTGCAGGCTATCGGTCAGCTTATGATGGGCCATACAATTTCTGAACTGGTGGTGGTTTTATCGAGCTTGAATATCATTGTGGCCGAGATGGACAAGTAATAAAGCAAATATAAAAACAAAATGAAACATGACGAAATAGAAGCTTGAAGTTAGAAGTTAGGAGCGGGCCGGGCGTAAGCTTTTTGTCCGCAGATAATTACGTCCCGACAAAGCGGGACATTTCAACAGGAACGAGTGTGCATAAGAGGATATTTGACATTTCAAATTTGAGATTTATTTTAAAATTCGAATTTCGTGCTTCGGATTTCCGGTTTATCCGGGTTAGGGTTTATTGAGATGGCCTGGAACGCAAAAGAAAGATTATCGCCGCCGAAGACTTCATCGGAGCCGGTATTGACCGATGCGATGAAACAGGAAATCGTGACGCTGTTCGACAAATACCCGACGAAACAGGCAGCGCTGCTGGCGGCTCTGCATAAGGTGCAGGATACCTACCGGCATATCAGCGAACAGGCTATGCTGGAACTGGCGGAACTGCTGGAGGTCAGCCCGGCCCAGGTATCCGATACGGCCGGTTTTTATGATATGTACAGCCTCCGTGAACGCGGCCGGCACACGATCGGATTGTGCGAATCGCTTTCCTGTGAGCTGTGCGGCAGTGAATCGCTGCTGACGGCGTTGGAGGAGAAGCTGGGCATCAAACCCGGGCAGACGACAGAAGACGGCAAATTTACCCTGATGCTGATGCAGTGTTTGGGAGCGTGTGATTTTGCACCGGCGATGCTGATTGATAAAGTGTTGTATAAAAACGTATCAGTCGATAAGCTGGACGACATATTGAAACAACTGGATTAGTTACGAGAAGATCGAAAATGGATTTTGAACCTGTACTGACCAAAAACGTTGGCAAGCCGGAAGCTCATAATCTGGACGATTATGTCGGCCTGGGCGGTTACGCTTCCCTGAAAAAGGCCTTCAGCCTAGAGCCCGAACAACTTGTCGAGGAAGTCAAACGCAGTGGGCTGCGCGGCCGCGGCGGAGCGGGTTTCAGTGCGGGGACGAAATGGGGCTTTCTGCCGAAAGAGCGTGTAGGATCTGTTTATATGGTTGTGAATTTCGATGAATCCGAGCCGGGAACTTTTAAGGATCGCTTTCTGGCCGATCATGATCCGCATCAGATACTTGAAGGGATTATTGTCAGTTGCTATGCCACCCGGGCGAGCGTCGCGTATATCTTCATTCGCGGCGAGTACAATGCCCAGATAAAGATTATGGATAAAGCGATCCGTCAGGCTTACGATGGCGGTTATCTGGGCCGCAATATCAAGGGCAGCGGCTACGATCTCGAGGTCGTGATTCATGGCGGGGCGGGGGCCTATATCTGCGGCGAAGAGACCGGTATGCTCGAAGCGCTGGAAGGCAAACGCGGCTGGCCGCGGACCAAACCGCCATTTCCGGCGGTCCAGGGGGCGTTCAATCAGCCGACGGTAATCAATAATGTCGAAACGCTGTGCTGTGTGCCGCATATTATTAATCATGGGGCGGACTGGTTCGCCTCGATCGGAACGGAAAAATCTACCGGCCCGAAGCTTTACGGTTTATCCGGGCATGTTAATCAGCCCTGTACCGTGGAACTGCCGTTGGGGATTTCCTGTATGGAACTTATAGAAAAATACGGGGGCGGCGTCCGGAACAGTCTGCGGTGCAAAGGGGTTATTCCCGGCGGCGTCAGTACGGGCGTGCTCTCGGTGGATGAGCTGGACTGCCCGCTGGATTTCGATGGCCCGGTGGAACGCGGCTGTCTGGGGCTGGGAACGGCAGGCGTCATCGTCATGGATGAGAACACCTGCATGGTCACGGCTTTGCGCAATATCGTCCGTTTTTTCGCTCATGAAAGCTGCGGCCAGTGTACGCCCTGTCGCGAAGGGTCGGGCTGGATGCTGATGCTGCTGAATCGGATGCTCAAGGGCGAGTCTTCCTCCTACGATCTGGATTTGCTGATGGAACTGGCGGACGAACAGGGGGCCATGCCCGGCAAAACAATCTGCGGTCTGGCTGACGGCACCGCCTGGGCGGTCAGAACCTTTATCAATAAATACCGCGACGAATTTGAAGCGAAACTCAAAGCAAAATCCATAGCGATACCTTAGTTTTTTGAAAGAACCTCCAATAGTAAATATGGAAAAAGTTACGATAACATTTAACGATCGTCCCATTGAGACCGAACGCGGCACCAACGTGCTTAAGGCTGTGCTTGACGCCGGTTTTGAAATTCCGCATTACTGCTATCACCCCGGGCTGAGTGTGGCGGGGTCTTGCCGGTTGTGCGCGGTTGAAGTGGGACAGATAGATAAGAATAGCGGCAAGGTAACCATGTCGCCCAAGCTGGTGATGTCCTGCAAGACGACGGCCTACGACGGCCTGATCGTTCGCAGCGATACGGAAAAAGTCATCCGGCATCAGAAAGCTATCATGGAATTTCTGCTGATTCACCATCCGCTGGATTGTCCGGTCTGCGATCAGGCCGGGGAATGCCTGCTGCAGGATTTCAGTTATCGTTACGGCCGCTCATACAGCCGGTATGAAGAACCCAAGATCAAGCAGCCTTTGAAAGATGTGGGTAAGAATATTCTGCTGTATTCGGACCGGTGCATTATGTGCAGCCGATGCGTGCGGTTTACGCGCGAGATTTCCGGCGGCGCAGAACTGGCCGTGTTTGACCGGAGCAACAAGAGCGAAATCGATGTCTTTCCAGGCAAGGGCGTGAATGATAAACTGGCGGGTAATGTGGTCGATATCTGTCCGGTGGGGGCCCTGCTGGATAAGCAGTTCCTGTTCAAGCAGCGGGTGTGGTTTTTGACGGCGACGGAAAGTATATGCCCGCGCTGCTCACGCGGCTGCAGCATTGTCATCGATCATAATAATGGCGTCATCTGGCGGTTGCGACCACGGCCGAATACCGAGGTGAATGGTTTCTGGATGTGCGATGACGGCCGGCATGGCTTCAAGTTTGTGCATGCGGACGAACGGTTGAAGGACTCGACTGTTGGGCGGGGCGATCAGGCTTGGCCGGTCGATGCTGATACGGCGGTGCAGGACGTTTCGCAGCGTTTGCAGACGGCTGTGGAAGAAGAGGGTGGCAAAATGGCCGTTGTGCTGAGCCCCTTCGCCAGTTGCGAGGAGCAATGGCTGCTGACTCGCTGGCTGGGGGGATTTGGTGATAAAATTACGCTGGTACGCGGGCCGGTCTTCAGTGAAGAAAAAGATGAAGTCTTCAAGAGCGGTTTTACGATCAGTGCGGAAAAGGCCCCTAATCGCCGCGGGGCGGAAATGATTATGCGGCATGCCGGTCTGGCGACAATGACTTTCGCGGAGATGGCGGAAGCCGCTGACCGGGGTATGTTTGATGCCATCTGGCTGCAAGGGGGGTATCCGTGGCAGGATTGGTGTCCAGCGGAATTACTGGAGAAGGTCGCTAAAGTGAAGCTGCTGATCGTGCAGGATATTTTGCCCGGCGGGCATACCATTCAGGCCGATGTTGTACTGGCCGGCGTTTCCTGGAGCGAGAAGGACGGCTGCTTCATTAACGATCAGGATATTACCCAGGCGTTTCATGCAGCGATTATTCCCTTCGGCAATGCCGTCAGTGATGGTGAATGGCTCTGGCGGCTGTCCGGTCGGGAAGGGGCGTTCGATATCGAAGCCGTCCGTGCTGAAATGCAGGATGTAATCAGAATTGAACATGATACAGGTGTCGTGGTTTAGTGTGTCTGTTAACTCAAAACTTGTTTGCTGATATACTCGTTTACTCCATATGATAGAAGCATTAATAAAAATAATTGGCGTTGTCAGTGTCATGCTGCTGATGGTGGCGTATATGATTCTGATCGAGAGGAAAGTGGCCGCGTGGGTGCAGGACCGGGTCGGGCCCAACCGTGCCGGGCCGTTTGGTCTTCTGCAGCCGTTTTGCGACGGGCTGAAGCTGCTGTTCAAGGAAGACTACACGCCGTTGTGCGTGGATAAGGTGCTGTTTATCCTGGCGCCCTGCATTACCATGATGATGGCCGTGTGTGCGATAGCGGTGATTCCCTTTGGCGGGACGCTGACGATCGGCGAGCAGACCTACAATATGCAGATCGCTTCGGTGGATGTCGGCGTGTTGTATATTCTGGCGTTGAGTTCGATTGGTGTTTACGGTATTGTTTTCGGCGCCTGGGCAAGTAACAGCAAATTTTCACTGCTGGGTGGTGTGCGGGCCGCATCATTGCTGCTCAGTTATGAAGTGCCGCTGACGTTGTCACTGTTAAGCGTGATACTCATGGCCGGCAGTCTGCAACCGGAGATCATCGTTGATCAGCAGATCGCGGGCGGCTGGAATATACTTTATCAGCCGATCACGTTTATCATCTTTTTGATTTGTATTTTCGCCGAGGCGAACCGGCTGCCTTTCGATCTGGCCGAATGCGAACAGGAACTGGTGGGGGGGTATCATACCGAATATTCGTCGATGAAATTCGGGCTGTTCTTCCTGGGCGAGTATGCCCATATTATCGTGGCCAGTTCGCTGGCGGTGTCTTTGTTTTTTGGCGGCTGGCATTTGCCGTGGATTACCATGGAAGAAACGACGACAGTCTGGGCGGTTGCTCTGCGGGTGGTGGTCTTTCTGATAAAAGTGTGGCTCTTTATCCTGTTTTACATGTGGGTTCGCTGGTCGCTGCCGCGTTTCCGGTTCGATCGGGTGATGAACCTGGCGTGGAAGTCGCTCGTGCCGCTGTCGCTGGCGCTGCTGATCGGCAATATTCTGGTGCTGGCCTGGTTTACGCCGCAGACGCCGGCATTCCGTATAGGCCAGTTGGTGGTGAATCTGATTGTGTTTGCCGGACTGATTCTGGTCCTGACGCGAACCAGTTCCCAGCCGGACGTGGCGAATCAACCTTTAAAATTTACCCAGACGAATGTATAATTGTTACTATGGCTATAAAAGATTCTGATATCATTAACGTGAACCAGCCGCCCTTGAATTTCTGGGAGCGGATGTATCTGCCTCCGGTAATTACCGGTTTGTTGCGGACCTTGAAGCACTGGTTTTCGCCTAAAAATGTTTTGTCCTATCCGGAAAAACGCCGGGAAGATTTGCCGGTTTCGCAAGGCGGACTGCGCGGGTCAAATTATCGCGGCGTACATCGGCTGAACAAGGACGCCCAGGGCCGTGTTGAGTGTGTTGCCTGTTTCATGTGCGAGACGGCATGTCCGGCCCATTGCATTCATATTGTGGGCGGACCTGCGCCCTGGCCGGACCGGGAAAAATATCCCGTTACTTTCTGGATCGATGAGTTGCGCTGCATTTACTGCGGCATGTGCGAATATGCCTGTCCGGTTGATGCGATTGAGCTGACGCCGGTTTACAATCTTGCGGGGCTTTCGCGTGACGAGATGATATACGACAAGGAAAAACTGCTGGAGATGTACGACAAAACCAAAGACCTCAAACCGCGGCGTTTTCCACCCATTGTCGGTTACAGCTGCGATTTCCGGCTGGAAGCGATTGCCCATCGCAAGGATATTGAAAACAAAGAACGAAAAATTGAATAACTTTACATAGTCTCTTGTGAGATAAATCTTGTGCATAACGACAATGATCGGAACGAGTATGTAATTCGAATTTCACGCTTTGAATTTCCGGCTACGCCGGGTCAGTAAGACGAAAACTTAGAAGCTCATTATAATATTTTTGTCGTATAATAAATGTTATGTTAGAGTTTCTCAAAAGCATTGGATTGAAGATGGACTGGTTCTGGATAATTTATTTATTTCTGGTTGTCGGGGCTGCCGGGCTGTATCTGCTGATGGCACAACCCGGCAAGCCCTCCCTGAAGCTGGCTGGCGTTCTGGCAGGACTCGCCAGTGTGGCGGGCGTGATCGTTTCCCTGCCGGCCTCTGCCGGATGGCAGGGCGGGGGTAACATGATCTGGTTCTGCCTGCTGGGTGGTACGGCGGTCCTGACCGCTGCCTTGATGATTGTCCAGGTTCGCCCGGTGTACAGCGCTTTGTTTTTTGTAATGACGCTGATCGCCGTGGCGGCAATGGTGTTGCAGCAGCAGGCGGCGTTTCTGGCTTTTGCCATTGTTATCGTATATGCCGGGGCTATTCTGGTGGTATATGTGTTTGTCCTGATGCTTACGCGTCATGACCGGCTTCCCTGGTACGACAGCCGGTTTCACATGCCTTTCGGAGCGGTCCTGACAGGATTCATCATCATTGGAGCATTGCTGCGGATGGTACTGGCTTTGCCGGATACGTCCGGTGAGGCCGTGGTAGCCGATTACGGTTCGCCGGTGGCCATCGGCCGGGAATTGTATAATAACCATTTTGTCGCTCTGCAAGTGGCCGGCCTTATTCTGCTGATCGCCGCGGTAGGGGCCTCGGTTCTGGTCCGTACCCGTCATACCCTTGTCGAAAACGACGAACAGACAAAAAAGGAAACTTCCACAACTTAAACGTTCTCCATCCCGCCTCACCGAGATGGTTGCGTTATTGCAAACAAATATGCTCTCGCAGGAAAACTCGATCGTAATGAGTAAAGACATATGATTCAGTATCAATATTATCTAATTACAGGTGCGATATTGTTCGTGCTGGGACTGATTGGTTTCATCAGTCGGCGGAACATGATCATCATGTTTCTCTGTACGGAGTTGATGATTACCGGTGTTCTGGTTAATCTGGTGGCGTTCAACCAGCACTGGCTGCAAAAAACCGGCAGCGGTCTCGAGGGGCAGGCGTTTGCCATTTTTCTCCTGGCGGTTGCCGCCGCCGAAGCCGCCGTTGCCCTGGCGCTGGTCATGGTTATGCAGCGTCGCACGAATTCTGTCAATGTTGCAGATTATGCTGAATTGAAAGGATAGAGGGACTCGATGAGCGATCAATCAACATGGATATGGCTAATACCGTTGCTGCCGTTGCTGGCTTCAATGGTGACGGCTGTTTTTGGCCCTGCGCAGCTTAAGCATCGCAGTCACTGGCCAGTGATTATCGGTATTGCCCTGTCGGCGGTGTTATCGCTGGTTGCCCTGAGCATTGGGCCGGGCGAAGATCATGTTGCCGTCATAAAGGGTTACGACTGGCTGCAGGTCGGCAGTCTGCAAAGCCTGATATCCTCACTGGTTGATCCCTTGTCGCTGATCATGCTGGTTACTGTTTCCCTCATAGCGACACTGGTTGCCGTCTATTCCTCCGGATACATGGCCGGCGATCGCGGGTATGCCCGGTATTTCGCCTTTATCGGTTTGTTTGCTTTCAGTATGCTAATGCTGGTTCTGGCGGACAACTTTCTGATGCTCTACATTTTCTGGGAGGCGGTGGGCCTGTGCAGCTATCTGCTCATCGGTTTTTATTATCAGCGTCCCGCCGCCGCCGCGGCCGCTAAGAAAGCCTTTCTGGTCAACCGCATCGGTGATTTCGGCTTTGCCATCGGCATCCTGCTGATCTACCTCAATTTCGGTACGGTCAATTTCCAACAGGTTTTTGCTCTTGTGCCGCAGGTGGCTGAGAATGATCCGGGGCTGATAACGCTGATTTCCTTGTGTCTGTTTGCCGGCGCCACCGGCAAAAGCGCTCAGTTGCCGCTTTATGTCTGGCTGCCGGACGCGATGGAAGGTCCTTCACCGGTCAGCGCCCTGATCCATGCCGCGACGATGGTTACGGCCGGCGTTTACATGGTCGTACGCTGCGGCGCTTTGTTTGTCGCTTCACCGGTGGCCTTGACAATTGTCGCCGTTGTCGGCGGTCTGACCGCGTTTTTTGCCGCCACGATCGCCCTGGCCCAGACCGACATCAAACGCATCCTGGCATATTCGACCATCAGTCAGTTGGGCTACATGTTCCTCGCTGTCGGTGTTGGAGCAGCTTCTGCCGGCATTTTCCACTTATACACTCACGCCTTTTTCAAGGCGCTGCTCTTCCTGGCGGCCGGTTCGATCATGCACGCCATGCACGACCATATCGACTTAAAAGATATAGGCGGTTTGCGGAAAGATATCCCGTTTACTTTCTGGACATTTCTTGTCGGGGCTCTGGCGCTGGCGGGATGTCCGGGATTGTCCGGTTTTTTCAGCAAAGATGAAATTCTGGCCGCTTCACTCAATCACCCGAGTTTGTCTATCCTCGGATGGCTGGCCGTTCTTACTGCGGGCCTGACCGCCTTCTACACCTTCCGGTGTTTCTTCCTGGCCTTTTTCGGCCCGCGTAAGATCCCGTCCGATGTCGAACATCCGCACGAAACGCCGGTGATGAATTATGTATTGATCGCTCTGGCTGTCGGGGCGTTACTGGCCGGGTATGTCCATTTCGGCGGCGAGCATGGCGTTCTGCACGATTTCCTCGGCGATTCGCGCAGCGTGGCCGCTTTCGAACATGGCGATACGTCGCATCATGATGCCGCGGCCGTTGACATGTACGCCGGAGAAACTGACCATGCCGCTCACGGCCTGAGCCACAAGCTGGTCATGGCCATCAGTGTCGGTGTCTTTGCCATCGGAATAGGCCTGGCGTGGCTGCTCTATCGTAACGGACGTGATCAAGCCATGATGATGTCGGAAACCATATTCAGCGTTCCCAATAAAATACTGGCGAATAAGTATTATGTGGACGAAGCGTATCATAGAGTCATTGTCCGGCCGCTGCAGAATATCGGCCATTTCTGTTTCGGCAGCGATAATTACCTGATCGATTCCCTCCTCTGGGTGATTACTGCTGTCCCCCGTCTGCTGGGTTGGCTCTTTGGTCTGCTGCATCGCGGGAACCTGCAGGGCTATGCTTTTATGATGTTGTTATCTCTGGCGATTATTTTTATCTTTGTCATGCGTGCAATTTAAACGACAAAAACGGATTAACTGAATGGAACTCAGCCAATACATTTTACCAGTACTTGTTCTGCTCCCGGCAGTAGGGGCTTTGTCGATCGGATTTGTCTCCCAGCGGCATACGCGTTATATCCCCAACATTGCCCTGGCCTATAGTACGGCTGCGTTCGCCTTTAGCCTTATCGCGCTGATCGCCTGGCTCTCGGGCGGCATAGATGACAGCTTCAAGCTGCAATTCATCATGTCGGTTCTCCCGAAATTCGGTTACAGCTTCCATCTCGGACTTGACGGCATCAGCCTGTGGCTTGTTCTGCTGACCAATCTGCTCACGCCGCTGGCGGTCTGGGCCAGCTTCACCGGAATTCAGAAAAACCAGCGTGCCTATTACACCCTTATGCTGCTGCTGCAGGCAGGCATGACGGGCGTCTTTCTCAGCATGGATCTGTTGCTTTTCTACATCTTCTTCGAATTTACCCTGGCGCCGTTATTTCTGCTGGTGGGGGTCTGGGGCGGTGAGCAGCGTCGTCAGGCGGCGTTTAAGCTGTTTATTTTTACTATGACCGGCGGCGTCCTGACCTTTGCCGCCGTTCTCTATGTAGCCTGGCAGCATTTTCTCCAGTTCGGCGTCTTCACCTTCAATATACTGGAACTCTACAATACGACGATTTCGCCCGCCGCCCAGGTCTGGCTCTTTCTGGCCTTCTTTGCCGGCTTTGCCGTGAAAGTGCCTTTGTTTCCGCTGCATACCTGGCTGCCTCTGGCTCATACCGAAGCGCCGACTGCCGGCAGTGTTCTCCTGGCGGGCGTGCTGCTGAAACTGGGAACGTATGGTTTTCTGCGGATACTGCTGCCGCTGCTTAATGAGGTGGCATACGCCTGGGCCGGCATCATCGCCGTTCTCGCCATTATCGGCATCATCTACGCTTCTCTGGCGGCATGGATTCAAAGCGATATTAAGAAACTGGTCGCCTATTCTTCCGTGGCGCATCTGGGCTTTTGCGTGATGGGGCTGTTTGCCTTCAATCACGCCGGTCTCAGCGGTTCGCTGCTTTATATGGTCAATCACGGCATATCCACTGGGGCCCTCTTTCTTGTCGTCGGCATGATTTACGAACGTTATCATACCCGTCAGTTCGACGATCTTGGCGGTCTGGCCCGGCCGATGCCGATCATGGCCTTTTTCCTGATTCTGTTCAGTCTCTCCAGTATCGGCCTGCCGGGGCTCAATGGTTTCGTCAGCGAGTTTACTATTTTGTATGCCGTCTTTACCTCGACGGGCTCCGATCTGGTTGTCCGCGAGATTGCCGGGCCGCTTGGTCCCGCGTATGCCGTCTTTGCCGCGACAGGCGTCATTCTTTCTGCCATCTATATGCTCTGGATGTGTCAACGGGTGCTGTTCGGCCCTGTAAAAGAGCCGCAGGTGCATCATGACGCTGGCGAAGCCGCATTACCCAAAGACCTCTCACGTCGGGAATGGCTTATTTTGACACCTTTAGCGGTTCTGGTGCTGGTCCTGGGAATTTACCCGAAAATCTATTTCGCCTCGACTGACCCGGCTATATCTTCTATGCAAGATCGCATCAGCGAGAAAATCACTCCGGCAGCGGAATATGATGAAGCATATGTGCATCATCTTGATTCCTCCGGTACACAGGTTGAGGTTTATGTAACAGACAGCAACCAGCCATTGATACCAATTATTCGTTAGCTCAGGATATCGCAGTGAATACATTCGTGCAGATTTTACAACCGTCAATCATCATCGTAATTGGAGCCTTGCTCGTTTTGCTCCTGGGAATCAGTTCCGCGCCGGTGAATCGCCGCATGCTCCCCGGACTGACACTGTTGACGCTGGTTATCGCTTTCTGCGTGGTGCCCGGCCTTCCCGAAGGCAATATGCAGCAGCTGGTTTCTCCGGATGATTCTCTGCTGGCCCATCCACTCGCGAGATATGCCGTATTTTTGACGATAGAAATTGCCGTTCTGCTGACGCTGGTCGGCTGGCTGCCTGATCGTAAAGGGCTCAAACCGGAACTGGCCGTTTCCGGGGAATATTTTTCGCTGATGCTGCTGGCGATCGTCGGTACACTGCTGATTTTCACGGCCAACAATCTGGTTGTTCTGTTTCTGGCGCTGGAGCTGGCGTCAATTCCGACTTATATCATGGTCGCCATCTCACGGCCGCATGTTAACGCCCGGGAAGCGGCGTTGAAATATTTTCTGCTCGGCGCGCTTTCGGCCGCGATTATCGCTTACGGATTCAGTTTTCTTTACGGTGTCGCTGGAACCATTGCGATACCGGAGATTAAAGTCGCTCTGGCCGGTCAGATGGGGCCGACCGCGATTCTGGCTTTCGTGTTGATTCTGGTGGGGCTGGCGTTCAAGATTGCCGCCGTGCCAATGCATTTTTATACGGCGGATGTTTATCAGGGTGCGGCCAATCCCACGACGGCGCTGCTGGCGTTTCTGCCGAAAATTTCTGGTTTCTTCGTCCTGATTATCATCATCAACTGCTACCGAAGTTCAACCGGCGGCAGCCCCGAAACCGTGATTGTGTGGTTGCTTTGGATTCTTGCGGCTTTGACTATGACTGTAGGGAATGTGCTGGCTTTGATGCAGCAGAATACCAAACGCATCCTGGCCTGGTCGAGCGTCGCTCACAGCGGTTATATGATGTTGGGATTGCTGGCGCTGTATGCCGGAGCGGTTGCCGGCGATGCCGTTTCTTCTTTGATCTTTTATATTTTCGTCTATTCTCTGGCGACGATTGCGGTTTTTGCCGTTTTGTCTCAGCTTGAAAGAGATAATCAGGAAGCCCAGCATCTTAAAGACCTCAACGGTCTCTCACGAAAACACCCGGCTATGGCTTCCGCTCTGGCGGTTTGCATTTTCAGCCTGCTCGGGATGCCTCTGACCGCCGGTTTTTCAGGGAAGCTCATCATCTTCTCAACTTATATCAAAGCCGCCGCGGTTCCGGGACATGTCCTGCTGCTGGTTATTGCCATGCTCAACACCGCGGTAGCCGCCGCCTATTATTTACGAATTATTGCCGCCTGTTATATCGACGGCAGTTCTTTCACCGCGACACTTCGGTTTCGTTCTGTACAGTTTTTCGGCATTGTGCTGGCCGCTTTTCTGACGATTCTGCTGGGACTCCTGCCGCACCTGCTTTTCAAACCGCTTGATAATGCCGCTCAGGATTCATACCCGCCGTCGCAAGCCGTAGTTGTTTCTACGCAAAAATGAAGTGATTAACGGTTTAGTCAGACGTTGTATGCTCACCGTATCCTGACCAGCATTTCCTTTCGCAGGATGTCGGCTGACAGGTTATTTTTTTCCAGTTCCGCCAGAAAACGCATCCCGTCCTGATAATAACCTGCTGTGGGCTTAAGAGCAGCAACATGCTGTCCGAAATAAGCGTTGATCAATTCCATGCACAATTCCCGTAAAAATTTGGCCGTCATGGAGGCCAGTGCAATCGGCAGTTGCCGGTCTTCCCCATTGCGTAGAAAATGGATCCTCATCCGGGATCCTTCCTGAGAAGCGGATAATTCATAACTGCTGGTCTGCTCATCTTCCTTAAGGATTTTCAGCGATAAATCCGGAAACATCCGCTGGAGCGGCTGGCGATAATGACTGCGGCCGGATTGTTTGTCAATAACGATCTGAAGATTGGTCCTGCCATATTGGCGGTAAGCATAATCAACAATGCGGCATATCTGGGAAAATAACACAGTTGCCTTGTTATCAGCAGCCATGACAGCGCGGTTATAATGATCTGAAAACATAGGGGCCGCCCAGATGCTGTACAGCTTGATGTCATTATTTTTCGCATCAGCCGCCAACCCCCGGGCCGCAGTGGCGATATCATCGGCGGCAAAGGTGAGTGGATGCTGTAAAGCATTATAATACCATGGGTAATGCTTAAGTTCACCTGAAAAGCGGCCGCCGTTGAAATCCATAAAACCCAGTAAATCCCCCAATGTTATCGGCATTCGATCATTAATAACAGACAAACACGCTAAAACGCCACGCATCAGGCAACGATATCTGCAGGAATGATTATTTGTCAGCAGCTTTTTGCTGTCGTTAATAACGATGCGACCGGCGCTGCCGGTGCGGTTTTTACAGACGCTTTGTCGCAGGATTTCCCATATGGGCTGGCTCAGGCGGTTGTCCGGGACTGCAAACACGGCAGCTCCCACGACCAGCGGCCCTAAGACAGGCCCATATCCCGCTTCATCTATTCCAACAATTACAGCCATATGCCAGATTTCCTAAAGGTTGCGATTGAATGCCCCGGATTGTAATCGCAAAATCCACGGTGGTAAAGAGTCTGCCTCAATACGGGTATAAATGTATTAGTGTATGATGATTACCGTTGCTATTCTCTCCTGCATTTATTATACTGGCTGTTATATTAAGGGAGCAGTTAAACGGTTCCAGCCGGGTGAGGGGATTATAAAAGTTGTTGTTAATTCTGTAACGAGCAGTAAATTTTTTATTGCTTTATCGTGTGATGGCTTCTATATTTAGAAATCATTAAATTATTGACACGAGTTTTTTGGAGAAAGTTTTTTAGAGCTATGCCAGTACTGAAACTTGAGGATAATACGAAAGTTTCCGCTAAATATACCTTCCAACGTGGTGTTCATCCGCCGGATAATAAGCATTTTACAGCAAAAGCCGATGTTCAGCGGGTTTATCCTCAACCGGGTTCGCTCATTGTCATCCCCATGTCACAGCATTTAGGCGCCCCATGTCAGCCCGTCGTTGAGGTAAAAGGGGACGTCACCGCCGGCATGGTTATTGGCGAGAGCGATGCCTTCGTCTCGGCTCCGGTTCACAGCCCGGTCAACGGCGTTATTAAGGAGATCGCCCCCAAACCGCATCCCAGCGGCAGGAAAGTTCTCAGTGTCGTCATTACCGTGGGCGAAGAACAGCCTCCGCCGAAAGAATGGCAGGAACTACCGCAGGCTGTCGATCCGAAAATTTTTGAACCGGAACAGATTGTCAAGGCGATTCGCCAGGCTGGACTGGTCGGTATGGGCGGAGCGGCGTTCCCTACTTCGGTCAAACTCGTACAGAATCCCAAGAAGCCCGTAGATACTATTCTGCTAAATGGTTGTGAATGCGAACCTTATCTGACCAGCGATGACCGCTTGATGCAGGAGGCGCCTTCAACTATTGTTGTCGGTTTGCAGTTGGCGATGCGTGCCGCCGGTGCTCAGCGAGGTGTGATTGCCATTGAGGATAATAAACCCGATGCCATCAGCACCCTGATGAATCACATTAAAAATATCGACAATGTACAACTGGCCATCTGTCAGACGAAATACCCTCAGGGAGGGGAGAAACAACTCATTCAGGCCGTCACCGGCAGTACGGTACCGACCGGGGGGCTGCCGCTGGATGTTGGAGTTGTGGTCATTAATGTCGGAACCGCAGCTTCGATCTCCTGGGCCTGCACGGAAAATCGGCCCGTTACGGAACGCATCGTCACCCTGACAGGATCGGGCATCATGAAACCCGGCAACTACATGACACCGGTAGGTATGCTGGTCTCGGATTTGTTCGAGCAGGCTGGCGGCATGACGGAAGAAGCGGAAAAAGTGCTTATGGGCGGCCCGATGATGGGGCCGGCAACTCCCCGGCTGGACATACCCGTCTTGAAGGGGACCAGCGGTATTACGGTAATGACCAAAGCGGATATTTCGAATGAGAAAGAGACGGCATGCATTCGCTGTAGCCGTTGTGTGGATTATTGCCCGTTGGGGCTGGTGCCGACGAAAATAGCTCATGCCGTCAAAGCCCGCAATATGGATATGGCGATGGACTACGATCTGGCTGCCTGTTGTGAATGCGGCTGTTGCGCCTATGTCTGCCCGGCACAGATACCGCTGTTGCAGTATATGCGATCCGGTAAGGTCAAACTCCGGGCTTTGCAGGAAGAGGCCCGCAGGCGTGAAATGGAGTCAGGCGGCAAATAATGCAGAACGTAGAACGTGGAAGAGGCAAGCCGTCTCAAACATGGGAAGCAGTATAAATATGGCGGAAGCGGCAGCAAAAGAAAACAGTACGGTTCAGAAGACGCTTATCGTGTCATCCAGCCCACACCTGGTGGATCAATCTTCCAGCCAGAAGGTAATGCTGGAAGTGACCATCGGGACATTACCGGCGATCGTGATGTCGATGTATTATTTTCGCGGTCCGGCCGCCGTGGTACTGGTCAGTTGTGTGGTTGGCTGTCTGGCGACGGAATGGGTTTTTAATAAGGTTCGTCGTAAGGCACAGACCCTGACCGATTTCAGCGCGTTGGTGACGGCGATTATATTAGGTTTATCGCTGCCGCCAAGCCTGCCGTATTGGGCGGCGATTCTCGGCAGTGTGGTCGCGATTGCCGTGAGTAAGATGCTCTTCGGCGGTCTGGGGAGTAATATTTTCAATCCGGCCATGGTCGGCCGGGCTTTTTTGATGGCCTGTTTCGGTACGATGATGACGGCCTGGACGCCTCCGGCGACAATCTCCGTCGATCAGGAGGTTGCCGCTGTGACACAACCCACACCTCTGGCTCTCGCCAAGCAGCCGATTAAAGATGCTGCCAATGAAGACAAAACTGAAAAGGCCACTCCCGCACCGGCGAACAGTATAATAACAGATATGTTTGTCGGCAGCATTAAAGGATCGGCCGGCGAGACTTCGGCGCTGGCCTGGCTGATCGGTGGATTATTTCTACTGTGGCGACGCACGATCACCTGGCATATACCCGTTGCCGTGCTGGGCTCGTCTTTTGTGGCGGCGGCGATTCCCTGGTTATTGAATCAGGATGTTTACCCCAATCCGCTGGTTCATCTTTTCGGCGGCGGATTGATGATGTGCGCCTTTTTTATTGCGACCGATCCGGTCAGCTGCCCATTGACCAAAACGGGCCGGTTGGTTTTTGGCGCCGGGGTCGGCATTCTTATTATGGTTATTCGTCTGGGCCACGGTTTGCCCGAAGGCGTGATGTATGCGATTTTGCTGATGAATTCAGTTACACCGCTGGTGGATGGCTGGACGCGGCCCAAACCGGTTGGCGGACCGACGAAAAAGATAGCGTAAAGATGACGAGTATGACAGTCAAAGGGAATCAGTAAATCATGGGCAAGAGGCCCATGTCGTATAAAAAGGAAAACATTTTGATTGTAAATTTTTTCAAGCAATCCTGGCTGGTGATGACGGCAGCGCTGGTGTTTGGGCTGTTGCTGGCGGTCGTTCATGGCGCTCTCAATGAAAAAATCGAAGAGCAGGCCCGTCAGAAGATCGCCCTCAAGATGGCAGCTCTGTTTGGCGAAGGCGCCCAGACGGAAATGATTATGAACGATAAAGGCGAGGCGGCCCAACCCCTGACGGCGATGGTGGATTCGACCCAGGTGAGTCGTTTTTACAAAGTTATGGACAGTGAGGGTTCCCTGCAGGGCTATGCCTGCATTGCGGAAGACAGCGGCTATGCCGACAAAATCAAAATGCTCATAGCCGTCGATCCGTCAATGGAATCGATGCTCGGTTACGCTGTTTTGAAAAGTAACGAAACGCCCGGTTTCGGCGATAAGATTATGAAAGAGCCGTTCCTGGGCCAGTTTAATAATTGTCCGATCGATCAGAAACTTATTGTAGAGAAAACCGGAGAAACTGAAAAAAAAGATCATGTCATCGTGGCGATCACCGGCGCAACCGTCAGCTCCGAAGCCGTAACCAATATAGTCAATAAAGCGATTAAGGCAATTCGCGAAAACGTTAAACCGAAAAAATAAGGCCCATTCTTATGTCTGAAGAAACTGCTGCACACACGACCGCCGGATCCGAAGCGAGCGGCTTGTTCATTAGAGGCTTGTGGGAAGATAATGCCATCTTCCGCCAGCTTCTGGGGATGTGTCCGACACTGGCCGTGACCGGCGCCCTCCAACCGGCACTGACGATGGGGCTGGCGACCACTTTTGTCCTGCTATGTTCAAACATGGTCGTTTCCTCCATGCGGTCTTTGCTGGTGGGGCATCTGCGTATCCTGATGTTTACGCTGACGATTGCAACGTTCGTGACCATTGCCGACCTGATCCTGCAGGCGTTCGTGCCGACGATGAGCGAAACGCTGGGCCCTTACGTCCCCTTGATTATCGTGAACTGCCTGATCATCGGCCGGGCCGAGGCCTGTGCCAGCCGTAAGCCGCTGATCAGCAGCATCAGCGACGCTCTGGGGATGGGGATCGGCTTTACCGCCGGCTTGTGCGTGCTGGGTATCGTTCGGGAGATATTGGCTGACGGGGCCCTCTGGGGTATCCCGGTTATGCCGGACGCCTTTGTCAACTGGAATGTCATGAAACTGCCGGCAGGCGCCTTCCTGACGCTAGGAATCCTGCTGGGCATCAGTAACCACTTTTTCAGAAAGAAATAAGGACAGGATGCCGTTATGAGTTCCGATTCCTCGTTATTCGTTATTTTTATCATGATGGCGCTGGTGAATAACCTGGTGCTGTCAAAGTTTTTGGGAATCTGTCCCTACCTGGGCGTTTCCCGCCGCGTCGATATGGCCTTTGGTATGGGCTGTGCCGTGACATTTGTCATTACCATCAGCGGTACCGTAACCTGGCTGATCAATACGCAGATTCTGTATCCATTAAATCTTGGCGTTTTGAAATATATCGCCTTCATCATGGTTATTGCCAGTATGGTGCAGCTCGTCGAAATGTATGTGCGGAAATTTTTCCCGCCGCTCTATGAGAGTTTTGGTATCTTCCTGCCGCTGATTGTGACCAATTGTGCGATTCTGGGGACCTGCCTGTTTATCGACTTGTGGAGCTTCGGCTGGGACGTTGCCGCTCAGGCATATAGCTGGTCCGGGCTGCTCCAGGCCCTGGTCGCCAGTTTCAGCGGCGGTCTCGGTTTCATGCTGGTCATCTGCATCATGGGCGGCATCCGTGAAACGCTGGAATGGGCAGACGTGCCTAAGGCACTGCGCGGCGCCGGCATTACGCTGATAACCGCCGGCATTATGACGCTGGCGTTCATGGGTTTTTCCGGTATGATATAATAGGCATAATGACTCCGATTGAGATATTGCTTACGCGGCTTTTTGTGCCCCGTTTTTTCCAATCAAATTTATGCCTGATTGGGTCATAATAGAACTGGAGATGAGTAAATCAGATTATGAGATGAATAGATGAATGTATATGATA
>CAYZXY010000042.1:0-26104 GCA_964482555.1 uncultured Pirellulales bacterium
ATACTATGATGATTTTTGCAGCCATTAATCCGATGTTAACGGGATTAGCGGGAATAACCCTGCTGGCCATCGGTCTGGTTTTTATTATTATTCTGACTGTGGCTCATTCGAAATTGAAGGTCGAAAAAGACCCGACGGTTGAGGCGATTGAAACTATACTGCCCGGCGTCAATTGCGGCGGTTGCGGTTATGCCGGTTGTTCAGCCTACGCCGAAGCGGTGGTCGCCGATCACGGTCTGATAGGAAAATGCGGACCCGGCGGCGATGAACTCGTCCGCCAGATCGGTGCGATTCTTGGTATCGAAGCGGTCGCTTCCGCGCCCAAAAGGGCGGTCGTGCATTGTTCGGCTCATACCGGCGATCTGATCAATCCGGCGGCATATCATGGTACACCCAGTTGTGCCGAAGCGCAGATGGTCTCCGGCGCCATGGGATGCCCTTATGGCTGCCTGGGCTATGGCGATTGTGTCGCCGCCTGCGAATTCGACGCCATTCATATCATTGACGGCTTGGCCACTGTCAATTATAAAAAATGCGTCGGTTGCGGCGCGTGTGTGAAGGCCTGCCCCCGGATGCTGATCGAACTGATACCCATTCAGGAGGATCCGCTGCTGGTGATCGGATGTTCCTCGCTGGATAAAGCCAAAGAGGTCCGCGGCTACTGTAAAGTCGGTTGCGTTGGCTGCGGTTTGTGTGCCAAACTGGCGCCGAACAGCTTCCAGATACAGCAGAACCTGGCCGTGCTAGATTATGAAAAATACGGCAGCCGCGAAGAACTCGACAAAGCTCGCGAAAAATGCCCGCGAGCCATGATGGTGTTCGTCGGCAAAAACGCAAAAGTGCAAACGCCAGCTGAAACAACGGCGCAGGCATAATATTACCTTTCAATTTCAAACATAAAGGCGGAATTCATGATTGATAAGGCTGTTATTCAGACTCAGATTCCCGACACGACACCCACCCGCGGCAAAGTGCGGGATATATACGATCTGGGCGATAAACTGATTATCGCCGCCACGGACCGTATCAGCGCCTTTGATGTGATCATGGCCAACGGCATCCCGGACAAGGGTGCTGTTCTGACCGGCCTGACACGGTTCTGGCTGGAATGGCTGGGAGATTCGGTTCGGAATCACCTTATCAGTATCGACGTCAGCGCTTTCCCTGAGCCTTTCAACCAGCACGCTGACCAACTGGCCCGCCGCAGTATGCTGGTCAAAAAGACCAAAGTCCTGCCGGTTGAATGCGTTGTGCGCGGATATATCACCGGTTCAGGCTGGAAAGAGTATCAGCAATCCCGGACCGTGTGCGGCCTGGGGCTGCCGGAGGGCTTACGGCAATGCGACAAACTCAGCGAGCCCGTTTTTACTCCCTCCACCAAGGCCGAGCAGGGCGAACATGATGAGAACATCAGCTTCGAACAGGCGGTTGACATCGTCGGCCGGGACGCCGCCGAATATGTCCGGGATAAAAGCATTGAAATATATGTTAAAGCCGCCGATTACGCTGCTGGTCGCGGCATTATTCTGGCGGATACCAAGTTTGAATGGGGCTATGACGGCGATGATATCATCCTGATCGATGAGGTGTTGACCCCGGATTCTTCGCGGTTCTGGCCGGCGGACAAATACGAGCCCGGCCGCGATCAGGAAAGTTTCGACAAGCAGTTCGTGCGTAATTATCTCGAAAGCATTCAGTTTAACAAGCAGCCGCCCGGCCCGATGCTCCCGGACGATGTCATCGCCGGCACGCGTGCCCGTTATATCGAGGCTTACGAGATAATAAGCGGCGCAACGTTTGCATAAAAATTGAGTGACAGCATTCTATGGTGGGTATGATGAGGCACAAGTTGAAGGTTTGGGCAGGCGTAATGGTTCTGGCGGTTCTGGCGCTGACAGGGTGTCAGCCTTCGGCCAGTTCCTATACCACGAATTATTTCTACACCCGCACCGCGGACGGTTACAACCTGGCTCTGCGCCGCTATCGGCCGGCAAAACTCAATCCCGCCTACGAGCCGGTGCTTTTGTGTCACGGTCTCAGCTATAACCTGTTATTCTGGGATTTGCGCGAAGAAGTTTCGCTGCCGCGTTATCTGGCGGCCAATGGCTATGATGTCTGGTCGGTGTCTTTGCGCGGCGCTTCGCCCAGCAGTCAGCCGCTGAACAGTTCGCTACGGAAGATTATTCATTTCAATATCGATCCCCAGAAGCTGCGCAAAGTCGAAGACCGTCTGGCCGATGTGCGATTGCTGGACTGGACAGTCGATGACCATATCGAATATGATGTGCCCGCGGTGATCAATTTTATCCTTGAAAAAACCAATCAGGAGCGCTTGCACTGGGTCGGACATTCCATGGGCGGCATGATTATGATGGCGTTTCTGGAGCAGGCCGAACCTGAGCGGGTGAAACAGGTCAAGAGCGTCGTCGGCGTTTCGGTACCGATGGTGGTCTTTCATCCGCTGAGTGAGCCGCTGCAATTCCTTGTCGATGCCCAGCCGGCCATCGGCATCGGTTCGCGGATTGTCGGCAGCAGCATCACGGCGACATGGGGCGTCATTTTCGCGGACTTTGGCCAGCCGACAGGCAAGCTCTTCTATAACAGCGATAATATTAACTCTGATGTTTTACGGGAGTTGTATCGGGTCGCCGAGGAGGAAATCTCCCCCGGGCAACTTGACCAACTTATCCATATGATTCGCACCGAAAGGTTCACCTCGAAAGACGGCACCGTCGATTACACCCAGGACCTGGTGAAGATCAATACGCCCGTTTATCTGTTGGTGGGGACGGTCGATAATCTGGCCACTGTGGGCGCCGTGCGTTATGCGTTCCGGCAGGTCAATTCACCGGTAAAACAGTTTGGACTTTTCGGCAGGGTCAATTCCCAGAAGCGGGACTATGGTCATAATGATATTATACTGGGTAAAAATGCCCGACGGGAGGTATATCCTGCAATCCTGAATTGGCTTGATCGTTTTCCGCATAAGGCCGTGGAGAAAACACTGCCGCTGCAGCCGGTGGAACGACAGCCGGAAGCACAAAGCGATGAGGAAAAATAACCAAAATGAACGAAGAAACTAAATTAACCGATTCTCAAAGCACTTTGAGCGACTTGATGCACCTGGTCCGCAGCTTCGAAGAAGAGCGGGACTGGGAGCAGTTTCATACGCCGAAAAATCTGGCGATGGGCGTGGCGGTGGAAACCGGCGAACTGCTGGAACATTTTCTCTGGACAACACCGGAGGAATCACAGCAGATCAAGGACGATCCCGAACAACTGCACCAGGTGGGGGAGGAAATCGCGGATGTGTTTGCCTATCTGCTGAGCCTGTCCAACTGCCTGGGGATCGACCTGAGCGATACGTTTTATAGAAAAATGCAGCGCAATATGGAAAAGTATCCCGCCGACAAATACCGCGGCAAATACAAATTATAGTTTTTTCCAGGTTCAGATATTATTTGCAATCTCGACATGTGATTAGCCAGTTAATGCGTTAATGCGAAAACCTCTCACACGCTTTAACACGTTTGGCAGCGGCTTGCCCGCTCATAATATGATCAATTTCCTATGGATAAATAATGAGTAAACAAGAATATAGTTCGTATCAGAAAGACGTCATCAGTCGCTATTATGAGAACATGGACACGATCATGCTCCAGAAACTGCAGGAGTTAACTACGGATTTGTATCTGGCAAAAGACACTCCCAAGGAAGAGAAGCTCTGGGGGCGGGCCGAAAAGGCCATGATCAAACTCAAGGTTCCCAAACCGATCGTGGACCACATCATGCAGAAACGCAATGTCGAGATCCTGGCCCGTAACGTCCAGGACTGGCTCAAAAAGACCGGGAAGAAGTAGAATGGTTTAACACCTTAATCCGGCATCCGGAGCTAAAAACTAAAAGTGAAAAAAGAAAAAATGTGAATGCGATTTTGCTAAACTAATCTATACTCGTTCCGATGGAAAATACCCGTTTTGTCGCAACGTAATTATTTGCGGATAAAAAGCTTACGCCCGGCCCTGCCGGGAGCTTTCTACCCCATTGGGTATATAATATGAAAAACCATGAACGTAGCGAATGCCTTCTTTTTTCATTTTGAAATTTGATTTTATAAGGAGTCCAGGGATGGCACGCAAAGAAATAAACGTTATCGATAAAATTCAGGAAAGCGCGGAAACCGTCTATAACAGCATTAACCGCCGGCGGAAACCGAAGATGAAAATTCCGGTTCGCAGCCTTTCCAATGTGACCTACGAGGAGAAAAAAGGCTTTTTCGAGCTCAAAGAAAATGTCAAGGAGCGCACCCTGACGGTGAACACCGTCAAATCTTTTGCCCAGACGCTGAAGATGATGGCCTTGAGCAAACAGCTCATCGAAGGCGACGATATGGCCACCAAAAGGGAGGCCTATTATATCAGCAAGAACTGGGCTGACGCCGCCTTTAAGGAACAGCCCGAGTCCGACACCGTCATGGAAGACATCGAAGCGATGTTTCGTATCATCCGTGAAAAGCTGCGATTTATTCCTGAGGAAAAAGGCGGCGAGATCGCCGGTCGTCTGGTCGTAATCGACCGCGATGCCGAGGGGGAAAAGCTCGAAATCGACTGCACCCGCTTCGGCTCCGGCGCCTATTCGATTCCCATTGACGTCGAGCATCTTGATTTTCGCAGCAAGGCGAAATTTATCATGGCCATCGAAACAGCCGGCATGTTCCAGCGGCTCGTCAAATACAACTACTGGGATACTGCCAATTGCATCCTGATCAGCATGGGAGGAGTCCCCACCCGGGCCTGTCGGCGTTTCATCCGCCGTCTGGCCGACAAGCTCAAAATCCCCGTGTACGCCTTTGTCGATGGCGACCCCTATGGCTATTTCAACATCTACCGTACGCTCAAGGTTGGCTCCGGCAATGCCGCCCATTTGAATGAATTTTTCTGCGTGCCTCAGGCCAGCTTTCTCGGCGTTACCCCCAGCGATGTGAAAAATTACGATCTCCCGACCCACCCGCTCAAGGAAGTGGACATCAAACGCGCCAAAGATGCCCTCAAGAACGATCCCTTCGTCAAGCATTACAAATCCTGGCAGGACGCCATCAACCTTATGCTCAAGATGGGCGTCCGCGTCGAGCAGCAGGCCTTTGCCAAGCACGGCCTCGACTTCGTCGTCGAACGCTACCTGCCCGAAAAACTCCAAAAGAAAGCGTTTCTGCCGTAATATACTTGTTCCGATGGAAAATTCCCGTTTTGTTGAAACGTAAATATTTTCGGGTAAATTATTTACGTCTGGCACTGGCGGAAAACCTCATTTATTTTGAGTATCAACAGTTTACTGTTCGAATATTATTTGCATCGCGTTAGATTCGCGTTGGTTCCTGAAGGCGGATTACCGACCAGGCAGTCATCCTCCAGACAGAATCTGTACATGACTTCCCCTCATATTTGATGTTGTATTGTTTTCCATGAAACATTAGAATTACTGGTCAATATGGTTACATCGATTAACTCTTGAATGCTGACGGTGTAAATGATTGTTATGGAAAGTGTTATAATGATGTACTTTTTGTCTGGCGTTTCAGACTCGATCGCATGATATTTTATGAATATAAGTTGAGGCCGATAAATGACTTCTGACCTGTCCGATAACCAGCAACTTCTGAGCGAATCCGATTTAAAACAGGACACAAAAGCATTTCCCTGGTGGTGGTGGCTGGGTTGTATGCTCTTCGTTGCGGCTGCCGCCTTGCACAGCGCGACCAAAGTGGTCGGCGGCGGCGATACCTGGGTCGCCATGCAGAACGGCCGCTATACCATCGGCGGCGACTGGGCCAAAGACGACCCCGGCCGTACTCTGCAGATGAAATTTCTGGACCTTTTCGGCATCCACATGACCCAGAAAGATCCCTTCAGCGCCGCTTCGCGTCCCCTTGATCCTGAAAGCACATCGATCGACAGTTCTTTCAAACGCGTAGGCATGATCATGGACGGCATTTTCGGGCGTTCCACAAAAGACGGCGAACCCAGAGAGTACGGCCCCGAGGTGGAGAACTTTGGCTGGATCAACCAGAACTGGCTTACCCATGTCATGTTCTACAAGATGAAAAGCTGGTTCGGTGAAGAAGACAAAGCCGTCTCCAAAGGTGAATTTTTCATTGTTCTCTATAAGCTCCTGCAATCCATGCTGACGGCATTGTTTGCCTACTGGGCCGGCCGCAAGCTCGGCGCTCATCCACTGGCCGCGGCCTTTTTCGTCGGTTTCGGTATTCTGTTAAGCCGCTCGTATGTCGATCTGCGGCCCAACGTCAGTACGATCTTTTTCGCCGCGATCTTGATTTTTATCCTCGCCTGCTGGAAAAAAGGCCATACCAAAACCCTGCTTTGGGCCATCCCCGTTATGATACTCGGCTCTAATGTCCACGGCGGTTTCATCTATTTCATTGTGATTTTCTGGATTGTCTTTTTCGCTCACCTGCTGCATGTCTATGCCGGCAAATGGAATTATTTCGTTGTTCTGGGGGGTATGCTGGCCGGTCTGATTCTGTTGATGACGGGCATGTCGACCTTAAATGACATGCTGGAAATGTTTAACCAGCGATTACAGGCATCTCCCGGCAGCAAAGAAATCTCGCCCTTAAGAGATATAGTATTACATGTCCGAACCCTGGGAGTGTTGAGCATCATCGGTTTCATCGGTTGCATTGCGCTGTTGCTGATACGATTCCGGGCGGCCTTTTGCGATTGCTATGCCCGCCTGAATAAGCGCAACCTGTGGATCATTGGCATCGGTGCCGGCGTCATTACGCTGATCCCTGCCGTTTTCAGCCCCTTCGGCTTTGAGAATCTCGTGCATCCGTTCATTGTCGCCAGCGGCGTAGAAGGCGACATCTGGCGTAACGTCGTCGAATGGCGGCCGATCTGGGACGGCACAGGATTCGGAACGGTATCCTTTTATCTGTGGTTTCTTCTGATGTTCATTTTTATTTTTGTCATCTGGTGGACGCTCTATCTTCTCAAACCGCTGAACAGGCAGCCCCATCAGCCACGTAAGAAAAAGTCGAAAACCCAGCAACCAACAGCAACAGCCGAAATCCCCTGGCCGAAAATTGATCTGGCCTGGCTGGGGATCATGGCTATCACATTGTTGATGTCCATCAAATCCCGTCGTTTTGTTTTTCTTGGCGGCGTGGTTCTTGCCCCCTTTATGGCGGCCATGGTTCAAGACATATATTATATGGCATGTCAGCTCTTCAAAACCAATCGAGTATTCTCGGCCTGGGCCAGGATGGCCGGTTTTTATGCCGGCATCGTTAGCTTCGGCGCCGCTGGCGTTATGTTTGTGATTTTTAGCCTGGCTATGTGGAACTTGTATTATAAACCTCACATGGACGGCGAAGAGAAAACCGTTTTCCGCCGGATGGTCGGCATCAATGACCAGCCCGAACAGGCCATGCCCTTCTTTGATGACAACCAGCTTACCGGTGTGGTATTTAACGAGTGGACCAACGGCGGCTTTCTGGCCTTTGCCCAGACTCCGGATGAACAGACCGGCGAACCGGCCTGCAAGGTCTTCATGGACGGCCGCAGTCAGGCCGCTTATACCGTGCGCCATTTTCTGTACTGGAAGACGCTCAATGGCTTGCCGCAATATCGATTAAGGAATTCCAGCGAGGGGATTTTTAATCAAATCGAGGCGGAAGCGAAGAAAATGGGGGTTTCTTCTTCCAGCCTGCGATTTTATGACGGGCTGTTCCTCTATGTATATCAAAACAGAATAAATCCCCGCTCCACGGTTTCGGAACAGCGCCTCGATCATTATGAAAACTTAATGCGTTATGCCCTGCTGAAATCGCCGGAGCTGTATGATGACATTCTCAAACGGGAAAATATCAGTGTGGCTGTGTTAACATTGGGGCGATCGGGTTCCACGCTGGCCCCGCATTTCATGAGTTCCAGCAACTGGCTTCAGGTTTACCTTGATAACACACACGTGTTTTTTTTGCGGCGCGATGCTCGGGAAAATCAGGAAATGTTATCGACCTCTCCCGAAGATTGGGTCTATCCGGATGATTTTTCCCGTAATTTTTCTCTTGGCTTTTTGTATGTTCGCGACAGCCGTCCCGAAATCGCGAAAAAGGGATTGGGTTACCTGATGAAGATAGAAGATTATGCCCCCCGGGTCTTTTATGAAATATATAACACCGGTGTACGTCTGGATATGAAACCTGCGGTGCGTGAGCATTTTCTAAAACTGTATGATATTTTTATAAACAATCTGGAAGAGACGCCGCAACTGGGCTCCGCGACTGATCGAGAGTCGCTTGGGATTATTTGCGAGCAACTGGCCAGGTTGACCGATGGGCAGGAATCGGTCAATTACCGAAAGCAGATGCAGGAATACAACGAAGAAGCGCAACGTATAGTGAATGATGCAAAAAAACAATTCCTTTGGTAGTCCAGCACAGCCACAGCCAAAGCGGCATAATTCAAAAAGGCCATAACGTCCTGCGTTACGGCCTTTGATTTTCACTATCATGTGCAAGAGAAGGTGAAACGTCGTTATTCCTGTTCCCTTTCGGCTTTGACTTTGGCGACCACCTGCTGAGTCACGTTCGGCGGTGTCGGCTCATAATGGCTCAGCTCCATGGTATAGCTGCCCTGGCCGCCGGTAACGGATTTGAGCTGTGAATTATACTGCTGCACTTCCGACAGCGGCACCTGTGCCTTGATTGTCGTCATGCCGCCCGGCAGCACATCCTGCCCCTGCACCCGGCCGCGACGGCCCGCCAGGTCGCCGGTAATATCGCCCACTTTGTCCGATGGCACGGTTACTTCCATATCGACGATCGGTTCCAGCAGTGTTGGATTGCACTGCATGAACGCCTTGCGGAACGCTTCCCGCCCGGCAATCTGAAACGCGATATCCTTACTGTCCACCGGGTGCGTTTTGCCGTCAACCAGGCTGACCTTACAATCGACCACCGGGAATCCCGCCAGAACGCCTTCCACCATCGCCTGCTGACATCCCTTATCCACGCTGGGGCGGAACGGCTGATCGATCGCTCCGCCAAAGATCTTATCGATAAATTCATAGCCGGCCCCGGTTTCATTGGGTTCCATATCGATGACGACACGGGCAAACTGACCGGCGCCGCCGGATTGTTTTTTGTGCGTATATTCGATTGTCTTGGTCGCGGTTGTTATGGTCTCGCGATAGGGGATCATCGGCGGCTTGGTCGTTACTTCCAGACCCCGGCGATGTTGAACGCGGGACAGCATTACCCGCACATGCAGCTCTCCCAGACCCGAGACAATAGTTTCGTGCGTCTGGGAATTGCGATCGATCTTGAAGGTCGGGTCGGCATCGGATAACTCGCCCAAGGCCCCGGAAATCTTCGCCTCGTCGCCCCGGCTTTTCGGTTCGATAGCCAGCGAATACATGGGAACGGGCATGACTGGTTTTTTGATGGTGCCCGGCTCGTCACCCACGAATACCGTATCGCCGATATGCAATCCTTCCACTTTGGCCAGTGTCACAATATCGCCCGCACAGGCTTCTTCGATCTGTTCGATTTTGTCGCCCTGCATTTTATTGATATGCCCGCTGCGCATGCCTTTTCTATCCCCGCCGGCCTGCAGCGTTGTGTCGCTTTTGATCGTACCGCTGGCCAGACGAATGGAGGTATATTTGATATGGCTTCTTGGATCCGAAGAAATCCGGCAGACGTAACCGATCAACTGATCGTTGGGGTCGGGCTCGATGTCGGTGACGATCTGGTCTTCTCCTTCGCCCTTAACCAGTTGCAGTTTAACGCCTTCCTGGGGGCTCGGGCAATAATTCGCCACCATATCGAGAAATTCATCCACACCGGTTTCCTCTTTGGCACTGGTGAACAAAATGGGAATGACCGTTTGCGAGGACAGCGCTTTGGGAAAAGCCGTTTTCAATGCGTCTTTGGAAATTTCTTCCCCGCCCAGATAACTCTCCATCAACGCCTCATCCGCTTCCAGAATCGTTTCCAGCAGATCGGTGTGGGCCCCGCCGATGTCGGTGAAGCCGCCTTCACCGTTGTCATTGACGATACAGTCGATCACGCCGCTGCCGTCATTTTTGGCCACGTTGGCGCACCGACATTCCATGCCAAATGTTTCCTGAATCCCCTCGATTAATGAAGTCATATCTTCCGGTTTATGATCGATTTTGTTAACCACGATAACGATCGACATGCAGCGTTCCTTCGCCTCTTTGAAAAGACGGCGGGTATTCATCTGGATGCCCGCATGAGCATCGATAACAATAACAGCCGTTTCCGCCGCCAGGAGGGCGCTCAGCGCCGAACTCAGAAAATCCGGATAACCCGGCGTATCGATTATATTAATTTCCTTGCCCTTGTATGTCAAAAAAGCCAGGCCCGAATCGACCGAATGACCGTGTTCCTTTTCTTCATCATCGGCATCCAGGATACTTGTCTTTTCGTCAACGCTCCCCAAACGATTGGTAACGCCGTTTTTGTGTAAAATCGACTCGATCAGTGAAGTTTTACCAGCTCCAGCGTGTCCCATAAATACAAGATTACGAATGTCATTAACCGCGAATTTTTCCATAAATAGGTCTCCAGCATTCAACGACTAAGTATATGCAATCCAAACACTTGCGGATTCTCTTCCCCTGAATGATACCAGAATTTTTTCTGCTGGCAAGTTAATATTATGTCTCTGTTAGAGTATTTACATAACTCTAACAATTTCAATGTCTTATAAAGATTTATAACCGTTTACGGGAATTCTATAGCCTCTCACGTCATGTGAGGGGCTGGTTTTTGGCTTAAATAACGATTCCCCGATTTGATACCCAATCGGGTAGAAAGCTCCGGGCAGGGCCGGGTGTAAGTCTTATGTCTGAAAATAATTATGATTCAACAAAACGGATACTATCAATCGGAACGAGTATACATTGGGGGCTATTGGATTCGTTAAATCGTAATGAAAAGATAATTATATTTGCGCTTACCTGATTTCTCGCGTTCAACATCTTATGTTACGCATTTTTCCCGTCCGGCTTTGTAGATTGGGCCGTAAACCTCCCGGTCGCGAATGATGCAGCCGGTCTGGCCGCCGTCGCGCATGATCTGGGAACAGCCGCTGCAAGCGATGCATATTTTTTCCGGATCGAGACTGCCGGTCTGCATAATGTCTTTTGGAAAGTCCGGGTAAGCGAACGCCAGCCGGCCGCTGCCGATCAGGGTCGCCATTTTATTCTGTAATACACCCGCGGCCACCTGGGGCATGGTTTCACCCAGCCAGCTGTAGCCGGTTCCGATCATGGCGATATCGGGAAACTTTCGCTGTAAGTGAGCGGTCAGCTCGATAAAACGATGCACCCCCAGCAGCGGATGTTCCGGTTGATCGTAGCCGCCGGCAACGGGCTTGATGAAAGGACGTCCGTAATGAGGATTGTAATAGGGATTGGCGATGGTGATATTGATTAACTGCACGTCGCGACTCTGCAGCAATGAGATTAACCGGATCGGCTCGGTCAGATTGGGCTGCGAATAGTCCTTCTCATTAACGCCCCAGCCATAAGGATAAGGGACGGCATCGTAAACGCCAAGCCGGGTCGTGATCTTTTTATCGCTGCCCAGTTGATGATGAATCGCGTCGATAATGTCCAGAAGAAAACGGGTACGGTTTTCGAATGGGCCGCCGTAGGTGTCCTCACGCTGGCGGCTGCCCAGTAATTCATTTATAAGGTATCCATGGCAGGCCTTGATATCGACGGCATCGAAACCAATGTCATAGGCCAGACGCGCGGCGTTCACATACTCCTGCTGCAAATCGTCCAGATATTCAGTATTGACGACGGGTAGTGTCGGCGGGATACGCGGATGAAGACCGGCATCGGGTGTGGCCTGCGCCACCATTGCGTCACGATAGGGGTCGTGCTGGGCGATCAGGGGCAGTGGTACACCTTCCGGCCGGCTGTAGCGGCCTGAATGGGTTAACTGCAAAACAAAGACAGGCTGGAAATGCGGGCCGAGCTGTTCGTGCAGGATATTTTGCATCCGTCCCATCAGGGCGGCAAAGGATTTTTTCGTTCCTTCATGCAGCCAGAGTTGGCGGGGATTGGCCCGCCCATGCGGTACGACGGCTGTCGCCTCTACCCAGATCAGCCCTGCGCCACCGGCAGCGAATCGCTCATAACGGCGTATTGTCAGCGGGCCGGGACTGCCGTCAGCCTCGCCGTCGCATCCTTCCATGGGATGAAGAATCATGGCGTTGGGAAAGGAGTAGGGGCCATGTTGCAGCGGAGTGGTTAATGCCGAAAGATCGTCTGAAATGGGTATGTGAATACCCAGCTTTACGACGGTTTTTTGTAATTGCTCGATGTTTGTTATGCGATCATACACCATAATATACTCTTCCCCAAAAGAATCTTTCCTTTTCTGGCTTCAGGTCGACCCGGTCTGGATTATCATTTATGACGAATTCAGGGAGTGTTTCGTTCATTTTGCCGCACTTTTCACAATTTCCGGCAGTTTAAACGCTATTGTATCATGAATGATCTGCATCATTTCTTCCAGTTGGTTTATGCTGATCGCCAGCGGCGGCATCAGGACAACCACGTCTCCCAGCGGCCGGAGTATCAATCCTTCAGGCCGCATGGCATCGCAGGTGCCGGCCCCGATTCGCAGGGGGTAGTCAAAGCTTTTTCTGGTATCTTTGTCGCGTACCAGTTCGATGCCGGCCATCATACCTCGCCGGCGGGCATGGCCGACGTATTCCAGTTTCTGAATTTTGTCCAGATATTTTTGCATGACCGCGAACTTATGCGGCAGGCCGGCCAGTGTCTGCTCCTGCTCGAAAACCTCCAGCGACGCAATCGCCGTCGCACACCCCAGCGGATTGCCCGTATAGGTGTGCCCGTGATAAAACGTCGTTTCCCACCACGGCTCCCGTATAAAGGATTCGTGAACGCGGTCATTTGCCAGCGTCGCCGCCAGCGGCAGATAACCGCCGGTGATGCCTTTGGCCAGGCACATCAAATCCGGTGCCACCGCCTCCTGCTCACAGGCGAACATCGTACCCGTACGGCCGAAACCCGTAGCCACTTCATCGGTAATCATCAGCACGTTGTGTTTTTGCGTCAGTTCGCGCACGCCGCGCAGAAACCCTTCCGGATGAACGATAATTCCCGCAGCCCCCTGAACCAGCGGCTCGGTAATAATCGCCGCTACCTGGTCCACATGCTGCTGTAGTATTTGTTCCAGATTTTGCAGGCAGCTCTCCCGGCATTCATCTTCGCTTCCTTCAAAACGATATGGATGAGGGTAATCGACGAACAACGCTTTAAACGTAAGTGGTCCGAAAATCTTATGAAACGCCTCAATGCCGCCGACGCTGACCGTTCCGATCGTATCGCCGTGGTATGCCTGCTTCAAACCGATGAAGAGCCGTCGCTCCTGCCCGATATTCCGCCAGTATTGAAATGCCATTTTCAATGCGATTTCTACGGCGGTGGCGCCGCTGTCTGAATAAAAGACCTTATTCAACCCCTCCGGCGTCACCTCCACCAGTTTTTTCGCCAGGCGAACCGCCGGCTTCGAGGTCAGTCCCAGCATGGTACTGTGATCCAGTTTATCAAGCTGCATCCGCAACGCCTGGTTGATATAGGGATGATTATGGCCGTGGACATTGCACCATATTGATGAAACGCCATCCAGATACTTGTGACCGTCGGTGTCGTAAAGATACATCCCTTCGGCCCGTTCGATAACCAGCGGTTCGCTTTGCTGCCATAATTTCTGCGGTGCGAACGGATGCCAGAGATATTGTTTGTCCCATTGCTGCAGCTCCAGTGTACTCATAAATCAGATAACCTTTCATGTTTTTAAGTATCGTATTAATATGTGAGCGTTTTGGCGTTCCGCAGGGCTTTTTAAGCCCGATGATATTATTGATACCTCTCAAATAAGTGATCAAATACACCAAAAAATCTTGAGTTGGTGGTCAAAAGGCCCTGTTACGCCTTTTCCTGAAATGTTATCACAATAAAAAGTGCGAAATCGCACTCATGTTCTCTTAGGGCCTGAAGGTAAACGGATCAATATCCTGCCCTGTATCATTATCGAGCAAGATGATATTGATAATTTTGTATTCAGTCTCTGGATTATCACGCTCATAGATAAAACGCCATTTCAAGGTGCGTGCTCCGGCATAACCCAGCATGCCGTCTTTATCGAAGATGCACAAGATGCGAAATTCAGCCGTGCCCTCAGTTTCGTTTATATGGGTGACCTCGAATTTACGCAAGAAAATGGTTTCAATGAACGGTTTGTCCAGCCACCAGCGAATTACGCCGGTAACGGCCGCCTTTCCCATGCCGTTAGTCAGCAGGAAATCTTTGCTGATATACGGGATAATCGTTTCGGCATCCTCTTCTTCCGCGGCCTGGATTACCGTTTTGGTAATCCGGTTAAGCTGCTCGGTGTTGGTCTCCACCATCGCATCCAGCCCCCAGAATGCTCCCGCCAGCAGCGGTCCGATGATCAGGTAGATTTTGTGTATCTTGTCTGGTCTTATCGACCATCCCACGATAATAACTGTCTCGAGGACTATGGCGATCATCAGGCCCGTTTTTACATTTTCAAACACGTTGAAATCCATATCCAAGACCTTCTTCCGAAAGTTCACCCATTCATCCTGATAATGCTGCGTCAACGCAATAACAATTCATAAAGTATTAAGGGCACCTCTAATAATTCATTTTGGGCTGCAGGCGATCTTTTTTCCTTCTGGCCTTCGTCATGAAAAACCGTGTATAGTCACCCATATACCCGGTTTTGCATTTCTTGTCAGACGAAAAAAACCTTCGCTTTCGCCTCAAAAGCAATTATTAGAGGCACCCTTTAGTTATGCACAATAATCCCGCGGGGGTATCAAGTCAAGCATAAACAGTATATCTGTACATTTATGTTAAGAATGTATTGTGTTGCGACGATTATGTCGCGCGCGATTTGAGGCCAGAAGATAGAGCTTATAGTATGGCTTTCATAAATGGTTGACTTTAAGGATGATATAAAAATATTAATTTATATCCCGCTTTGGCATGCTGGTTGTTTATATAAAAATAAAGAAATTAATTATGCCAGAGAGGATAAAGAATGGAAAATAAAAAGTGCTTATGCAGAAAGGAGATTCGCTTATCGACTAAATTCTGATCATACCGTAACACAGAAATCTTCCTTAAAGTTTACCTGTTTACACTGATGCCGGAGGCGCGGCCAAGGCGTCTCCGGCAACAAACCTGTGAGCATCCGCATCGTTGAGTAGTATCCTGATCCATGTGAAAAAAACACAAAAAGGCGGGATAGTACTCAACGAAAGGATGTTTTTTTCGTTCAGCTGAGTTTTGGCTATGGATATTGTATTGATTGAATTGGTCATACTGATGTGCCATGAAGATCGACGAACCGCGGCTCACCAGAATTTCTTCTTGTGACTATTTCCCGTTCGAGGATAACTTTACGTTTGAAAGTTGACTCGAAGAGATCTTTTTTATCCTTCCTGAAATCATCATCCAGATACGGCGTCCATATTGAAGTAAAGCCCGCCTTGAAAAGGATATGGTTATCACGGACATTGCAAATGAACTCATCGACTACGCTCAGATACAGCTTACTGAAACTGTCAATGAGACGCAAAATTCCTCCCAGCAAACGGACAGTCTCCTTTTTCTTTTCATGCAGACCGCCATAGTATTTATGATGATCCGCGGGCATTGAACCGCGATGGTAGCGGGCCACCAGAGCGATCAGTTTTCTATTCGATTCCTGAAAGGAAAACATGCGGGAGGTCATGATGATTTCCATCGATGCTTTATGATGGCTCTTATTGCCGAAGACCTTGCCGACATCGTGCAGCAGCGCCGCCGTATTTAGAATGTATCGTTCCTTCTCGCCCAGTCTATGCAGTTCCCGCAGTTGATCGAATACCCGGATACAATGTTTTGCCACCAGGTACGCATGTTCCTTTTCATAACTCAGCGCCCGAATACGTTTGTTAATATACCGGTTCAAATAGGGCGAAGCTGAAAAACGCTGCCTGGATTTTACATCAACCATGCTGCCCTGGATAGAGGATTCTACCGGTCGCAATTTCCAGGATCCTCCAGATGAATCTATATGATGGTTTGGATTCATATTCATTATGATAGTTAAATGCAACCTTTCCAGATACAACCTGAGCGGCTGTGTCGCCATAAAAAATGCGTTAGATTCCGACATCACCCATTCCCCTGATAATTATACACCATTATTTGTGAATGCAAAATAAAATGACCAAAAATTTAAGAAAAAAACTCGTTTCCGTGTACTAAAAAGCTATTATCGGACCCATAGAAAAATTCTGGCCATACCAATTGTCCCCATTTATTCGTAATTGTATGTTTGAATTCGTTGTTGGCTTAATCAATATTATTGTTTCAAATCAATAATCCAGGCTGCGGTAATCTTTGTTCTGATTAATTCTGCTGCCAGGTTAACCCATTGCCGGCAGCCATCCAGCACCACGCTGTCCGATGAAACAGCCGGTTCCTCCGATTCGATTAATTTCCTGTCCGGATTATTCAATAACTCCACCGACCAGGGCCAATGTTTTTCGGCGGACAATGTTTCGATAAATTGCTTTAATCGCCCGCTGTTGGATACCGGTTTATCGAAGAACCAGTAAACATACCCCGGCCTGAATGTATGTATAAAATCGCCAATCAATTCCAGCGCCGGTAATGTCTCCGCCACCTTCCGATACGTCCCGTGAATTCCTGACAGATCACGGCAGGTCCCGTCCATCCCGCAAAGAATCACTCCCCCGCTCAATGCCGCTTCGATGCTGATCAGCAGATTATAACCGTCGATAAGAACCACCTGTCCCGCAATGCTGACGATATCGACCTGCCGACTTTTCCTGGACTGCCTTTGCTCCTGAGAACACGCCCCCCGCATCACCGCCAGCCGCTGCCGTTGCGTTAAATCGTACCGGTCTCCCACCAGCTTCAACGCACTTTTCTCCGCATACCCCTTCGTCAACAACCAGCAAAAATCTGACACCGCCGTCCGCAACCTCTCCAGTTGCTCTGCCGCAAAAGATACTTCATCCCTCGGATGCGCCCCGCGATGTGCCCTTTTATCCGGCATAAGATTCTTACTCCTCCTGCCACCTAACTTCTCTCCTCCAGCTCCTGTTTTATCTTATGGAGCAAATTGATCGCCTCCATCGGCGTCAGATGGTTCAGATCGATGTTTTTCAATTTCGCCAGCAGTGGATCGGGCGGCGCCGAGGTATCGAACAACAGCAACTGCCTATCGTCCGGTTTTCCCAGACGCCCGCCCAACTCCGGCAGATGGGCCTCTCGCGAAAAATTCGTTTCCAGCTCATTCAGTATCTCCTGACTTCGCCGCAGCACTGCTTGCGGAATGCCTGCCAGTCGGGCGACATGAATCCCATAACTCTTGTCCGTGCGGCCCTCGATAATTTTATGCAGAAAGACAACCTCGTTTTTCCATTCCCGCACCGCCACGTTGAGATTTTTAACATTATCCAGCAAATCCGCCAGTTCGGTTATTTCATGATAATGGGTCGCGAACAGCGTCCGGCATTTGATCTTCGTCGCGATATGCTCCGTGATCGCCCACGCCAGCGACAGCCCGTCATATGTACTCGTTCCGCGGCCAACCTCGTCCAGAATTACCAGCGACCGCGACGTCGCGTTATTCAATATATTCGCCGTCTCCATCATCTCGACCATGAATGTCGATTGCCCCCGCGTCAACTCATCGCTCGCCCCGACCCGCGTAAATATCCGGTCCACCAGCCCGATACGGGCTTCCTTCGCAGGGATATAGCTGCCGGTCTGGGCCAGCAGCACGAGCAATGCCGTCTGGCGGATATAGGTGCTTTTACCGCTCATGTTCGGCCCGGTGATGATCGCGATATGACCGACTGCCTTATCAAGCAGAGTGTCATTGGGAACAAACTGGTTACCCAGTGCGGCATCAAGTACCGGATGTCGTCCTTCGACAATCGTCAAATCCGCATCCTCTTGCAGCCGCGGCCGACAATAATTGCGATGCCGTGCCAGATGTGCCATCGACGCCAGGACGTCGATCGTCGCAACCGCATCGGCGGTATTCTGCAGATGCAGTGTCTGGCCGGCGATCTGGTCGCGAATATCGCCAAACAGATTCTCTTCCAGTTCCTTGCAGCGTTGTTCGGCGGTCAGAGCCTCATGCTCGTATTGTTTCAATTCATCCGTAATATACCGCTCTGCGTTTTTCAGTGTTTGCTTACGCACAAAGCCGGGGGGCTCCTGACCCTTGAACGCCTTCGACAGTTCGATGTAGTAACCGAAAACTTTATTGTATCCGACTTTGAGGCTGTTCATGCCGGTCTCTTCGATCAGTCGTTTCTGGTATTGTGCCAGCCAGGTCTTGCCGTCCTGCCCCAGGCTCCTCAGCCGGTCGATCTCTTCATTGTATCCCTGACGGATAACATTGCCGTCCCGGCAGCTGAAACCGGCGTCCGGATGAATGGCGACTTCGATAAGTTCCGCTACCGGATCGAGAACATCGCATTGTCGGGTCATTTGCCCCAGCAGGGGAGTGGAGCAGATTTCCAGTCGCGTTTTGACCTCGGGCAGTTTTTTCAGTGTTTCGCACAATCCCAGCAGATCGCGCGGGGTTGCCCGGGCGGTACTGATTCGCGTCGTGATGCGTTCCATATCCGCCATGTTCGCAAGAAAATCCCGAATGTCATTGCGAACAGCATCGAGCTGTACCAGTTCCGCGACGGCATCCTGGCGATCCTGGATGAGTTTGAGTTGATTGAGAGGGTAACACACCCACGTCCGCAGTTTGCGGGCGCCCATGGCTGTTCGCGTCTGGTCAATACAGTGCAGCAGCGAGCCGGCGGCGTTGCCGTCACGAATCGTCCGTTCGATTTCCAGACTGCGCAGCGTGGACTTGTCTATCTGCAGGTAGCATTCGCGGTTTTCCCGTCCTAGGCTGGTAATATGGGCGAGGGTGGTTTTCTGGGTGTTCTGGAGATAGCCGATGATCGCTGCCGCCGCGGCAATTGCGCAATCATCGGATATATCGCCGCGTTCATCAAAGCCGAAACCTTCCAGATTTATCGTTCCGAAGTGCTCTTTCAAAACCGTTTGCGATTGGTGCGGATCGAACGTCCAGCCCGGCTGGCCCGTCAGAACCGCCGGCAGAATCTCCTTAAGCTGTTTGAGAAAATGCTCCGGCAGCGCCTCGCCCGGCTGATCTTCTTCCGGGAAAATACATTCGGCCGGCCCCAGCCGCACCAGTTCATCCAGCAGAAAGCGGGCTTCGGTCGTCTGGGCGTAGAACTGGCCCGTTGACAACTCTACCCAGGCCATTCCGACCCGCTCGGACGCCGCTCTCTTATCCGGCATTTTTCGCTTGAGACTCCTCTCAAAACAGAATGCCGCCAGATAGTTGCCGACATTTTCTTCCAGCAGCGAATCTTCCGTAAGCGTACCCGGCGTGACCAGTCGGACCACATCGCGCTTAACGACACCTTTAGCCTGAGCCGGGTCTTCGACCTGTTCGCAAATAGCGACTTTATGCCCGGCCTTGATCATTTTGCTCAGGTAATTATCTAGAGCATGGTAGGGGATGCCGGCCAGAGGAATGGGGTTTTCGTTTTTATTGCGGCTGGTCAGCGCTATGCCCAGTACCTGGGCACATATTTTGGCATCCTCGTAAAACGTCTCGTAAAAATCACCCATGCGGAAAAACAAAATCGCTTCGGGGTACTGCGACTTGAAATAATGATACTGCCGCATGGCCGGCGTAAGCATTGTCTGACCGCTGTCATTTGTCATATATTTAGATAATTATAATGAAGGGCCCTGCCCTCCGATAGTACTAAAAAAATCCGTGTCAATCTGTAACCTCAGTGTCATCGGCGTACTATTGAGTTACTCAGCCGCTATCACTTCCGTCACTTCCGGCACACGCTCGCGCAGATGGCGTTCAATGCCCATTTTCAGCGTCATTGCCGCGCCGGGGCAGCCATGACAGGCGCCCTGAAAACGAATCTTGACGACGGAGTCCTGAATATCGATCAATTCGCAATCACCGCCGTCCCGCTGCAGCATCGGGCGAATCTCGTCTATGCAATCCTGTACCTTTTGTTCAAACGTTTTTTTTTCGCTCATATTATATCTCCATTAAAAAAGTTAAGGTGTTTATGCATTGATGCATTAAAGCGTTTATGAGTTTCTGGGTTAAGACGTTTTTGTCCTAACTCCTGACTCCTGTCTTTGCCGCAAAACCGAAGATATTCAAATCTTCATCCTGCGTCGCGTCTTTAAGATGCTCCAGTACGTAATTATCATCGATAACATATTTCTTGTCGGCATGGTCGGGAGCGTCGTAACTGATTTGCTCGAAGACCTTCTCCATAACCGCATATAATCTTCTCGCACCAATATTCTGCTGTTTCTCATTGATTTCGAAGGCCTTTTCCGCCAGCGATTCAATGCCGTCGTCCGTAAAGACAATTTCGATACCCTCGGTCGCCATCATGGCAACCTGCTGTTTGGTCAGGGCGTTTTGCGGTTCCTTGAGAATCCGGCAGAACTGGTCCTGGTCCAGATCCTTTAACTGAACCCGAATCGGAAAACGTCCCTGCAATTCCGGCATAAGATCCGATGGCTTGTTTTTGCTGAACGCCCCGGCAGCAATAAAGAGAATATGGTCCGTTTTCACGATGCCCTGCCGGGTGTTGACCGCGGAACCTTCGACGAGCGGCAGTAAATCCCGCTGTACTCCTTCGCGTGACACGTCCGGCCCATGCCCGTCGCTGCCGCAGACCTTGTCAATTTCATCCAGGAAAACCATGCCGGATTGTTCGGTTCTCTTGATGGCCTCGGCGATCATTTTGTCGTGATCGATCAGTTTTTCCAGTTCTTGCTGCTGGATAATCACGCGGCCATCGCGGATGCTTATCCGCCGCCGCTGCTGGCGACTGGGCATGATTTTCTCCAGAAAATTCTGCATTTCCGGATCCATCTGATCGAAGCCGACATTACTCAGCACATTCACCGGCATCGCCTTCTCATCGACCGTGATTTCGATCTGGCGGTCTTCAAACTTTCCTTCCCGCAGTTGTTCCCGCAATTTATTACGCGTGCGTTCGTGGCGGTCCATGGTTTCGGCTGCTTCGTCGGTATCAATCGACGGTCCAGTCGAGGGGGTCATGGGTAGCAGGCTATCCAGAATCCGTTCTTCAGTCGCCAACTCCGCTTTTTCCCGGTTGATTTCCGCCAGTTCTTCCCGCACCATCTGAATGGCACGATCAAGCAAGTCCCTGATGATGCTCTCGACATCCCGGCCGACATAGCCGACTTCGGTGAATTTTGTCGCTTCGATTTTCGTAAAGGGAGCTTTTACCAGGCTGGCCAGACGTCGGGCGATCTCGGTTTTTCCAACACCGGTTGGGCCTACCATAATGATGTTTTTAGGAGCCACTTCATCTCGGATTTCTTCGGACAACTGCTGACGACGCCAACGGTTGCGAATGGCAATCGCGACGGCACGTTTGGCATCATCCTGCCCGATGATGTATCTATCCAGCTCTTTGACGATTTCTGTGGGGGTCAATTGCTTGACATCAGACATAAATTATTTTCCAGTAAATAGTTATACTTAAATTTTACTTTGTTAAAATTACGTAACTCATCAACTTAGATGATCGGAATGCTATTGTCAATGTATTTATGGGGCCGATGGTCTTTGAGCAAGGTAACCATTGTGTACCCGTTCCGATTGATTGTCGCGTAAGCGTCGCTTCGTATCCTGTTTTGTCCAAACGTAATTATAAGCGGATAAAACACTTACGTTTGACCCTGGCGGGGAGTATCGTCCCCTTTGGGTGTAATATCATAATCCTTATACAAATCAAATACTCTGGACGTATGTATTGTTTATCTCTATTATAAGGCTATGAGTAAAAAAACGAATAATAAAGCTGAAAATAAACAGGAATCCAAAGCTTCTGCCCGAATAGTTAACAAAAAAGCCAAATTTAATTTTCAACTTCTGGAAAAACTTGAAGCAGGTATTGCCCTCAAAGGTACGGAAGTCAAGTCGCTTCGGGAAGGGCGGGCCTCGCTGGAGGAGGCGTATTGCCGTATTCAAAATGGCGAATTATATCTCATCGGTTGTAATATCATGCCCTATTCTCATGGAAATATTATGAATCATGAACCGTTGCGTAATCGGAAGCTGCTCATTCATCGGCGGGAAATCCATAAAATTGAAGTTAAATTGAACCAGAAGGGGCTGACTCTGGTTCCAACTCGCATTTATTTTACTCGTGGGCTTGCCAAATGTGAAATCGCTCTGGCCAAAGGAAAAACTCTGGCTGATAAAAGGGAAAAACTCAAGTCCGATCAAATCAAACTGGATATCAGCCGGGAAATTAAAAAATGGCGATGATTTAATGTGTTTGCTTTTTCAAGTTCGAAACCCATTTTCGGCAATATTTTATTTGACAATTGAAAAAAAACGTCTTACTTTAAGTCATTCTGTTGAGAAAGGTGCATTTTGCGGGCGTAGCTTAATGGTAAAGCCCCAGCCTTCCAAGCTGGTCATGTCGGTTCGATTCCGATCGCCCGCTTTGTTTCTCACAAGATGAATCGGGGTGCTTACTACTTACAGGACATGACATTACGTCGTTTATACGGCCTGTTAGCAAATGCTTTTCCATCCTCCATCTGGTGCCACCAGATGACTGTTTTTGCCCCTGAATGCCAGTAATAAGGCCGAATCAGAGGGCCAATCAAATTTTTAACCTCCTGATCATCTGTCCCTGTAGCTCTGGCTGGTGACGGTTGTTTTTCCTCATTGATAGTGATCGATTCGGCCAGTTAATTTTCTGCCATTCAGGCGATATTCTGTGAGATCCTGCGCCAGTTCCTGACGCAACGGGACGGTTTCCGCCTGGCCGGATTTGGTTTGCGGCGAGCAGGACAATGTAATAAAATACGATTTTAAGCGGCAGTGGATATTTCACGAAAGGGCAGAATATGAAGATTAACATGCGTACATCGGGGGCACCGCTGGTTGCCCTGTTACTCGGCTTTCTGGCACCGGCCATGACGTTGGCGGATCTCCCCCGCGAGATAGCCAGGCGGGTATCGCCCTCGTTTGAGGAATTCTGCCGTGCCATTGCCGCAGCGATGTTCAACCTGGGCGTGATGTACTTCCGTGGCCGGGGCGTGACGCAGGACGATGCGGAGAGTTACGTCTGGTTGTCCCTCGCCGCGGCGTTCGGTGACGAGACAGCACGGGAGGCGCGCGACATAGTGGCAGAGCGATTGACCGCCGAGACGAGACTGGCTGCGCAAAAACGTGCTGCGCAATGCTATAAAACACTTGCAAAGCCAGTCGAAAAATAGCTTGCCGGAACACCATGACTCGCGATTCATAACGGAAGAACGTATGCCATCCAAATGAACTGGCCGAAGGCAGGTGGTCGGGTATTCCGCTCGGCCCTGCCAGAGTTAACCGGCCGAGTGTGACGAATAGTTTGCGAAGGGAGGGCGGCACACGCCGCCGATCAACTTTCCGCCCCGACTATTCAGAGTACCTCCCATGTCTTAAATAATCCTTGAATTGCATAAGCAAATCAAATAAAATAGTTATACGCGTTTCGATTGAAAATTCCCGTTTTTCCAAACGTAACTGTTTGCGGGGATAAACCTTTACGACTGGCCCTGGCGGGAATTCTGATACCCTTTGGGTATATTCTCCATATTGTCGTTTGTCCAATTTACGCTGAACCAGAATTTTGCAGAAGCATTTATTCATTATGGAGATTGATATATGAAGCCTGAACGATACCTGGCTTTTATTATTGTAGTATTTATATTAACAAGTGCGATATTGTCTCCGGCGGCTGTGCCGCGGTCCGTCAAAGAAAGCCGTAACGATGACGCCCATCAATTAGCGAAGCTTCCTTCCCGTACCGATCCGGCTTTACCGATGGTTCCCTGGCTGCGGGAGGGGTTTCCCGCCAGTTTGGAGGTTCCTGTCCACACAATCATTCCTCTGCCTGATAATAAGAGATTACGTCTGGATACTCCTGTTGCGCAGAAGAAGCTGGCCGAATGGAAAAAGAAATTTCAGTCGGGTGAAGCGCTGAACTATTTTTATATTAATGTCCGGCGTAAAAGCGGTCGTTTTAGCACCGGGCCGGGGCTGACCGGCGATGAATTTGTAAAAATTGTCGAATCCAGAAAACTGCCGGCCGAAAAGTTTGCACACGTCGATTTCATTTACGGGTTCCTGTGGCAGAATGTCCGACGCTATTATGTGGCATATCGTCTCAGTGGCGATCCTTTTTACATCGAACAGTTACTCCAGTACGCCCGGGCGATGGACGGTGTGATCGCTAATCATCGGGAGGTGTTTGTCCCGAGAAATAAGCGAGCCGAAGCCAAAAAGAAAGGGATTACCATCGATATGATTCCATTCGAACCGGCCGGCGGATCGAATCTTATGGCCCACGCCTATTCCTCCATGGTAGCGATGGAATGGGTTAAGTCTCACCCGAACGACCCCCGGGCTGCTGACTGGGTAACACAGGCTGGCCATAATCTCGACAGGGTCGATATGTACATGGCTTCGCTGCTGGGGAAATCGGTCGATCCTGAAACCGGTTTGCCGGCGAACGTGGCGGACTGGTTGTATGTATTTAAAAAATACAGTCCCTGGAATCAATGCTATATGAGCTTTTCCGTTCTGACGGCCGCGGCATTGGCCATGGAGAATTATCAGCAGATCATCCATACCGATAAATATCAATCCACTATCGACACCTATTTGAATGTTGTCCGCACGGCCAACGCGGTATTAAAAAGCGACAGCGATACCTTCATACTTAATGGCAAGCCCTATCTTGTTCATCAGCATGGCCCGACGTTTCTGCCGCTCAATGGCAATCCCGGATACCACTGCGACGGCTTGATCAACGGCCATCCCCTGTTCTATGGCGGTGAGGACATCCCTCACAGCGGGTCCATCGCGTGGAATCTGCTTTTTATTTATGAGAATGCCGGTGAGCGGGTTGGGGCAACAGATGCTTTGCTGGCCGGTCTGATCAACGCACTGGTGGATTATGTCATCAATCATCCGGTGGAAGATGAAAAAGGATTCGTTTTTCCGCCCAATCATTTTTATTCACCCTGGGCCTACCCCAACATTCCCGAAAAATGGCGTACTCGCAGACATTACGGCAAACTTCACGGCATTCAGGAAGGCTATGATCCTTATGTCGTCTGGAATCCTGACTTCCGTCTCAGCATGCATAAGTGGAAGGTGGATGGCCGTCGTCAAGAGTTGTTCGTTAATTTTGCCAGGCGTATTTACCAGGTGACGGCAGAACGAAAACGGATTAAGAATTGAATGCGTCCCTTTTTACGGGTATAATCTCAGATATAAGTTGACTAACTGAGACAGGTAACTGATATTATCTAAATTGAAAACGGACTATCCGCCAAAAGTTCAACCCCGGGATCAGGTCGTCATGATCGATGCCGTCTGTAAATTGTGTAATGGATGGAGCCGCTTTATCATGCGTTTCGATCGCGGTTATCTCTTGAAGATATGCTCCGTCCAGTCCGATCAGGGACAGGCGATTCTCCGCTGGTTTGGTATGCCAACGGATTATTTCGAAACGATGCTGTTAATCCGAGGCAATCAATTGCTCACGAAAAGCGATGCCTTTATCGTTGTTATGAGTCAATTACCATATCCCTGGAAATGCTGCCGGATTTTTAAATGTATTCCTGTCTCAATCCGCGACTGGATATATGACTGTATTGCCCGCAACCGTTACAGAATTTTTGGCAGATTTGATCAGGAGACGACGCCCAGGCCGGACCATCAAAATCGTTTTTTATGATTTATGGATAATTTCCAGCAAAAAACATGACATAGCTGGCAATTATTGCAATTTCTTATAACTCAAACTGACCGATGGTAATCATTTTTATGGATAATCTGATCAAACAAAAA
>CAYZXY010000043.1:0-9881 GCA_964482555.1 uncultured Pirellulales bacterium
TAACCACTGAATTTTTTCCTGCCTTCATTCGTGGTTACTATGTCTATTGCGTCTGCTGCGTCTTTGCGCGGCTATCCCCCCGTGCCTTTTTTCCTCAATAAAAGTTCAGCTCGTGGTCCTGCCAGTATTTCGTCCCCGCAAGTGTTGCCTGCAGGGCCACGCCGTTATTGGTAAACTGGTAAATTTCCATGCCAGAGGAGACGTTACCGGCAACACCGGCAGCGCCGCCTTTTTCGCCGGACTTGGCCGCCGCGTCGGCATGGGCGCCGAATTCCCAGCCCTGTTCGACAAAGCGGGTCATAGTCTCCTTATCATAAAACAGGATCACGGCCCGGAAATCCTTGGCCCCTACGCCGAGACCGACGCCACCCATTGCCATTTTCATATAGGTCTTCTTGCCGGTCTCGTTGTCCACAACAACACCGTAGCCGTTGCCGGCGCTGACGAAAATGACATTCAGGTTGACATTACTGAAGACGCCGTAGCCGACGGTTTTCTGCATCTTCTCCTGCGCCGTGGGTTTGGCCTCATACAGCTCGACCAGCGACTGACTGGCCATCATCATAATATTGTTTCGTTTTTCATTGTAGGTGACGCCTTCCGGACTGGAGCAGCCAATGAAGAACAACCCGGACATTAACAGGACAGATTGAACTAAGATATTTTTCATAACGATCCTGACCCGGCGCAGCCGGAACTATAAAGTATACTTGTTCCGATTGAAAATATCCCTTTTGTCGGAACGTAATTATCTGCTGAAGCGCCTTCGGTGTTGCTGTTTTACGTAAGGGCTGGAAGCGCTCATTACACGAATCATCATTATGTCTCAAAAGCCGTTTCATTTCAATTCCATTTCCTGGGCGCCGACTTTTTTTCGCCAGGCGGCGAAGTCGGCTTTGAGTTTTTCCAGCAGTTCGGGTTTGGCGGCAGCGAGGTCATGGCGTTCTGCGCGGTCGGTTTCAAGATCGTAAAGTTCGAAAGCGCCGGGTTTGCCGGTGAGAGATTTTTCATACCATTCGATGAGCTTGTACCGGCCTTGCCGCATAGCGCCCATCGGAGCGATACCGAGGCTGTGATAGTGGGGGAAATGGAAATACAGCCGGTCGCGGCTGAGCCGGGCGCCGGCATGACGAAACAGGGTCGAAAGGTCCATGCCGTCCACATCTTCCGGCAACGGCCCGCCGCCGGCGAAGGCGACAAAAGTCGGCAGAAAATCCACACTGCACACCAGTTCATCGCTGACCGTGCCGGCGGGCGTCACACCCGGCCAGCGGACAATCATCGGGACACGAGTGCCGCCTTCGTAGAGGTCGCCTTTGCTGCCGCGGAGAGGGCGGGAGTCTTTGGGGCCGAGATGGCCATTGTCCGAAAAAAAGATGAGCAGGGTATTCTGTTCCAGATCAAGCTCTCGCAGGGTTTTCATAATGCGGTCGATACTGGCATCGAGCGTATAAAGCATGGCGGCCTGACGGGAATTATTGTGGCCGTACATTTCGTCGTTGTCGGCGTTTGGCTTATCGGCAAAACGCTGGATCAACTCGGGCCGTGCCTTTTCGGGACGATGGATGCTGTTGTGCGAAACATAGGCAAAGAAGGGCCGGTTGCGGTTGGCCCGGATGAACTCAATCGCCCGTTCGGTGATCTGGCGGACATGAAGCCAGTCTTCTTCGAAGGGGCTTGGCGGACCGCTGTCAAATTTATGCGTGGTCAGGACATCATCAAAACCCTGGGAGCCGGGATCGCCCGGCCGACCTGGCTTGTAATTTTTATTCCGGTTCAGGTGCCACTTGCCGAAGTGGCCGGTCGCATAGCCGGCGGCTTTGAGGCATTCGGCAAGGGTCACTTCTTTCAGCGGCAGTTGCCGGGTCCAGGCGGGGGTCTTCAGAGGTTTGTTTTGGGGACTCTGGCCGGGGATATAATCGGTCAGGTGGAGCCGGGCGGGATATTTGCCGGTCATGATCGAGGCCCGTGAGGGTGAGCAAACCGCAGCGGCGGCATAGGCACTGGTAAAGCGCATACCCTCGGCGGCCATGCGGTCGAGCGTGGGGGTTTCATAGAAATCACTGCCGTAACAGCCGAGTTGATGCCAGCCAAGGTCGTCAGCGAGAATCAAGACGATGTTCGGCTTTTCGGCAATAGCATGGACCAACGTCACACTCATCAACAGCAAAAGTAATGACAAAATGATGCGTTGCATAAGAACTTCCTTTCTCCAGCATAAAGCAGATAACGGTTTTGAGGGAAGAGACAGTGTCATACTGCTTCCGATTGAATGTTACCGGTTTCTCCAATCGTTTCTTACATAGGGGGTGTTATACAACTCTATCGGCTTCGCACCCTGCCTTACGTGTTTGCACCAGGCTCGCCTCTTCCACGTCCGACGTCCCGCCTGCCACATTTCCCCCGGCCCTGCCAGGAACTTTCTGCCCAATGGGATATAAGTCATAAGAGACTTATACCCAAAGGGTATGAGAATTCCCGCCAGGGTCAGTCGTAAAGGTTTTGCCCGCACATAGTTACGTTTGGACAAAACGGGAATTTTCAATCGGAACGAGTATAATATGAAAAGTTGTTATTATTCTATACATGCCGGTTTGAGTTTCAGCGTATGAACGCGGGTGTGTTCGGAATCGGTACGCAGAAAAGTCTGTATGGGCTGATACCCTTCTTTATCGATTTGGACTATGATATTATCGACACGGCGATGAAATTCTTCCACCAGATGATAAGGCATATTGCGCATTTTCGTCACGCGAGTGATCACCACCACGGGTTGCTCCTGAACCGGAGTGGTACCCAGACGGGTCGGCGGCGTGCCGGGCAGATTGATCTGCGTCACGGTTGCCCCGGCCGGCTCGGTGATGATGGTGATATATCGGTTATTAATATCAAAACTGGCTCGAGGATTGGTATTACACCCCGACAGGAACCACAAATAAACGAACAAAACAAAAAACGACGCAATATGCTTCATCCCGGAACCCCTTTCCATTGAATGATTAATCATCCCGCAGGACACACCGGCCAAGCCGCCGTCAATCAAAGTTACATATTTTTCGCCCGGCGTCAAACGTTTTATTGGAGCACATCGTCATTTCTCCGCCAGCGGCAAGCGGGCAGCATTGGGATCAATGTCATTCTCACTGGTCCAGAAACGAAAGGCGGAACGACCGATGCCGATTTCGTCGCCGTTTTTCAGGGGTGTCGGTTCAGTGACGCGCCGGCTGTTGAGCCAGGTGCCGTTGCGGCTCTGGAGATCGTGCAAAATATAAATTTTCTCGCACTCTTCTGCCGTGGAGAGATTGTGGGCATCGAAGGGCACTTCGTAACGTATTTCGCAATGCTGCCGGGAGGCCATCGGTTCATGCAGAAAAACATCATTAACAGAGGACCGTCCAATCCTGATCCGCGGCACCGGCTCATCATCCAGTCCCGTCAAGGGAAACGGCGGCTGCGGAGGGGGATCAATGACACCAACTTCTAACGTTGTATCAGACTTGACGTCTGGCGTTGTTGCCGCAATTGGATGCGCCCGGGCAGTTATTCTGACCCGTCGAGCATTGAGACCATCGTAAATATCGAATACCGGCATACCGTCCATTATACTCAACATAAGTTCATTTCCAAACTTTATTACAAACAAGCAACATGGCCCTGACGACGACAACATTCCTATTCTTTTGTAATACAACGATTTAGCAATATGCTACCGCCGTCAACATCCATTCTTTGTGACCATTTCGTTTTCCAGTCGGAATAGTCCTCAATATTATTTCTATTCTCCCACATATAACGACGCAGAAACGGCGCAGTCTATTACAAAAAAAACGAATAAATTCGATTTTTTATGCTGTTGAAAGATAGCGGTTTACAAGTTTGTTTGTCGGTGAATATATCATTTTGTAAGCGCATTTATGCAACTCCAGCCCAGAGTAAAGAGACGTAAGGCCCAAAGGCGGTTCGAAGTCGGGCCGGCGGCGGCAAGACGACCAACGATCCGCGATGGTAGAACGGATCAGAAAGGAGTTGTATCATGGCGTTTGATTTTGGTGTGTTTGGGCGGTCGGGTCCACCGGGGCGGCCAGCGCTCGACGAGGCGTATGTGGACTGGCTGGTGAATGAGCAGTCGCTCGCGCAGATGCTGCATTTCCAGCGGCTCTGGGGCTATTACCGCAATCCGATGCAGGAGCCTTATTCCTCCGGTATGGCCGATGCTCAGCCGGAAACGGCCCGTTCTTATCTTCAATGGCAGGAATACGGTCTGCCGAGCCGGATCACGGGGATGCGATATGGGTATTTCGGCGATACGGTGACCGCGACACCGGCGGGACAGATTCAACGCAAGGAAGTGGTGATCGAAAACGATATTGCCTGGCGTATAGACACGATGGTCGATTTCCTGTTCGGCAAGAATATTCAGATCCGTTCGCAGGCATGCGACCGTGAGCGAGCCCGGCAAATCACGCGGATTTTGCAGGCGGTGTTTGAGGCCAACGGCGGGGCGAGCTGGCTCCAGCAACTGGCGCTGCTGGGCAGTGTGTATGGCTTTGTGGATGTGATCCTGCGCCATGGCGCGGCGGAAAAGAGGGAGCGTCTCGACGATTTTGAGGAGGTTGTCCAGGCGGCGCGGGGGCTATTTCTGGAGACGATCGCAGCGCCGCGCAGTGTGCCCATTCTCGACGAGCGGAATTACCGGCAGATGCATTACTTCATACAGCACTACTGGCAGGGCCGGCACGAACTGGCTGAATATGGAGAACCCGCCCCCCTGGTCAACAACAGGGGACACCATATTCGCCGACAAAAAGTTTCGCATTATGTCGAGGTGCTCGGCGCGGATTTCTGGCAACGATATCGCGAAGGTGAACTGATCGCGACGGGGCCGAATCTGCTGGGCGAGTTGCCGGTGGTGCATATTCAGAATATGCCGCAGCCAGAGCATTACGAGGGGCAAAGCGATGTGGAGCCGCTAATCGGCTTACAGGATGAACTGAACACGCGGTTGAGCGACCGGGCGAGTCGCATCACATTCCAAAGCTTCAAGATGTATCTGGGCAAAGGGATCGAAGGTTTCGAAGAACGCCAGGTCGGACCGGGCCGGATGTGGAGCACACATAATCCCGACGCGAAAATTGAAGAGTTCGGCGGCGATCCGGGCAGCCCCAGTGAGGACATGCATATCAATCATATCCGCGAAGCGTTGGACAAGGCCAGCGGCGTGGCGTCCGTCGCGGCGGGCATCCTCAAAGGGCGGGTCGGCAATCTGACCAGTGCGGTGGCTCTGAAGGTGACGCTGATGGGTGTACTGGCCAAGACAGAACGGAAACGCCGCAGTTACGGTAAAGGGCTGGCGGATATCTGCCGGTTGACGCTGCATGCGTTCGACAAGCTGGAGATTTTTCCCAACGAACCGGAAGAGCGTGAGATAGAAATCAACTGGCCGGGGCCGCTGCCGGAGAACCTGCTCGAAAAGCTCCAGGAAGCGAAGCTCAAACAGGACATCGGCGTGCCGACGGAGAAGATTCTGCAGGAACTCGGGTATGAGTAAACGTAGGACGTAAAACCCCCTAAGCAGGACGTGGGACGTGATGGTTATATCTCAATTAATGATATAACACGTTAACCTTTTTAATATGGAAAGGACAGATGATGGATGAAATTTTAATTCAGAACGACGAGAAGGTAAATGGGGACATGAGTAACAGCGCCCAGCCGGTATCGGTTGGCAAGACGATTAGTTATCGTCAGCAGGCCCAGGCCGCCGAGGAACAGCTCCGTCAGGTGCAACAGCAGTTGCAGGAGCAACAACAGCAGCAGGAATCGCTGCAGGAAGATGTTGCGCAGGCCCGGCTGGACAGGGAGTTGATGGAGCATCTGGCGGGAACCGGCGTGACGGACATGGAGGCCGCAATGCTGCTGGCGAAAAAGAGGGTTGCCCGCGACGACCAGCCGGAGGAGATCAAGAGCAAGCTCGCCACGCTCCAGCAGGAAAAACCTTACCTGTTCCAGGGCCGTATGAACGGGGAAACATTACTGGCCGCGGCACCGACGGCCGGCGTTAAAAGCCGCGCGGCATCCGGCCGCGAACAGCTCAGGAACATGGCGAGGCACGTTCAGAAGAGCACCGGCCGCCGAATGATGCGGGAGTATTTACGTCTGCGGCGTACACTGATGCCGTAGCAACACAAGTCAGGAACGGGTTCATGAACTCTAACCAAAACCCGACAGAGTGTCGGAATTGAAAACACCACAGACACAGAAGGAGAACACAATGAGTTTTACGGGTAAAGCTACGTACAGCGCCGGGGAAACACTGCCGGAGCTGGTTGAAGATGTTGCGGATATTATCGGTATTGTTTCGCCCTATGAGACGCCGCTGCTGGATGCCATGGGCGATCCGGCATACGCGGCCGCAAGTACCTGTCATGAATGGCTGGAAGATGAACTGCTGCCGAACAAGGATCAGATCAGCGATTCGGGTATCTCCGAACCTGATATCGCTGATTCGTTTGATGTGGCCCACAGCGATCGGTTCCGCATCGGCGATGAAATTCAGATCGAGGGCAGCGGGGAGCTGCTGCTGGTCACGGCGATTAACGGCAATACGATCACGGTCAACCGCGGTTATGGCGGCTCGACATCGGAAGATCTGGCCGACGGGCAGATTATAAACATCCTGGGCAATGCCGCGCTCGAAGGCGCCGATCGCCCGACACCTCGTTTCACGACGCGTCAGCGCCGCAGCAACTTCACACAAATTTTCACGGCGGCGGTACAGGTTTCCGGCAGCGATCTGGCCGCTCGCCAGCACGGGATCAACAGCGAAATGGATTACCAGAAGCAAGAACGGCTTCGTGAGCTGCTGAGAGACCTGGAGAATACGATCATCAACGGAGCCCAGCCCCTAACGAATCCGCAGGGTACAAGCTCTGTTCGCCGTTCTCTTAAAGGGATTTTTCAGCATATCACCACGCACGGATATTATGCCGGCGACAGTGAACTGCCGGAGGGCACGAACCTGAGTGAAGATATGCTCAACACGGTGCTGCGCTATATCTGGGAGGCCAGCAGCGGCAATGTCGATCTTATCGTGGTGAACGGATTTCAGAAACGCAAGATCAACGCCTTCCTCGACAACAACCGCAGCTTCGGCCCCAACGACCAGACCTATACCGATATGGTCAGCATGTACGAGAGCGATTTCGGTCGTTGTCGGGTGCTGGTGTCGCGGTGGATGCCGCAGGACGCGGTATTGCTGCTGGACAGCTCGCGGCTGGCGGCGTTGCCGCTGGCGGGACGGAGCTTTCATTATAAACCGCTGGCACCGGTGGGCGACTATGAATGCGGTCAGTTGATTGGCGAATACACCCTGGAAATGAAAAACGAGCAGGCACACGGATTTATTCGCGGCCTGAGCACGAGTTAGTGTTTTCATTTGACCTTGAACAGAATGGGGCGGTCTCGTGCCGCCTCTTTCATTTTGATTGAGGGATGAACATTCAGAAGAAAGGAAAATAGACGATGCGTTTTTCCAATGATGTGGACTTGTTGAAATGGGAGCCGACTCTGTTTCGCGACGGGTATCTGCGGTCGCAGACTCTGGCCGAAGGCGACGACGGCCAGCTTGACGGCGTTACCTTTACGGCGGCGAATGGCCAGTTCGAAAGCCGCGGCACGCGAACCGGCCATGTGATCCATCTCCGCGATGGCCAGACTCAGGACGGCAGTTATGAAATCGTCTCCGTGGACAGCGAAACACAGCTGACGGTCTCGGTCGTGCGGGCCGACGAGGAAGACAATCCTGTAGCGCCGCCGGCAGGGCTGGATTTACACTACCGCATCAGCACGTTCGACCCGCAGGCCGAAGCGATCAGCGGCGCGCTGCTGCAATATCTCGGCATCCGACCGGAGATATTCAACGGCCAGGGCGATGTGCCGCCCATACCGGCATTGCGTCAGCCCTCGGCGATGATGGTGTTGATGAGAGTGTTGTCGATGCATGCCGGTTCGACGCCGGAGACGGCACGGATGTGGGACCAGATCGAGAGGTACTTCAAGCTGTTTAACGTCTTTTGCGAAACAATGTCACTGGAGCTGGACAGCAATCATGATGGCGTACCGGATACCTTTATCCGGGGACACTCTTTAAAACTGGCACGGGCATAACCGGGAAAGGCGACAGCGATGCATACTCAATACATAATGTTCGATGACAATCACCTCTGGGGCGGCGGAACGCACCATATCTTGCCGGGGGCATGGGCGCGGCAGCAGGTCGAATACGCGACGGCCGGGCTCGACGGTGTCGTCTCGCTGGACCTGGGGCGGCGCAGCCGGCAGATCAGACAAACCGGCCGGCTTACCGCCGAGACCCTGGGAAAATTGCACGAAATGATCGACACGATCGAATCATACGCTAACGGCCAGACATACGAACTGATCGATCAGGACGGCCGGCGGTATCGCAATGTTCGGCTGGACATGTTCCGCCAAAAGGAACCGGTACAGCGAGCGGCTTTTTTCAGTTGTGAATATGAGATTCTTTACACTCAGTCAGCATCGTAATGGGAGGTGTTGCCATGACACATATTGATACGGTTTATCCCGCGAGCACCCATGATGCGTGTGCTTCGCGGGCACCGCAAATAACCGTCGCCCTGAACGGCGTACCAGCGAACTGGCTCGAGGCGGTGGAAATCAATCGACAGCCCGGACCGCAACTCGACACGGCTCGATTGCGGGCGGTGCCGTTTGACAACGCGGGACAGGGGCGCTTCGAGCAACTGGCGATTCTGGCGGGAAGCAGCCGGGAGATTTGCATCTGGCTTTACGACGAAACGCTGGACGAGGACGTCACACTGTTTGAGGGCGTTATCACGGCCGGCGGGGCAAGGCTCGACAGCAAAGGCGAAACGATCGAACTGAACGCAACCGACAGCGTCAATGCCGCGTACGATTTTGAACTGTCGGATTATCGGATCGTCAATCCCGACGGCAGCAGGGTTGTTTTATCTGCGGATGAGATCATTTTCAATCCGGAGGGCCGGGGCAATCGCTCCGCGACAAAGGGGCCGGAAGGGTATTATGCCTTGGCGATGAGCAATCAAGCGACGGCGGCATGGACAGCGATGGAAGCGGTCGAATATCTGGCCGGCGAATACATGGACGCCGCCCTGCTCAAACCGGCGAATCTGGCGGCGCTGGCGGAGGATGACATGGTTCTGCCTGAAATCGACGTGTACGGCATGACGCCCCTGGCGGCCCTGGCGAAAATCGCGGAGCAGATCGGTCTGCTCTATCGGCTGGCATATCATGACGCAGGCGGCTCGATGGCCCCGAAACTGATATTCTACCGCATCAATGAGGGACAGTTAAGCAATCCGACGCTGATGCCGCCGGGCGGAGCGTTCGAGCCCGGTACGACCAATCTGCTCAGGCTGGAGCTGAAAACCCGGACCGCCGGCACAACCTGCAAACTCATCGGACGCGGCGGACGCAAGCAATTCGAAAGCACCTTCGAGCTTGTCGAAGGCTGGAATCAGTCGCTGGAACAGAACGATCTGGAACTTTACAGCCCGGCAACCAATCCGGATTATGCCGGCGTGCGCAACGTCTTTCGTAAATATGTCCTGAACGAAACGGGGACTTACAGCGAACTGCCCTATAACCAGGGACAGGAATACGACCTGTCCGGCGTCTTCGGCACGAGTGATTACGCCCGGCGGACACGGCGATTCTATCCGTGCCTGAGCCGCGACGCGTCAGGCGATTCATACGGCTATTACCTGGAAGTATCGTACAATGCCGGGAGCAGTTGGCAGCCGTATGGCGGAGCGTTCGATATCCTGCGGCAGGAGTGCGGCGTGTATATCAGCTGCGAA
>CAYZXY010000043.1:9981-21574 GCA_964482555.1 uncultured Pirellulales bacterium
TGGCGGAGCGTTCGATATCCTGCGGCAGGAGTGCGGCGTGTATATCAGCTGCGAACAGTTCGATCCGGATATGTGGGTCGCGATCTGCAAAGATGTGCTGCGTTTTCGCATTACCGCCACACTGGAAAGCGATGAACCGCTGGAAGCCGTCGCCGTTGACGGACCGGACGATGGCACGCGGCCGGTCAAAATACAACTCGTGAACCTGGGGAACCGCTACGCCTTTCGTAAGGTCCACGCAGACAGCATATTTGCCGGCGGTTCACTGCCGACCACTCCGGCGAATGAAGCCGACGACACCGAAGCCATACAAAAGCGGCTGGCCGCGATGCTGCAAGACATGCGGCGAGCGGGCGCGGACGGCAAAGCCGAACTGTTGCTGATACGACCCGGGCTGACCCCCGGCGACCGACTGGACACCATTGAAGGACGTGACATCGACCTGAAAACACTCACCGGTTCGACCGCGATTCTGCCGCAGGTGCACACCGTCCGGCTGAGCTTCGGCGATCAATGGAAAACCGTTATCGAATTTTAGAAATCCTGACCAGGTTCGTGAACGCCAACCAACAACATTAACGCAAAAATATACCCAAAGGATATGAGAATTCCCGCCAGGGCCAGCCGTAAAAACCTTGCCCGCAAATATTTACGTTCAGGAAAAACGGGAATTTTCAATCGGAACGAGTATAAATATGGAGAATGTTCATGGTCTCAGAGACAAACATCAACGACAAACTGTCACGTCTGGAACGCCGGCAGCGGGACTTCTACGACCGGTCCCCCGCCCGGCTTACCGCGCCCGGTACGCAGCCGCCCGCCTGGACCGTCATGATCACCGGCCCCGCCGATGGCAATCGCTATCCGGTCCGGCTGGTCGAAATCATCGCCCCCGGCGTAGAGCCGATACCGGCCGGAGGAACCATGCAGGCTTTTAACATCGCCGAACCTTTTATGCAAGACGGCATCCTGCCCGTCGGTACGTATGCGATCATGTGGCGGATCGGCGGACATTATGTCATTCAGGTGAAAGGGTGAACGAGTGATGAGAAAGGAGTTATTATGAAAACTAGACTTTACCCGGTAATAATCATGTTCATGGCGGCGTTTTGTCTCTCCGGCTGCGGCATACAACTGGCCCCGTCGGAAGCGGAAAAACAAAATGCCTGGCTGCATCATAAAACAGTCGAAACAGCAGCCGGTCTGGCCCGTGAAGAAAATGCTTCACCGCCGCTGCAGGCGTTGACACGCCGAGCGATCCGACAGAGTGAAGTCATCCTCGCCCGCACCGGGCTGCCGCTAGACCTGCCCGCGGCACAATCGACCGAAGACCTGCTGCACAATGACAACCTGTCCATAACCGAAACCGCCTACGACGATGCCATTCAGCGGCCCAACCCGTGGGCAATGGCCGACCAGATGCTGGAGATCAGCATTGGCGTAGCCGGCCTGATCGGCGGCGCCGTGGGCACGAGGCTGCTGCGCAACCTCCGGACCGCCCGCGACAAGGCGCACGCCCTTCGTGAAATCATCCAGGGCAATGAACAATTCAAAAAGGGTAATCCCGTCATGACCGGCGAATTCAAACAGGCCCACCAGAAACAAAGCCAAACAACCCGCCGCCTGGTCGCGGAAATTAAATCTTCCTGAAAACCAGCCAGGACCTCAGCGCAAACAAAAGGCCTCCTGAAATGAACAGGAGGCCTTTTTCCTACAGAGGGAATGCTACCGAAGGAAAGCTGTTCTTTACTGCGATTATATACGTAAATAAACCTCCGGTCTTGTAATCAAAAAAATATTTTCTGAACTTTTCATCCAAACCCCCCGGGGTCTCTCTCGCTCGCTCCCAGGCGAACTAATCTATTGTAGAAAAGCTCATCAATCATTATCAAGCCTTAATGGACCGTCCTGATGTTTTTATCCTGTTTTTGAACGTTAATATAGGGTGTTTATACTGATTAATCGGAAAAGACCCGTCAATTACGTACGAGCAAAGCTGTCTCCGTCGCTATTTGACCGCCAGAGGAGACTGTTCACGGGCAGCCGTAATCGTTTTTATCTTACAGACATGCTCGGGCTTGAGCTCACGATGAAAATTACCCTCGACCAGATACCAGCCGCCGGGCTGATAGCGGCAATTGGTCACGACAGCCACAAGATTTTTCATATCGATTTCCTCAAATTTCTCGCTGATGACAATCACATTCTGATCGAGTTCATACGGTCGATCGCTCAGCCAGCCGATGCCAATGCAGGAGAGTTTGTGAGCGATGGCCTGTTCAGCCTGGCAAAAGGCAATTTTACCTTCGCGCTTAACAATGCGTTTTAACGAAATAGGGATGCGAAAATAGTATTGCAGATGTTTCGATTTGGCCGCTTTGCGGGTATCGAGCGAGACACGATTATCGCCATCGGCCGCACTCTTGTTTAAGGACGTTTCTATCATTCGATTAAAGGCATATACCATTTCCCTGTCATATTTATCCGGCGTGCCGTCTTCCAGCATTTGCAACGCTTCCTCGACGGTATATGTACGATGCTGGCGGTAGGGACGAACGCTGGTCATGGCATCGAAAGAATCGACAATCGCCGCCAGCCGGCCCAGAGGCGAAATGTCATCATGTTTCAAACCTTCAGGATACCCGCTGCCGTCCAGACGTTCATGATGCTCGGCAATGATCCGGATGATATCCGGTGAAATATCCGGCAGTGTTTTGATATGCTGAACGCCAAGTTCCACATGTTTCTGCATCATCTGGAACTGGCTGCTGGAAAGCCGGCCTGTCAGGTTCAGGATTTCCGCGGGGACAAAAATCTTACCGAAGTCATGCAGCAGGCCGCCGATGCCGATGCCATGGAGCTCGCTTTCATTGTTGATGCCGAGTTTGGAAGCGGTCGATACCGCCAGAGTGCAGACATTTACCAGATGAGATGCCGTATAAAAGTCGTGATTGAACACATCATACAGACTGCCGAAAGCCTGCTTATCATTAATGATCATATTGACGGTCGCCCGCGCGATACGGCCGGCCCGATGAATGTCTTCCTTTTCCGGCGGCGCCGTGAGCAGTTGATTGCTCAGTTCAATACTGGTGGCATAGAGGATTTCCGATTTTTTTTCCCGCTTGATGCGGGAATCGGAGACGACGCCGTCAAGAGCCTGCTCCATCATCTGGTAATAAGTTTGATGATCCTTCGTCGAGACATAGACGAATTCCACACCGCCGTTTAATAATCGATCCACATCCCCTTTAGCAAAACGAGTCTCGATGGAACTGTACAAAAGATACTCGCCACGATTGACCAGATAGATCTCCAATTGTTCCAGACTCTCTGCAGGGACATTACGAAGCGGTACAGGCAGATACCCGGCCTGACAACAAATCGTAGTCGCATTATTTTCTGTTAAAAGCATTTTATCCATTCGTCCCTAACCCCTGAATGTCCCCGCTATTATTGTCCGGTTTATATTTCGACCGGATTAAGACGTCGGCTTAACCGAAAAATCACCCGAATGAATGCAGGAGATCGGAGATTTGGTAAACACAAGAGGTAAGTAAGTATGTATAAATTAAAGAGATACAATAGTTTTCCGTTTTCCCTTCCGATTAAGTATATTATAGAACCCATTTTTATGACCCTTCGATTGTCGTCATGTCTGATTGAAGTTACTGGACGGAAAGCCGGAGATAAGACCGCGAAATATTTCTCAATTCAGCCTCTTGTATTGTTAATTCATACCAATATAATACTTTATATCACTATTTTATCAAAGGTAAGAGAGGTGTTTTAATGAGTTATTCGGTCCGATGGGAAAAAAAAGGCGTTTTAGTTGTTTTTGACGGCCATGTCAGCGCGGATGATATCACCAGAGCAAAAAACAATATATCGGGTCATGAAAATTTTGATCAGATGAAGTATCAGTTAGTGGATCTGACCGGTGTGCTGGCGTTTGATTTCAGTGAAGAAAAGGCACGGGAATTCGCGGTGCTGGACAAAGCCGCGCTGCATAACCAACGTTATCAAAAACACATTATTCGTATTGCTTATGTAACCCTCGATGAATACACTGCCAATCTGCTGAAAGCGTACCAGCGGGAATTAAGCGGCTCACGTATAATCTGCCAGATATTTTCTTCATTCGAAAAGGCCCGCGACTGGCTCGAACTGTATAACAATACTCGTTCCGATTAAAAATTCCCGTTTTGTCCAAACGTAAATATGTGCGGGCAAAGCCTTTACGTCTGGCCCTGGCGGGAACCCTCAAACCCGTTGGGTACAGTAAATCGATTCGGAAACAATTGAACCATGCCCCTGAGAATAGAGTTCATTATCTCGCTGCTGCTGGCAGCCGTTTTTGGCGCGATAATCGGTCTGGAACGGGAAATCCATCATAAACCCGCCGGCCTGCGAACCAATATTCTGATTTGCCTGGGAGCGGCTCTATTTACCACGGTTTCGCTATATATGGGCGGCGGCGAGAATGAATCGGCGACGCGGATTGCCGCCCAGGTTGTCACGGGGGTCGGTTTTATCGGTGCCGGAGCGATTATCCGGGAGCCGCGCGGGGTGCATGGACTGACAACAGCCGCCACCATCTGGCTGGTCGCCAGTATCGGCGTGGCCTGCGGGGCCGGTCTGTATCTGCTGGCGGCGTTCATTACGGCATTATCTATCATCATTCTGCTGGGACTGGAGCCCCTGGAAGATAAAATCGCAAAACACGCCCCCGCGAAAAAAAAGCATGCTGGAAAATCATCCGATTCGAAGGACTCCTCGGATGGAGATGACCAGTAACCACCATGTTCGCATTGACTAATTCAAAGACCATTCGCAGCCTTATACTGATTCTGGGCGATCAGCTTGATCATGAAAGCGCAGCCTTTGATGGCTTTGATCCGTCTCAGGATGCCGTCTGGATGGCGGAAGTCCGGGAAGAAGCGGAGCATGTCTGGTCGTCAAAACCGCGACTGGTCATGTTCCTCAGCGCGATGCGGCATTTTGCCGCGGCACTGCGGGAAAAGGATATCCCCGTTCTGTATCATGGGCTGGATGATGGGCTATCCTGTCCAGACTTTTCCACGTGCCTTGAACAGTCGATAAAGTGCTATAAGCCGCAAATTGTTATTCTGACCGAGCCGGGTGACTATCGTGTTCGAAACCAGATTGAAACGACGCTGAAAAGACTCGACTGTCCTTACGATATCCGCCCTGACCGGCACTTTCTCGGCTCCGGTAACGATTTCGCGGACCATGCTGCCGACCGCAAACAGCTGCGCATGGAATTCTTCTATCGCGAAATGCGCAAAAAACACAACATCCTGATGGATTCCGCTAAAAAACCCGCCGGCGGGAAATGGAATCTCGATGCTGAAAACCGGCTGCCCTTCGGCAAGGACGGCCCCCAAAAAATCCCGGAGCAATTGTCCTTCCCGCCCGATGAGATAACCCGCGAGGTTATCCGCCTGGTCAACGAACGCTTCGGCGACCATTCCGGGACAACCGATCGTTTTGACTACCCCGTCACCGCCGACCAGGCCGCCATTGCCCTCGACGATTTCATCCAGTACCGCCTGGCGAATTTCGGCCCGTATCAGGACGCCATGTGGAACGGTGAGCCGTTTCTTTATCATTCGCTACTTTCGGCCACTCTGAACCTCAAACTGATCAATCCCCGCAAGGTGATCGCCCGTGCCGAAGGCGAATTTCACGAAGCTCGTGCCCCGCTCAACTCCGTCGAAGGCTTTATCCGGCAGATTCTCGGCTGGCGCGAATACGTCCGCGGCGTGTACTGGCATTATATGCCCGGATATCTCGACCGTAACTCCCTTGATGCGACTGCCGACCTGCCCGGTTTCTACTGGACCGGTAATACCGAGGCCTGCTGCCTGCAAGAAGTCATTACGCAAACCCTGAATTACGGCTACGCCCACCACATCCAGCGGCTCATGGTCACGGGCCTTTACGCCCTGCTGCTGGGCGTCCGGCCGCAAAAGGTGCATGAATGGTACCTGGCGGTTTATATCGACGCGGTTGAATGGGTCGAACTGCCCAACACGCTCGGCATGAGCCAGTACGCCGACGGCGGCATCATGGCCTCCAAACCCTACGCCGCTACCGGCAAATACATCAACCGCATGAGCAACTACTGCCAAAACTGCCGCTATGACCCCAATAAATCCACCGGCCCTGAGGCCTGCCCCTTCACCACTCTCTACTGGGACTTCCTGCTCCGCCACCAGAAACGCCTCGCCGACAATCCCCGCATGTCACTCCAACTCCGCAACCTCGGCCGCTTGACAAAAGATGATATTAAAGCTCTCCAAAAACAGGCGGGTCGCCTAAAATCACAATGAAAATCCGTAACCATTCATAGTGCATATTTTGTGTTTCCTGTGCCTTATTGTGGCTGATATACTCAAAGGGTATGAGAATTCCCGCCAGGGCCAGTCGTAGAGGCTTTATCCGCCAGTAGTTACGATTAGATAAAACGGGATTTTCAATCGGAACGAGTTTATATGAAACCAACCGAACGCCGCCGACAAATTCAGCAACGCCTGCTCGACTGGTACGCCGTCAACGCCCGCGATTTGCCCTGGCGGCGCACCGGCGACCCTTACGCGGTCTGGCTCAGTGAGATCATGCTCCAACAGACGCAGGTCGATACGGTCATCGCTTACTACCACCGCTTCCTGAAAAAATACCCCACCGTCCGCAGGCTGGCCTGCGCCCCGCTGCAGGACGTCCTGAAACTCTGGGAAGGCCTGGGCTACTACTCCCGCGCCCGCAATCTGCATAAATGCGCCCAAACCATCGTCGCTGATTACGAAAGCAGCTTTCCCGATACCGCCGCCGAGCTGAAAAAACTGCCTGGCATCGGCCCCTATACAGCCGGGGCCATAGCCAGTATCGCCTTTGGCCGCGATGAACCGTTGCTCGACGGCAACGTCACCCGCGTACTCTGCCGGCTCGACCGCATCCGCGAAGATCCCAGGACCACGTCCGTCAAAAACAAACTCTGGACCCGCGCCCGCAAGCTCATCCCGACCGGCCGGGCGGGAGACTTCAACCAGGCCCTCATGGAACTCGGCGCGACAGTCTGCCTGCCCCGCCATCCCCTATCTGAAACCTGCCCAATCCGCTCCCTTTGCCGGGCGTATGAATATAGCGAACAACACAAACTCCCCAAAACCGCCCCCCGCAAATCAACGCCCCATTACGACATCGTCATCGGCCTGATATGGAACAGAAACCATGATAAACTGCTCATTGACCTGCGGCCCCCCAAAGGTCTGCTGGGCGGTCTGTGGGAATTCCCCGGCGGCAAGCACGAACCCGGCGAAACCCTCGAACAAACCATCATCCGCGAGGCCCGCGAAGAGCTCGGCATCACCATCGAGGTTCTCGCCCCCTTCATGCAGGTCAAACACGCCTACTCCCATTTCCGCATCACCCTGCACGTCTTCACCTGCCGTCATCTTTCGGGCCGCCCTCGCCCGCATGCTTCCGATGCCGTCAAATGGGTCAGGCCCGAACAGCTTACCCACTACCCCTTTCCCCGCGCCAACCAGAAAATCATCGAAAGACTGCATCAACAACCATAACGCAGACATCCCGCCTGCTATCTTGCGCATATTAACCGGGCTGATTCAGCTTTATTCCGCCGTAATATTGATATAAAACAATAATATTATAATACTTACGAAATACTAATTTCATACTAAAATATTATATATTAGTATTTGACTTGTGTTTTCGCCTCAAATTCGCAACTGTAACACCCAACCATACGATAAACATTTTTTGTTTTTAACCATCATTTTTTCCAATTCACTCCGCGCGCACAAAAAACCACGGCAGGCAAACCAATACCTGCCGCGGCCATATAAACATTTTCCTTTTCCCCCTGAGTCGTACAACTTCAGGCTCCGGCCCCGATGCCGGCGAGCAGACCGGCACCGAGGAGTAAAAAGCTGTTTTCCTCTCAGATGCTTTCGCCGGAGTTTGTGATCTCTTAGTTCAGAGCTTTGCGACGACGCAGCCAGCCCACCAGTACCGTGCCGATCGAACCGATCATGATCGCGCCAGGAGCGGGAACGACCGCCGTCGTCGGATTATACTTCAATACCAGTTGGTCCTGAGCCCATGCCCCATTCGGCTTATACAGATTGATGACTTCGACATCGCCGCCGGTGTAGTCAGCCATATAGTCATTATTCCCGAACGCCGCTTCCAGAACTGCCAGAAACTTGTTATTACTCAAGTTGCTGATCTCTTCTTCCAGATACCAGAAGGTTTTCTGCAAAATGCCGGCATCAGCTTTACGGTCGGCCGCGTTATCATAACGATAGTCTGCCAGCGTCCCTTTGGCGAACTGATTATAAAGCCAGGCCGTTCCCTCAGAAATCGGATCGCCGGCATTGGTGTTTGCTCCGCCGCGCAACGCCATGGTATTCAGGTCCACATGATAGGTCGTGTTCTGCCAGATGTGTTCATCTTTTTCCAGACAGAAAGTCTGAAAACCGGCCATCTCTGTTCCGGCATCGACTATCGTTTTGGCATCATACAACGGCAGCGGGTTCCAGTTATCACCCACCGGATTTCTTAATGTAAACTCGCCGCCCTGTCCGCTCTGATAAGGCCCATAACTTGTAACAGTCACACTTCCATCATAACCGGCAAACACCTGGCCGGCCGCCGCCAGCAATATGACACTCATCATAAATTTTCTCTTCATAAACTCACTCCTGTAAATAAAGGGTTTAACTCGTCTTCTTTTTTTTACAACACTTGCCGTCAGGTATAAACATTGAGCAAATCGCGGACATTTCTGGCACGCAGGCATTATCGCCGATAACAAAAACCTAACCCATTGCTAATTAATGATTTATATCCCAACTGACCTCTGTGCCAATCGTAACAATTATTCAACGGTGTTTACTGTCAACACCAATCACCATCAAAACATAGACCATAACGCCCATTAAACCATTATGAATAAACACCTTACATACCTCTTGCCCCTTAAGGACCGTCTCGAGCGGGCGATGGATTATCTCTACATTCCTTACTCTACCAGCAACAATCCCTTGTTGTCGTTCCTGTAGCGAAAGCTGCGACAGGGGCATCTTGCCCTGAAAATGGCACATTCCGATGCGAGAATTCGAACGCAGGCTTCAAAGTCACAGGCTGGATGTCCAAACTGCATCCTTATTATGGACCTATAACCTTATGATGTTTAAACCATGACGTCACTTATAAACACCGGGTAACAGCAGGAATCGTATTATGGCAGATCGACATCATTTTTTGTTGTGTAAGGCCTCCACATGCCCGATAGAATAGGAAAATGGTTCGACCAGACTCTATAAGGAGATTCTTATGCTTTCGCACAAACGTAAATACCTGGCAGCATTCATTACCCTGATTATCATCCTGACAAACGCATTTTGCGGTGCCGATCTGATCATCACCGCTGAAGACATCGGTAACGGTCGGCTGCGAATCGGCTACGATGCCACGACAGAAGCGGCGCTGCCGGCAGGTTTCAATCTGTCAATTCAGCTCTCAAACGGGGCGCTGATTCTCACCGAGGACGATGTCCTCTCAACCGATGAACATTTCCCCCTGTTCATGGATCAGGTTTATGAAACAGCGTCCGGTTACACGCTCGGTTCGGGCAGCCCTCTGGCCGACTTGAACCAGCCGGGCAAACCCGCGATGCCCGCTTCAGATTTCGCTCTGGTTCTGGGCGCCGTCGATACGCAGAATATTCCCACGATCTCCACCAACCTGACGACCCTGCAACTCTGGGGCTATGGCGAAGTTACCGATACGACGGTTACGATTTCTGCGAATTCCAGTCGCGGCGGCGTGGTCAACTGCACCTGGGCCGGCGATCAATGCACCATCGGCAGCAGCGCTATCCAAACGGTCACAACCAATGTCGATCTGACAGACAGCCAGATTCAGCCCGAAGAAATCGTTATCGACAGATGTCTGGTCAAGGCGGATACCAGCCGCGAACCCGGCCACGACTTCCGCGATTCCATCATTATCATGGCCAGTTCCATGACCGAACTCACCGAAGACACGCTGGCCGCTGCCGAAAATCTGACCGTCTCCATCAGCAACAGTCAAAACGATGTCATCCTCAATGAAACCATCACACTGCAAAACAACAATGATGTCAGACTGGTCAAAGGTCGTCTGATCTACAAAGCCCGAACCGGGAACGTTTCCCTGCTGATGATCGATACCGCCAAAGATATGCTCACCTTGATGTCACAGAATGTCAACCTGACCGGACTGGACAGCCCTGTCAGGCTGGATATCCAGATTCAGGAATACCGAGCCACGGCGGAAGTCGCCGACAGCGCCGACGGCACACCCGATGCCCTCAACAGTAAAGCTAATATCCCCGTGTCGCTGCAAACCGGCTATGCCGACTCCCTCGCGATTACCCGGTCCATATTCAAATCCAACCCGAAAACCGGCCTGGATACCCTGGTCGTTCTGGGCGAAATCGCATTGCTTGATGCGGCAGCCGTCGATCTGACGACAACCGATGTCACCCTCACCTGGGGCGACTATAACGTCACCATCCCCGCCGCGAACATGATCCAATTAAAAACACTGCCGCGGTTTTTATACAAAGCTCCCCGAGGCTCCGACAACCCTGTAAGCAAAGCGCTTTTTGACTTTGATCGCGGCACATTCCAGATCATCATCAAGAACGCTCCCATTGGCGACCAGGACAGCCCGGTCACGTTCGGACTCTCCTTTGGCGATTTCGAACAGACCGTCAGCGTCACACCGTAACAAGTCGCTTCATTATAAAGATTTAACGTCTTATACCACTGCCAGACTTGACAAATTGCCTTCTGGGAAGTATAATTCACATATATTTAATATGAATTCTGGTGGATAAATGCAAACGATCCCAACAAAAAGTTTAACGAGTATATTTCGTATCCTGACAATGGCGCTTGCCATAACAATAGTCCCTGTCATAAATGTTTGTCAGGCAAAGTCTTGCAGCATTGTTACCCGGAATATTTCCTGTTCGTGCAGTTGCGGTATGCAGAGTAATCCGGATACATGCTGTTGCGAACACGAAAGCCGTAATGACAAGAATGAACCTGAAGCACCCTGCAATTGCCAGTTGCGTCCGGCAAAACAGGATTACATCCCCTCCCCGACAACCGATATTCGCGTCAAATCCAGCCGCCAGAACATCAACCATATCGCCTATAATGTACCCCTCATCACCTCGAAATTAGCGTGTCGTATCGAGAGTACCCGTTTGGTATTGCACAATTCTGCATGTGATAAACAGCAGGCTGTTTTATGCATCTTTTTGTGTTGAAATGTCGCTCTCTTTTCATATCCGTTTATGAACGTATCATAAGCTATGAATTTAGTCACAATTTCTTGATACAAGGAGAACGACTATGGACATTAAAATCATATCCATTCTGGTAATTACACTGTTGGCTTCAGTTGCGGCAATTTCCGCCGTCGGACAAATACCCAACGCCACAACAACGGAAATATGCTGCCCATGCGGTGCGGATTGCGAATGCGATAACTG
>CAYZXY010000043.1:21674-25890 GCA_964482555.1 uncultured Pirellulales bacterium
GGATTGCGAATGCGATAACTGCACCTGCTGCGACAGTGAAGCGGATTGCGAATGCGATAACTGCACCTGCTGCGACAGTGAAGCGGATTGCGAATGCAAAGACTGCGACTGCGCAGGCGGTATTTGTCAATAATTCTTACTAACCATTGCTAACCAAAGGCTCGGTGAAAACCGGGCCTTTTTTTAACACAAACCAGTAAAACCAGGCTCAAATCCTGCACCTTCCCTGCCTTACTATACTCGTTCCGATTAAAAATACCCGTTTTGTCGGAACGCACTTATCTGCGGATAAAAGTTTACGCCCGGCCCTGCCGGGAGCTTTCTACCCAATGGGGTATATTCTATCCCGGCCCCCAATTTTCAAGTCCCTGAATACGATAGTTTTTAGGCTGCTTCCTATGGAGTTTGCCTGTTTTCTCCAATCATAACTGCTTTTAAAAATTACGGTTAGGCCCGGCCAGGTGCTTTCTGCCCCATTGGATATAATAAACCAGAAAACTGCGTATCAAAAGTTGACATTCCTTCATGTTTGTATTAGAATGAACTCGCTGGCAGGAGATTATTATTCAATTCCATTCATTCTCCTGCCACGATGAGTGTCTATTTGTGAAAAATAAATGGGATAATTGCCCCACAGGCAAAATCTGTCTTTATACAATAATTTCGTTTTACAGGCTAAATTTATATTCGTTACGATTGAAAATACCTGCTTTGTCAGAACGTAATTATATGCGAAAAACAAACTTAGGCCCGGCCCAGCCAAAAACCTGTTGCCCGGTTGGCTAAAATAATCTTTGGAATCGGAGATTAAAAACGAAATACCCTCTCTTATTTGTATTTTTATGACCTTAAGCACCGCCCTCGGGCGGATTTATTAGCCCCCGGCTATCCGGAAATAACGCCTCGACCGGTTGTCGGGGCCTTTTTTTTCCGAACCAGATGACGGGATTCCCCATATTACTAGTGAGAATACAGATATTTTGGTTTTGGAAATGTAACGCAGACATCCTGCCGGCAAATTGTTAATGCGTTAATGGTTATCATCCTTATTTGTAACCGTTCACGCACATATAAAAATATGATCAGCCCCGCCGCAGGCGACAGCCCCACAAATTTTAACATAACCTGATTAATTATAATAATATACAAATATTTCCGACCGAGCGTCCGGCTTTTTTTATAGAACAAGACCATATTTTTCGTGTTAAAATGATATATATCTATACAATACAATTAGTAACGTTAAGTAAAAACTGAATGGCATAGAGCAAAGTGGTATCCCATGAACAAAACGCAAAAAATCCTGGCCGTATCTATCGGTATTATATCTGTCCTTATCTTCTGGCATGGGCCGCTGACGGCTCAGACCATGGTTGGCCCCGACGCGGGCAACACCCTGCCGGAAATCGGCGTTTCGCTCATCCCGCAATTTAACAAAGCGGCGCCCGGCGAACGATTCGCAATCGCCGTAATACTGGACATCCCTGAAAAAAACCATTTGTATCCTAATCCGATGGCCGAGGACGCCATCGGCCTGCCCACCGAAATCATACCTCAGCCGGTCGAAGGGCTCCTCTTCGGCAAACCCAGTTACCCCCCCGGCGAATCGCACAAAGATCCCGCATCGGGCGACACGTATGATGCATATCTGGATGAAGTCGTGATTTATCTGCCGGTCATGGTCGAAACGCGTGTAGGAGAATATGCGCTGCCGATCGATATCCCCCTGTCGCTGGATTTGTCGGGCCTGATCTGCAGTGACGACGGCTCGTGCGTGCCCTGGAACACGACGGCGAACCTAACGATCACCGCGGCGGCGAAAACCGCCGGCAACTATGAAGGCGATAATAACCTTTTTGCCGGTCTTGAAGAAAAAAATCTCCAATGGCCCCAGGACGGACAGCCCGGCAAGACAGACGCACAGGACACAACTCCCGCCGCCGGAGCTGTAACGCCTGAGGATGCAGCATCAACAGATATCGCCGTGGCGGCTCTTCCTGACTACGAGCCGGTGGAAATATCTGGCGAGAAGCAGCAGGAAAGCAACTGGCTGGTCCTGATTCTGATGTCGATTGTGGCGGGTTTTCTGCTGAATTTTATGCCGTGCGTCCTGCCTGTGATTCCGATCAAGGTTCTTTCGATCATCCAGCAGGGCCAGAAAGACGTCAAAGCCGGCGACAAATACAAGCCCGTAAAACTCTCACTGGTTTTCAGCGCCGGCATACTGCTGGTCTTTATCGGCCTGGCGATCGTCATGAGCGCGTTCGGCCTGCTTTACGGTCAGCAGTTCCAGAGTCAGACGTTCAAAATGGTCATGTTCCTGATCGTGTTTGTGCTCAGCCTCTCGATGCTGGGTATCTTTGAGATCAATGTCCCCGGCAAACTGGCCAATGTAAATATCGTCCGCGAAGGCTACCTCGGCGCTCTGGGGATGGGCGCGCTGGCGACGCTGCTGGCCACCCCCTGCTCGGCTCCGCTTTTGGGGCCGGTGCTGGCCTGGTCGCTGAGCCAGACCATGCTCGTTACCGTTACGGTGTTCACCATCGTGGGTATCGGCATGGCGTTTCCTTATGTGCTGCTGACCGCCTTTCCCGACATGCTCAACAAGATACCCAAAGCCGGCAACTGGATGCTCTATCTCAAACAGGGACTCGGGTTCGTCATGCTGGGCGTGGCGGCGTACCTGATTTTCCTCTTTCCGCCGCAATGGCATTTTCCGCTGGTGCTGTTTAGCCTGCTGCTGGGGCTGGCGATCTGGCTGGGATTTCATGTGGTCAATATGAACACGCCCACGGTTCGCAAAACGATCGGGCGTCTTTGTGCCGTCTTGCTGGTCGGACTGGGGGCCTGGGGGCTGCATTACTTCGTCGCGGGCCAAGCGCTAGTGGCCGCCACATCAGACAAACCGGCCGGCAACACGAAACTTGAAGCGGAACCCTTCAGTCTGGCTCAACTGCAGGCGTATCATGCGCATGGCAAAACCGTTATGGTCGAATTCACCGCCGACTGGTGCCCCAACTGTAAATACATCGAGGCCACCGTCATCCATACCGACAGGTTCAAATCCGCGATCAAAGAAAACGACGTCGTCTTCGTGCAGGCCGACTGGACCCATCAGGACCAGGACATCACCAGCATGCTCAACAAACTCGGCTCCAAAAGCATCCCCTTCACCGCGATCTTCCCGGGCGACAATCCAAAGGAGCCTGTCGTATTAAGGGACATTTACACATTGAACACCGTCCTGAAAGCGATTGACAAAGCGACAAAATAAAATGACAGGAAACAGCTCTGGCCCTGCCAGGAGCTTTATACCCAATTGGGTATAAAACGCAGGATGTGAATGCAAAAAAAGCCGACACACTGTCGTAAGCGTATCGGCTTTTTATTAGTGAATTTTTACAGACTGGTGTTATGCCCATCAGGCCATAACCGCAGTGGTCAGGCGATTCAGCTTTTTTTCCGTCGCAGCAGCGGCAGCACACCCAGGACGAGCAGACTCATGGATGCCGGTTCGGGGACGGCGACGGACAGTTGCGGTCCCATACCCGGATAATTAGCGGCGGCCCCTTCGCAGGAGACGACATTGACATCCATGTCCCAATAGGGCATGGCCAGATTGAAGGTGATCCAGCTGTAGCCTTTGTTCAGGGCCGTGATCACTTGGGGGGTGACGTCGAGCGACTGCCAACCGGCCGCGGCCAGGTTCTCGCCGACTTTGGCTCCGCCGCTGCCGTGGTTGTAGGTGATGGTGCCGTTGCCGTCGGCGTCGTAGAACCGGACGTAGGCTTTATTGATATTGCTGCCGCCGGTGACATGAAAGCCCAAGGCGGCCGTCAGTTCGGAGGTGTCGTCTATTCCCTGGAACGCGGCCAGTGGAAACTGCATCACGGGGAACGAGAAGCCGCGGTCCGCTCCGCCATAGTAATAATAGTAACCGCCCATAATGTCGCCATCGGTATGGAAATTCGTTGTTTTGCCGCCCATCCATTGATTGCGGGTGGCCACGCCGTCCGATGTCGGAGTGGTATAAACGATAGCCGCTTCCGTCAAAGTCGCCCCCAGAAATACCACTGCCAGAATCCCAGTCATCATCTTCATTCTTTTCATCTACCTTCTCCCTTAAAAGATGTATTGAGGAGTTACATTCTCCGTAAAACTTATCATGAGTTCACACAACTCACTTCAGAATATCCACAATAGGAAATGAATCTTA
>CAYZXY010000044.1:0-25673 GCA_964482555.1 uncultured Pirellulales bacterium
ACCCGATTGGGTAGATACGCCTGGAAGCTCAAGTTTGCGACAAAGACCGGTAATAAATTCATCTGAATTTAAATCAGATTTATTATTCAAAGCATATTCTGCATATTCTGCGATCGTATGATATACTCTAGAAAAGGTATTGTAATCTGCTCCAGTTCCGCCTCCAAATCTGGTACTCAGCCAATTGCCTGCTTTTTGAACAAGGTCTTTTGCTTTCTCTTCCTCTATAACAGCATTATTTTCCGTTTCTTCGATTTGCATTGATTTCAGATACGATTCTCTGTTTACGAAGAAATAATCCAATATATCCCAGACTTCTTCCCTGTTCAGAGAATCGCCAATTTCTTCGATGGCTTTGTCGAACAAATCGCTCCGATTGACCCAGACGGCATCCGGGCGTATTTCGGCCTTCAAGGATTCCTGGCAATCGATCGTCCAGGCATCTATTTCGCCTTCCTCAAGGCCTCGTTGGGCCAGAATCTCCCGGAAGGCGGCAATGACTTTATCCTGTCGCTGAGAGCGGGTATCCTTTGCAGAGTCGCCATACGCGACGATGTATCGGTCCTCCGGCGCCCCGCGCTGGGATTCCACCGAGAGCCAGGACAGCGCCAGGAGAATACGACGGTTACGGATCGTCGTATTATCGGGCAAAGCTCCTTTTTTCTCGGGCATTTCCGCTAATGAAGTATGACAAATACCTCCCCGCAGCGTCAGCAGCCAGTCACCAAAAACCTTGGCTCCCTTATTAATCGCCTCATGCGTGCGCCAGAGAGCATCCCGCCATTCGTGATCATCTGTTGTAACTCCCGATAATTTTAGGGTATACGCGCGTTGAGTGGTTGACACCGTTGCCTCTGCCATCAAAAATCTCCTGTCGATTCGAAAAATTACCGGTCCGCGGGAACCCAATTCCACGCAGATCAGGTCATAATGTAACGGAATACGGACCGCCCGTCAAGTATTCTGGAGAAAAAACTCTTTTTTCCTGGCTTTTTCCCGCCTTTCCCCGCGGCCGCGGTCCGGCAGCAAGGGGCGATTACTGGGACAAAACGATGAGCGGCACATCCTTCATGGTGAATATTTTATACCTGATTAAGGTATAAATTCCTGCCGCGTTTTGTGCCGCTGCGTGCTTTTCGGCGGCTGTTTCTTCAGGACCGCGCATGAGCCCCGCTGTGCCTCCAAAAAAAAATCTTTTTTTTTCTCAACCGCCGCCGCCCGGCATCCGAAAGAAGAATGTAAAAAGTTAATCGGTGACACCCGCAAAAAAACCAGACGGTAAACATCAGAATTCTGACAATTGTATTTGTAACCAGACATCAGGAAAACTTGTTCACCCTCCGTAACCGGAGAGAAAGGGGACACCCATGGCTGTCTTTCCCAAATCGGAAACCTTACTCAGCGATCTGGCCATCCAGATGATCAACGGACTTTCGCAGCACGGCGACCTGTTTCCCAGTATCGGCCCCGAAGCCATTGCGACACTGACCAGCAACCTCAGCGCGTTCAACTCCGCCAAAACGATGCAGGCCGACGCCCAGGCCGCGGCCAAAAACGCCACCATCGCCAAGAAAGAAAAACAGGACGACCTGGAGGCCCAGATGCGCAAGATCATCTATCTGGCCGAACACGACAGCATGGATGCGCCGGGGAACCTGGACTATCTCGGCTGGTCCGATCGCAAACCCCCGACCCCGCTGGCCAAACCCGGTCAGGTCACCGACCTGAGCCCGACCTATGAAGGGCCCGGCACACTGACCCTGAGCTGGAAAAAAGCCCGGACCGGCGGTCTGGTCAGCAGCTACCGCATCGAACGGTCCGATCAGCCCGCCGGCGGCGGCGTGCCCGGCCCCTGGACGCTGATCTCGACCAGCTACGAAGAAACGATCACCCTGGCCAACCAGCCGCGCGGTATCGAAATGCAGTATCGGGTTACGGCCACCAACGCCACCGGCGACAGCCTGCCCAGCAATATCGCCACCGTGGTATTATAACCCCGGCCAGAACCATCATGACACCGAAGGCGTTGCACCGGGCAATACCTTCGGTCTTTTTTTAAACCCAATGGGATAGAAAGGGCCGGGCGCCAGCTTTTTCCCGCAGATTATTACGATCCGACAAAACGGGGATTTTCAATCGGATGAGTATAAATCCATAAAAATCAGCAGGGATTATTCATTCACGGGTTAAGATTAATCTCAGGAAATTCCTGGCGGTATTTATCAAAAAGCGATTGTATGCGCGGCTGCTGGGGATTGACCGCCAGCGACTGTCGCCAGTTATTGAGGGCCTTGCGGACCAGTTCCTTGTTTTTATTATCACGAAATTGAATCATATAAACGACGCTGCTGCCGTTCAAGGCTTCAAAATTCATCGGGTCTTTTTCCAGCAATATCAGGTATTGTTCCAGCGCCTGATCGAATTTATTCTGTTTGAGGTAGCTGTACGCCATCGCTATGTAGGGCCGGGATTCGTCCGGCTTGAGATCTATCGCCTTTTTAATGATAAGTTCGGCAGGGGCATATCGTTCCATTGCGATATAGACCATACCGAGCTGGGTCATGACCTCCGGTTGTTCGGGATTGGTTTCCAGCGATTTTTTAAACGCATTAATCGCTTCATCATAGCTACCCTGCTTTCGGTAAACACTGCCCAGTGTACCTTGAATCTGGCTGTTGCCCGGCGACAGATCGGATGCAATAGAAGTGTATTTCAGAGCGTTATCGAAATCCCCCACTTCATAATAACACTGGCCGAGCCCGTAATTGGCCTCGACGCTCTCGGGACGTAACTGGCACGCCTGGGTGAACGCCTTGATAGCCTGGGCGAATTCCTTTAAGGTTCGATAAACTTTCCCCAGGTTCAGATGATCGGAAAAAGACCAGGGATCGATTCTGGTTGCATTCTCGTAAGCCGAAGCCGCTTCCTTGTGCCGTCCCTGCTGTCGGTAGATGTCGCCCATCAGTGAATGAGCCAGAGAAAACTCATAATCCATGCGCACCGATGCCTTCAGTTCTTTGATGGCTTCGTCCTCCATCCCGGCATCCTGCATCGCTTTGGCGGTCACAAAATGTTCGACCGATCTGTCATGAAACCAGTAGCCGCAGCCGCTCAAAAAAAGTAAAAATGTCATAATCAATACTAAGGCAGGTGTGAGAGTTTTCCGGTTCATACGCGTTTCGTTTTGTAGAATAGTGTTTATGTATTATTTCTCGTCCTGATCGAAATCAGATAATTTGTCAAGCCCGGCTTTGGGTCAAACATCTTTTATTATTCAGGAATGCTCCAGTTTTTTTCCTGTTTAATCAGTTTCTGCTGGTACAAAATTCCCATCGCTGTCGGTAAGATAAAGGTCAATGGCAGTATAGAAACATTCGTAAAGACAATTTTGGCCAGATGCCCGCTCAGGTTGGGAAAATCGTTGAGCAGTGCCATCGCGCCGATCGACAGGAACACAGCTCCCTGAAGGGCGGAAAACATCATAATCGAGTGCTTAAAAGAAGTAAACGCCATAAAACCTCCGGCAATCAAGCCGCCCAGCGCCCCGCACCAGATAATCGCGTCAGGCAGCTGCCCGGTTCTCCAGAGGCACGCTCCCAGGAATGCACCCGCCAGTGCTCCCAGAATGGAGACGCAGTATTTCATAAATGGGTAAGTCACCACCGCCAGCACAATCGAGCCGATGATACCGCCCCAGAGTGGTGAGCCCAATTTTTCTCCTGCTGCTACTCCCAATGCCAGGCCAATCGCCATAAAATTAATTGTGACCAGAAGTCTGAACACACGCCACCCGTAAATGAGATAAACAAGGGAAAACGCGATGCAGACAATGGCCTCAATCCAGCTGATATTGACAATCATGTCCCAGAAGCTGTTAATATAGTGGGGTAAATCAATGAAATATTGACTCGGATCGGGCTGATTCGGCACGGCGATAGGAGCCCCATCCGGACCGACAGGGGAACTGGTTTGCGTTAGCACAAAACAGAAAAGGTTCATCGCGAAAGTCGTCATTTTTCGTCCTTCTTGCTGGGTACTATTTCTTTTGACGATTTTTCTTTTTTGGCCCGGGCCAGTGCCAACTGGAATATTTGGGTGGCCCATCCAAAAATAACCATTGCTGTCGCTAGTATCGGCAAAACCTGGGGGTTTTCCTGTAATTTCGAGAAAGATGGTGTCCCGCGGGCGATAAATAGCATGTTAACGCCGATGATTGTTGCCGTGGTGCCAATGACACTGCAGCAGAGAGCCATGATGATCCGCTTAATGAACCAAACCAGTATGAGACCGCCTACTCCTCCCAGGACGGCCCAAACAAGCAGTTGCGGTCTTTGTTCCCTGGTATCTTCCCATGTCTGTTCCAATACCTCATCTAACCGGTTCTGGAAGCCAATCCTTTGCTCGTTGATGGCTTCCAGTCGCTCATTGACTTCTTGTATGGATTGCAGTTGACTGGAGAATTCATTTGTGCCCGACCATCCCGGCTCCTGGGCCGTGGGGGTCTGTTGGTTATAAGAATCCGGCGTCGGGGCGGTTTTATCGAGGATATGACTGAGATATCCCGTTCCTGTCGTGGCGGCAAAAATAACGATTGTCAGAATGATGATAACGAGATTTTTCATAACGACGGCAAGAATAGCCAGTACCGCAGCTCCCACAGCCATTCCCATTGCCGGGTGAAAATTGAACATCTTGCTGGCGATAAGTCCGCAACCCGACCCCACACCGGCGCCCAGTAATCCGACTATCGTGCCGCTGTAGCTGACGCCGCCGAGCCACATGAACAATCCCATTATCGTGGCGATAATACCGGTAATAATTAAAGTGCCAGAATTGAGTTCGAAGCATAATTGCTGTATGCGAAGTAGAAGTTCGTCCATACCTGTCCTTTGAGTTTAAAATGCTCTAAGTATAATTAATTTAGTGGTTTAGCGAGTTATTTCTATTAGGAAGTCGTATGCTGTCATCGAATATTTTAAACGAAACGGGGATTTTTTTCATTTAAGAAATTACATCTATAAAAAATGTGTTAAAGTATTATTGTTCGTTTAAAAAATTTAATCTTGGTATTTCCGGCTTAGTTCAGAGGATTATACCCTATTGGGTAGAAAACGCCTGGCGGGACCAGGCCTAACCGTTTTCAGAGTAAGTAGTTATGGTATAATAAAATGGGAAAACTTCATCGGAAGCACAATGCAATGCACCAAAAAGTGAATTTAATGATTGCCCGCGACCGGGCGGTAATGGCGGAAATGATGCTTGATATTTTCATGCGGCTGGTAAAGAAATCGCTGCAGAAAAGTAGCCGTTTTTATATGGCGATTCCGGGTGGTCGGACGCCGCGGGCTTTTTTCGAATTGCTCGCCCGCGACGAGAAAGCCCGCGCACTGAACTGGGATGCTCTTCATATATTCTGGACGGACGAACGTTGTGTGCCGCCGGATTCGCAGGAGAGTAATTACAATCTGGCATATGAATCATTTCTGACACAGGTACCATTACCGGCCGACAATATCCACCGCATCGGGGGTGAGAATCCCGACCCCTTTTTTGAAGCCGATCTTTATGAAGGGATTATCAAACAGACGCTCAAGACAGCATTTGGACAGATACCTGAATTCGACCTGATTATCCTGGGGATGGGGGACGACGGGCATATTGCCTCGCTGTTTCCCGGTTCCGAAGTAGAGCATGAAACCCAGGAAATGGTCGCCGCCACAGATAGAGATTATGTCGGATTCCAACGTATTACCCTGACGGCGCCGGTCCTGACCTCTGCTCGCAAAATAGTGGTCATGGTTGCCGGTGACGACAAACAAGATCGCATAGCGGAAATCTTCAATACCCCATCAATGGAGATTTTCCAGTATGCCTATCCCGTTCATCATCTCTGGCCGGTACTGGATAAAGTCACCTGGCTTTTGGATAAAGAGGCGGCGGAAAAACTGGAACTGTGATAATCCCGCTCGATACACAGGCGCGGCCTGCCAGGAGCTTTGGGCCCGATGGGGTATAATTTCATTGCCATTTTGCGCAAGATTACTCATGAGAGACCGGGCGAAGCACTTGCCGGTCATTCATAAAAACAAAGGCTGTGACCCCCTCGGAGTTCACAGCCTTTTTACACAGTCAGGTAAGTGCCGACAAAAAAGTCTGAAACACCTCCTGTTCATAATTTCACCGGTTAATTGGTGCCGCCAACGCCGCATGGTCCCGGAGTGAAGCAGATACGGCTGGGATTTTCTCCGCCGCGCCATGTCGGACCGTCTATATCACAATCTTCATAACATATCTTGATATGTATGACGCCGTCGATATTAACGACTTCGCATACCATTTCCGGTATGCCGGCATTGGCATAAGCCTGATCGATCGCGAAGCAAATCATGGCAGCGCATGCATTATCGGACAGGCCCGGAGGTGTGCAAATCCGTTCAATCGTGACATCCGGACTGCGCGTTGGGCAATAAGCCCTCAGGAAAATGTCGATCAGTCCCTGCTTGGACCAGTCATTATTCAGAGGAGCCAGCAGGCATCCTTTATCATCGTCATCGACAAAGAAGTCGAAATAGGTGCATTCATTGGAGCCTCCATCCGGATCGGGCACGGCAATATCATCGCCGTTATCGACGCCTTCGTCATCACCCGGAATGGGTTCCCAGACCCAGGGGTCGCGTCCCACAAGTTGAGCGCCGAATTCTTGCAGGCCTTCCAGCGGATTACGCTGGCCGACACCGCGATGAATCATTAAATTGCCCGGTGTAACCTCACCACGATTATGCGGCAGTACCTTTGCTCCCACTATTTGAGCGCCATTGCCCAGATCTTCGACAAAAGTCGCTTCCAGCAGGACGCCGGAATCGGTAGCTATACACAAGTCATCAGGATTTTGCGGGAATCCCTGTCCGAATATCTGTACATCATCGCCGGGTTTCCAATTCCGTTTAGGAATAAAGTCGTCGATCACAACGATCGGCGGACAATTCGATGGCGTAACGCAGATATTCAACAGACCCCAGGTGATCGGTTTGCCGTTGGTTAGACAGACAATGATCTTGACGCAACCATTGGGCAGTTGCTGTATCTGAACGCTGACATTTTTTCCGGTTTGTGTCAAGAAGGCACATTCCAGGAAGTCCTTAATGCGTTTTGCGCACTGCAGGGCGGAACCGCCGCCGACAAAGCGGGTTTGCGGGCCGTCCAAGTCGAGGCCGATACAGGCATCGTGAGCCCGGGCTGTAATGGTAACCACGGTATCGGGACACCAGCTCCCGCAAATCTCGACCTCGAGTCTGCCGTCGATAAGCTTACCGAAGAACCATTTTTCACTCGGCGGTTCTGGTTTCGGAACGATCAGCACATCAAACGGCGCCACTGCGACCGGCTGGTTTTCGCCAACCCACGTCCACACGGGTTCAATGGGCTGAATTTCCGGGAAGAAGAATTGCGGTATTCCCACAACGCCATCGCCCGGCATCAGCATCAGCTGGCCCGGGATTTGTCCAATCTCAGGATCGATCAGGCCGACCTCACCCAGAAGTCGATCGGGCTGCGCTTCAACAATCCGGATTGGCACCGCGCCGCCGCCATTGTTGCCGTCGGGATCTTCAAATCTAACCACGGCACACCATTGGTCAGGATTGGGATTCGGTCCAAAATTGCCAAAAATTTCAACAAACTCACCCGCCTGTACGTCCGGTTCTCCCACAGCTTCTATGACGGGAATGACCGGGGGAAAGACCGGACATACATCCAGCCATCTGGCCGAAAGATGTTCCAGTTCCGGCAGACTGAATACGCCGTCGCCATTCACTTCGCCGGGCCATTCACCGGGCTGCGGCGGCAGTATCGGCAGGGCGTCAAAACGCGGGTCTACAGCCTGAAAGACCTCAAACCCATGTTCAGGATCGTTGAAATCAGGCGTGCCGTCAGGGAGTCCCAGACCGGCGCCAAAGGCGATTTCACCTTGCTGGAAAGGACGAATCACCGACGGCGCCAGTTCGATCAGGAAGCAGATCACAACCTTTTCGCTGGGTGCCAGTTGAGGATTGAACTGGAACGGATTGATCTGGCCGGAGAAACCAAACCAGCCGCCTTGTAATTGCTGGCGTAATGCCCTGGTGGTAGCCGGATTGGGCGCCAATGGAGCGAAGGGATCAGGATTATCGGGACCAAGCAGCAGAGGCCTGGTGGCGCCGCTGTCGGTATTAAGGATGACCACTGATACTTCTTCCGCTTTGGCTCCCGCTCCCGGCAGGAAAGGCAGTCTCACACCGCAGGCGCACCATGCGGGACCGGTGCCAGGCGGGAAAATCTGCACTTCAATATACACTTTGAACTCAATAAAACCATCGCAATCGGTATCGCCGCAGTTATATACCCAGATTTTTGGCGGCGGAACCGGCGGCTTGGATACACAGGCCATCAGTTGGTTCACACCTCCTGCAACGAAAGACAACAATAACATGACAATCGTAACTCTTAATAATCTCTTCATGATAATCTCCTTACAGTTTGCATTACAATTTGCTAACAAAATACCAACAACTTTAACATATATGCGACATTCGGACCTTTGCACCCTCGATATTTGCAATGAAAGATTTGTGCCGTTGCGCCTCCTTTCTGATAATGTATATTTCGATATTGTTTCAGGGATCGAATTTCAACAAATGTATTTTCTAAGCGTTCACGATTTTAAGTGGTGAAGGCTTCTGTCTTTGCATAAAAGTTTTGTCAAAGGCGATAAAACTTTTGCGGATATGATGCGGACATCTTGCCCGCGTATCTACTCTGTTTCCGATTGAGTTTTTCAATTTCTCCAACCATAACTACTAAACAGAAAATGGTTAGATGTGGTCCTGCCAGGCGTTTCTAAACCTATGGGGTATAAACCTGATATATTCATACTGATTCACCCTTACTGTCCCCAATAATGCAAACCCAGAGAATCGATAAGAGCAAAAAACCGTGAAATGATTCGTGTACTGTTTCTCATTAATTACTTATCGAAAAACCTTAAAATTGAAGTCTCCAATATTCGATATAAATTCGAAAATGCCTTGAACATAAAGATGTGTAGTAATGATAAGTGGTAAAGTCAAGCGACGCAGAGGCAGTTTTTTCGCCTTTAGAATATCTCGCAAGTGAAGTAATTCAATAATAAAGAGTTATGATTGATACTAATCCATATTAAAGCTATAGAAATAATATTAATAACCAGATTTTTAACTCTTTTTTGACATTAAAAACCTCATTTAATCCCCTTTTAATAATGGAAATTTATGCCCGTTCCGATAGCAATAATCCGTTTTGCCGGTACGTAATTATATGCGGATAAAAAACTTAAGCCTGGCTCTGCCCGGAGCATTTTGCCCAATTGGATAGAACCTCTAAAAATGTGAAATTATGCGCAAAAGGGTATTATTCTACTTTTAGTTAGGATTACGTCATTTCTCCAACCAATATTATGGGTGTGTCTATACGACTTAATCGGCTTTGTGCCCTGCCTGCCGTGTTTGAGCCAGGCTTGCTTCTTGCAGGTTCTACGTCTTACGTCTCGCCTGGTAGATTTACCACAGCCCAGCCGGGAATTTTCTGAACGATGGGGCCTGAATCTTGAATAAGTAATTGACAAATACATACTTACCGATATATTTATACTATTATTGGAGTGAAAAATAAGTCCGGGTATGTTAATCCGGTAATAACAAACCACTCACGAATTCCGTAAAATTGGCCAGGAAGTCATACCTGAAACAAGCATAGAGAAAATCAGAGATTTTGGATAATGATTAAGATTACCTTACCCGACGAAAATATTCTGGAATTTGCCACCGCTCCCACCGGCCGGGAAGTGGCGGAAAGGATCGGCTCCCGACTAGCGAAAGAGGCCCTGGGAGTCAAGGTCAATGGCCGGCTGCAAGACCTGGATGCCCCCATCGATCACGATGCTCGGGTTGCAATCGTAACGACGAAATTCGATCCGGAGACGAGTCTGGACATGATTCGCCACAGTTGCGCCCATGTCATGGCCGAGGCGGTCTGCAACCTCTTTCCGGAAGCTCTGTTGGTATACGGTCCCACCGTCGAAAATGGTTTTTATTATGATATCGATCTTGACCATCCGATCAGTACCGACGATTTCGAGGCGATCGAAGTGGAAATGGCAAAAATTGTCCGTGAGGACAAACCCTTTGTCCGTTACGAAATGTCACTCGAAGAAGCCCGGGAAAAACTCAAGGCCGAAGGCAACCGGTATAAAATAGAAAACGCCGAACGGGCCAAAGGCGATGTCATCAGTTTCTACGTAACCGGCGAACCGAACAACAGCCATTTTGAGGATCTCTGCATGGGGCCGCATATCCCCAGCACCGGCAAAATTGGCGCTTTCAAAGTTATGAGCGTCGCCGGGGCCTATTTTCACGGCGATGCCAGCGAAAAAATGCTGCAGCGCATTTATGGTACCGCCTTCGCTTCGGAGAAGGAACTTAAGGCCTATCTGCACCAGATTGAAGAGGCGAAAAGAAGAGATCACCGCGTTTTGGGGAAACAGCTTGATCTCTTTAGTTTCCAGGAAGAAGGTCCCGGTTTTGCTTTCTACCATCCCAATGGTATGGTGATCTGGAACGAAATGATTAATTACTGGCGGGAACTGCACGACCGCGAAGATTATAAGGAAATCAGCACCCCGATCATCCTGAACGAACGGCTCTGGCACAAAAGCGGCCATTGGGACAATTATAAGGAAAACATGTATTTCACTGAAATTGATGAAACCATGTATGCCGTCAAGCCTATGAACTGCCCCGGCGGTTGTCTGGTCTATAAGTCCCGACCGCATTCCTATCGTGAATTCCCTATGCGCATCGCTGAATTGGGACTGGTCCATCGCCATGAAGCCAGCGGCGTTCTTCACGGTTTGATGCGGGTTCGCCGCTTTACTCAGGACGATGCCCATATTTACTGTACTCCCGGTCAGATCAAGCCGGAAGTAATTGGCGTCATGAATCTGACCTCGGAAATCTATCGCACGTATGGGCTGACTGATATCCGCATGGAACTGTCTACCATGCCGGTGAAGCATATCGGCAGCGAAGAAATGTGGGACACCGCCACCAAAGCCCTCGAAGACGCCTTGCGTGAAGCGGGTGTGAATTATGAGCTAAATCCCGGTGACGGCGCGTTTTATGGACCCAAAATCGATTTCCATGTCCGCGATTGCCTTGGGCGTTCCTTCCAGTTGGCGACCATACAGCTTGATTTTTCCATGCCGGAAAAGTTCGACCTGACTTATGTCGATAGTAACAACACCGAACAACGGCCGGTGATGATTCATCGGGCGATTTATGGTTCTCTTGACCGGTTTATGGGAATCATTATCGAGCATTTCGGCGGAGCGTTTCCCTTGTGGCTGGCCCCTGAGCAGGCTCGTATCATGCCCATCAGCGAGAAAACCAACGATTTTGGCGATCGGGTGTACCAACGCCTAAAACAGGCAAAAATTCGCTGTACTATTGACAAGGCGGATGATAAAATAAACGCAAAGATTAAACGTGCTCACGACGTAAAAATTCCATATATGTTAGTGGTAGGCCCTTCAGAGAAAGAATCAGACTCTGTGGCAGTTCGTATTCGAGGACAAAAAGAACAACGTGTTGTTAAGGTCGAGGAATTCATGGCTTCCGTGCAGTGCGATATTGCCGAACGGTCACTGGAATTGTCTCTAGGGCAGAAAGCTGTGTAATTCCATATTTTATCAGAAAGGCAGGTGATTGCCCATCGCAAACAAAGAAATGAGGGTTAATGAGCGGATTCGCGTACCGCAGGTTCGGGTCATTGATCAGGACAATCAGCAAATCGGGATTATCAATACCAATCAGGCTTTGGATATGGCGCGTGAAGCCGGTGTTGATCTGGTCGAAGTCGCGCCCGGCAGCACACCTCCGGTTTGTCGGATCATGGATTACGGCAAATGGAAGTATGACCAGAAGAAAAAGGACCATAAAGCCAAAGTCAAACAGCATCAAGTTGTCCTGAAAGAAGTCCGGCTTCGTCCTAAAATTGATAAGCATGACAGAGATTTTAAACTCAAACAATCGCGCGAATTTTTGGAAAAAGGCAATAAGGTTCAGTTTACCATGCTATTCCGCGGTCGTGAAATGATGCATTTGGACCTGGCAAATGAAGTTTTCGATGAGATAAGCAAATCATTGGAAGATGTGGGAAAAGTTGAAAGCCCGGCCAAAAAAATGGGCCGTCGGATGAATATGATTATGGCTCCCATCGCTCAGCTGAAAAGTGATTGATCTTTCTCTTTTTTTCAGCATAATGACCATCTTTTCAAGATTTATGCTTGAATTGCAGGTATGAAGAGGGTAAACTATCTCTTTTTCCGATGTGGATGAAAGGTAGATGTGTCCGTAATTTTATACTTTAGAAAGAGTTACAAACATGCCTAAGCAGAAGACTCATAAAGGAATCGCCAAGCGAGTTAAAGTGACCGCTTCGGGCAAAATCAAACGTAGCCGGTCCTTTGCCGGCCATCTGATGAGCCACAAAAGCGGTGATCATCGCCGCAGCCTCGGGCTCGCCACCGGTATGTCCAAAGCGATGACCAAAAAAACACGGACCGCATTGGGACAATAAATAGTTGGATGAATTCCGGATATGCTCACTCTGGCTGAGATTCCGGTTCCAAAGGATGTTTCATACAGGTTTGACTGGCTTTGCCGGTTTCAAATTATCGGACCCTTGCCGTTAAAAGCGGAGTCCGAGCCCAGCTTCCCGGCTGACAGCTGCCGCAGCGGGTATATTAATAATATGAAAGGAAAGCTGCCATGCCAAGAGTATCAAAAGGCGCTGCGCGTCGCCAGGCAAAAAAACGTCTTTTTAAGGCTGTTAAGGGATATCGCGGTCCACGCAGTAAGAATCTGCGTCTGGCTAAAGAAGCCATTGTTCGGGCCCAATGTAATGCCTTTGTTGATCGTAAGCGGAAAAAACGTGAATTCCGGGCTCTATGGATTACCCGTATTTCGGCGGCCTGTGAGACTCGCGGCATTCGCTACAGCCGTTTTGTTTACGGGTTAAAGTTAGCCATGATTTCCCTGAACCGTAAAATGCTCTCGGAAATGGCCATTCATGACCCCGAAGGTTTCGACAAAATCGTTGAAGTGGCCCGGCAAGCCATTGGTGAGGCCGCTTAACCCCGCATTTTCTCGAGTAGATTGATGTCGGAAGTTCTCGAACAATTCAAGGCTGTGAGCGAAAAGGCGATGGCCGACCTGAAACAGGTGGACAGTCCGGAAAGCCTGGAGCAGTTCCGGATAAAATACCTTTCCCGTAAGGGGGAGGTGACGAATCTGCTGGGGCAACTGGGAAAGTTGCCGCGCGAGATTAAGCCCGAAGCCGGCAAACTCGCCAACCAGATCAAAAATCAGGTCAACCAGGCTTACGAGACTTTAAAGTCTGATCTTGGGGATAACCACAAGAAAACCAAAGAGCTTTTCGATGTGACACTCCCCGGTGAACCGGTGCAACTGGGCAGCCGTCATCTTATAACGCAAACGATAGATGAACTGCTGGAAATTTTCGGTCGTATGGGCTTTGATGTCGGATACGGTCCGGAGATCGAAGATGAATATCATAACTTCATCGCTTTGAATATCCCCGAATCGCATCCGGCACGCGATCCCATCGACAATTTCTATATTGACGACAACGCCTTGCTGCGTTCGCAGACCTCGACGGTTCAGATTCGCGTTATGGAAAAACGGCAGCCTCCAATACGTATCGTCGCGCCGGGACGGGTTTTTCGCCCGGATAGTGTCGATGCCACGCATATGTATATGTTTCATCAGATCGAAGCGCTGGTCGTCGATGAAGGCGTCAGCATGATCGATCTGAAAACCACCATCGACCAGTTCATCCATGCTTTTTATGGTGAAAATACCGTTTGGCGGTTCCGGCCCAGTTTTTTCCCTTTTACCGAACCCTCGGGCGAAGTGGACCTGTTACTGACGAATAAAAAGGGTGAGGATCTCTGGGTAGAGATGGGCGGCTGCGGCATGGTTGACCCCAATGTCTTTGAGGCGGTGGGCATCGACCCGGAAAAATACACCGGCTGGGCGTTCGGTTTCGGCATCGAACGTCTCGCCATGCGGAAGTTTGGTATTACCGATATCCGCTACTTTACAGAAAACGACATGCGTTTTCTGAGCCAGTTTTAATCACCGGACCGGACCGGCACCAATTCTATGTTCCTGCCCCGTTTATTCGAAAACCGGCGGCTGTTTCGTCCTGACTAATTTGTAGAATTCATCGAACAAATACGTCGAGTCATGCGGCCCTGGCGAAGCTTCCGGATGGTATTGCACCGCGAACAGGGGAATCTTCTTATGGGCGATACCTTCCAGCGTATTGTCGTTCAGATTGATGTGCGTAATACGAATGTCATTTTTGTTGAGTGAATCGATATCGACAGCGAAGCCGTGGTTTTGTGCTGTGATTTCAACCTTGTCGGTATCGAGGTTCTTGACCGGCTGGTTGGCGCCGCGATGGCCGAACTTCAGTTTAAAGGTTTTGCCGCCCAACGCCAGGCCGATAAGTTCAATTCCCAGGCAAATACCGAACATGGGAAGCTCATCTTTAATCAGTTTGCGAACCGTATCCACGGTGTATTCGATGGGTTCCGGGTCGCCTGGACCGTTACTTACGAAAACCGCGTCCGGCTTGTACTCCATGATCTGTTCATACGACGCTCCTGCCGGCAGTACGACTACCTCAAAGCCGCTTTCGACAAGATTTCTGCAGATGTTGTCTTTAATACCGCAGTCAAAAGCGACGACCAGCGGGGGGTTTTCTGCGGTTTGTTTCGGTTGTCTGGCTATTTTTACTGGACCTGCAAAAGCGGAATCATATCCTTTTTTCCAAAGCTCACTGTTTTGTCGAGTAACATGTTTGACCATATCCAGGCCGATCAGACCGGTAGAAGCCCTGGCCCGGCGAACCAGTTCGATGTCGTCTATGATTTCCGTGCTTAATACACCTTTCATGGCCCCTTTGATCCGCAATCGCCGCGTGATTGACCGTGTATCGACATTACAGAGCCCGATAACGCCGTTTTCGATCAGGTATTGCTGCAACGGGTTTGTGCTTCTGAAATTGCTGAATGACGTCGCCGGCTCTTTGACGATAAAGCCGCTAACGTGTATGTTTCTGCTTTCGATATCTTCCTGGCTGATCCCGTAATTACCGATCAGCGGGTAGGTCATAGTTACGATCTGGCCGCGATAGCTGGGATCCGTCAGGATTTCCTGATAGCCGGTCATACTGGTGTTGAAAACAACTTCCGCTTCGGTGGTTCCATCTGCGGCGAAAGATTTTCCGGTAAAAATGGAGCCGTCTTCGAGCGCTAGTTTCGCTGTTTTATTCTGAATTTCGGTCATTTTTTATCCTGTTTAAGAAAAAATATTATTACTGTTAAGCAAGAAGCGTCTAAAACGCTACCCGCCTTAACAATAATGATATCAAAGGTTTGTGAGCATGTAATAGTTTTGTTAAAAAAAATTAAGCCGAAATTAACCTCGTAAGTTCTAACTGACGATAATGAAATTGACGAGGCTGTGGGTCTTCCAGCGTGTGGCTGGGACAGCCTGGCTTGGAGGGTCCGGGTTACGGCGAGCTCGGATCCTTCTTTTTTTAGGTCATAAATATCCAGTTGTCGTTCCATCCACTGTGGTGATCTGTACGAATCAACAGCAACTGATAATATCCTAGAGAAAGATTTAACATAAATCAACAGCTAACATGTTGTTATTACAGGACTTTCTAAATTTTTTTTGTGTTATCGCGGATGAACGTTGATTTGAGGCAACACCGGCCCGTGATGATGATTATGTTCATAAGTGTTTGTTATTAATTAATTTATGTTATATTTCTGCGTTCAGTTTCTTTCTGATGTTTGTTTTAATCAACACATCTGATACAGATGTAAATTTCCTTTGAGAAACCTCTGGAGGCATAAAAAGTTATAAGTATCTGCCAATAAAAGGATAAGGTAAATATTTATTTATGTTTTTTTAAGTATGTTTCGTTATGGTATTGTATTTGCCTTTCAGTAAGATGTGAGAATTAGGGGGGGAATAGTCTAGGTTCCCCCATCATGATTAGCATCAAATCTAACTCTATTCCGTAGTCACCAGCGGATGTGGAGTGGGAGAGAGAGTGTTAGGCAGCTACCGGAGGAGTACGGTACTGGTGTTCGCAGATGAATCATCTCTGATTTGCGAAATCAGTTCTGGTCTCAAACAAAACGAGAACTTGATCCCTTTGATTGTTCCGAATTGGTCTGAATTCGATCAGGCCCTGAAGGCGCATGAATTAAGTATGGTTCTTTTCGTTCTGAAGCAGGGTCGCACCAGGAACGAAGGAGCAGACAGCGCGCAGTTCAATCAGGTTATCAGTCGGTTCCCTCGTATAAGGGGAATACACGCAAACACGCAAATTATCCTGCTCACGGTCTGTAACTTATCCATCGAACAGAATTGTCAGGCGGCGATGCATGGCGCTTCCGCTATTTTGAATACGAACGCGCCAGATTTTCGGCAGAATCTACTTCAGTATCTTGATGATTGTCATGAGCGATATCTGGACCTGACATTCAACAGCAAGTCCATTCTTGATGAAAACGATCAAGAGCAATTGAATCTTTACGGTTCCAGCCGGGCCCTTGTCGATGTCGTGACCATGGCCCGTAAAGCCGCGAAAGTTTCCGATGCTCCAGTTATCATTACAGGTGAATCGGGGACAGGAAAGCAGCGGCTGGCGGAAATCATACATCGGTTTGACGAGAAACGAAGCCGACATCCTTTTGTCTGTGTGAATTGTGCCGCGATCACGGGTTCGTTGGCCGAGAGTGAGCTTTTTGGTCATGCCAAAGGGGCCTTTACCGGGGCCACGGAAGACCGGCGGGGCTATTTCCGTTTTGCCGACGGCGGTACTATAATGCTGGATGAGATTGGAGAACTGCCGCTGGCCCTGCAGCCGAAAATTTTGCGTGTGGCTCAGGAAGGGCTGGTCCTGCCAGTGGGCAGCGACAGGGAGTATCCGGTTGATGTGCGGATCATAGCCGCCACTCACAGGAATCTGGAAGACATGATTCACAAAGGCGAGTTTCGTCTTGACCTGTATCAACGTTTGAATGTGATTCATTTAAAGGTTCCACCGCTGCGGCAGCGAACCGAAGATATTCCCGTTCTGTTTCAGAGTTTCCTGAAGAAATATTCACATTACTGTGCCTGTGAGATATCGGATGTCGATCCGGTTGTCTATGAAGTACTGGCTAAAAGTATAGGATCCGGCAACGTGCGGGAACTGGAAAATCTGGTCCGCCAGATTCTGGTTTTCAAAGATCGGGGCCACCGTATCGAAGTTTCGGATTTGCCTCATGAGGTCATTCGGCGCAGTATGGTGAAGCACGATGCCCAAATGAAGGTTATAGTCTCGGATGACACCATTGACGCCTTGTCAACCGGTTCCAAGAGCCTGGCGGAAGTAGTGGAAGAGTACGAAAAATACATGCTGGCCCGTCTGGTCGAACGAGGCTATTCGCAAACGGATATCGCCGACAACCTGGGAATCACCCGGCGAACGCTGTATAACAAACTGCAGAAGTATGATTTGCGGTGATGTGTTAGTGGGTTGATAGAAAACATTCAATTATTCAAACCCCTGACCTGAATATAGCTCATGAGAGACTGAAACGTCATTTGTCGCAATAAAAACTGAAGGGTCATTTCTGGAAATAATCGGTGATGCCATCAGCGATGGCCAGGGCGACTTTGTTCTGATACCAGTTTGAGGTCAGGTTTCTGGCTTCCTGATGGTTGCTTAAAAAACCGCATTCGACCAGCACGGCCGGATGCGGGTGATTTTCCAGGACTCGTAACTGCTGAGCGCGAATACTCCGACATTTAATGCCGGCGTTCTCCATCGCATTCTTGATGGTGACAGCGGCATTTCTGCTTTGTCGTGAAGCGGTACGACCAACCAGGACTGTCGCGCCGGATATTGCCGGATCTTTGAAATGGTCCGCGTGAATGGATACAAACAAATCAATCTCATGAGCTTGTGCGATAGCGGCCCGCTGGTCCAGAGAGACAAACCGGTCATTGGTGCGCGTCATAATAACATGGACTCCCCGTTTTTTAAGAATGTCCGCGAGAATCAAAGCGATGGAGAAGTTCACCTTCTTTTCGGACTGTCCATTTGTGGACCATGTGCCGGGATCTTTACCGCCGTGACCGGGATCAATGATTAAGAGCACCGGTCCGATATAGCGATTTGCCGGAATAGTTGTATCGACTTGCGCCTGTTGTTTTTGTGCCGGTGAGTGAGGATCTGCATGTATCTGCGAGGCATTTTTTGACGGTTCATTGTAAGCGGGCCTGACATGAGGTGTTACCGGATGATACGTGGAACATCCCGTCAACAGCAGAAAAATCACAAGTAACGCGGCGGTTATTGTATGAGGACACGTTTTTATCATGACTAAAATTTTACAGGTAGTCTAAAATTACTTTTTGTATACTTCGTTGGGGTCGTAAACCGGTTCCGCGATGAATTCCAGTTCATTTTGCGAACCTGATTTCAACCGGCGGTAGAAGCAGGACAGATATCCGACATGGCACTGGCCTTTGGAAACGGTGACCTTGAGGATAAGGCAGTCCTGATCACAATCGGTGTGTATTTCCTTTACGGTCTGGAAGGCCCCGGATTCTTCGCCCTTGCGCCACAGTTTCTGCCGACTGCGGCTGTAATAAACGCCGCGACCTGTTTTTATGGTTTCCGCCAGCGCTTCTTCATTCATATAGGCGGCCATGAGTATCTGGCCAGTTTCGGCATCCTGGGCAATGGCGGTGATCAGTCCGTCCGCATTGAATTTAGGTTTAAACTGTGTTCCTCTTTCGATTTCCTGAGAAGCAGTCATAGCATTCCTTTCATGTTTCTGAAAATTTTATTTATTCGCGTTTGCCACATTGAGCAGGGCTGGCGGGCAAATACCGAAATTGTTCTGGTGTATATCGGAAAAACCTGCCCGGGTCAAGAGTTCTTTAAATTCGCCGGAATCGCAATGATGCACATGTTTCTCGACATAAGCCACGCCCACTTCGAAAATCATGTAGCCGAACAGATTGTCGGGCGAACCATCTATGACGATGATATGCCCGCCGGGCCGCAAGACCCGTCTCATTTCCCGCAGCGCGGTCAGTTTATCGGGATAATGATGAAATGAATTGCAGCAGGTGACGACATCGAAACGGTTGTCGGCAAACGGCAGATGTTCCGCGTCGCCGTTATGCAGATCAATATTGTGGTCAGTCATATAGGGCGAGAGTTTCTGCCGGGCAATGTTTATCATGTCTTCCGACATATCCAGTCCGGTGACTTTTGTGATATTAGGTGCCAGGTGCAGGCAGTGCAGCAGCAGGGTGCCGGTACCGCAGCCCACGTCCAGCAGGCTCAGCTGATTCTGTCCGCGTCGTCGCCATTGACGCAGACATGCCAGCACCCGCTGATAGCTGGGTTTGAAGAGCAGAATGTTGATGATATCCCGGTCATAATTTTCGGACCAGTTGCGAAAATGCTCCCGGGACCGTTCTTTCCAGAGGGCAGATTGAGTTGATTTTTTGTCCTGGTTCATAAAATCAGGTATGTTCCGATAACAGTGTAATATTCAGTTTCATACAAATAGTCAAATAGTATAACGGATAAAGCCCGATAATCAAGGATTTATACTTAATTTGTTTTGACATAAAGGATTACGGTGCAAAAAATCCTTCGAGTCAGTTTTTTTCTGATGAAACCTTCCCGGCGTTTATATTCCTGAAAGTTATTGTTTCAGTCAGCGCGGGCCGGTACCGAATTAATCAATACTGTGTGATACCAGGTTATTATCTATTTTACAGGCTTGTTATATGGCACTGGATAAAATCAAACAATTACTGGAAAGCTGCAAAGTGCAGGAACTTTATGAGTTGGAAAAACATATTGACCATCTCATCCAGGAAGCGGAAAAACAGGCCAGAGAAATATGCGAGAGTAAAGAAAGAGAACGACGCCGGGAAGAGCGTTTTGATATGAATTTGTTGGGCACACTCACCCGGATAACGGATGTCAAGCCCGGTGAACGTAAAGAATACAGTGTTACCATACAGGATGTGTCTCGCGGAGGCATGCGGTTGAAGCTGGAGCATAATTTCATTCCGTCCCGGGTTGTGGAAGTGACTTTTGCCAGTCCGGGAGGGAAAATCAAACGATGTTTTCTGGAAATCGTCCGGATGGTAAAAAATACCAATCAGGACGGCAGTTGGCTGGAGGTGGGGTGTCGGAGCATTAACAACGATGAAGTCCGGCGTCTGAGGCTGCAGGAAGAACAGGTCTCGCGCATACGCAGCAAGCTTCATAACCGCAGCGGTATAATGGTTATGATCGTCGGGTCGGATGCTGATGAGAATAAGCAGCGGACGGTTAATCGTCTAAAAAATCACGGGTTTTCCACCCGTCAGGTTGACAGCCTGCATGTCGCAATGCAAAGCGGGGAAAAAATCAACGCCCAACTGGCGATAATATGCAATGGTTCACAACTGTGCACCGATTCCAGGCAGCTTGAGGTACTGAAGAATAAGCCCCAATGCATGGCGGTAATGGCAATCGTCCATCGGCAGGAAGATATCATGCCGCTGGTCATTGCTGGTGTCGATGAATGTCTGACCGAAGAGAATTATGATAACTATCTGTTTCCGTCGATTGAAAGGGCGATTCTCGGGCATGCCGTGCGTCGAGGTCGTAATCAGAAACGCCTTTCTGGTTGTGCCATGGTGGTCAGTCATGATAGCAAGCGGTTGAATCTGGTGGCCTATCAGTTAGAGGAGAATGGATACAATTATAATAAAGTGACGGGGCAAGAAGAATTGGCGGCATGTTCTCACAGGCCATGCGATCTGGTCCTGGTCGATTATTGCCCTTCGGACAAAGAAGATTTCAAGGAAGTCCTTGCCCAGTATACAAATACGCCGGTGGTGGCGATGTGCGAAGATCTGGCCGACGGTCACAGTGCGATAGCGGATGGGGCGGCCAATTATCTTTGTATGCCGCCGAGTAAGGAGGATATCAAAATGATACTGGAACTGACGGGCGCGAAGTTAAATGCCCAGATGTAGCGGCAATCCAGAGAAAACTGCGTTTTCAAGGTCAACCGGTTTTCTCCAACATAAGATGTCCATAAACAGAAAGTGATTTGTTAAGCCGAAAACAGGAGTCAAGGTCGGCGGCGGGTTGCAGGGCATTAAAATGATATAATGTTGAATCAATTGAAACATAGTCAGGGTGGCCCGGCGCTGCTCCTCTTGCAGGAGGAGAACAGGAATAATGCGGTCGTGAAAATGCTGTCCGATAAGTGCCTGGGGGGTTATCAGGTTTGTCAGGTTGAAGACAGAAGCCGCTTATTAGACCATCTGGAGAACCAAACCTTTGATGCTTTGATTCTGGCAGTACGATCGTTCTCATCTGCCGATAATGACTTTATCGCTCATGTTCGTAAAAAAGCGCCGCGACCGGCATTAATTATAGTGACGGGAGCCCCATGCCGGGAATCGGATGAAACGGGGTTGGCGTCTGGCATTGACGATATTCTGCCCAAGGATATGCTTACGCCGCTGCTGCTCGACAGGGTCGTCCGGTATAATGTTGACCGTCGTCATGCGGAACAGTCGCTGCGGGGGGAGTTCGAAAAGGAAATCCGACTGGCCCGTCTGCAGGCCGAGCAGGCCCAGGCCGAACTGGTACATCTGAATAAGCAGTTGGAAATATCCGTGGAAGGCGCCAATATGATGGCCCATCAAGCATTGCAGGCCAGTCAGGCCAAGAGCGATTTTCTGGCCAATATGAGCCACGAAATCCGCACACCGATAAACGGTATTCTTGGTTTTGCCGAATTGCTGACCTGTGAAGACCTGAACGATACGCAGCACGAATATGTCCGCTCGATTCTCAGTTGCGGAAAAAATCTGATGGAACTGATTACGGATATTCTCGACTTTTCCAAGATTGAAGCGGGCAAGCTGAATATCGAAATGCTGGATTGTTCTCTACAGCAGATTCTGGATGAAATCCGCTCTCTGATGGAAAGCCCTGCCCGCAAGAAAAGGATAGACTTTGATATTCGCTTTTTGTCTCCCGTACCGGCCGTTATCAATACCGACCCGATACGGCTGCGGCAGTGCCTGCTGAATCTGGTGAATAACGCGATCAAGTTTACCCGGGAAGGTTACGTTTACGTTGATGTGTCCTGGAATGGGGATGAGGAAGGGGGTCTGCGTTTTGATGTGACCGACTCCGGTATCGGCATCGAGCCGGATAAGCTCCAGGTTATTTTTGACGCTTTTACTCAGGCCGATTCCAGCACTACGCGTAAATATGGCGGAACCGGACTGGGGCTGGCTATAACCAGGCAGCTCTGTCATTTGCTGAAAGGGCAGGTTTATGCCGAAAGTAAACCGCAAAAAGGATCTACTTTTACCTTGATCATCCCGTGTGGCATTTGTCAGATTGAAGGGGTGAAGATGCTGGGTACGGGTGTGGATGAGGAGGCGTCATCGCTTGCTGGCAGGAAAGACGTCCGCTCCCGGCTGCCCGTTTTTGAAGGGAACGTCCTGATCGTCGAGGATAACGTGCAGAACCAGCGTTTACTGGAAATCATGCTCCAGCGGGTAAACGTCACAACCGTTACGGCCGCCAATGGCCGGGAGGCGCTGCAAGCCATAGGACAGGAAACATTCGATCTCATTTTCATGGATGTCCAAATGCCCGTTATGAATGGTCTGGAAGCAAGCCGGGCGATAAGAGAGCTGGGTAATGATGTTCCGATAATCGCGGTGACAGCCCATGCCATGAAGGGTGACCGGCAAAGGTGCCTCGCCGCCGGATGCGATGCCTATCTGTGCAAACCGATTGATCAGAAGACTTTAAATGAAACACTGCAAACCTATTTGAGATTAATTGATAATGGGCAGGAAGTTCATGTGGATTCACATCACACGCTGCCAAAGCCGCAAACCGGTAATCAGGGTGACAAAATCATTTCCACGTTGGCCGATGATCCTAGTCTGGTGGAAGTAGCAGAAATGTTTATCCGGGATATGCCGGCGTACATTGATCGTCTGAAAGAAGCCGTCACCAAAACGGATTACGAGGTTCTGGCCCGGCTCAGTCACGAATTAAAAGGCAGCAGTGCCAGTGCCGGTTTTGATCACATCACTTTGAAAAGCCAGGCTCTGGAACAAGCCGTGATTGAGTCGCAAATTTGCCATGTTAACGATCTTATAAATGAACTGCAGGGAATACTTCCCAGACTGAGTGCCAGGCTGTAAGAATATTACCCAATTGGGTATAAACACCCCATCGGGTAGCCAGTTTCGGGCAGGGCCGGGCATAAGCTTTTTATCCGCAAATAATTATATCCCACAAAGCGGGGCAGTTCAATCGGAACGAATAAAAAAGACTGGAGAAAACGGGACAATTCAATCGGAAACAGTATAATATATGGGTAATGTTTTTTCCTTGATAATTGAAGACGCCTTTCAGAATGAGAATCATGAAACAGTTTCTGATTATCGTTATTTGTTCGCTGATTGTGTTTGTGGCGGTGCATCAGTCTCTCAGACGGCAGACGCTGCCGGACGCGGATCTTACGTATGCCCTGGGTTCGTCGCTGACGAGTCTTGATCCGGCCCAGATGCAATGGAACGAAGAAATCCGACTTGCCATTGCTTTATGGGAGGGATTAACGACTTATCATCCAGAGACGACCGCTCCGATAGAAGGTGTGGCCCATCTGCCGCCGGCGGTCAGCGACGATGGTCTGGTTTATACCTTCACCCTGCGGCAGGATGCCCGTTGGTCGAACGGCGACCCGGTGGACCCGGTGGATTTTATCTATGGATGGCGGCGGTCGATGGAGCCGGGAGCGACGGGGCCTTATGCTTTTTTAATTCTTGATAATATTGCCGGGGCGAAAGTGTATTTTCAATGGCGTTCCAGGGCGTCGCGGGCGTTGTCGATTATGCAGGATATCATCGTTGGCGACAAGGAAGGCCTGAGCGAGGAAGACCGAGCCCATCTGCTTTCGTTGGGGTTGCCGGTTACCGGGGATACGGATTGGCAGCAGACGGCAGATGATTTCCGGACGCAGCATATTTCACAGATTGAGGAGCGTTTTCGTCAGGTGGGGCTGAAGCGGCTGGATGCGCAGCGACTGGAGGTGCGGCTGAACCGGCCGATATCCTACTTTCTGGACCTGACGGCATTCTCAACCCTGCTGCCGATTCATCGTTCCTCGCTCGAGATGCTGCGGGAGACCGAAAAACCAACGGAAAAATATATGACTTCCTGGAAATATGATTCGCAGTGGGTCAAGCCGGATTATCATAAAAACGGTTATCCAGGCCTGATTACGAACGGGCCGTTTTATCTGGATCAGTGGCAGTTCAAGCGATATCTGCTCTTGAAAAAAAATCCGCATTACTGGGACCACGCGCAGGTCAAATCCGATTCTATTATGCTTAAGGTCTATACCGACCCGAGTACGGGATTTCTAACCTACGAGAAGGGGGATTATGACTGGTTTCGGAATCTCACGAGTCTGGATTTCGCGGATGCCCTGGTAGCAAAGCTGGAAAACGGGCAGCGGGATGATATTCATCTCTCGGCGGCTTTTGGGACTTATTTTTACTATTTTAATTGTATGGACGAACTTAAGAATGGTTCCGTGAATCCCTTTGCTGATTACAGGGTGCGGATGGCGTTTAATCTGGCGACGGATAAAAATGCGATTGTAGATAAGGTGCGGAAGACAGGCAATCCTGTCGCACGGAATTTTATTCCGCCGGGAACCATACCGGGTTATTACTGTCCTCCGGGGCCGGATTTCAATCCTGACCGGGCCCGGCAATTACTGGCGGTTGCGGGGTATCCCGGTGGGAAAGATATGCCGAACGTGGAAATTCTCTATAATACTGGTTTTAACCATGAAAGTATTGCCGAAGCGATTGCCCAGATGTGGGCGGATAATCTTAATGTCAATGTGACACTGAAAGGTAAGGAAACAAAAACCTTCGATGAAGACAAGTCGAATCAGCGCTTTATGGTGGGCCGGGGCGGCTGGTTTGGCGATTATGGCGATCCAACGACGTTCCTGGATATGATGCATTCGGAGAATTATCAGAATGACTGTAAGTTTTCCAATCCCGAATATGACCGGTTGATGGAGCGAGCGTCACAGAGCCGGGATCATGAGAAACGATTGGAAATACTGGCGGAGGCGGAGCAATTGCTGATGGAAAAACATATGCCGGTGCTACCCATCAATTATTATGTAAATCTCAACGCCTATCGCCCGGAGGTGAAGGGGATTTACGAAAACGGCCGTGATTTGCATCCATTCAAATATATCTATGTCGAAAAATCTTCCCGGGTGGACAAGCCGTAACAAATAATATACTCGTTCCGATTGAAAAGTCTCGTTTTGGCGGAAAGTAATTATGTACGGATAAAAAAATCACGCCCGGGCCATGCCGGCCATCTCCTGAGCCGTCTCGCCTTTGGCCGCCAGAGCT
>CAYZXY010000045.1:0-25205 GCA_964482555.1 uncultured Pirellulales bacterium
CACTGCGGGTTCGAGTTCGGGTGGAGTATTGGTTACGGCAGTGGGATTCATTTTATACCCAATTGGGTAGAAAGCTCCCGGCAGGGCCGGGCGTAAGCTTTTTATCCACAGATAATTACGTTTTAAAAAACGGGCATTTTCAATCGGAACGAGTATAATACTCATAGCAGCATGATTGTTCCACGTGGAACACAGAAAGAGGGGGGGCAAAGGAAATGATACGTTTTATCCTCAACAGGTATAAGAATTCCTGCCAGGGCCAGTCGTAAAAGCTTTGCCCGCTCATAGTTTCGGTTGGACAAAACGGGATTTTTAAATCGGAATGAGTATAATAATGTTCCACGTGGAACAACCGGTTATTGTTTAATTATAATCATCCAGGCACAAAGTTATACCCAATGGGGGGGGTTGGAAGCTCCCGGCAGCACTAGGCGTAAGCTTTTAATCCGCGTATAATTACGTTTGGACAAAACGGGAATTTTCAAGCGGAACGAATATAAATGACAAAAGAATATTGATTTCACATTTAAAGCTGTCATAATAGCGTATTGATCTTATAATTGATTTTTTACTCAATCGGGTAGAAAGCTCCGGGCAGAGCCGGGCGTAAGCTTTTTATCCGCAAATAATTACGTTCCGACAAGACGGAACATTTCACGCGGAGCGCGTATAAAACATGGAGGTGTATCTTGACGGAAACCAAAAAAAGGCTGGGCAGGGGGCTCAACTCGCTGCTTTCATCAACGCGTCTTGAAGATGTCGATGACACCATCACGGCGGAAATTGATCCGCAGCCGCAACTCAAGCCGGGAAAAGAGGAAACGGCCGAAAAATCATCATATATGGATGCTACAGGTCGTGTTTTAGACCTTCCTATTAATGTCATCCAGCGAAATCCACACCAACCCCGCCAGCACTGGGACGATGAGAAGTTATCGGAGCTTGCAGAATCGATCAAACAGAACGGCCTGGTCCAGCCCATAATGGTCCGCCCATATAAGGGGTTTTACCAGCTCATTGCCGGCGAGCGTCGTTTGCGAGCCAGTGAGATGGCCGGCAAGACCATGATTTCGGCCATTATCAAGGACGCCACAGAAGAACAGATGCTGGAATGGGCCCTGGTGGAGAACATTCACCGGGCCGACTTGAGTGTTATGGAAAGGGCAGCCGCTTATCAGAATTACATCCAAAGTTTTTCACTCAGTCAGCAGGAAGCTGCGGAGCGGCTGGGTGAGGACCGCGCCACCATTGCTAATTATATGCGATTGCTGTCGCTGCCGGAGGAGATCAGGCAATTCGTTGATGAGGGGCAACTCAGCATGGGGCATGCCCGCGCTTTGCTGGGGATAAAGGATGTCGTTGGGCAGTCACAAATGGCCCGGCAGTCCATCCGGTTTAATTTTTCTGTGCGTGAGCTTGAAAGGCGAATTCAGCAGATGCGATCATCTTCAGAAGTGACTTTTCAGAAAGAGCAAAAGAGCGCCAACATTCTCGAATTGGAACGAGATATGACCCGAACCCTGGGCACAAAGGTATCCATTAAGACCACGGGTAAGAAACAGGACCGCGGCCGGATCGTGATCGAATATTACAGTCTCGATGATTTTGACCGTATTCGCGAGCGACTGTTCTAAGATGAAAGGGATGGCCTGGTACCATGATGAACGTTGAGAAGTCGCCAGATTATAACGGGGACACCTATAAGCCGAATAAGCCTGATATTCTGCTGTGGGCGTTTCTGTTTATGCTGCCTCTGGTCATGATATTTAAGGTGGTAACGCATTACCGGAATATTCATGAACCGGTCGAGATGAGGACATCGGGGGAGGGCGGTTGGCAACCGTCAGATATGTCGGAAGCAGCGGCAGGTCCCATTGTCGATAAGATCAATCCTAATACCGCGTCAGAGGCGTCGCTGATGCGGCTGCCCGGTATTGGTCCCGGCCGCGCCCGCTTGATAATTGAATATCGCGAGCAATGGCAACGGGAGGGTCGTTCGGATAAACCGGTGTTTTCGTGCAGCAGTGATTTGACCCGGATTAAGGGTATTGGTCCGGTGACCGCGGCAAAGATGGAAGCATTTATGGTTTTTGAGTGATGTTTTCCGGGTGCGATTTCACATTTTTTTGCGGGCATTTAAGGGGAAGGTTCAACAAAGACCTATTAACCAGGAAAGCGTGTCGCATTGCGCGGAGGATGAGGATGCCCGCCAGGGCCAATCGTAAACGCTTTACCCGCACATCGTTAAGCCTTATCCATGCGGACATAATCATGGGTGACGAGAATAAAATCCGATCAAGGCCGTATTAATCTTTTTGGTTGCGGCTTGACCCCATCCGGCAAAAGAAAGATAATGAAATTGAAGGCTCATCGTAAGAAGTTGCGGGGATACCCAAAGGGGATGGGAATTCCCGCCAAGGCCAGTCGTAAAGGCTTTGCCCGCACTTAGTTACGTTTTGACAAAACGGATTTTCAATTGGAACGCGTATAAATAAGAAGGATTTTATGGAACAGCAATGGCAGATACAGCGTACAGGTGGCGTATGCTCGGGCACGGGCAGGCAACTGGAGATCGGAGAGGAGTATTACGCCGCACTGGTGGAAACCGAAACCGGGTTCGAGCGTCGCGACTTCAGCATCTCTTATTGGGAGTCGCAGAAGCCGGAGGTTTACAGTTTCTGGAAAACAGTTATTCCCCAGCCCAATCAGAAGAAGAAGTTGTTTGTTGATGACGGCGTGCTCATCAATTTCTTCGAGCGGCTTGCCGAGGAGAAAGAGGAACTCAAGGTTAATTTTCGATTTGTTATCGCACTGATACTGATGCGGAAGAAGCTGCTGAAATACGAAGACAGTCGCGTCGAGGGCGACGGGGAGATCTGGAAGATGCGTTTCGTTCGCGAAAGCAGAACCCACGAAGTCGTCAATCCGCATCTGGACGATGAGCAGATCGGGCAGGTATCCAGCGAGCTCAGTTCCATCCTGCAGGGAGAGCTGGAATGACTGTTGTCGGCAAATTGGCTATCGCGATACAGGCGGCGTCATTGTTATGGGCGGGGGGGTGCCAACCGGCGACGATCCTTTCGCCCCCGGAAAGCTACCGCATCCTCATCGACAGGCACAACGCCAATGTCGCGGCGATTGAGCCTTTCCAGTCACAGGTTTTTGACTGGTCTATCAAATATACTGATGAAGAGGGCGATCATCACACGCATCAGCACCTGGGCGGATTTGTTTTGTATGTGCCCGGCGAGAGGGTGGCGGAGCCGCCATCGCTGTATGTTCGCACCGCCGTGCCGGCGATCGAATCGCAGGCGCTGGTCATCGGCTCGAATGAGAAAGAGTACTGGATGTATTCGAGGCTGGAGAGGAAAGGCCGCTGGGGTAAGTACGAATATATCGGCCGGTCCTGCGTTGAGGAAAGTCTGATCGATCCTCGCATTTTATTAAAGTATATCGGTTTTACGGCGCTGCCCGATGTGCCGCCGGATGAGTATCAGGTGGGGGGTAAAGATATTTTTCTGCGATATGTTTCCCGGAGCGAGGGGGTGCGGCAAGTCTGGCTGGAGGTGGTTTTCAGCCGCTACAGCAATCGCCCTCGTTCTTTCCGCAGCTACAGCCGCGACGGCAAGCTGCTCATTCACAGTGAGCTGGGTGATTACGAACGGATAAATGATTTTGTCTTGCCGGGCATGGTGCAGTTTATGCTGGGCGAGGATGATTTTGCCTTGCATCTCGATTTGCATTCCTTTAAAACCATCAAGCGGGACGACCGGAAGTGCCGGATATTTTTAAATCGTCCCGAGGGAAAACGTCTGGAGGGCCTGGACGAATTTCGCCAGGTGGATTATGCTTGTGAACAGGAAATATTTAATGACGAATAATTGTAATAAGTCGTATGTGTCTGGACGAAGTGTCGTGGCGTGGCTGATGCTGGGATTTTTGTCGGCAATGGTATTCCCGGTATATGCCTTTGATGATGCGTCGATGTACAATGCCAACCGGAATGTCTGGGCTGACGGAGATGAAGAGGGTGTTTACCTGGTTCTCGACAAGCAGCAGAAAACCAACAGTGGATTTCAGATTTATTATCGCCAGAAAACTGACAACTGGTTTTTGCCAGGTAACTGGTATCCTGGTCGGCCCCGGGTGGTCATAGCTGCGAGTGAGCGTATTTATGTATTTTTGAGCGGTGGCGGATGTCAGAGTTATGATCTGCAAACGAACCGGACGGAGAAATCTCTGCCGGGGAATCTGGAAATCGTCGCGGGCGATTATGAGAATGGAAGGTTTTATATTGTGGTTCGAGTCGTCCAGTCGGTGGAGCTGCCGATAATGCCTGATTTACAAAGCGCCGGCGTTGTCGAAAGCGCGGATTCTCCCGATCCATGTGTTCCCAATAATTCTGGTACGTCAGGCGAGTCTAATGCCACCGCGGCGGCCGAAACATTTCATGCGTATAAGCCGGGGCAGTATCTGCTGCTTTGCCGAGATGTTGTTGAGGATTGGAAAGTGGTATCGCGGCAACCGATACCTGTCACGTTACGGGCGGATTATATTGATTTGGCGGTATTAAATGATAATGCATTCATTGCCTGGTCGTTCGGCAACCAGATGAAATATGTCGAATGGAAGGACGGGCAATTTTCCGAGGCGTCTTCTGTTGACGTCAAAGGCTTCAGCTATCTCAACGCCCTGACAGTCAATCGGGAATTTCTGCTGATTGTTGGCGCCGGGGTTATGGATTCGTCCGGTCCGGAGATTGATAATGCTTTTACGGATTTGACGCTTAGTTATCGTATCGGGCGTCGTTTACAGGAGGGATGGACTTTTGGCGATTCGCTTGTGTCAACTGACGGCGTTTCATTCACCCGTTCGCCGGCTGCTGTTGATTTTTCGCCGTTTGGTCAGAACATAGCCGTTTTTGAATGGCTGTCAAAAGATGAGGTTCGTATCAGCCAATACGACCTCAACGGCACAATGCTGTCCGATGCCGCCCGGCCCATCGCCGCCATTCAGCAGAATATGGTGCAATACGTCGATTGGATTATGGGGCCAAAAATTACGACGGCATTGATACTGGTGCTGGCTATTATGATATTCTGGCGGCGGGATGAAACGATGCTGGAAATCACGCTGCCGGACTATGTCAAGCTAGCGCCATTGTGGCGGCGGGCGGCGGCCTTCATTGTGGACATATTCATGATATCCATCCTCTTCGAAATCTTACAGCGGGCACTGAATTTCCTGTTTTTTCGTGAGATGCCATTGTCCAACAAAATTGTCGAACCCTTTTTCGAGCAGTATCAAAGAGGTGTTTTGTCGCCGGACATCGCCAAGGCGTTTATTGTTTATTTCATACTTTTTTACATACTATATCTGATCTATTTTTTCTTTTGTGAGCTTATTTTTCGCAAGACGATTGGCAAACAAGTGTGGGGCCTTATGGTCGTGGATATCGGGGGCAACGACCTTTCCCGGCGTCAACTGCTGATCCGAAATCTTTTGCGTATTCTGGAACATTACCCCAACCACATGCTGTTTCTCATGAGCGGAATGATCGTCATGATCTCGAATTTTCAGCAGCGCTGCGGCGATGTTTATGCCCGGACCCTTGTGGTTATGACGTCGCCGGAGTTAAAAAAAAGCTCCGGCACATGGGAGCCGGCCTCGCCCGTCAAATCTGAATCTCACGCAGAAGAATAGCCGGTCGCCTCTTGTTTCATCACGATGGTGATGCTATGATATTAACGGTTTCGGATATTGAAATATCTTATAACTGGTTATATTGAAAGGATTTGCGTTATCATGGACGCTAAGGGCTTTACTCATCTTCATGTGCATTCGGAATACAGTCTGCTCGACGGAGCGGCATCAATTCATAAGCTGGTCAATCGCTCAAAAGAACTCGGGATGAACTCCGTCGCACTGACGGATCACGGGAGCATGTTCGGTGCGGTGGCGTTTTATTCTGCCGCCAAGGCCGCTGATATCAAACCGATAGTTGGTATTGAGGCGTATATTGCTCCGGGCAGTCGCAAGGATAAGGACGCGAAGGGTATTTCGGAGGCCAGTTACCATCTGTTACTGCTGGCGGAGAATAACACCGGGTACCGTAATCTTCTTAAGTTGGCATCAATTGGTTACTTAGAAGGTTTTTACTATCGCCCCCGTATTGATCGGGAGGTTCTGGAAGCCCATAAGGACGGTCTGATCTGTTCGTCTGCGTGTCTGGCGGGAGAAATTCCGTCTTATTTGATGTCGGGAGACCTGAAAAAGGCCCAGGAAATTGCCGAATATTATCTCAAGCTATTCGGAGAAGAGCGGTTTTATATCGAGATTCAATCCCATTGCAAGGAGCAGAACGAAGTCAATCCGCTGCTGGTGGATCTGGCGAATAAAGTCGGGTCGCCGCTGGTGGCCACGAACGATGTGCATTTTCTGCGGGCTGACGATTATCACGCCCATGAGGCTTTGACCTGTATATCTACGGGTAAAACGCTGGATGATGAGAAACGGATGCGTTATCCGGTTGAACTGTATCTGAAAAGTCCGTCGGAAATGCGTGAGACGTTCAAAGAATGTCCCGAAGCGTGCGACAATACCGTGAAAATTGCGGAAATGTGCAACATTGAGCTGGATTTTGACACCCAGCACGCACCGGTATTTATCCCTCCGAAGGGGAAATCGGTTGATAAGTATCTGGAAGATTTGTGTCTGGATGGTCTGAAAAAGCGTGGGTTGCGGCTAACAGATAAGGTGAGGGAGCGTCTTTATCGCGAGCTGGAAGTTATTAAAGGTAAAGATTTTTCGAGTTATTTTCTGATTGTCTGGGATTTTGTCCGGTACGCCCGCGATAACGGCATACCCGCCAATCCACGCGGGAGCGGTGTGGGGACGCTTGCGGGTTACGCTCTGGGTATTTCCAATGTCAATCCGCTGCAGTATGGTTTGCTTTTCGAGCGGTTTATGGATCCGGAGCGCAATGAAATGCCTGATATTGATATTGATATCTGTCAGAATGGGCGGTCCGAGGTTATTGACTATGTCCGGAGGAAATACGGACATGTTGCTCAGATCATTACGTTTGGAACGATGAAGGCGCGGGCGGTAATTCGCGATGTTTGCCGGGTGCTGAATGTACCGCTGTCCGACGCGGATAAACTGGCCAAGCTGGTTCCAGATACGCTGGGCATCAAGCTGGAAGAGGCAGTCGAACAGGAGCCCAAGCTTAAGGAATGGATGGAAAAGGAAACTAAAGTCGCCGAAGTAATCGAGATCGGATTACGGCTGGAAGGGCTGGCCAGACATGCCTCGGTCCATGCCGCCGGGGTAGTGGTCGCAGACCAGCCGCTGGATGATTTTTTGCCGTTGTATAAGGCGGCCGATTCAGAAGATATCATCACGCAATTTGATGGGCCCACCGTTGAAAAAGTTGGGTTGTTGAAAATGGATTTTTTGGGTTTAAGGACGTTATCAACCATTGAAAGGGCCCGCCATCTGGTGAAGCTGGGCAAAGGGGTGGATATCGATCCTGATAAACTCGATCTGACTGATCAGAAGGTATTGAAGTTATTCGCTGAAGGGCGTACCAAAGGTGTATTTCAGTTTGAATCTGGGGGCATGCGTGATCTGCTCCAGAGCATGAAGCCGGACCGGGTGGAGGATTTGATCGCCGCGAATGCGTTGTATCGGCCGGGACCGATGACTCTGATTCCGGATTATAACAGCCGTAAGCATGGGGAGAAATGGTCGGTGGCCCATCCGATCATGGAGCCGATTCTCAAGGAGACTTACGGCATCATGGTTTATCAGGAACAGGTTATGCAGATTCTTAACGGGCTGGGTGATCTGCCGTTGAACCGTGCGTATCGATTGATTAAAGCGATCAGTAAGAAGAAGGAAAAGGTTATTGCGGCGGAATCGGGGACATTTATAGAAGGCTGTGTTCAGAAGGGAATTGATAAATCGCAGGCGAATGACCTGTTCGAGTTGATTAAAAAGTTTGCCGGCTATGGTTTTAATAAGAGCCATTCGACACAATATGCGATACTGGCGTTTCAGACGGCATACTTTAAGGCGTATTATCCGACGGAGTTCATGGCGGCGCTGTTGACGTTTGAAATGGGTTCATCGGATAAGGTTGCCGAGTATATTGAAGAATGCAAGCAGATGGGGATCAAGGTGCTGCCGCCGGACGTGAATGAAAGTTTCACTGATTTCACGGTGATATACGAGGCGCAGGACGGCGAGGGCAAGGCCTCCAAAACCAAGTCGCAAGTGAAGGCGCCGGAGGAAAGAAAGTCAGTCAAGAATGAGTTTATCCGGTTCGGGCTGGGTGCTGTCAAGGGCGTCGGGACGAAGGCGGTAGAAGAGATCATTCGTGCGCGGGAAGAAGCGGGGCGGTTTGAGAGTATTTTCGATTTATGCCGGCATATTGATACGCGGGCGGTGAACAAGGGTGCGCTGGAGGCCATGATCAAGGCAGGGGCGATGGACTCGCTGCATGGTTCGCGGGCGCAGCTGCTGGCGGCGTTGGAAGAGGCGATCGATTACGGCAACCGGATGCAGGCGGACGCGCGGCAGGGGCAGCTCAGTTTTTTTGAGGCGTTTGAATCGGACGAAGAGCTTAAGGAAGAAGCGATGAAGCTTCCCGATGTGCAGCCCTGGCCTCAGCCGCAACTGCTGCAATATGAAAAGGAAGTGCTGGGCATGTATGTGACCGATCATCCATTGTCGGAATACGCGGAGAAGATTCATCATCACAGCACGGCGAACACGGCGACGTTGCGCGAGATGGGCGGCGGCAAAGAGGTTATCATCGGCGGTATTATTCAGCGGATTCGTCATCTGGTCACCAAGAACGGCAAAGGCGCCGGGCAGCGGATGGCGATGTTTACGCTGGAGGATTTGAACGGCACAATAGAAGGCGTCATTTTCCCGGCGACGCTGGCTCAGTATGATGAGCTGATGCAAAAGGATCGCATGGTTTTCCTTCGCGGGGTGATTGACACGCGGCGTGAGGATCCGTCGATACGTGTGGACGAGGTTTACGATATGACCAAAGCGGATGAGGAGCTGACTCATGCTGTCAATGTGCGGCTGCCTGAGGAGTTCATGACGCGCTCGCATCTGGAGCAGTTCAAGGCATTGTGCCGGGGACATCGCGGTAAGTGTCCGGTATATATTGAAATGGTCACCGAGAAGCGTCTCCGCATGATCATGCAGATCGAGGCGACCGTCCGGCCGGATAACGATTTCTGCCGGCGTCTGGAAACGATGGTGGGGCATGAGGGGTATCGGCTGCTGCGGGCACATGATACGCTGCGGGCGGGTTGAGACAAATCCGGGACATATTACCTGTTGGACGCGAAGATACGAAGTTTACCAGGCCGAGTATTTAGCCTCGAAAGTATGTCAATGAATGCGACTAAAATAAAACGGAGAAAAGTATTGCCGCGAAAAGGCACAGAAAGCGTAAAATACTGGAGAATCTGACCTTTCTACCCAATGGGGTAGAAAGGTTCCGGCAGGGCCGGGTGTAAAGGCTTTGCGGAACGCCAAAGTGAAAGTTTATGCAAAAAATTTATTCGTCACTTGTGTGAACGATTACAACTAGCTGTTATTATCGTAGTAAGAGTGAATCAGTTCGACTCGACCGGTTCTTTTTTCTTGCGGGTGGTTTTCTTTCTGGATTTGGGTTTTTCGGAGGAATCCGTTGATTCGGTTTGATCATCGGAGTCGGATTTCTTTGTTTTGGTACGGCCGAGGAGTTCGTCGGCTTCTTCGATGGTTTTGGGGGGCCAGATGCCCAGGTCCTGCAGTTCCTTGAGGTGGTCGAACTGTTTCATGCTGATGATATTCCGGCATTTGGGGAAGCGTCCGCAGCCGAGGAAGGGTCCGCGTTTGCTGTCGCGGATGACGAGTTCGCCCTCTTTGCATTTGTGGCACTTGATGCCGGAGGGTTTGGCGGGGGGTTTGGGCGGCATGGGGTTGCCTTCTTTGTCGAGTTTGAGTGTGGTTTTGCATTCAGGGTAGTTGCTGCATCCGAGGAACGAGCCGAACCGGCCTTTTCGCAGAATCATATCGGCCTGGCAGTTCGGGCATTTGTGCTCGGTTTTTTCGGGTTCGGCGATCTTGCCCTCGCGGTCGCACGGCACGGCGAACTTGCAGTCTGGATACGCGCTGCAGGAGAGGAAGCGGCCGTTCTTGCCGAAGCGATAGACCAGCGGCTGGCTGCAATCCGGGCAGGTGTATTCCGAAGGCTGCGTTTCGGCTTTGGCGTGTTTCATCTCTTCGAGCGCCCGTTCGAGGTTCCCTTTGAACGGGCCGTAAAATTCGTTGAGTACCTGAATCCAGTCCAGATGCTGTTCCTCGATTTTATCGAGCTGTTCCTCCATGTGGCTGGTAAAGGCGACATCCATCACGCGAGGAAAATGCTCGTCCAGTTTTTCGGTGACCACGATACCCAGATCTGTCGCGTGGAATTTACGTTCGAGCTGTTCGACATAGCCGCGATCCTGAATGGTTGAGATAATGGACGCGTAGGTACTGGGCCGACCGATGCCTTGAGCTTCCAGCGCCTTGACGAGCGAGGCTTCATTGTAGCGTGGCGGGGGTGAGGTAAAGTGCTGTGTTGGCTCGACGTTGACCGGCCAAACGTTTTGATCGGTGGTAATATCCGGCAGAATCTGGTCTCCATTCGAAAGCGTCAAGCCCGATACTCTCATAAAACCATCAAAGACCAGTTTTCTTCCGCTGGTTTTGAAGATGGCCTTACCCAGATCAGTATCTGTCGAGATACTGACGCTGGTCGTATCCCACTGGGCCGGGGTCATCTGACAGGCCACAAACCGTTCCCAGATCAGTTTATACAATTTATATTGCTGATCCTTCAGGTCTTTTTTGATGCTGTCCGGCGTAATGGTCACATCGGTAGGTCGGATGGCCTCGTGGGCTTCCTGGGCCGACTTGTTGGAACTGCCGTAGCGGAGGGCCTTATCGGGCAGATAATCGCCGCCGAAATTCTCACTGATATAATCCCGTACGGAGGTAATGGCTTCCTGCGAGAGGTTGGTGCTGTCGGTACGCATGTAGGTGATCAGTCCGACGCTGCCGATGCCGGAAAGATCGATACCTTCGTACAAATCCTGAGCGGTCCTCATAGTGGTTTTCGCGGCGAAACCGAGCCGATTCGCGGCCTGCTGCTGCAGTGTTGAAGTGATAAATGGAGCGGAGGGCTTTGATTTTGTCCGTTTCGTTTGAATGTCACTGATAGAGAAGTTCTTGTTCGCGAGAGCTTTATAAACTTTTTCGGCTTCGTCCTGATTCGACGCCCGGAAGGGCTTACCCTCGACCGTGGCTAGCTGCGCCTCCAGACATTTATGTTCCATCATCCATAGTGAGCGTTCCTTGAGGGTCGGGGGTTTGTCTTTGTGGGCATCGAGAAAATGCTGATAGGCCTCGGATAGATCCTGATCGACATGCTCAAGGGTATTAAAAATGCCGCTGATACGCCAGTATTCCTCGGGCACAAAGGCCTGAATTTCCTTTTCCCGAATTACAATCAGCTTTACGGCAACGGATTGTACCCGGCCGGCGGACAGCCCGCGCGCGACTTTTTTCCAAAGCAGCGGGCTGATCTCATATCCGACGATGCGATCGAGAATCCGGCGTGCCTGTTGGGCATAGACCTTGTCCATATTTAAGGATAAGGGATTGGCGAATGCCTGCTGGATGCTGTCTTTGGTGATAGAGTTGAAGACCACCCGTCGGTATTTATCGGACGATACCTTCAGGGCTTCGGTCAGATGCCAGGCGATGGCTTCTCCTTCGCGGTCAAGGTCCGCTGCGAGGTAGATATAATCGGCGTTTTTAGCGAGTTTTTTAAGTTCAGTGAGGACTTTTTTTCTGCCGGAAAGAATTTCGTATGTGGGTGAGAAATTATTCTCCGTATCAATGCCCATTTCTTTGTCGGGCAGGTCTCGAACATGTCCCATGCTGGCTTTGACGGAATAGCCTTTGCCAAGGTATTTTTCGATAGTGCGGGCCTTTGCCGGTGATTCGACGATGACCAGTGAATTGCCGTTCGTTGTGTTCTTTTTGGCTGTCATATTTATAAACTCATATATATTAAGTAATTATGTTATTTTTTTGATGATAACTCTTTTTTTTGAGTTTGGCTCCGAAAAATTGTATCGACTTATTAACTGTATAACCGTATGAAAATTCCAGAAAAACCGTCCACTATTGTGAACTTACGAAATACACAGGTCGCGAGTTTATCAGGATTATATGTAATAAGGTATGGGGAAGTTTGGTAACAAATTGTTGGGGTTTTGCCAAGAGAATTTTTTCTGATATATCTGATCTGAAGGGTGGGCACAGGGATAGAATTATATAACATTTTTATTTGCAGTTGTTTAGATTTATCAGCAATTATAAAAGAACGGTATTTTCTTCTTTGAACTCATTATGATTTATGTTGTCAATCGTGGTGCGAAGGAGCTGATTTTAATAGCCAAGAGGGTGTAAAGCTCCTATCGGGCAGTCCTAATCGTTTTTTGAGAAAATAATTATGTTTGGTGAAAACAGGAAAACGGCATCGGAAGCTCGCATGCAAATTTCCAACTAATCTGCAAGTATTCGTTCATTCCGGGTAATTCTTGATTGCCAACAGGTAAACGGTGAATTATACTATAAGCTTTATTGTCTTTTACAGTTGCAGAAATGGAGTATAAGTATATGTCCAATAAATCTTTCCAGCCATTTGACTGGTTTAAAAATTTCTCGGCCGGCATTAAACGGGAAATGAACATGTTTTCGAAGTCTCCGACGAAGTGGCTGCGTAAGCGTAACAAGGCGTTGCTGGTGGTTTTCGGGACGATTCTCATGATTGTGTTTCTGCTGCCAACGGCTCTGATTGATAATTATAATCGGAGCATCGACGAGGTCATAGGGCAATATACTAATTTTAAAGGTGAACCCGTCGAAGTGCGAACCAGCGATCTCAGACGTGTGGAACGTGACCTGGGTGTGTTGCGTTCCATGAGTCTGGATATGATCAGTTCGTTATTTTCGAATCCGGATTTTCGAGAACAGTTAAGTGAATTTCCGGAGATCGGCCAGAGTCCGAACCAGATGTTTAGTCTTCTGGTGCTCAGTAACCAGTTTCAGAACATCCCCAAGCAGTCTTTGCGTAATATGTTTCAGGAGCAGGCCCGGGGCTGGGTGGAAACCGAGCAGGATCGTGAAAGATTATATGAGAATATTGATGGTTTTCTCAGCGCTGAAAGCAACGAACTGAGCCTTTATTATTTGCTACTTACGGAAGAATCGCGGGCTCAAGGTGTTCGGGCCACCCAGGATCAGGTTAATAAACTGATTTCCATATATCAGCAGCTCCGGCAATCGGGTCAGATTCGGAATATTCCCATCAGCACGATTCTGAATGAATTCAACCTTATAGAGGAGGATTTTTTCGCGATTCTCAGCGATTATATTGGTGTACTGGTTCACGCTCAGGTCGCGACGCGGCCTCTGGCTTTGAGCGAGGCAGAGTTGAAAAGCAGGGTGTTTGAGGAGTTGGGCTCCCAATCGGTCAAAGGGAGCTACGTTTCGTTTGACAGCTCGATGTTTATGGAGGAGATAGAAGAACCGACTGACGAGCAGATGCTGTCGTTTTTCGATAAATATAAGAATGGTGTCGCGGGGGCAACATCGGAAGACAATCCTTACGGTTTCGGCTATATGCTGCCCGACCGGGTACAGGTTGAATATCTGCGAGTTGATCTGACGGCGTTGCGTGAACAGGAGCGTGCGGATCTGGAAAGTAACTCCCGCGTGGAGCAAGAGGAAATGCTAACGAAATTCTGGCTTGATAATCGTATGATGTTTCGCGAACAGATGCCTCAGGAAGAGGAGAATCCGGAACAGCCGCAGTTTCGCGATCCGGAATTCGATGAGATATATAGCGAGGTCGAGGGGGTTTATATTAATCAGCAGGCCCGTGATAAAGCTCAGCAAGCATTGGCCGAGGCAAAACGGCAGGTCCAATCACTGCGAAGCGGCGACGTTCAGGCCGATTACGAAAAGATTTCCGAAAATATATCCACCGACAGTTTAAAGGTGGAATATGGCAAGACTAATTATTTCAGCCAGGAAAGCGGCGGGCCCGAAGATTTGCGTTTGGCGGAGACGTACAAAATGAAGAGCAATACGCCCACGCAGTCATCGCTGGAACTGCTTTTCCAGAGTGAACCGTTCCAGCAGGGCGTTACGCTGAATATGGAAGCGCCGCCGGTCAAGATGTATGAAGATATTACTCCGCTGGAGACGTTGGGTCGTCAGCAGGCGGATGCGGCTTTAATTATGCGTCTGGTCGGCGTTGATTTCATGCGAGAGCCTGAGAGTATCGGAGATGACGGCCGTCAGGGTCCGGCGGGCAATGAGCCGCTGCCGGACAGTCGGCTTCGCACTGAGGTTAAAAGCGACTGGCAATCGGTTCAGGCCTACCAGAAGACTATGGAGCAGGCCAGGGAGTTTGCCGTTCTGGCGCGCGAGAAAGACTGGGAAACGGCTATTACGGAAACGCGGAGCAAGCTGACAGACGATCCGAACCAGCCGGAATTCATGCAGCCGCTGCGGGAGAGCACGCTTGATTCCATCCGTCAGCGTAATCAGCAGATTCGCAATCAGATGAATCAGATGAACGATAATCCGCAGTTGTTACAGATGTATATCGATTTTATTGAGTCCAATAATGAAATGCTCAGGAAGGCATTGAAGCGAGCCAGAAAAAATGAAGATCAGCAGGAAGGCATTGCCGTCCTGGAGCAGCCGGAAACGTTTCGCTGTCTGGTTTTTAAGGGTTTGACTGTCGATCCACCGACGATAGAAGAATACAATGAAAGGAAACCGGCCGTTGCCCGGGGGATACTGAATCGACATCAGAGTTTTTTGTCGCTCATTCATTTTAATCCTGAGAATATCTTCGAGCGTAATGCATTCGTACGATTAAATGACATGAGGGGGGAGGCGGATCAAGAGGGATAAGGTCAGGAGAATGCTCGTTTAGCCTCTTGCTTGCGTGAGGGATAAGAAAAAACTCGAAGTGCCCGATTCTATTGAATCGATCCCTTTGCTGGAGTCAAGAAGCTGGAAATCAGGAATCAGGAGGTCTTCGAATCTCGTGATTTTTAGTATCGGTTTATCCGGAACAGGATTTTTAGATTCAAAATTCCGATTCACCCGGACCGGGTAACCAATTGAGGAGACTTATATCGTGCGAGGCGTTGTGCTTTTGATGTTGTTACTGTTTCTGGTTTTGCTGCAAGGTCGCGAGGCCATCGGTTCAGATTCCATCAAGAATCAAACGCCGGCATCTAAAGCGAGGGCGTTCGCCGCGGATGAGCCTGCTGATGCGGCCGAACCGTTGGGGGGAGCAGCGCAGCGAGATGCGGTTGACCAGGCCGAATCGCGAGTTGCTGCTGTCGTGGATGGAGCGATACTGTACCACTGGCAGGTCGAAGCGTTGCTGGAATACAACATCAAGCCAACCCGTCAGGAGGCTATAGAGTACTGGATCGAGACGCAGCTCAAGGCCCGTGAAGCCCGGCGGCTCGAACTGGAACAGAAGCGAAAGTCACAATTCATTCTTGATTTTATCGAAGACACCTCTTTGTCATTTATGCTGTCGCATCATCTTGCCTATCAGGTCGGCGAACCGGCCGCTAACGAGGCATACCATCTTTACCAGCATCGGGTTAATGAGTTTCATCGCGATCTAATTGCCAACGTGCAGATAATCGAGGTAGCCAGTATTGACATTGCCGAGATGATCATTACCGAAGCCAGAAAGCCCGGCGGCGATTTCGTCCGGCTGCATGAAAAGTATGATGTGAACAAGGATGAGCGTAAAGGGGAGACCGGGAATGTTTCGGGCGAGCAGCTTGAGGAGCTGCTTGGTCCGCCCGCGATTTCCATTTTGCGGCAGGCGTCTGCCGGTGATATACTCGGACCGTTTGCTTTTGAAAGCGGTTATGCGGTCGTACGTGTGATTCATGTATCGCCAGGAACGAGTATACCTTTTTCGCAGGTTCAGTCACGTCTGCTGGAAGATCTGCGTCGGACCAGGGTGCAGGATTATCTTTCGCGGTATATGGCGAGTCTGCGGGAGAATGCCCGGATAGAAAGAAATCCGGCGTCGGCGGGATCATCTCCGCCCGCCGATCGTTTGGAAAAACGCCGGTCTATTGAATCGAATCGCGAGAATTCGCCTGTCGAGACCGACTCTGGGCATTCCGTATTTCAGGGGAAATAGTCATTTGCCGACGGGTATGCGTTCACGGGAATAATATCCCTGTTTTCGTAACAGGAATGAATCAGAGGTAGGCCTATTACCGGAAAACATTTCATCAGTTCAGCTCGTTTGATCGCATTTTTTACGCTGGCAAGCCGCATTCTCGGCCTGATACGCGATGCCGTTTGTCTGAGTTATTTCGGCACGATCATCTGGCACTATTTTTCTGTTCCGTTTCAGCTGCCCAATCTGTTTCGGCGTCTGTTTGGCGAAGGGGCTTTATCGGCGGCATTGATTCCCGTCTATTCGGAACGGCTGCATAACGATCCGGCCGGGGCCGACCGGCTGGTGCATCGCGTCCTGACATTGTTGTCCCTCTGGCTGAGCTCGCTGACCCTGGCGGGCGTGCTGGTTGTTTATGCGTGTTTATGGGCGGTCAACTGGTCCGACAAGACGCAGTTTGTTTTTGTGATGGCCGCCCTGATGCTACCCTATATGATTCAGATTTGTTTGGTGGCCGCGATGGGGGGGGTACTGAATGTTCATCGTCATTTTGCTACGCCGGCCGCCGCCCCGATTTTGCTGAACGCGTGTATTATTGTAACGGTTTTGTTCCTGGCCCATCGTTTTACGCAAAGCGACTGGGAGCAGATCATCGCGGTAGCTCTGGCTATTCTGGCCGCGGGCTTTCTGCAACTGGCGATACAACTGCCGGCCTTGAAACGTGCCGGCGTATCCATACGGGCTGATGTGCAATTTCGCGATCCGGACCTCAAGAAAATCCTCCGGCTGATGGGCCCGATGGTGGTCGGTCTGGCCGCGGTGCAGTTGAACACGTTAATGGATTCGGTCATTGCATTGGGTTTTTCGGCCACGCCGGCGACCGGACCGGACTTCGAGCTGTTTGGCTATACCATAGCTTATCCGCTGTATGAAGGCTCGGCCTCACATCTGTATTGTGCCCAGAGAATGTATCAGTTTCCGTTGGGTGTTTTCGGTCTGGCTTTGGCGACGGCGATTTTTCCATCGCTGAGCGAGCATGCCGCCCGAAAGGATAAGGAGGCTTTTTCCGGGGTGTTCAACCAGGGTATGCGTCTGGCGTTGTTCATCGGTCTGCCGGCGCTGGCCGGTCTGATACTTGTACGGTATCCGCTGCTCGGGGCCGTTTTCGAGCGTAAGGAATTTTCCGCCGCCGACACCCACGAGTCTGCAGTGACGCTGATGTACTACAGTATGGGGGTGGCGTCTTATTTTCTTCAGCAGCTGTTTGTCCGGGCGTTTTATGCTCATCATGATTCGGTGACGCCGGTCAGGATGGCCATAAAGATGATCGTTTTGAATTTCGTACTCAACCTGGTGTTGATCTGGTTTCTGGGCGTTGGGGGCCTGGCCCTTTCTACCGCCATCAGTGCGAGCCTGCAGGCTTTGCTGCTGCTGGTGATGTTGAGGCGGATGTTCGGGATTACGATCGAGCGAGAGCTGCTTGCCGGTGTCGGCAAGGTCTTACTGGCGACGGTCATCATGAGCGCGGCCGGTTTTGCGGCGTTACAGGCTCTGGCAAGCCAGAGCAGCGTTTTGCAGCTGGCGGTCGGTGTGCCGGTGTGTGCCGGTGTGTATGCCGTGACGGCGTTCATCCTCAAGATTCGGGAATTGAAACTGCTGTTTCAGCGGTGATTGTCAGTCTGGTTTAATGCAAGGCGGGCATTAAGATCGAGAAATGTATTGCCGCAAGTAGGTACAGAAAGCACAAAACCGAAAATAGTTTATGTGATAAGCGTTCACGCGGTTTTCTACCCAATCGGGTAGAAATTTCCGTCAGGGCTGTGCGTAAGCTTTTTATCCGCGGATAATGACGTTCCGACAAAACGGATATTTTCAATCGGAACGGGTCTAACTGCAATTTCGGTGAACGGTTACCGTTGATTGAATTTTATCATCGGAAGTTATATCGGCGGTTTTCCGGGCTTTGCTGAAGGTCAGCCATGCGACCGCCAGGACAAAAATAATAAAGGCGATGCGCAAGAGATGGCGGGGCAGTAGATGGGTGAGCCGGCTGCCGATGAGGCTGCCGACGATGGCAGAGGGGATAATCATCGCCGCCATACGCAGTGACTCGTGGATGGACATGGCGTGTTGCGCCAAGGTGATATTTTTATAGAGGGCGCCCAGGATCGCCGAGCAGACGATAGTCGCGGCAGAATTGGCAATCGCGTAGCGCAACGGTATGCGCAGGATCAACTGTTGGGCCGGCACACACAGGGCGCCGCCGCCGATGCCGAGCAGGCCGGCCGTGATTCCCATCGGCAGGCCCACTGCGGCCACTTTCCAGGACGGGATTTTACGTGCGGGATCGAAGGTATCGCTGAGGCGTCGGGTGGAGAAAAGACGTTTGAGATTGTAGCCGGCGACATAGAGCAGAAAAATCGTGAACCCTGTGAGCAGATGCCGGCCTTTATCCTGGGCGAATAAGGGGCTGTTGCTCAGGGCCACGCCCAGGGCCACGCCCAGGAGCGCCGTCGGGATAAGTTGTCTGACAACGTCGTTGATAATCGCCCGGGCGCGGTAATGGCCCCAGACGGCGGGTAGAGCGATGAACACGTTGCAGATCATGGCCGCGGCCTGGACGAGATGCTGCTGCGAGCCGGAATAACCGCCCGCCTTATGGCTCATGTAGGTGATCAGGCAGGGTATGATGATGATCGAGCCGCCCACGCCGAGCAAACCACCGACAAACCCGGCGATCAGACCAATTGCAGCTTGTATCAATATATCTTCCATGCTCGAAAAAAAATGCCCCATTGAGTAGAAAGCTCCGGGCAGGGCCGGGCGTAAGCTTTAAAATCGCAGATAATTACGTTCCGACAAAACGGGACATTTCAAACGGAACGCGTATAAATACTCTTTCACTCATTTACTCGACGTCGGTATAATAATCCTGGAGAGGTTGTACGGTCCAGTCGGCATTTTTCAGGGCGGCGATAGCGTCAACGGCGGCGGCGGCGGCGGTGGTCGTGGTGATTGTGGGAATCTGATGCATTACGGTGGAGGCGCGGATGCGGCCTTCGTCCGTAGCCAGTCCCTTACGGGTCGGGGTGTTGATGACCATGGCGATATCGTTGTCTTTGATGTAGTCGGTGATATTGGGGCGTCCTTCGAGAATTTTTTTCAGGATGGTGCTGGCAATGCCATTTTCGGCCAGATACGTGCCTGTGCCTTCGGTGCATAACAGTTTAAAGCCGAGTTTGACCAGTTTGCGGGCCACGTTAAGGATCAGAGGTTTGTCTTCGTTGCGGACGGACAGGAACACATTGCCGCTCATCGGCAGGGTGACGCCCGCCGCCATCTGGCTTTTGGCGAAAGCGATGGGGAACTCCCGGTCGATGCCCATGACTTCGCCGGTGCTGCGCATCTCCGGGCCAAGGATCACATCGACGCCGGGGAATTTGGTAAAGGGGAACACGCTTTCCTTTACGGAGGTATAATTGGGTACAGTCGTCTGGTAGACGCCCTGGGAAGTCAGCGTTTCGCCGGCCATGATTTTCGCCGCAATTTTCGCCCACTGTATGCCGGTCGCCTTGCTGACGAAGGGTACGGTGCGCGACGCTCGCGGATTCACTTCCAGCACATAGATTTCGTTATCCTTGATCGCGTATTGCACATTCATCAGACCGCGGACCTTCAAGCCTTCGGCCAGTTTGATCGTTTGGTCGCGAATGTCGGCGATCAGTTTCGGGCTCAGCGAATAGGGCGGCAAGGCGCACGCCGAATCGCCGCTGTGGATGCCGGCCTGTTCGATATGCTCCATGATACCACAGACCAGCACATTTTCGCCGTCGGCGATGGCATCGACATCGACTTCGGTCGCCATATCGAGGAACTTATCGATCAGCACGGGGTGATCGCGTCCGACGGTCGAAGCGTCCACCGCCTCGGCCATGTAGCGGTCGAGATGTTCCTGATCGCCCACGATTTCCATCGCCCGGCCGCCGAGTACATAACTGGGTCGCACCAGCACCGGGTATTCGATTTCTTCGGCGATCTTACGGGCCTGTTCAAGTGTAAAGGCGGTTCCGTTGCGTGGCTGTTTGAGTTTCAGGTGATGCAGCAGCTGCTGGAACCGCTTGCGGTCTTCGGCCAGGTCGATGCTGTCCACGCTGGTGCCGATAATGGGGACGCCCGCATCTTGCAAACCGCGCGCCAGGTTCAGGGGTGTCTGGCCGCCGAACTGCACAATCACGCCATGCAGTGTGTCGCCCAGTTTTCGGCAGATATTCAACACATCCTCATGCGTCAGCGGTTCGAAGAACAGCATGTCGGAGGTATCGTAGTCGGTGCTGACCGTTTCGGGGTTGCTGTTGACCATAATCGCCTCGAAGCCCAGTTCTTTCGCGGCGAACGCGGCATGCACGCAGCAGTAGTCGAATTCGATACCCTGTCCGATCCGGTTCGGGCCGCCGCCCAGGATCATGATTTTTTTCTTTTGTGTAACGCGAATTTCGTCCTCATAGAGCCGTTTCGCCAGTCCCTGATCGTCCAGCACGGTCAGCGGCGATTCATGGCAGGAATAATAATAAGGGGTATAGGCCTCAAATTCCGCCGCACAGGTATCGACCAGTTTATAGGATATCTCGATACCCAGTTCTTCCTGCCGGCGTCGTACCTGCTCTTCGGTCGTCTGGTAGATATGCGCGAGCTGCACATCGCTGTAGCCCCATTGTTTGGCCTGGGCCAGCACCTCGCGCGGCACATCAAGCAGTGTGAGAAACTCGATCAAAACGTCCTCGAACGCCACCAGTTCCCGGATATTGTGGAGGAACCAGGGATCGATTTTGGTTTTTTCGTGAATCTGCTGCACCGTCCAGCCCATCTTCAGGGCATACCGGATATAATAGAGCCTTCCCTGACAGGGTTGGCTCAGTTTGCGAATGAGATGTTTCTCGGGGATGGGAAATGTCGTCTTCAGCGGTCCTGAATCGCCGTTACTGGATTTCTCGTGGTTATCCTCGCCCCGCAGATGCCGCAGCCATTTGTCATTATGGTCCAGTCCGAGCCCGAACCGTTTCACTTCCATAGAGCGGATACCCTTTTGCAGGGCTTCCTTGAACGTGCGTCCGATGCTCATCGCCTCGCCGACGCTTTTCATCTGGGTCGTCAGGGTTTCATCGGCTTCGGGGAATTTTTCGAAGGTCCATCGCGGAATTTTCACCACGCAATAATCGATTGTCGGTTCGAAGCAGGCCGGCGTTTCCCGCGTAATGTCGTTGGCGATTTCGTCGAGCGTATAGCCGCAGGCCAGCTTTGCCGCGATTTTTGCGATAGGGAAGCCCGTGGCCTTACTGGCCAGGGCCGAACTGCGTGACACCCGCGGATTCATTTCCACCACGACCATCTCGCCGTTATCCGGATTGACGGCGAACTGGATGTTGCTGCCGCCCGTTTCCACGCCGATCTCGCGGATGATCGCGATGGAGGCATCGCGCATTAACTGGTATTCCTTATCCGTCAGGGTCTGGGCCGGGGCAACGGTAATGGAATCGCCAGTATGCACGCCCATCGGGTCCAGATTTTCGATTGAGCAGACAATGACAACATTGTCGTTCTTGTCCCGCATGACTTCCAGTTCGTATTCTTTCCAGCCCAGGACCGATTGTTCGACCAGAATCTCGTTTATCATCGAATAGTCGAGGCCTCGCTGGCAGATATCTTCGAATTCCTGCTTATTGTAGGCGATCCCGCCGCCGGTGCCGCCGAGCGTGAATGCCGGGCGGATAATGGCCGGCATTCCGACAAACTCCAGTGCCTGCCACGCCTCCTCCATCGTATAAGCCAGCATCGACTTGGGCAATTTCAGATTGATTTTCTCGATGGCGTCGCGGAACAGTTTTCGATCTTCCGCCTTGTGGATGACATCCCGGTTCGCCCCGATCATCTCCACGCCGAATTTTTCGAACACGCCCTGGTCCGCCATCTGCACGGCGGTATTCAGGCCCGTCTGTCCGCCCAGCGTCGGCAGCACGGCATCGGGCCGTTCTTTTTCTACGATGCGTGCGACCGCTTCCGGCGTAATCGGTTCGATATACGTCCGGTCCGAGAACTGCGGATCGGTCATGATCGTCGCCGGGTTGGAATTCACCAGCACGATTTCATACCCTTCCTCGCGCAACGCTTTGCATGCCTGGGTTCCCGAATAATCAAATTCACATCCCTGGCCGATAACTATCGGCCCAGAACCAATAATCAGTATTTTCTTTATGTCCGTACGTTTGGGCATCGCCATTCTATCCGATCAATAATTTAATATAACTTCATTGCAGGTTTCATGTTACGTCAGTTTATAAAATCGCTACAGTTTAGCGGATATTTTGTGGTTATGCAAGAACGCAATTTGGGGATTTATGCCGGCGTATGTGTGTTTTTTTGATGAACACTGGCATCTTATGACATTTTGCATAGAATGTTAATGATTGGATTTTTTGAACAATGCCCCATCGGGTAGAAAGCTCCGGGGCAGTGCCGGGCGTAAACGTTTTTCCCGCACACAATTACGTTCTGGCAAAACGGAAAAATTAAATTGAAACACGTATAAACAGTCAATATTACCTATTTTATGAGGATTCCATGATTCCGCTGATTAATGTCTCCAACCGCCTGCCGGTTACCATCAATGAAACCATCACCAAATCTTCCGGTGGGCTTGTTTCGGCCATCGAGGGGGTAAAAAACAAATTCGATCTGCACTGGTTCGGCTGGCCCGGCGGGGTCATCGATCAAGAGCAGAAACAGCAGCAGCTCTGCCGGGAGCTGAAAGAGCAGTTTCAGTATTACCCGGTTTTTCTGGATCAGGAGGAGATCGACAACTATTATAACGGTTTTTCCAACACCAGTCTTTGGCCGCTGCTGCATTATATGCTGCCTTACGCGCATCACAATGAAACCTGGTACGAATCCTACAAAAAAGTCAATTATGCGTTTGCTGAAGTGATTCTCAATCATTCACACGACGATGCCGTCGTCTGGGTGCATGATTACCATCTCATGCTGCTGCCGATGATTTTACGAGAGAAACAACCTGAATTACGTATAGGATTTTTCCTGCATACTCCTTTTCCATCGTATGAGCTGTTTCGCTGCCACCCCGACCGTGAAGAGCTGCTCACCGGCTTGCTCGGCGCCGATCTGATCGGATTTCATACGTTCGGCTATCTGCGTCATTTTCGCAGTACCGTCTTGCGCATTCTCGGCATCGAATCGGAAGTCGATTACATCAACCATCATAATATGATCACGCGTCTGGGGGTTTATCCCATCGGTATTGATTCCGACAAATTCCTCACCGAGCTTCAGACCGAACAATGCCGGCAGCACCTGCACACGCTGCGGGACAATTACAAAGACAAAAAAATCATTCTCAGCGTCGAACGGCTGGACTACACCAAAGGCATTCCTCAGAAACTCAACGCTATCGAATACTTTCTCTCCCAGTCACCGCCGAGAAACGATCTGGTGTTTATCTTTATCTGTGTACCCTCGCGCAGCGATGTGGAAGAGTATCAGAATCTCATTCAGAACGTGGAAATCCGTATCAGTCAGATCAACGGTACATATTCCACCATCAACAACATCCCGATTAATTTTATCCATCGTTCTGTTCCATTCAGCGAGCTGTGCGCGATCTATTCGCTGGCGGATATGGCCATTGTTACGCCGCTGGTCGACGGCATGAATCTGGTCGCCAAGGAGTATGTGGCCTGTCAGCAGGACGAACAAGGCGCTTTGATCCTCAGCGAATTTGCCGGCTCTGCCCAGGAGCTATTCAACGCCATCGTCGTCAATCCCTATGACACCCGTCAGGTTTCAGACAGCATTCAAACCGCTCTGGATATGACAGATCATGAAAGACGTCAGATGATCGTCCCTATGCGGCAGCGGGTTTTGAAATTCAATGCCCAGCACTGGGCTCAGTTGTTCATCAAGGATCTGACCAACGAATCGCGCTACCAGGATCACCAGCCGGTTATCACACAAAAGATGACCGTCGATCTGATCGAGCCATTCAATCGGGAGAAAAAAAGCGCCCTGTTCCTCGACTACGACGGCACCCTTTGCGAGATCAAGAATAAACCCATGGATGCCTATCCACACGAGGACATAAAAGAGCTTTTCGCACTTGTGCAGCAGCAGCCGAATCTGGATGTCTATATTATCAGCGGTCGTAAGCGCGACGACATGGACCTCTGGTTCAGCGAATACCCCTTCACGCTCATTTCGGAGCACGGTTTCTATTACCGATCGCCCGGCATGAAGGACTGGTCCACGTTTGAAACCCGGGCAGACCTGTCCTGGAAGGATAATATTATCGAGATTTTCCGTCATTTTTCCGATATGACCCCCGGCACCGACGTTGAAGAGAAGACCTCCTCGGTTGTCTGGCACTATCGGCGGGCCGACCCAGAATTTGGGTCCTGGAAGGCTAACCAGCTTATGGGTGAATTGTACGAAGTGATTTCCAACCTGCCTGTTGTTATCCACCACGGCAAAAAAATTGTTGAAGTCAGCTCCACCCAGGTGAATAAAGGAATGGCCATGGAGCACTTTCTTCAGCAGATTCATTATGATAACGTCATATGTGCCGGCGACGACGAAACGGATGAAAGCATGTTTCGAATCGATTTTGACGGTCTGATCAGTATCAAGGTGGGTAAGGTTGAGACGGCCGCCAAGTATTATGTGTCGGATCCGGCGGGCTTTCGGAATTATTTAAGACAGATGATCAGGTTGTCGAAATAGTGCCTGTGGCGTAGCTGTGAAATGGGCCGCCAGTTTATCCGGGTCAGGTATTATGCTGACTTATGTGCACCTCTAAAAATTCATTTTGGGCTGCAAGCGATCTTTTTTCCTTCTGGCTTTC